>NZ_CP043925.1:2742984-3428730 GCF_009914335.1 Proteus columbae
TTCAAACCTTCTAAAAAAGTACTTGCTAAACGCAAAGCGAAAAAAGAAGAAGAGAAAAAAGCAGTTAAAGAAAAAGTGCGAACTCGCGATCGTAAAAATATTGGTAAACGTCGCAAAGCAGTTGCTGAACATACAGAAAAAAATGTTGCGCCTACTGCACCAGCAAAAGAAACAAATACTGATAACGAATAATCTATACTCTTTCTGAACTTATAAAAAAACCGTAGCTATATAATATAGTTACGGTTTTTTATTTTTTCTTTTGTATGGAAAAAAAGCCCGATATTTTCATATCGAGCTTATTATTAACTTATTACTTTAGTGAAAATTACAGGCTTTCTGTGAAAGTACGAGTAATAACATCACGTTGTTGTTCTGGAGTCAGTGAGTTAAAACGCACAGCATAACCAGAAACACGAATAGTTAATTGAGGATATTTCTCAGGATTGTTAACAGCATCTTCCAGTGTTTCACGGCTTAATACGTTAACGTTAAGGTGTTGACCACCTTCTACACGAACAACCGGTTTAGATTCTACAGGCACTTCACGATATTCGATATTGCCTAACTCTTTACGGTTAATCACTTGGCCTTCTTCAAAACCTTTTTTAGCACAGATGCAACGAGCTTCGCCGTTTTCATCATCTAATAACCAGAAAGAGTGTAATAAATCGTCGTTATCAGCTTTAGTAATTTGGATACCAGTAATCATTTCGACCTCCAATTTGGGCGCAAAATCAAATTCCAATCTCATATCAGAACTTGGGTATTTGGTCTAACCAATGTTTCTGTCTACTTATATACCAGTATAAATGGCGCCATTCTTTGATAAATATCAATAAAATTCATAAGCACTTTATCCCAGAAGGTGCAAAGTGTTGTTTTAAATCAACAATCATTTATCACTGATTTGCAATTTTTTTTGTAAATTTTCAAATAAAAGTTGAGAACTCAATTAATTTTTATTTTTAGCCCATAATATTTTCATTCCCTTGATGAAATCGGTAAGCTTAGACACTATAAGATATCAACAAGGATTTTAGGTTATGACTACACCATTAACTTGGCATGATGTGATAGGCGCTGAAAAAGAAAAGCCTTACTTTCATCAAATTATGTTTCAAGTCGCACAACAAAGAGCCGCAGGTAAAATTGTTTATCCTCCTCAAGAAGATATTTTTAATGCTTTTCGTTTTACGCCTTTTGATAATGTGAATGTAGTTATTTTGGGGCAAGATCCTTATCACGGCCCTAACCAAGCACATGGACTCTCTTTTTCAGTGCGACCAGGCGTGCCAGCACCACCTTCATTAGTTAATATGTATAAAGAGCTTGAAAAAGAATATCCTGATTTTAAACGCCCGAATCACGGCTATTTAGAAAGCTGGGCAAAACAAGGCGTTTTATTACTTAATACAGTATTGACGGTAGAGAAAGGCCAAGCACATTCTCACGCTAACTATGGTTGGGAAATCTTTACTGACGCAGTAATCGAACAGATCAATCAGCGTAGAGATGGAGTTATTTTCTTACTTTGGGGCGCTCATGCTCAGAAAAAAGGACGTTTTATTGATACAAATAAACACGTTATTTTAAAAGCACCTCATCCATCCCCGCTTTCTGCTCATAGAGGCTTTTTAGGTTGTGGTCATTTTAAACAAGCCAACGATATTTTACAGCAGCAAGGTCGCAAACCAATCAATTGGCATCTTGCTCCCATTGAATAAAATTCCCCTATAAAACATAAAACCGCACAATAACAAGAATATTGAATAATCTTCGTATTGTGCGGTTTACTTTATCTACATGTAATAACTCATGTGATAACGAATGTTTTAATCAATATTACTTAGAAACGATAACCATAGCTGGGCGCAATAAACGACCGTTTAAGGTGTATCCTTTTTGCATAACATCCACAACATGATTAGAGTCATGTGCTGGGCTATCAATTAATGTCATCGCTTGGTGAACTTCAGGGTTGAATACCACATTTTTTTCTTCAACCACTTCAATGCCAAATTTATGAACAGCATCTAAGAATGATTTCAGCGTTAACTCTAACCCTTCAATCATAGGTTTTAGCGATTCATTTTCATGATCAGCTGCAGATAAAGCACGCTCTAAATTATCGAGTACAGGCAGTAACTCATTAGAAAATTTCTCAAGCGCAAATTTATGTGCTTTCTCAACATCTTGTTGAGTACGGCGACGAATGTTCTCAACTTCAGCTTGAGCGCGGATCATTGCTTCACGCTCTGTTTTTTGAGATTGCTCAAGTTGTTTTTCGAGAGAATCAACACGCGCTAATGCTTCCACTAATTCAGCTTGAGCATTAAAGTCCGCTTGTGCTTCTTCGGTCATTGTTGGCTCTTGAGACTCATTCATTGCAGATCCCATTCCTTCTTTTTCTTTTGAGGCTTGCTCTTCATGTACATTTTGTTCTTTACTACTCATGAACATCTCCGCGTAGTTTTGGTATTCATCTTCATATTTAGTTTATTATGGGGATCAATAAACGGGTTTCAAGGAATTGGCGCAAAACGAGGGTAAAAAAATGCCAGATAATACCGTAACAGAAGAAAAACACTTTAAATGCATTGGCATTGTCGGCCATCCCCGTCATCCTGAAGCAATTTCAACGCATGAAATGCTCTATCATTGGCTATTGGCTCAAGGTTATGACGTTATTATTGATACACAAGTTGCACAAGAACTAAAACTAGAAAATGCACAAACAGGTGATTTAACACAAGTGGGCAAAGTTGCTGACCTTGTCATTGTTGTTGGTGGTGATGGCAATATGCTTGGTGCTGCGCGCGTTTTATCTCGCTATAACATTAAAGTAATTGGCGTTAACCGAGGTAATTTAGGTTTCCTTACCGATCTCGACCCTGATAATGCCTTACAGCAATTAACCAATGTGTTAGCTGGGCACTATCATGAAGAAAAGCGTTTTTTACTTGAAGCACGCGTCTATGCTGAAGGTCAAAGAAATCGCATTGGTACAGCAATCAATGAAGTCGTGCTTCATCCTGGCAAAGTTGCTCATATGATCGAGTTTGAAGTTTACATTGATGATCGTTTTGCTTTCTCTCAACGTTCTGATGGCTTAATTATCGCAACACCAACAGGATCAACAGCCTATTCACTCTCTGCCGGTGGTCCTATTTTAACACCCAATCTTGATGCTATTGCGCTTGTACCTATGTTTCCACATACCTTGTCAGCACGCCCTTTAGTTATCAGCAGTGATAGCCAAATTCGCTTAAAATTCTCACAAACAAATATCGATTATGAAGTCAGTTGCGATAGCCAATTAGTGTTACCCATTAAAGAAGGTGATGAAGTTATTATTAAGAGAAGTCGTCAAAAGCTCAATTTAGTTCATCCGACTGATTACAATTATTTTAATACGCTCAGCTCAAAATTAGGTTGGTCGAAAAAAATGTTCTAATTTTTGTGCCTCACTACTTTACTGTATAAAAAACCAGTTTATACTGTATGTAATTACAGATATGTTTTTATACACAGGAGAGGCACTATGCTGACTCAATTAACCATTAGTCATTTTGCCATAGTCCGTGAACTTGAAATCGATTTTTCTGGTGGCATGACCACCATTACAGGCGAAACTGGCGCAGGTAAGTCTATTGCAATTGATGCACTAGGTTTATGTTTAGGTAACCGTGGTGATGCCAATATGGTGCGCCCAGGTGCAACTAGAGCCGATTTATGTGCACGATTCTCACTCTCTGACACGCCATCAGCACAACGTTGGCTTGAAGAACATCATCTTGATGATCATAACGAATGCCTATTAAGAAGAACTATCTCTGCTGATGGGCGTTCTCGTGGTTTTATCAACGGCACTTCCGTACCACTTTCACAATTAAGAGAGCTTGGTTCTTTACTTATCCAGATCCATGGACAACATGCTCACCAACAACTTCTAGAGCCTCGTTATCAAAAACAACTGCTTGATATCTATGCCCATGAACCGGCTTTATTAAAAAGCATGAAGTCGGCTTATCAAACATGGCATCAAAGTTGCCAAACTTTAGCCGCTTTTCAACAACTCTCTTTAGAACGAGAAGCTAGGCAGCAACTGGTTGATTACCATTTAAAAGAACTCAATGAGTTTCAGCCAGTACAAGGTGAATACCCAGAATTAGATCAAGAATATAAACGTCTTTCTAACTGCGGGCAATTTTTGACTTTAAGCCAAAATAGCTTACAAATTTTAAGCGATAACGAAGAGCAAAATATTTTAAGTATGCTCAATGTGGCTAAACATGAAATTGCTGAACTGACCTCTATGGAAAGTCAGTTCAATTCACTACTAGAAATGTTAGAAGAAGCAACGATTCAAATTAGTGAAGTGAGTGATGAACTTCGTCATTATAGCGATCGCCTAGAGATGGACCCTAATCGCTTATTTGAAGTAGAAAAACGCATGTCTAAGTACATCAGTTTGTCACGCAAACATCGTGTCGCACCTGAAGAATTATACGATCTTCATCAGCAATTAATTGAAGAAAAAAATGCCCTACTTCGTCAAAATGATGATTGTGATGCGTTAATCGAACAAGTTAAAGCTGACCATTTAATTGCATTAGATGTCGCAAAACAGTTACATCAGGTTCGCCAGCAGTATGCGAATGAATTAAGCCAGCTTATCACCAACAGTATGCATCAATTATCAATGCCTCATGGCTATTTTACTGTTGATACTCATTTTGATGATAGCTCACTGCAAATCGATGGTGCCACAAAAGTTGAATTTAATGTCACTACAAACCCAGGACAACCGCATCAAGCCCTTTCTAAAGTTGCTTCTGGTGGTGAATTATCGCGTATTGCACTTGCAATCCAAGTGATCACGGCGAAGAAAATGGATACACCTGCTCTTATTTTCGATGAAGTCGATGTAGGTATCAGTGGCCCAACAGCAGCTATTGTGGGTAAATTATTACGCGAATTGGGTGAATCAACTCAAGTAATGTGTGTCACTCACTTACCTCAAGTCGCGGGTTGTGGTCATCAACACTATTTTGTCAATAAAGAGACAAATGGTGAAGAAACTGAAACAACCATGAAACTACTATCGAAAAAAGAACGTCTACAAGAGCTCGCTCGTTTGTTAGCAGGCAGTGAAGTCACTAAAAATACCTTAGCAAATGCGAAAGATTTGTTGGCTGCATAACGATTAACAAACTTTTATTGATATTTAGGGTCATAGGCAGAGTGTGAAAGGTTTTCAATTGCTGCGTTGTCGATTATCATCGTCACTATGACCCTAAAAGGAATGTAATAACCATGCGTTTTAAACTGTTAAAAGTTGCCGCCTTATCTTTAGTCGTAATGACTTCAGGTTGCTCTATGTTCGAGAGACTGGTTTATCACCCAGATATCAATCAGGGAAATTATTTAACGCCAGCCGAAGTCGCAAAAGTTCAGCAAGGAATGACACAGCAGCAAGTTCAATTTGCCCTTGGTACGCCAATGCTAAAAGATCCTTTCGGAAGCCAGACTTGGTATTATGTTTTCCGTGAAAAGCCTGGTCATCAGAAAGTACGTCAAGAGACTCTTACCCTGACTTTTGATAGCAATGGCATACTGACTAAGATTGATAAACAAGGCAATATGCCTAACTTCTCAGCACCTACAACAAAATCGTAATGCGATTACAGTGCTAAGAAAGCTTAGTTTTGTATAAGATTGGCAAAAGTGAATTGCACCCCATACGTTAGATTTGACGTTGGGGTGTGTTTTTATAAAGAGAAATTGCTTTATAACAGTGTTGTCTTTTATTATATCTGTCTGTAATCAAACAGCCTATCAATGCAATATATGATGCTCCCCCCTATTGGGCAAAAAGCATAATATTAATCCGCTTTTTGTCGTGCTTTCTCAGCACGTTTACGACGCATTTCTTTAGGATCGGCAATTAAAGGTCGATAAATTTCAATTCTATCACCGTCTCGCACATTATCGCTTAACTTTGCTGGTCGACTATAAATACCCACTTTATTCTTAGTCAAATCAATATCATTACAAATCGTTAAGATATTTGAAGCAATAATGGCTTGTTCAACAGTATCCCCTAATGTTAGTTCCACAGGGATAAGATACTGTTTGTCAGGTAACGCATAGGTTACCTCTACCCATATTTTAGTCACGATAGATCTCTTTCGCTCTGTGAGTAAACGCCTGCACCATATTGTTCGTTAAATCCTTAAAAATACGACCAAAGGCTAACTCAATTAATTTATTGGTGAACTCAAAGTCTAGCTGAAACTCTATCTTACACGCATTATCATCAAGTGCGGTAAACACCCATCCCCCAGTTAATTTACGAAAGGGACCATCAACAAGACGCATATCCACACGTTCATTTGTCTTTAAAAAATTATGGGTAGTAAATGTTTTACTGATCCCCGCTTTAGAGACATTTATTGATGCAATCATTTCTTCTGGTGTGCTTTTGATCAGTTTACTTCCAACGCATCCTGGTAGAAAATCAGGATAAGTAAGAACATCATTAACCAGTTTAAACATTTGCTCTGTACTAAAAGGGACAAGAGCAGATCGACTAATCTGAGGCATAGTTATTCCTGTACGACAACACTGTGCGGATCATATCATTGAACAGTGACTAATTAAAAATCTAATGGAATATAGCTTAAGTTTTATGCAATTGAAAAGAAAACAGTCGGTTAAATGATTTCTTTCTATTGCTCATACAGTATAATGTGGACATTATGACAAAGAAAAAATCACACAAACCTGGTTCTGCGACCATTGCGTTAAACAAACGCGCTCGCCATGAATATTTCATCGAAGATGAGATAGAAGCGGGCTTGGCGCTCCAAGGCTGGGAAGTTAAATCACTGCGAGCCGGTAAAGCAAACATCAGTGATAGCTATGTTATCATGCGTGATGGCGAAGCTTATCTTTTTGGTGCAACGATTACGCCTTTAAATGTTGCATCAAGCCATGTCGTTTGTGATCCGACACGTACCCGTAAACTATTATTAAAACAGCGTGAACTTGATAACCTTTATGGTCAAATCAACCGTGATGGTTATACCGTTGTTGCACTTTCTCTTTATTGGAAAAACGCTTGGTGCAAAATCAAAATTGGCGTTGCAAAAGGTAAAAAAGATCACGATAAACGTGAAACCATTAAAGATCGTGAGTGGAAATTAGACAAAGCACGTATTATGAAAAATGCTAACCGCTAAATTGCGTTAAGTACTAGCAATGACAAGTATTTTTCTGATATACTCGCTGTCAACAACTTGGGGCTGATTCTGGATTCGACGGGATTTGCGAAACCCAAGGTGCATGCCGAGGGGCGGTTGGCCTCGTAAAAAGCCGCAAAAAAGATAGTCGCAAACGACAATCAATATAAAGCACTAGCAGCTTAATAACCTGCTTTGAGCCCTCTCTCCCTAGCTTCCGCTCTTAAGACGGGGATAAAGAGAGGTCAAACCCAAAAGAGATCGCGTGGATGCCTAGCTTGGGGTTGAAGCGTTAAACTTAATCAAGCTAGCTTATTCATGGCGCGTCTGTCCGCAGTGGGTAAGTAAAATTAAAGATAGACTAAGCATGTAGTACCGAGGATGTAGAAATTTCGGACGCGGGTTCAACTCCCGCCAGCTCCACCAAATTTGGTGGGTCAGTGATAGGACAACGGCTTCAAAAACAAGAAGTTAGCGAAATCGACAAGACTACACACTGACAATAAAAAGACTTTAAAGTGCACGCCCAATGCACGTGCATTTTAAAGTTTAGAAAAGCTCACTTCGGTGGGCTTTTTTAGTTTCAATGACCCGTCCTGAATAAGGTTGACACTTTTCCAATCTGAAATTGGAGAGTGTAATGAAACCAATCACTAAACGAACTCAACGCGATTATTCTCTCGCTTTTAAATTACAGCTTGTTGACCAAGTTGAAAAAGGCGAAATAACCTATAAACAAGCCCAAGATCGCTATGGTATACAAGGATGCTCTACTGTTTTAGTTTGGCTTCGTAAGCATGGTAGGTTAGATTGGTCAAACGGTACCCCTGATACTTTTTATAGAGGTTCAGCTATGACCCAATCTTCTGAACAACAAACGCCGGAACAACGCATTAAGATCCTTGAAAAGGAACTTGAAGAGGCTCGGCTTAAATCCGATTTCTTCGAAGCAGTGGTTAAAGTCATGGATAGAGACTTTGGAGTTCGTTTGTCAAAAAAGCGCAAAGCCGAGTTATTAAAGAAAAAACGGTTAAAAACCTCACCGTAACAATTGCTTGCCGTTTTATGCAGATCAGCCGACAGGCTTATTACAAGAGACTGGATAGAACTGAGGAACGAAAGAAAGCCGATTCGGCCATCATTGATGCTGTTAAATCTGAACGAGTCTTACAACCTCGACTGGGTGGGCGTAAATTACATTTTATTTTAAAGCAAAAACAGATGGTTATTGGTCGTGATCGGCTATTTTCTTTATTGAAGGAACATCAGTTACTGGTGCCTAATAAACGGGCTTATCATCGAACAACCTTAAGCCATCATCGTTTTTATCGGCATCCAAATTTAATTAAGTCAGGGTTTATCCCCACACAACCAGAACAGCTTTGGGTAGCAGATATTACCTATTTATCGACGCATGAAGGTGATACTTATTTAAGTTTAATTACGGATGCGTATTCACGAAAAATCGTGGGATATCATTTAGATAACAATATGAAAACAAGTTCAGTGAAGAAATCGTTGGTTCAGGCGTTAAAAAAACGGACTTCGACAACTTCGTTAATCCATCATTCAGATCGAGGAATACAGTATTGTTCTTCAGAATATCAGGAGATACATAAAGAGCATAATATTCAATGCTCTATGACTGATGGGTATGATTGTTATCAAAATGCCTTAGCAGAACGAATTAATGGAATATTAAAAATGGAGTATCTACTGATAAAACCGAGTAATCTGGAACAAGCAAGAAAATTAGTAGAAGAATCAATCCAACTCTATAATGAAAAACGGCCACACTTATCGTTAAACTATAAAACGCCCGATGAAGTACATCGAGCGTTTTATGCCTGAAAAGTTGTCAACCTATATCAGGACTAGTCACAATGACCAAGCAAATACATTCTTCCTCTTCAACTTTTATAGCATATTCATCATAAATTATTGCTAAACCCTAGCCGCATACATATAAGTTTTACAATTTTTTCTTAAGAATGAAAATACAAAAACGAGTGAATCTACTGTCATAAAAAATTTCTGGAATAAAATTAGTTACTTACTCTTTTACATAAAAGCTATTTAATAACAATGTTATGAGTCTCTAAAATCTATTATTACAAGGTCATTTTTAGTAAAAACTATCATATTTAATTAGCTCTATTAATCCTATATATGACTGGTTTAAAATAATACAAAATACCTATTCTAAAGAGTTTAAGAGGATCATAATGAAAATACTCTTAATTGAAGATCACGAAAAAACAGCCAATTGGGTTAAAAAAGGGCTAGAAGAAGCTGGATATACTATTGATATTACGAATGATGGTCGTGATGGCCTCTATTTAGCATTAGAAAATGATTACAAATTGATTATTCTTGATATCATGCTTCCCGGAATGAACGGTTGGAATATTTTAAAAATATTACGCACATCAAAGTCAGTCCCTGTGATTTGTTTAACAGCAAGGGATGCTATAGATGACCGAGTTAAAGGATTAGAATTAGGTGCAAACGATTATTTAGTAAAACCTTTCTCATTTTCAGAATTATTGGCAAGGGTCAAAAATCAATTAAGAGTTCAAAAAAATATTTCAACAATTATTGAAATTGCTGACTTAAAAATCAATTTATCTCGTCATGAAGTGGAGCGTAATAATATACAGATCCCAATGACTCGCCAAGAATATTCTTTATTACTTTTTTTTGCTTTACATATTAATGAAATATTACCAAGGACATTAATTGCAAGCGAGATTTGGGGAATTAACTTTGATAGTGATACTAATATTGTAGATGTTGCTATCCGTCGTTTACGAAAAAAAATTGATGATGGATTTGAAATCAAATTAATCGAAACGGTTAGAGGAATGGGATATAGGTTAAATGGAGTCAATAATGAAAACAAAATCACTGAGATTTAAAATTATCTTTTTATTTATCATATTGATGATTGCAAATGCAGGTTTTATGTCTTTAACGCTTTATCAATCGCTTAAAAATGAATTAATATCTCGTGATAATAACTTACTTGTAAATCGTGCAGACCAATTAGTAAAGTTAATTAATAGTGGAATTGATATCAAAACATTACCTATCTATTTTCAACGTATGATGGATATGCAACAAGATATTATTTATATTACGGATGCTAATAATAAAATTTTAGTTGATACTAATTCAGATATTTTATTTGCAGATCATCTAAAAACCACTGATACAAAGAATATAGATTTAAACATGATTACCTCCTGGGAAACAGAATCAGGTGTTCCTGTTTCGGCTATTAACTTTACAATAGAATCACCAATAGGCGTATTAAATGTAGTGATCGCCAAAGCATCCTTTGTGCGCATCAGTATGCTAAGCGAATATTTAAGTAAAATATTGATTATCTCATTAGCTTCTATTTTATTTATGGGAATATTAAGTTTTTGGTTAATTAAACATGGATTGAGAGATATCCGTTTTCTTAGCCAAATTACGGCTAAAACAGACAGACATACTCTTAGCCAAACCATAAATATCTCACAACTTCCCAATGAACTGAAAAGTTTAGGTGACTCATTAAATATAATGAGAAAAAGGTTAAAAAATGATTTTGTAAAGCTAACTCAATTAGCCGATGACTTGGCTCATGAACTCAGAACACCCATTAACGCTATAAAAGTTCAAAATGAAATTATGTTACAACGCTCTCGTAGCGTAGAAGAATATGAATCAATTATTATTAGTAATATTGAAGAACTGGATAAACTTGCAAAAATAATTGAAAATATTTTATTTATCGCTCGTGCTGAAAATAAAAATATCATTTTAAATAGAGAAAGCTTGGATTTATCGGATCTAATTGATGAAATTTATAACCTATTTTCATTTTATGCAGAAGAAAAACAGATTACCTTATTAAAAGAGCCTACAACATTAACAGTTAGTGCAGATCACTTACTTTTTACTCGCATATTAATGAACCTCATATCAAATGCAATTAAATATTCTCCCGCTAATACACAAGTCGTCACTCAATGTAAAAAAGAAAAAAATCAGTTACTGATTTGTATCAGTAATATTGGTGATGAATTGAATCAACATGAACAAATATTTACTCGTTTTTGGCGTGGTGATAATGCAAGAACAACAGATGGAAATGGCTTAGGCTTATCAATTGTACAAGCGATTATGACATTACATGAGGGTAAAGTCAGTTACGAGCGTATTGGAAAACATAATGTATTTATTTTAACCTTTCCATGCTAATTACGCGATATGACAAAATTGTCATCTTTTTGTCAGCTTTTTTATAAAACATCTCTGCATAATTAATTTATCAATCAAATATCTTCTTAATTATGTAGAGGTAACATCATGAAAAAAAACAGGAAAAACAACCTATCAGAAATTACACCTGAATCTGTTTTTATGATGAAACGACGTAATTTACTAAAATTATTAGGCATCGGCGCTGCTGGAATAGCGGTTTCATCCACTGCAAAAGCCGATTTATTTTCATGGCTTACTGAAGATAACAAACCAACAACACCAAAATCATCCCGTAAAGAATTACAATTTATTCAACCTGAAGAATATCAATCTTCATTACAATTAACTCATGAAGATAAAGTAATCGGATATAACAATTTCTATGAATTTGGCCTTAATAAATCCGATCCTGCTAAGTATGCACACACAATGAAAACAGAAGAATGGACATTAACTATTGATGGTGAAGTTAATCGCCCACTTACTTTAAACTTAGACGATATTAATCATAAATTTCAATTAGAAGAACGTATCTATCGTATGCGTTGTGTTGAAGCATGGTCGATGGTCATTCCCTGGGTCGGTTTTCCATTAGCGAGCTTACTTTCTTTAGTTGAACCCAATAGTCGTGCAAAATATGTTGCCTTTGAAACGCGTTATGCACCACAGGAGATGCGCGGACAAGATAGTCGCTTCATTGGCGGCGGTTTGCAATACCCGTATATCGAGGGATTAAGACTCGATGAAGCGATGAATCCACTCACATTATTGGCGACAGGGGTATATGGAAAATCCTTGCCAAACCAAAATGGTGCACCTATTCGCCTTGTTGTTCCGTGGAAATATGGATTTAAGGGGATCAAATCCATTGTCAAAATTCGTTTAACTGAGTCAATCCCACCAACAACGTGGAATCTTTCAGCACCGCATGAATATGGTTTTTATGCAAATGTTAATCCAGATGTTAGCCATCCTCGTTGGTCACAAGCAACAGAACGCTTTATAGGCACAGGTGGATTAGGTCAAGTTACAAGACAACCAACATTATTGTTCAATGGCTATGGCGACCAAGTCGCACATTTATATAAAGATTTAGATTTGCGGAGAAATTTTTAATGCAACCAATATATGGAATAAAAGTTAAGTTATTAAAAACCATATTCCATCTTATTGGTTTATTGGCTTTCACTTGGCTTATTTATACAATTTATACGCAAAATTTCAGCGCAGATCCTTCAAAAGATATTCAGCATTTTACTGGAATTACAACGTTACGTTTATTAATTATATTAGCTCTGATCCCTATGGTTGCCTTTTACTTAAAATTAAACACATTATTTCAAGTAAGAAAACTATTAGGATTATGGTGTTTTTTTTGGGCTAATTTACATTTAGCAAGTTATCTGCTACTTGAAATAGGTTGGGAAAATATTACTTTCTTTTTTAGCGAAGTTTTTTCCCGTATTTATCTTATTATAGGCGCTTTATGTTGGATAATTTTATTATTGATGGCTATAAGTTCATTTGATTGGTTAAAAAATAAATTTAATCAAGAATGGAAAAGAATACATAATCTTTTTTATCCACTCTTATTATTAGTCTGTATTCATTATTTTTTATCATTAAAATCGCCAACACCAGAGCCTATTATTTATCTAATTATTATTGGATTAACTTACCTTTTTCGCTTTTGGCAACAGAAAAAAAACAAATCAACTAATATATAAAATAGCCTACCCACCAATTTAATTCTAATATTATATAAATGATCTTGTTAAAGCCTCATTTAAGAGGCTTTAACAAATTGTAATAAACTAAATAGTTGCCTATCAATTCAGTATTAGAAATACAATGATATATCCATAGAAAAATTACGCCCAGGAGCAGTAAAACGTTGTAAACCAAGACGATCACGATCTATTTGATTTGTTGTACCAAATTCTGGCAGACTTCTTAATGCATCCCAAGTACTATATTTTCTATTAAATAAATTAAAAACCCCAGCACGTAATACAATATTTTTATTTACATTATAGTAAGCTGTTGTGTCAAATATAGTATAAGAATCACTAAGATATGGCCATTCACGACCATTCCGTATTGCTTGATTACCTTCTTTTCGTGCTGAATAAGTCATAAATATCCCTGCACCATATTTTTTATCCGCATTATCATAAGATAAGGAAGAAACCCATTTAAAAGGTTGTACAGAAAGTAATGAATCTCCAGAAGCATCTTTTCCGCGTGTATAATTAAATGTATTACGCAATATATATGTATTATCTAAGCCGAATATTTTAGAAAGCCGAATTTCATTCGTTAGCTCAAAACCATAAACGTATGCTGAGGCAACATTACTATATTGAAGATGATTTTGTGGTAATGTTGGCTTATTCCAATAACTATCGCCCATATTAGGATCATACCACGGATTAGGAACTTGTTTTTCGCTCTGCTTAAGATCAATAAAGTTATTGTATTTAGTATAATATACATTTACTTTATTAAATAATTTATCATTATTATAACTTAATGATATTTCATTACTTAATCCTTTTTCTTGCTTTAAATTAGGGTTAGGCTCTAAGCGATTACGAGCATCATTACCTCCATAATCAAAATAAAGCTCTTGAGCTGTTGGAATACGAAAACCCTGCCCAATTTTATATTGGAAAGTATAATTTGGTGTTATGTTATAACTGGTTGATAATGCCAAAGATAAAGCCTGATAATGATTATCAGTGAGATCGCTATCTTTCGCTAAAGATAATTTAGCATTATCTGTATGATGAGAAACATTATCATATCTACTGCCTAAAACTACATTTAATTTGTCATCAAACATTTTTATTTCATCAACAAAAGCAATACTAATATCTTGAGTATATACAGGTCTGATGATGCTATAATTAGATTGATAAGGAACTTTAGGCTTTCCTAGATATTTAGTATCTATATTTTTATTGTTAATTGTTTTTGTAGAATATGAAGTTCGTAGTGCTAATGAGTGCGTTGTATTAAATAAAGATAATGGCATTAATACTATTTCATTATTAATAAACCTACCATATTGAATGATATTCCTACTATTTTCTTCAAAAATATCATAATAATGACCATTATAATGTTCATCAAACGTAGAGCTAAATGCTTTTTGTTCTATTTTTTGCCAATTAAAGCTTGTCGTCATACTGTCAATATATCTTTCTGGAGTCCACGTATCAGAGAGTGTATATCTAATTCTTTTTGATAAATCATCACCAGTACGATAATAGGAAGAAAATAAGTACCAAGATTTTTCATCTGTATATGTTTTACCCTCACTGTATTCAAAAGTAGCACCTATTTTATGGTTTTGAATACCTAATAGATTAATTTTTGATAGTAAAGAATGACGCGTTTTTTCTTGAGGATCTGGTGTTCCCCTAGCAGAACCGAATATATCATTTTCATGTTTATAATTATTAGTTTCATGCCCATTACGATAAACATATAAGAGCATCCCTTCTACATCTTGTTGGGAAGTTGCAATACCTATCGTTTGCATTTTTTCATTATTTTTAGAAGTATAAACACTACGAGAAACAAATCCCCAATTACCTTCACTAATCAAATCAGCAGGATCTTTAGTAACGTATTTTACAGCCCCTCCTAATGCTCCACTACCTGAAAATATAGAATCAGCACCCTTAGATATAATTACAGACTTTAAATGTTCTGTTTCGATATCATTCATACTTCCATTAAAATAACCATAACCTTTATAAATGGTATTATCGAAGGTTTCTGCTTGAGGGATATCATCAACCTGTATAGCAACACGATCTTTATCAACACCTCTTATTGCATATCCATTATTACCAAAACGTCCTTCGGATGAGACACCGACACCAGGAAGATGGCGAACAATATCTTCCATGCTAAATATTAAATTTTTTTCCAATTGTTCTGAATTTAATGTTTTTTCATTAATTTTTTCTTCTTTTTTTTCAATCACATAAAGAACATCTTCAGATATAGCTTTATTATTAAAAAAAACTATCGAGGTAACAACTAGATAGAGTAACGTTTTTTTCATAAACACTCCTTAATTAAGGTATTGAATGATAATTATAATCATTATCATTCAATTCAATAAAAGGAATTGTAATACAATTGAAAATTTAGTTGTTTTATCTAATTAATAACAAATTAATTATATTTATGTTTACATATATTAATTTAAATGCATTCTTTAAGAATAAAAAAACACAAAATCATAAGCTGCAGTCTTAACCTCAATTGCCTCTTCCATACCTTTAATAATTAAATCAGCTAATTCACTCCACCTCATATGGCGTAGCCATTATATATCGCCATTACTTTTAACTATCTGTTTATGTTGTTTTATGAAAATCACTGGTAAGCCTATTACAAACGTCAAGATATGTCTGATAAACGGGCTTATCATCGAACAACACTCTATCACCATCATTGAAACCATCAATCTCATTACTTGCGAAAAGGAGAGAACTGGTAATCAACAATATATACCCCCATAGCCCCTGTTTTTACTGTTACCCATACTGTTCCTTGGTTTTCGATTTTGAATTGCTAATACAAAGTAATTTCCACCGTTCTGTAGAAATTTTTTTATCCATATACCGTAGTCACATCGGCCAAATTGGTTAGTGCTAAAGCCCGGTGATGTGATCTCATATTCAGTTTGAATATCAAAATACCCACAATGATATTTCTTTATGGCAGAAAAATAGGTACTGCAAAGGTAATGTAACGACATCTAAAGCTAATGTCACAGGAAGTAATACTCGGGCAATTTTTTCCCCAAACGAGTTTGATTTAGTATGATTAATTTAACACAACTCACCAAACTAGATTTACGTTGGAACAACTTCACCAAAGAACCATCAATAATAAACAAATTAAGAAATAATGGATGTATTGTTTTTATATAAAAATTAATTAATTATATATTTATTCTCGACTATAAAAATAATTTTCCAGTGGTTCTTCCTATTTTAGGATAGATACACTGGATTTATTTTATAGCTAGGATCAAATCGGATTTCAATTTTAAATAAGTTTTCGAAATTAAAAATCTTTTATTTTCTCTAAAGAGTAATAATCTTCGTGCCTATCATTGTCGCTTTTCCACCCACTCTAACTCGACTAATTGTATTTTCTGTTGAATCAATAATAACGTGAATAAGAGAGGAACATTGCATTGCACGCCCTTGCTCTAATAAAAAATGTGTTTGATGAGGGAAAACATGCTTAACAAGATAGCAGCCTAAAGCGCCACTAGAACTCCCTGTTGCAGACTCTTCATTGATGCCATATAAAGGCGCAAAGTTACGACAATGAGCAGTGATTTCTTTATCTTGGCTAAACTCAAAAACATGAAAACCAATAGTATTAAATTCACGACTTAAGTTTGCAATTGCTTCAAAATTAGGTTTTAGCGTATCTAATTTCCCAAATTGTACAGGGATCAAAATATCAGGTAGTCCCGTTGAAAATATCTCAATGGGTAAGCCTGTTTCTGAAATAGTTTCGCAATTTATTCCCAGTGCTGCAGCCACTGCATCGATATTTGGAGCTTGTCGTGAAACTGGCAGTGTTTGCTCCATAACGACATTTTCATCATCAATTGCGACGCTTAAAATACCTGCTTTCGTTTTTTGTGTGTAATGGCCAGAAGCCAATAAGTTGAGTGAAGATAAAGTAAAAAATACCGCTAATGTCGCATGACCACAAAAATCGACCTCTCCTTCAGGAGTAAAAAAATCAACTTTAAAATCAGTCTCTTCACCTTGATAAACAAAAGCTGTTTCAGAAAACCCAACTTCTTTCGCGATAGCAATTTTCTGCTCATCACTTAATTGAGGAGGGTTAAGTACCACGCCAGCAGGATTGCCACCTTTATTATTTCGAGTAAATGAGTTTACAAGGTGTACTTTGATCTCGTGCTCTACTGAGCGTATAGCTTCATTTTGCATATATTTCCCGCATTGCTTCGAATAGCATTAAATCTGTGTATAAAAATAGAGTGTTATAAAATACGCATTAATTAGGGCAAACTTCTGACACGCCATCTAGCCCTTGTTGTCTTTGTTCAAATACGACGCTTTTTTTATCCCCTTCTCGGATAATTTTTAAGATATAAATACTATCAAAATCACTACTTTTCCATTTAGGAATTAATTTAGGATCGCCTCCCTCTTGTTTCATAATATCTCGCGCAACCTTGGTTAAATTATCATGCTCCCATGCAATAAAAATAACCGAATTTTCATACTGTTGACTTAACAGTTCCTCACGTAATGCTTTTATCTCTTTAGCATGATATTGAAGATGAATAGGCAATGAGGTTTTAATAGCGATAGGTGAAATCGTTTGGAGTGAACGCAATGAATTCCCTAACTTACTCTGTTTAGGTGCCGCGGCGAATAATGCATCAGGTTTGCCAAATTGATTTATAAGCACGTCGGGTAGGGCTAATGCTCTATTTAACCCTTTACAGGTCAGTTGCCCACTATCATTATCAGGTTTTTCACCATGTCTTATAAAAACCAGTGTTTGATCGGAATACGCCATATGACTAAATCCTAAAATAAATACGCTCAAAAATATCAATACACTGCGCATACAGCGTTACCTTTAAGTCAATTGAGTATAAGAAATATGGGAAGTCAAAACACATCTAATATTAACCATAGACTCACCGAGTTTAAGCCACTCAGTCTATCATAGCCAAAAGTGTTTCAGCGGTGAGCAAGTTTTTGATAGCGCATATTTAACCATTTTTATACTCTGTTGATCTTTATTCTACCTTCTAAACACCCCAAAATTAATTAACAAAATTAAAATAGACCAAACAATTGTTAACAGAAAATAAAGAGTTTTTTAATTTTTTATTACTTTACATCCAAATTTATAAAGCTAAATGAAACTTAAATACTCAGCACATTTAGATAAAAAAATGGAGGAGATCTCTTTTTTACAATAAAAATAATATGTTAAAAATCAATGTAAGCCTTTTTATCTCCCTTTATTTAGTTTAATGACTAAAGTTCTGCCACTGCTTACCGATACTGTTTGTTCTTAAATAAGTTACCAATACTTATTAATTATTATTTATCCAGGGTTAAGCATGTTCTTTAAAAACTTTAAAATTCGTACAAAGTTAACCATCGCATTTACAACTTTTGTGATGCTAATTATGTTGGGTTCCAGTTTCGCATTAATGGGTTTAAATAGTGCGAATAAAGATATTCATGATGTCGTTGATGATATCTATCCAGCCACAGTCAGAGCCAACTTACTGATTAATAATTTCAATGAATTTATCATATTTCAGCAACTTACTATGCTTGATGAGCAAGGAAGTTTAGCGGCTGAGCAAGAGAGCAAAAAAGCAGAGATCACCGCTAAAGTTGCGCAATTGCTGAAAGAATTAGACGAAACAACACACGATGCTGAATCAAAAAAAATCTTAGCTGAGGTTTATGAGATCCGTCAGCAATATATAAACTCTCAAAACTTTGTGGTGAAGGCATTTAATGAAAATAACAAACACGCAGCAGTCAATGAACTGATCACAAAAACTTCCGCTATTCAGTTAAAGTATCGCGATAAAATATTAGAGTTTATCGAATTACAAGACAAAAAAATGGCAGAGGCAGGTAACGCTGTTGAACGTGATTTCATTGAGAAAAGAATATTTTTAGTATTATTAACCCTAGTCAGTATTATTGTGGGCAGTATTTTAGGATGGTTTATTACTAAAGGCATTACACTTCCATTAGAGAAGGCAATAAATTTTGCTAAAGCGATTGCCAATGGTGATTTAACACAAGAAGTGAATATTGATTATCATGATGATGCAGGAATACTATTACAAGCCCTTGCTGAAATGAAAACGCACCTATTAGAAGTTGTGCAAAATGTACAAAACAGCGCTGAAAATATTTCGTCGGCAGCAGAGCAAATTACAGCTGGTAGCCAAAATTTAGCAGCAAGAACAGAAGAACAAGCAACATCAGTAGAAGAAACGGCAAGCTCAATGGAGCAAATGACATCAACTGTTAAAAACACCGCAGATCACACTCATGATGCGATTAATGTTGCTGAAAAAACTGAAATCGCCGTACATCATAATGGCGAAATGATGCTTCAGATAACTGAAAAAATGAGAACCATTAATAGCTCATCATCTCAAATGACAGATATTATTAACTTAATTAATGCCATTGCATTCCAAACTAATATTCTTGCACTAAATGCCGCTGTTGAAGCCGCTAGAGCGGGCGAACATGGTAAAGGTTTTGCGGTTGTTGCTGGTGAAGTCAGACTACTGGCACAAAAAAGTGCAGACTCCGCTAATGATATACGCACTCTTATCGATAATTCATCAACTCAAACACAAGAAGGAATGGAATTAGTTGAACAAGCCGGTTCACAAATCCAAAAAATGATCGCTGATGTCGAAGAGATCAGTGCGCTATTGCGTGAAATTGGACAGGCAAGTAATGAACAAAGTGATGGTATATCGCAAATCAATAACGCTATAAGTCAGCTTGATTCAACAACTCAACAGAATGCGGGATTAGTTGAGGAATCGGTAGCTGCTGCAAGTTCACTTAATGAACAAGCACTTAATCTGAATAAATTAGTGAATTACTTTCAGATTAAAAGTATCTAATATTTAGTTGAATAAGTTTATTGAAAAAATAAAGGTCACTAGTCTTCTATCATAGTGACCTTTAAACGTGTTTTATGTATGTTCCAAACGGCTATACGAATAAATAAACTCAACCAAAGACGTGAGTTAAATGTGCTTTATATTCAGCAATATCATTATCAACCGTTGGCTCTTTAATAACATCATTGACCATAAAAGTCGGTAATTGAGATAATCCTAAAAATTGTTGTGACTTGTGGAAAGCGAAATAAACACCATCAACACCTCTGCCATCAAAAAAATTACCAAATTCATTAAAGGCTTCAACAGGCGCATTCCACGTTACAGAGATCATGTATTTCTTACCTTGTAACAGCCCCCCTGTACCGTATTGCTTTTTAGGATCACGACGCGTACGCCCATCGTTCTCATATAACTTGCCATGACCAAATGTATACACATCATCCATATATTTTTTTACTTTCCACGGCATCATCATCCACCAGCCAGGCATTTGATAAATAATGGTGTCTGCCCATAGAAATTTCTCGATTTCGTCGTCAATATCATAGCCATCTTCTATTTGAGTTTCTTTAACGCTATGACCTAATGTAACTAAATGCTCAGCAGCAACATCATGTAGTGTACGGTTTAATTGACCAGCAGAATGACCGAAGTTTTGACCACCATTAATCAATAAAATATTCATGCCAACTCCTAAATTTTCTCTTGCGATACGTTTAATAGAGTTAATTTAACAGGAAATAAAAAAATTCGCACACAACACCAAAATCTATAAAAAATTAAAATTCAGGATTATTTTCTTATCATTAAAAATTAACAAAGATAATTAAGAATAAAAAACTGAAATAGACCACTTCTACGATTAGGTATATTAATAATAGAGATTATTGCTTTTTAGGCAAAAGTCTATTGTTGCTCAGGCTATTTTTTTAAACCGTTGGCTGTTATAACATTAATAAGAATATCTTCTAATCTGATAGGATCGTCTTACTATCACACTAAGATAAACTGTAAGAAATTAAGGACATTAGTGTGCTAAAAGTTACAGCTTTAATGTGTCAGATAAATATTGAGTTAAACTATCAATAAAAACGCGGATACGTTGGCTCACCACGCGATCACTATAATAAACAGCATGAAAAGGTAATGGTATAGATTGTAATTTATCGCTAAATAGCTCAACTAGTTTGCCTTCTTGAATATCTTTATTCACCATAAAATCAGATAAACAAGCAATCCCTTCACCACTCACGCATAATTGCCTTAATGTTTCGCCACTGTTTGAAGATATCCCTTCTGTTACCGTAATTAATGCATTTTTTTCGATTTCTAAAGGCCATGTATTTAATGAAACAGGCTCAGTAAATGTTAAACAAGTATGTTCGCTCAATGCTTGCGCTGTTGTCGGAATTCTTTTTCGCTCTATATATTTTGGTGAAGCAATAATTTTACGATAGCTATTAAATAAAGGGCGAGCACGTAAACTTGAGTCTGTTAAATGGCCAACTCGTATGGCCACATCCACTTTACGCTCAATTAAATTCACAAAAGTTTCTGATGAGACTAATGACAAAATAATATCAGGGTATTGTTGGCGAAAAATAGAAATAAAAGGGATCAACATATGTAATACAACAGGGGTAGCCGCATCGATACGCAGTAAACCTTTAGGTGAATTTTGTGTGCCATATAACTCATTTTCAGCGGCTTGCATTTCCTGCAAAATAACTTTCATTCGCTGAAAATAAAGTTCACCTTCTACGGTAAGATCAATTTGGCGGGTCGTTCTATTCAGTAAATTAACACCTAATTTATCTTCTAATTTCTTCACTGTTCGGCTAACGGCTGAGTTAGCCAGATTCAGTTTATCAGCTGCTTTTGTAAAGCTTTTATGTTCCACAACTTCAACGAATACTCTCGCTTCTTCTGACGTTGCTTTCATACAATAAGTCCCAGTGCTATCAGGTAGTATATTGGGATTTAAGGATACGGACATTTTTTTATTATTGCAATTAAGTTAATAGTCAAGGGAGAATAGTGAGTTATTGTAAATAGTGTGAATGGTATAAATAAGCGTGACTACTTAAAAAACAAGCAGATATACATAATGTACATCTGCTTAAATCATGGTTTAAACATAAAATTTTTATTTAAAATAATAAGACACATTAACGGAGGGTAAATAAAATTAGGCTAATTTTTCAACAAATTTGATATCTAATAATTCAATTTTATCTTTTAGGTTTTCAACAAACGCTTTCATATGTGCCGTTTCATTGTGTTTATCGATAGCGCTCTGGTTTTCCCATATTTCAAAGAAAATAAAGGTTCTTGGTTGAGTGGTATCCTTATGAAGTTCATACTGGATACATCCTTCATCTTTATGGCTTGGTTTTATCATTGCTTTGCAAGCAGATAACACTTCATTTTCATGATTTTCTTTTGCCACAATCGTGGCAATTAATCTGACATTATTCATATGAAATCCTATATTCCAACATAAGTGTAAATGACAAATAAATAACAACCTGAAATTACTCTAGCATAATTCTTTATTTCATTATTTACATTTAGGCAAAAATAGCTACTTGTTGTGATTGGATTAGGATTTACCGTAGGTAATTACTTAGGGGGTAAGTTATCGGCAAAAGGAATTGATAGAACATTAGTGATGTTTTTTATATTACTGATTTTATCAATGATCCTTTTACCCTTAGTTTCAAATCATTTGTTCTTAACGATTATCACTCTTTTTATTTGGAGTGTGGCGAGCTTCGCCCTTGTTCCACCACTGCAAATAAAAACAATGCAGATAGCCCATGATGCACCGGGTTTAGTTTCATCAGTAAATATCGGTGCATTTAATTTAGGCAACGCTATTGGAGCCGTTATTGGCGGAGTTGCTTTAAAATACAGTTGCAACATTGTCCCTTTAAGTGCGGCCTTAGTTGGGATCATTGGTTTATTACTGGTTTTTGCTCAATATAAAGTGAAAAGAGAACCACAAAGAAGCTTGGCTTAGTCTTTAACGCCCTATTCATACTCACTAAAAAATGAACCTAGTTCACACTTTGGTTCTTTTTTTTCATGTGTAACAACGTCGACAATAAAATGTAAACAATTTTACCAATATCAGACAAACTGTTTGTTTTTGCCAACTTATTTCAACGTTTATGGATGGCGTCAAATGTTAAATCCTAAAACATCGCTAACATAATCGCTGATTTCCGTTATCAAAACAGCGCTATTTAATGATGAAAATAATCTTTTCACTATTAATACTCCCATAATAATCTCAGGATAATGTCACTTATTGTGAGATAAGCTTATAGAGCTAAAACAGGCAGCAACACATTTACACACTAAAGAAAATATTCCGTTAGAGATTATTACGTAGCTGAATCGAAAATAATTATCTGTAAACTCACTTTTCAATCACCTTTTTTACCTTGAATATTTGTATGACAATTATCTAGATGAAATTAATATTTCACCTAAAAATGAGACTATTACTTCAAAAATATTTCATATCTTATCTTTGTTCTATAACAGTCAACTTAAACACTTTTAAAAAGGTAAGAAATCCCCTTAAATAAATATTTTCCTATTATCAAATAGAATTTATTTCGTACTTTCTCATTTATAAAGAATAAGAAAAATAGACTTTTTACTTTTATCAATACGATCAAGATCACGTCAATCATATCTTTAATTGAGAAACGTTAGGAAGAACCATTCTCATTTATTATTTACTTTGCTTATCATAAATTCATTATCCCACTGATTTGTATTACAATTAAATCTAGTTTGAAAGCGAGTAATTGTGCGACTCTGGATACAAAAAGAAGTTAATCATTGATGAGAGAATCATATTAAAGTCCATTTAAACAGTTAATATAATAATATTAACTTTGTATAATTAAAATTATTATATTAAGGATAAATAAAAACAAATCAATGATAATAATTTATTTTCACACTAGATAAAAATAGATATAAATTAGAAATAAAAAAATAAATATATTTTAATAAATAAAAAACACGTAAAGAATAGGCAAGAAATAAAAAAAACAAAAGAAAGAAAACAATAAACATTAAAACAAGATATAAAAAAACAAAATAAAATATTAAAAATACAAAATAAAATATCATTGATAATGAAAGAGAGTGTTATAAAAATAAAAAAACGATAATTTAAATTATTAAGACAATAAAATTTATAACAATAAAATATCGAAATAAAAAATTTTTAGTTTATTTGTTAATAAAATAAGCAAAAAAGCAATTCATTAATTTAATTTATATTTATTTTGGGGATTGATGGTCTTTTTTTACCCTAAAAATGGCATTTTAGACTTCAATTTATCTTTTTATTACATAGCTAAAACCATCAATATCGTTCTTTTTTTCATCAAAAACAAATTTTGCAACAACATTAGCAATACAATTACATTGATGGGCGTCAAAAAACACGACAATTAACAAGCAAATAATGAGAAAAAAGGAATTTTTTTATATTTGTCACACAATTGATTTTATTCTATTACATATCAATAAATATTCCCTACAATAGCCAACTAATCTAACCTGACAATTTCCTAAGTGATGATATCTTTCATTGTTTAGGTTAGTAACTATCTTTTTTTATTTATGATTTATCGTTTCAGCAAAGTAGAGCATTAATAAAACCTAGTACCCTACACAATTATATAATGACCAACTTATAGGTTTGCCAACGCAGTTATAAACGATAACAATTGCAAACTTAAGGATAAAAATAATCATGTCAGACTATCTATCATTCTTATTAGGCATTGTGCCTTTAGCGGTTTTGATTTTTATGATTTTAAAAATGAAATCAGCCGTTCACCATGCCGTACTTGTATCTTTAGTGATAACTGTTGCACTTGCTATTTTCCATTGGAACAACACCATTCAATTTGCTTCAGTCTCTGTCCTTTATGGTGCAGTTAAAGGATTGTGGCCAATCATCATCGTTATTCTTGCTGCTATTTATAGCTATAACTTAATGCTAAAAACAGGTGGCATGGATGTCCTTAAAGATGTACTGGCTGGCATAAGTGATGATAAGCGAGTGCAAGTTCTGCTTATCTCATGGTGTTTTGGTGGCTTTCTTGAAGCTGTTGCGGGTTATGGTACTGCGGTTGCCATTCCTATCGGCATTTTAATTGCACTTGGATTTGATCCTTTTAAAGCAGCAGTTGCCTCTTTAGTTGCCAATACAGTTCCTACTGCTTTTGGTGCAGTCGGTATTCCAGTTTCAATTTTGGCGCAAAATACTGGGCTTGATGTATTAGTATTGAGTAAAACGATTATTATTCAGTTGGGATTATTTAATATCGTATTGCCTTTTGTCATCGTTGCCATTGCTGGTGGCGGAATTAAAGCGATTAAAGGTGTCGGATTTATTACCTTAATGTGTGGTATCAGTACACTGATCCCTCAATATATCGTTGCAGCTAATTTAGGTGCTGAATTACCAGCGTTTGCAGGTAGCTTAGTCAGCTTAATTGTGGTTATTTTCCTTGCTAAACGCATGAAAAATAGTGGTGATAAACAAAAAAATGTCAAAAAACATACTGGCAAAGAGTTGTTAGTAGCAAGTTCTATTTATCTGTTTACTTTTATCTTTATTTTAGCGTGTTCACCTTTATTCCCTACGCTCCAAAGCATGGCGAGTGCGATTTCCACAAAGATCCCATTTGTATTAAGTGAAACACAAACGGAATATCAAACCATTGCTTGGTTAAGTACACCGGGGGTATTAATTATTCTCGCCAGCTTTGTGGGGGGAACCATTCAAGGTGCAAGTGTTTCAACACTTATCTCTGTTCTGGTTAAAACGACTATCCAACTGAAAAACTCTATTATTGCCATCACAGCAATCGTAGCGATGGCAACTGTCATGGATTTCAGTGGCATGATTGGCAGTATCGCTGAAACCTTAGTCGATTTCACAGGCGCAGGATTTATCTTTATTGCCCCAGTGATCGGTGCGTTAGGAACGTTCGTAACAGGTAGTGACACCAACTCTAACGTACTGTTTGGTAAGTTACAAACCAGTGCAGCAGCTAAACTTAATATTGACCCATTCATTCTGGCCGCTGCCAATACCTCTGGTGCAACGGGCGGTAAAATGATTTCACCTCAAAGCATCGCCATTGCTGTTTCAGCGACAAAAATGGATGGCCAAAGCAGTGCCATTATGCGTGAAACCTTAAAATACTGTATCGCCTACATCGTTATTCTTGGGGCGAAGATCGGTATTATTTATCATCTAATGAACTAATTAATAAGGAGAAGTGAGCGTGTTTATTTCATTCACTTCTCCTCTTATAACGAAGCAATAAAAGAATTTTATCTTTAGTAAAAATAATAACATCTGAGCGATGTTTTGGAGTTCGATTAATGAAAGTTAATTTTTATGCGACCTGTCTTGGTGATGTGCTGAAAGCAGATTCAGCCCGAGACACCGTCTTGTTACTTGAAAAATTAGGCTGCGAAGTCTTATTTCAAGAACGCCAAGGTTGCTGTGGTCAGCCTGCGCTTAATAGCGGTTATGTAAATAACGCAAAACCCGCCATGAAATCGTTAATTGAAACATTGGAAGTGAACGACTATCCCATTATTTCACCCGCAGGCTCCTGTACTTACGCCATTAAAGGTTATCCAACTTATCTTGCTGATGAACCACAATGGGCATTACGGGCACAAGGTGTTGCCGATCGCCTTATTGATTTAACCAGCTTTATTGTTAACACCCTTGGTGTTGTCGATGTTGGGGCTCGTCTGCCAGGTAAAGCGGTTTATCACCCATCTTGCAGTTTAACCAGAAAATTAGGTGTCGTAAGTGAGCCTTTAACGCTGTTAAAACATGTTGAAGGTCTTGAAATGTTACCTTTTGCAAACTCAGAAACCTGCTGTGGCTTTGGGGGAACTTTCTCCGTGAAGATGTCTGAAATTTCAGGCGAAATGGTGACTGAGAAAGTCAAACATATTATGGATGTGAGTCCTGATTATGTCATTGGTGCCGATACAAGCTGCTTAATCAACATTCAAGGTCGTTTAAGTCGTGAAAAACGTCCTGTAAAAGTGTTGCATATTGCACAAGTTTTAATGAGCCAATAAGGGAGCCTGCTTATGTCTATCAAAACCAGTGATATAGATTTCAGACCTCGTCTAGAACATGAAATGAAAGACACAATCATGCGTAATGCGGTTGTTATGGCGCAAGAACGCATTGGGGCTAACCGTCAAATCATGGTGAAGGAGCTAGGTAATTGGGAAGAGTGGCGTGATCGCGCTGAACAAATCCGTAACCATGTTCTTGAAAACTTAGATGCTTATCTCTATCAATTATCCGAAAAAGTGACTGAAAACGGAGGCCATGTTTATTTTGCTAAAACAGCAGAAGATGCCTCTCGTTATATTTGTGAAGTTGCCAAAAAGAAAAATGCGAAGAAGATTGTAAAATCTAAATCAATGGTCACCGAAGAAATTGGAATGAATAAAGCCTTACAAAATGAAGGCATTGAGATCATCGAAACTGACCTTGGTGAATATATTCTTCAATTAGATAATGATCCACCGTCTCATATCGTGGTTCCAGCGATCCACAAAGATCGTTATCAAATTCGCAAAGTCTTAAATGAAAAACTCAATTATGAAGGCAGCGAAACGCCCGAAGATATGACGCTTTTCATTAGACAACGTATAAGACAAGATTTCCTTTCTGCTGATATTGGTGTCACTGGCTGTAACTTTGCCGTGGCTGAAACAGGTACTGTCTGTTTAGTCACCAATGAAGGTAATGCAAGAATGACCACAACATTACCTAAAACCCATATAGCGGTTATGGGTATGGAACGTGTGGCTCCTACCTTTGAAGAAGTTGATCCGTTGATAACCATGTTATGTCGTAGTGCCGTTGGCTCACGTTTAACCAGTTATAACACTTGGGTGACGGGCCCACGCGAAGCAGGTAATGTTGATGGCCCTGAAGAGTTCCATTTAGTGATTGTCGATAATGGTCGTTCTGAAATTTTAGGCTCACAATTTAAAGATATTTTACGTTGTATTCGTTGTGGTGCTTGCCTAAATACATGCCCTGCTTATCGTAATATTGGTGGTCATGCTTATGGATCAATTTATCCTGGTCCAATTGGTGCGGTAATTTCACCATTATTAGGGGGTTATAAAGATTTCCACGATCTCCCTTATGCATGTTCGCTATGTAACGCTTGTAATGTAGTTTGTCCAGTCAAAATTCCTTTAGCACAACTGATTTTAAAACATCGCCGTGTGATGGCAGAAACAGGCCTTACACCAAAAGCAGAACGTCGAGTTACAGGTATGTTTAACTACCTCAATTCACACCCTGCCCTTTGGAAAGTGGGTATGAATGTCGGTGCAAAAATGGCGGGATTAATGATCAAAAATGGTTCTACACCAATCAAAATCAGTGTTCTTAATGATTGGATGGAATCGCGAGATCTCCCTAAACCAGATGGTTATAGCTTCCGTAGTTGGTTTAAACGCCATAAAGCAGAAGGAAAAAAATAATATGTTAAACGAACAAAATCGTAATGAATTTCTGCAAACTATTGCTGAAAAATTAGGACGTCCTATTGCGCATAAGCCACAGCCGCAGCCTACACCAGTGAATGATTTAGCGAAAACACGCTTAACTAATTTAACTCAAGATGAACTGTGCAAAGAGTTTACGGACTTTGCACAGACTCAAATGGTGAAATGTGTTGTTAGCAAACCAGATGAAGTTATTAATAGCCTAATTGAGCTATGTGAAAGTTATGATTGTAAAGGCTCAGTGGTAATAAGTGGTGATGAGCGTTTAGATGCACTTGGCATCACAAAAGCGGTTAGCGAAAAATACGAAACTTATATTTGGAACCCTACACTTGGGCGTGAAAATATTGTTCATGCTGAACGCTCTCAAATCGGAATTGTTTTTGCTGAAGCGGGATTAACGGAATCTGGTGGAATTGTTTTATTTTCGTCTCCAGAGAAAGGACGTGCCGTGAGTTTATTACCTGAAACCTCAATTGTGATCCTACGTAAAAGCGATATTTTGCCTCGTGTAGCTCAAATTGCTGAGCGTTTACATAAGATGGCTCAAGAAGGTGTGAGAATGCCGTCTTGTATCAATTTAATTGGTGGTGCAAGTTCTACTGCTGACATTGAATTGATTAAAGTATGGGGGGTTCATGGCCCTGTTCATGCAGCTTATCTTATTATTGAAGATTGCTAATTCAAGATAAAATAACGTTAAAACGATAACAAAATAGCTAACAGTCAGAGTCGATCATCGACGCCTAAATCAAACCCAAAAGATAAGTTAATGGCTTTTGGGTTTTTCTCTATTATTTACCAATTAATTATTTAATAAAACTTTTGCTCTCCATTGATTTAATTTTATTTCACATGCGAGTAAAACATCCCCTGCCCCAGAACCGCCCATTAATAATGCTGATTGTCGTTGACATTCAGCGCTTCTAAATTGAATAAAATGCTGCTGAGAACTGGCTAATGCATCAATGGCACTTTTCGCTGCAACAGAATCAATATCTTCAAGATCACTCTTACTTTTATCATAAATGACATTCATTTGCTGTTCTGTCAGTTTTAACTCATCCAATAAACAAGCTTGCACAGCGGTTCTTGGCTCGTTTGCGGTCACTTCATAACATTTCGCTAAAGGATCGTATTTACCTTGTGCTGAAGAAAAAAAGCTCACTGTAAGTAAACTACAAGAGATCAGAAATAAACTTATCTTCACGCGAATTCCTTATAGATATTTATAATAAAATTTATGTTTAACATAATGTATAAAATAACTAATATCATATCTATTAGTGCGAATAGCTTCATTTTAGGACATATCGCATCTTACTTGATAAATTTAAATTTCAATCGATTAATAATAAGAAAATATTATTTAACACAATATCAATAGATTGAAATTCAACCAATAATTTTAAAAATAGCCATTTACTACTTTAACTTTGCATTTAATTGATAAAATAACAAACTTTCTTATACCGAAAAAAGTCTGCCATTTTAGTTTTCACTATTTTTTTTCTTAGCATAGCAATAGAAAACCCTCTTTTTTTGCAGTAATCTCATACTATTCTTATTGGCAATTTTTGCCTAAAAACGACCCGTGGTATCACTAATATGTTCTACAAATTTACCCCTATTATTCTTCTTATAATTTCCAACGTTTTTATGACATTTGCTTGGTATGGACATCTAAAATATGGCAATAAACCCCTTATTGTTGTCATTATTTTAAGCTGGTTGATTGCATTTGTTGAATACTGCTTTGCTGTACCCGCAAATCGCATTGGTCATAATTATTACAGTGCAGCAGAATTAAAAACCATACAAGAAGTGATCACATTAACTATTTTCGCTATTTTTTCTGTCACTTACTTGGGAGAAAATTTTACATTAAATCATTTTATTGGTTTTCTTTTAATTGGTGCAGGTGCTTTATTTATTTTTAAAGGCCCTTTTTAGAAAAATCGATTAGTAGATATCATTAGCTCATTTTTACAGCATGTTATCTACGCTTATTTTGTTATCGCCTTATCAAAACTGATAAGGCTTTTTTTATTCGAAATCTCATTTTCTGATTACTTTTAATACTCTTTATAGTGTGGTTTTTACGGAGGATTAAATAACATCATCACTTACCATTAAGTTATATAGTCTACTCAGAATTTTTTTCCAAAATAATAGTCTGTTTTGTAATAAAAATATTCTATATATAGAAACATTTCTCTTGAAAAATATTTTTCATTCGGCGCATAATGATTGCTCTAAGAGAAGCATCGTTTCTCTGTCTTTTTTTTGCCTCTCTTAAACTACCGCACCCTTAAAACGTGCGTTTTGTCACTTTAACGTCAGATAAAATGGTATCTGGTATGAGCAAACATTCTAACGATTTTATTTATATGCAGGATAATCCCTGTATGCATTGTGGTGCTTGTTGCGCCTATTTTAGAGTTTCGTTCTATTGGGCTGAAATGGTAAGTGGTGGAGGTGTGGTTCCAGATGAATTAACAGAACCATTAACGCCTTTTCTCTCTTGCATGAAAGGAACAAATTCTAAAAAACCACGCTGTGACAAACTGATTGGTGAAGTTGGAGAGTGTGTAAGCTGTTCTATCTACGAACAACGTCCTTCTCCTTGTCGTGAGTTTCAACAATCTTGGGTAAATGGCATTCCTAATGAAGCTTGTGATCGTGCGAGAGCGGCTTATGGTTTACCTCCATTAACTCATATCACCTTACCGCACAGCGCGTAAGACATCAGAGGGGTTAAGCCCCTCCTGATCATTGAGTAATACCCAACACGCTTTTTATAAAAAATAAAATAACAGCGCAAAAAATCATTATTAAATAATACGTTAGTTTGACTTTATTTTTAAATAACCTAGTATATAAGGTAATGAATTAATAACGTGTGTTTAGTGAGGTTTTTTATTTAAAAATAGCGATATATTTGGAGGGTATTATGATCAGTAGCTCTTTTTTTATCCTTTTCCTTTCTTTTATCTGTTCTACTGCTGTTGTTAGTATGTTACTCGGTGGCTTAGAGGAATGATTATGAATATTTCTGATGAAAATATTCTTCCCCAGAAATAATGCCCATACTTTATATAAAATCAGTATGGGCATTATTTTACTTGTCGTTTAAATTCTAGATTTATTTTTCCTGTTATTATTTTTATTCTATTTTTTATAAAAAATCAGATACCCAAATTTTCCTTGTTTATCTATTTAGTAAGTGAAATGCCCCGTTATTTTCCATGAAAATAAGACATCCTCAGCGACTTGTCCAAACCCAATATTATGCATAACTAGATAACGTTGGTTATCCCCGCTTTTCTTATTTACTACAATGCCAATATGAGGGCGCCCATTATCTAAACGCCAGCTAACAATATCGCCTGGCACATAATCTTCGGCATTTTTTGTAATTGGTTTTACTTTTCCTTTTCGTGTGAAAAAGACCTCTAAATTGGGAACTCTACGGTGATCAATATTCGTATCGGGTTTATTCAATCCCCACATTCGTTTACTTGGGTAAGCGGAAAAATTTGCTTTAATATCTTCATGTAATAATTTTTGTAAATCGATATCAATCCCACGATAACTACGAATAATCACATCACTACAGACTCCTTTATAAGCAGGCACGTCCCCCATTGGGTAGTCTATTTTACGATAATCAGAGTCGTAAAATACGGCTCTTGGTAAGTCAGCCGCATACTCCACCAGCTTTTTATTTTGTTCTGAAGTTAGCGCTTGTGCACTTGAAAAGGGAGTAATGAGTAAGAGTAAAACAGTAATTCCCATTATTTTCACTGTATGTTCTCCATGAAAAAGTTAAATCCATTATTTAAGAAAGAAATAACGTTATCTGTTTATACTGATAAAGCACAGCATAAAAATATCAGGGAAGTCTTAATTCGTTTTTAGATTCGCTTTTAGAGTAGAGATAAAAAAACCGAGCCACCTTTAGGGTAAGCTCGGCTGATAAATAAGGGAAAAAATAAGAAAGAGAAAAAGTAAGAGAATACAGTTTAGTTCAACACAATATGACTTTTACGGCGTAAACTTGCAAACAGCATGTAAACTGCCGTCACTAATAACACCACAAAGAAGAAATTCATAATGCCGTTATTGGCTTGCGCCATAAACATTCCCACCCCTAAAGGCCCAATAGCAGAGCCAATGCTATAACTTAATAGCATCACTTGTGTAATAGCGACAATGTAACTCGCATTCACATGATCGCATGCCAATGTAATAGCGATAGGATAAAGTGCAAAAGAAGACATTCCCAATAACGCTAGTGCAATAATAAGCACCATATAATCGCTAGAAAGATAAGTCAGTCCCATGGCAAAAACGCCCACTAAACACATCATCGCTAATAACAGTGTCTTGCTGATCATCACAGACAATTTGCTAATAATAGGCTGGATCACCATTCCGCCTAAAATAATTGCTGCCATCAACACACCTATTTGGTCTGTTGTAAATTGCCCTTGATTTAAAGCCAATGGCATCATGCCATAAATACTACCCATCACAACGCCAGACACCATACAGCCCACTAAAGCGGCTTTATTTAATCGGCTCATCTGTTTGAGTGATAAACTTTTATGAGAGTGCCCTTGTGGTTGCCCTTGTTTAAAAAGCAGAGGCGGTAATACGGCAATGAGTAATAAAACTAATATCGCCATAAACGGGATAGCGCCTTGCGTACCAATTGCACCAATCGCCAATTGCCCTAATGTTGTGCCGCCATAAAGCGAGGTCATATAAAAGCCTAAGCGTTTAGCTCGCTCTTTAGGATTATCGCCAATTAATAGCCATGACTCGACAACAACAAATATACCAGCAACCGCCATACCACCAATAAAACGGAAAACCATCCATGCTGATAAATAAGGCATTAAAGGCAACACACCGACAGTCACTGCCAACAATAATAAAAATACAACGAAAGAAAGACTGTGCCCTATTCTTGCAATAATAGGTTCTATCATGACTGAACCTATTAATAATCCAATAAAATAAATACTTGCTAACCAACTGGCATAGAGCGTATCCATTCCAAAACTGCTCATAGAGAGTGGAATTAAACTCATTAAATAGCCTGACGCGATAGCAAATACCGTTAACCCAGCCACAGGTACTAATGTACTGTCGCCTTTGCGTACCAAAGTAGTGTTCTGTTTCACTACCCTCGTCTCCACAGTCAAAACGGTTGATGATGCGCTGTTTTCTCGATGCCTGATAGAGGCGTTTCTTTTATCTAGGAAAGATAAAAGAAACAAAGGTGAAAACAGTGGATGGCGTCCCTAAATTCAGGAGACGCGAATATAGCGTTTAAATGATGATAAATAAAATTATAAAATCTAATGTCAGAAAACAATTTTATTTATATCAATCATGATTATCGTCTTTTTCCACCAAAAAGAAATAGCGCTAATCTAATATTTATTTTTATTAAATGATAAGTATTTTTTATTAAGAAAACTATGAGTAAATACGTGCTAAATAAAATAAAAATAATAAACATTCATTACTATCCTATCGTTACTCGATAGGATAGCTAAAAATGAAGAGATACTTTTGTTTATTCCACACTTTTCTCTAAAGCAATTTTAATGGCATCAGGAATTGAACCACCGTGACCTTTGCCCTCAAACAGATAAAACTCACACTGTTTTCCCGCTTCCGATAAATATTGACATAACTGACGTTGCGTTAACCAGCTACTACGCTCTTGATAATTTTTCTGTTGTTCTTCACTTAATTGGCTTAAATCTGGGTTTTCTTCTTTTTCACCCAAGGTTATTGCAATAGAAATATCATTAGGAATAGCTTGCCATTGCTCTTGTTTCACCCATTCGCCTTTTCCCCACCATAATGATGGGCTTGCTGCGATATAACGTTGAAATGTTTCTGGATGATTGAATAAAACATAGAGGGTAAACACGCCACCAAAGGAGTGACCAAACAGAGATTGCTGAGTGATCGAAACGTGTTCTTTAGCGAGTTGCTCTAACGCATAAGGCCTTACTTGCGTTAAGAAAAATTGATAAAAATTTTCTGCATTTCCACCTCGGCTAAATGCATCTCCTTTTACACTCGGCGTGTAGTCATGCGTTCTCTCTGTAATATAATAAGCTTTATCACCCACATATCCCACACTGATAATCGCAGGCAACGGCTTGTCTTTCTGCTTTATGGCTTCGTTTATCATCAACGGAAACTGGGCATTTCCATCAACGCTATAAATTAGCGTTGTCTTAGTGGTGTTTTTAGGAATAGCAAGAAAGAGGCGATATTGTTTTCCTTCATATGCCACTTCTTTATTTGTAATTTGATAATAAAAGTGAACCTGAGACTCAACTTCAGGAACTTCTTGGTTAGGTCTAGCTTGAGCCACCGCAGATAACATAATCATTCCACATAACATTAGTATTCGCATAAATCAGATACTCTGTCGGTAATTTAAAAAGTGAGCCATTAAGATGAAAATAATAGAGAGGCATAAAAAAATAAACCCCATACTTATACGGGGTTTATTTAAATTTAGGCTCGATTAGAAGCTATATTTAATATTCGCCCAATAACGACGACCTTCATCGACAACCCAGTTACCGCCTTTATCATTTACAGCAGGACCTGTTTCATCTGTAATATTTAATACTGCAAAATTAAACATCGTGTTTTTATTAAAGTTGTAGGTCATTCCTAAATCAAAGGTTGTGTACCCACTACGATAACGTGCCCCAGTGTAACCATTACGTTGTGCCGCCCAAACTTGCTTACCGGTATAAGCGGTATTGGCATAAAAACTGGTTGCTTCGTCAAACTGCCAATCAACTCGTGCATTGGCGCTATGTTTTGGTGTTAAATCTAATGGATAGCCTTTTAAGGATTCACCTGATGCTAATTTTTCATCATCACTTTTACGTTCTGAATCGATATAGGTGTAGTTTGCATTGACATGCCAACTTTCCGTAATTGGGAAACCAACCGCGGTTTCAATCCCTTTAATATTCGCTTTACCGACATTATCGTATTGATACAGTTTTAAACCTGTAATTGGGTCTATTTCACCTGTGTCGTAGTTAGTTAGCTTATCTTTAAAATCAGTATTAAAGAACGTCACACTTGCAGTAACACCATCTCCATTATCATAGCCAATACCAATTTCTTGGCTAACTGATGTTTCAGGTTTTAAATCACGATTACCGTACATAATCGCGCGACCTTTCTCTGTTGAAGTGCCATATTCTGGGCTAATTTCACGTAAGCTTGGTGCTTTAAAGGCTTTAGCCACACCACCTTTTAAAGTGAATTCATCCGTTAAATGATAAACGGCATACGCTCTTGGGCTCCAGTGATTACCGTAATATTCGTGATCATCAAGACGCACACCGCCAGTTAACGCGAGGTTGTCTGTTACGCTATATTCATCTTCAAGGAATAACGCTTTTTGATCAGCGGTAATGGTGGATTGTTTAACACCAGAGCCAGTGGATGATTCATCTTTTAAACGTGAATATTGATATTGGCCGCCAAAAGTCATCACGTTATCAGGCAAGAATGCAGTAAATTTCGCATCAAAAACAGTATTGGTAATTTCAGGGCGGCGATCTTCATAATACTTCTCGCGCTCTTTTGTCACCTTATCAATCATTTCTGTTTTGGTGATGCGTTTAGTCTGTTCTTGATAAACACTTAATTCTGAATGCAGAATATCAAACTGATTTTTATAGGTTAATGCCCAGTGATTACGGTCATTATTGGTTTCCAGCATTTTATTTTCATCCGCTTTTCCACCACGGATAGTAAATTCGCTCATGGATTTACCCGGTGTCGTTGTACGTTGTAACGTATTGCGACCCGCTTCTAATAAAATGGTTTGATTATCAGTCGGTGTGAATGCCAATTTTGCCGTAATATTTTTATTGTCATTACGACCTTGGCCATAAGTGATTTTATCTTCAGCACGTAAATAGCTACTGCCATAAAGCTGTAAGCCTAATTTATCTTCAATTAAAGGTCCTGAAAGATAAAAATCACCATTAATGGAATCGCCTGCATCACGGTTATGTTGCAATGTACCGCCAAGTGCAACAGAGCCATGCCACTCTTTTGTTACTGGTTTCGTGATGATATTGATAACACCACCCATTGCATCTGAACCATACAGAGATGACATTGGTCCACGAATAACTTCTATGCGTTCAATCGCCTCTGCTGGTGGAATAAAACCACCTTCATAGCCACCACTCCCATTAGGACGTGACTCACGGCTATTTTGGCGACGACCATCAACAAGAATAAGGGTGTAGTCACCCGGTAAACCACGCATGGTGATTTCTTGTTTATTAGCATTACCATTAATGCTAACACCTTCAACACCTTTTACGGCGTCGGCTAAATCATGAACGGGCTTTTTAGCGAGTTGTTCTTTGCTGATCACGGTAATACTTGCTGGTGCATCTGTAATTTGTTGAGCAAACCCTGATGCTGATACTACAAGTTTTTCTTCTTTGTTTTCTTGTGCATACAGCGGATAAGAGGCAGATAAAATACAGGCTGTTAAAACACCCATTTTAAAGTTCATAGCAGTTCCCTGAATTAATAACGGTTATAGTAATGAGAATGATTAATATTATCTTAATCAAATATTCATGAGAATGATTTTCTTTTCATATTTAGTGTTTTTTTTTAATCTGCATCAAAGCAAATTAGTGCTATTCCGATTAAGTACAGAAATAGCGGATCTTGAGCACAAAAAAAGCAGATGGCATAACCATCTGCTTTTTATCGTTTTGTAGAGTATTTTTAGATTTAGAAAATTAACAAATTACAATCTTGCTATTACCAGAATACGGCATAAAGCACACACAAGATGACCATAATGGCATAAGAAGCAATATTGAATCCGCTTTGTGTTTTAAAGGTTTTATCTGTTAATGCAATCGCTCCTACACTGTCATCAGTTTTAGTCGAGGTTAAACTCACTAAAGCAATCACAACAGTAGTAAAAATAAAGGTGTACATCATTTGATCAAGGAATGGCATACCTAATGGCATTAATTTTAGAAATAATGCAAACGGTATAGATAAAACCACACCAATGATTGCGCCTTTTGCATTCGTTTTTTTCCAGAATAAACCTAACAGGAATACCGCTAAAATTCCTGGGCTGACTAAGCCTGTATATTCTTGAATATATTGGAATGCCTGATCGATACCACCTAATAATGGTGCAATAAAGCAAGCAATAATTAAAGCAACAACTGCACTAATACGACCCACGTTCACTAAACGGGTTTCAGAAGCTTTTGGCCCAATATATTCTTTATAGATATCCATCGTGAAAATAGTCGCGATAGAGTTAAGCATAGATGCCAAAGATGAAACTATTGCAGCGGCAAGTGCAGCAAAAACAACACCTTTTGCACCTACTGGTAAGAACTGAGTTAACCAAGGATAAGCTTTATCTGCTTGTGATAAAGTTGGAATATGCTGTTGTGCCATTGTACCTAAACCTGCCATTAATTCAGGGTTAGTCGTAATAACAAATGCAGCAATACCCGGCACAACCACAAGAACAGGCACTATCAGTTTTAAGAATGCAGCAAACACTAACCCTTTTTGTGCTTCATTGATGGATTTAGCTGCTAAAGCACGCTGAATAATGTATTGGTTAAAGCCCCAATAATAAAGGTTAGCCACCCACAACCCACCAATCAGCACCGCGATACCCGGCAAGTTCATAAACTGCGGATTATCTTTTTCTAAGATCATTTTAAAGTGATCAGGTGCGGCTTGTGTCATTTTGCTCAAACCTTCCATAATCCCGCCATCTCCACCGATATAGCTGACTGCTAATACAGTGGTAAATAAGCCACCAAGGATAAGGAAAAATACTTGTACCACGTCTGTCCACGCAACAGCAGAGAGTCCGCCATAGAGTGAATAGACAACAGCAAATAATGCTAAACCAATAATGGCATACATCATTGGTACACCAAGGATGGTTTCTAATGCCAATGAACCTAAATATAGTACCGATGTTAAGTTAACAAAGATAAATAATGCCAGCCAGAATACGGCAAGAATGGTTTTTAAGTTACGGCTTTTAAAACGATTCTCGACAAATTCTGGAATGGTATAAATACCTTTTTCGATAAAAACAGGTAAAAAGTATTTAGCAACAATAATTAATGTCAGTGCAGCCATCCATTCATAAGAAGCGATAGCAAGACCAATGGAAAAACCAGAACCAGACATACCAATGAATTGTTCTGCTGAAATATTAGCAGCAATAAGCGAAGAACCAATTGCCCACCAAGGAAGGGTTTTACCTGCTAAGAAATAGTCCTTTGTTCCTTTTTTCTCACCATCCTTTGAACGAGAAACCCATAATCCTAGACTAATAATGATGACGACATAGAGGGCAAAAATTGCATAGTCTATTGTGCTTAACCCAACACCTTCTGTATGCATAATATTTTCCTTTCAGACCCATAGAGAGAATAGGATTTTAATGTAAACGTTTTCACAATCTTTTTCCGTTACTCTGTTCACAAATTTATCGCTTATGTTACGTAAATGGATCATAAAACAGGAAAACAAACAATTAGCATGACGAGTAAAGCAAAATTTAAGCTTAAAATACGATGATAGTTTTATTTTATAAATTTCAGATATTAAAATAATCGTTGAAAAAAGCCCTACAAATGATAACGATTACACAAATTAATTAAGTATGGCCTCTTAATGTAAAAACCATTAAGAGGATCGATTAAATTAAAAAGAAAATTAGGTAATTAAGAGAGGTGACTAAGATTAAAAACGGAATTACGTTGAACTAATGTTGGCGAAAAAATACGTTGTTTTTGTTCAAGCACTTCACCTTTAGAAAGCCTGATAGCGAGTGTTGCGGCTTGTTCTGCCATCATTTGTACGGGATAACGCACCGTGGTTAAACGAGGGTGAATATAGCGTGCAATTAATACGTCATCAAAGCCAATAACTGAGATTTTTTCAGGCACAGGGATTTCATTTTCATCAAGAACAGATAAAGCCCCAGCGGCCATAAAATCGTTGTAAGTCACTACGGCTGTAAAATCGATAGATTTCGTTAGCAGATGCATCATTGCTTTTTCACCGCCTTCACCTTCAGGCTCACCATACTCAATATAGCTTTCTGGCAATGAGATATTATTAGCTTCTAAAGCAGCTTTATAACCAGCAAGACGCTGAGTTGTATCTTCAATATGATGAGTAGATGAAATATATGCGATTTTAGTATGACCTTGACGAATAAGATGCTCTGTTGCCATCCATGCCCCTTTATAATTATCTAAAGCGACACAACGTTCGGCAATTTCAGGAATAAAACGGTTAATCAATACCATGCTTTTAACTTCTTGAGCATAAGCCAGCAACTCTTCATCAGAGAGTGCTTTTGAATGGATCACCAGACCATCACAGCGACTATTAATCAATAACTCGATAGATTGTCGCTCATCTTGAGCATCATGATAACCATTACAGACCAAGATGTGTTTCCCTGATTGTCTTGCAACGTTATCAACCGCTTTAACGAGTGTACCAAAAAAGGGATCCGAAACGTCATGCACTAAAACACCCAAAGTTTGCGTACTTTGGCTAACCAAAGCCCTTGCTGCTGCATTAGGTCGATAGCCTAGCTTTTGCATCGCAGCATTAACGGTTTCAATAGATGTCTGACTTGCTTTCGGCGAGTTATTAATGACTCTAGATACAGTCGCGACAGAAACCCCCGCTTCTTTCGCTACATCTTTGATAGTCGCCATATCCACCCCTTATGGATCACCTTTATTCATGGTTAAGAAATAACGAACCGTTAATCTACAAACAAAGAAAAAAGAGAGTAATAGAATTTAAGTGGCTTGATTATCAGCGAAGAAGGAAAATTTAAAAAGTAAAAAGATCAAATAAATAGTAAAAAGGAAAGCGTTTACACTTTCCTTTTGTTGTTACGAGTAAAACTTATAGATTGTTTGGCTATTCCACGCGGTATTTGCAGGTAAAATACCTTGGTTTTCATGCCATTCTGGATGATTAGGGCCATCTGGGAAATATTGTGTTTCTAATGCCAACCCTGAGTAATTGCCGTAATGACGACTCTTTCCTCTTGTTCCTACCAGAAAGTTACCTGTATAGAACTGTACAGAAGGCATGGTTGTAAAAACATCCATTTTAAGTTCGCCTTCAGGAGCAATCACCGTCGCAATAGGAGTTTTATCATCAATCGCTTTCTTATCTAAAATAAACGCATGATCGTAACCATTTGCGGCTTTTTGGCACTCATCTGCCATAAAATCAAGACCTACACGCTTTAATTTACGAAAATCAAACCCTGTCCCTATTACGCTTGCAAACTCCCCTGTAGGAATATTGCCTTTACCATTTTTTAAATAATGAGTCGCACAAATTTTTAAATCATGCTCAAGTGCAGTGCGCGCAGTATGTTCACCCGCAAGATTGAAATAAGCATGATTAGTTAAACTTAATGGTGTCGTTTTATCACTCATCGCCCGATAATCAATACACACTTCATTATTATCTGTCAGTGTATAGGTCACGCTTACTTTTACAGTACCAGGAAAACCTTGGTCACCATCATTTGAAATTAGTGAAAAAGTGACGGATTGAGAAGATTGCGCGGTGATCCCCCAGCGAAGATGGCTAAAGTTTTGCTTACCACCATGTAAGGTATTTTTACCTTCATTCGCACTAATTTTATATTCTTGCCCCTCTAATACAAATTTTGCCCCTGCAATGCGATTAGCAAAACGCCCAACCGTTGCACCTAAATACGCGGTTTGTTGTTTATGGGCATTCATATCCGCCGAGCCTAATAACACATCTCGACGATATCCATTAACTGGTACAATACAGGTTAACCAAGTCGCACCAATATCCATTAAAGAGATAGACATACCAAAACGATTTTTAAGCACTACTATTTGCGCAGGTTTTCCATCTGATGCGGGTTGTGCTGTCATTTGTTCAGGTTCAAGAAAACGAAGCTCATTAGTCGCCATTATTTTGTCTCCGAATAGCCCGCTCCTTGGCTTGCAGAGCAGACATAGATAGTTTCTTTTAATCCCGTTTTAGCTTCGTATTGCGCCTTAACAGAGTCAATGACTTTATCAACTAAATCTGGTGTCACTAATGCTACGACACAACCGCCAAATCCACCACCAGTCATTCTTACACCACCACGATCACCAATCACCGATTTCACAATTTCAACCAATGAATCAACCTCCTTGACTGTAATTTCAAAATCATCACGCATTGAGTGATGTGATTGCATCATCAGTTGACTTAATGTTGTTAAATTACCTTCACGCAAGGCGTCAGCCGCTTCTAATGTACGGCTATTTTCAGTAATAACATGGCGAGCCCGACGATAAACCACGTCGCTCATTAATGCTTTTTTAGCAAGTAGATCCTCTAATGTGGCATCTCTTAATGCAGTTACATTTAAAATCTGAGCAGCTTCTTCACACTGTTGGCGACGAGTATTGTACTCACTATCAACTAACCCACGCTTTTTATTAGTATTGATAATCATCACAACCATATTTTCGGGCATTGTCACTGCCGACGTTTCTAATGAACGACAATCAATTAATAGTGCATGATTCTCTTCACCACAAGCCGAAATAAGCTGATCCATAATGCCGCAGTTACAACCCACAAATTGGTTTTCTGCTTTTTGGCCATTTAATGCAATCTCTTTTTGGCTAATAGGTAATTGATAAAGTGTTTTAAGCGTTTGACCAATGGCGACTTCTAACGCAGCAGAAGAACTTAACCCTGCGCCTTGAGGGACATTTCCGGATATCGCAATATCCATACCATGAAAAGAATAGTTATCTTGTTGTAGAAAATGAATAACACCTCGAACGTAGTTAGCCCACATTTTATTAGGTAAAAACTCAATGGTATTATCGAGGCTAAATTCATCAACTTCATTTTGGTAATCAACAGCAATGACACGAATAATATTATCTTCTCGTTTTGCTGCGGCAACGACCATTTGATAGTTAATTGCACAAGGTAAAACAAACCCATCATTATAATCAGTGTGTTCGCCAATAAGATTTACCCTACCAGGCGCTTGAATAAAATGTGTAGGTGCGTAACCAAAAATAGATGAAAATGAACGAGTCACATTATTAATAAGTGCCTGCATAATAAATCCTTAGCTTAAAATTAAGTAATATACTCAAAATCATTTGAGTTGCAGATAGGCGGCAAGCAAAGATATCCCGATGAGCATACTCATGTATGTGATTCGGGTAGCTGAGCGTAGCCAACACCTCTGCAACTTGAAGGATGAGGGGTATAAAAAACCCACCACATCATTATGTAAATAATAAGATGCTTGATTTAATTTATTTCGTGCGCAAAAAGCAGATTAATTAAAATACCTTGCTATATTGCATGGTCATTAACGTTGCTTTTTATAATGAATGTCACTTACTTGACGTAAATTATTCGCGGCTTGTTCTGGCGTTAGATCTCTTTGCGATTCTGCCAGCATTTCATATCCCACCATAAATTTACGCACCGTGGCTGAACGTAATAATGGCGGATAATAAAGCGCATGTAATTGCCAATGATCGATATTTCTATCATCTTTAAAAGAAGGCGCAAAATGCCATCCCATTGAATAAGGGAAAGAACAGTGGAATAAATTATCATAACGACTTGTTAATTTTTTCATTGCAATAGCAAGATCATCTCGCTGAGCACTATTTAATTCACTCATTCTTCGAATATGCGCTTTAGGTAATAACATCGTTTCATAAGGCCAAGAAGCCCAATAAGGTACTACCGCCAGCCAATGCTCAGTTTCAACTACGGTACGACTTGCATCTTTACATTCAGCATCGACATAATCGATTAATAGATTTCGCCCGTATTTTTCAAAATAAGCTTTTAATTGTGCATCTTTTCGCGCTAATTCATTAGGTAAAAAATCACTCGCCCAAATTTGCCCATGAGGATGAGGTTGAGAACATCCCATCGTTTCGCCTTTATTCTCAAATACTTGAACCCAAAGATATTCTTTGTTGAGTTCTTCTATTTGATTATCCCAAGTATCAACGATTTTACGTAAGCTACTGACGGATAATTCAGGAATAGTTTTTCCATGATCAGGTGAGAAACAGACAACTCGACTAATTCCTCTTACTGCTTGAGTTTGAAATAAAGGATTTGATGAAGGCTCAATATGATATTCGTCTTGCAACAACGCAGAATGGTCATTATTAAAGACATACGTTCCTGTGTAATCTGGATTTTTATCGCCAGAGACACGGGTGTTATTTGGACACAAATAACAGTGAGGATCATAAGAGGGAAGTGTCGCAATCTGAGGCTTTTCATCTTTGCCATTCCAAGGTCGTTTCGCTCTATGTGGTGAAACTAAAATCCACTGGCCAGTTAACGGATTATAACGACGATGAGGATGTTCAACAGGATCAAAAATCAGTTTCGACATAGCCTTCTCTCTTATTTATTCAAGATTATCTGAATACTTTACGTCTTATTTCAGATAACCATTTGGGTTTTGTAACTGCCAACGCCAAGCATCCGCAGCCATATCATCAATTGAACGAATGGCTTTCCAGTGTAAATCTTTCTCTGCTTTTGCAGGGCTTGACCAACATTCTGCAATATCACCAGGACGACGAGCTTGTAATTGATAAGGAATAGGTTTACCGCTAGCTTTACGAAATGCTTCAATCATTTCAATCACGCTAGTACCGTTACCTGTTCCCAAATTATAAATATGTAAGCCCGCTTTTTTACCTAATACATTTAATGCTGCGATATGACCATCTGCCAGATCCATAACATGGATATAATCACGAACACCGGTACCGTCTTTTGTTGGGTAATCATCGCCAAAAACAGCCACTTGTTCACGACGACCAATTGCCACTTGAGCAATATAAGGGGTTAAGTTATTTGGAATACCTTTAGGATCTTCCCCCATCGTACCTGATGGATGCGCCCCTACTGGGTTAAAATAACGCAACAAACTAATAGACCAACTTTCATCAGCAATAAATAAGTCAGATAAAATGCGCTCAACCATATATTTACTGGTACCATAAGGGTTAGTCGTACCCCCTACTGGCGAATCTTCAGTGATAGGAACCGCTTGCGGATCACCATAAACAGTTGCAGATGAGCTAAAAATAATGCTTTTTACGCCCGCATCACGCATACAACGTACGAGCACCAATGTGCCATTAACATTGTTGTCATAATATTCAATTGGCTTCTGGACGGATTCACCAACCGCTTTTAATCCCGCGAAATGAATAACAGACTGAATAGAATGCTTAGCAAAAATTGATGCTAATAGCTGCTCATCACGAATATCACCGTTATAAAACAGAGGGCGTTTACCTGTTAGGGCTTCAACACGATTAAGTACTTCTTCATTCGCATTGCTAAGATTATCGTAAATAATCGGTGTCATGCCTGCTTCAATCATTTGTACGCAAGTATGACTACCGATATATCCCATACCACCTGTCACTAATATTTCCACATTCACCTCTTTTGATTCAAAGGAAAAGCGCAAGACGGTTTCTGTTCACTGACACAGAGTTTAGCAAGATCAACAAAATCATTTCGTGATCAAACCGACATTTAGTGTAAACGTTTACACTCTTTTGGTGCGCTTTAAATTTTTATACAACATCCTAATTTAAAATTGTATTACAGTAATCCAATAGAATAAGTAACACTATATCTCGCCTTAACACTAAAAATAATACACATTAAAAGTAAACGATTACATCTCATTTAATGCGCTAATTATATGATAAAACTGACATTCAATGGGTTTTATCATACCTTATTAACTTCCTCGCTAATATGTTTAAGCGGAGTAAGAACACTCCCCTCTAAATAATTCGGGGAAAAACGAGTCAACGACTACATACAATAATCACCATTAATAAACACGTTGAATATATACTCTAAATAATTCAAGGCACAGCTAGGCGACAAGTAAATGAGTTGCTAGGAGCATACATTAGTATGTGACTAGTGCGAATGAACGCAGTGTATGACGAGTATTGAAGTATGTGACTAATGCGAGTGAACCCAGTCAACAACGCTGTAGTTTGAAGTATGACGAGTATATAAGGAAAATATAATGAAACCGATTGTCGTGCTATATCAAGATCTTCCTGAAAAACTGTACAAAAAACTAGCTGATTTTGCTGATATCAAACAATTTAAAACGCTCTCTTTAGACTCTAATGATTTTCGTTCCACATTGGCAAATGCGTCAGGACTCTTAGGTGCTGGTGGCAACATCGATGAAAATTTTATTAATCAAGCACCTCATTTAAAAGCCGTTTCAACGGTTTCTGTTGGCTATGACAATGTTGACGTTAATGCACTCACTAAACGTAATATTAAACTAATGCATACTCCAACCGTATTAACAGACACCGTCGCAGATACCATGATGGGATTAGTACTTGCCGTAGCAAGACGTATTCCTGAACTTGCTGATAATATTAAACAAGGCTTATGGATCAAAGGTATCACACCTGATTGGTATGGCACTGACGTTCATCATAAAACCATGGGTATTATTGGAATGGGGAGAATAGGCAAAGCTTTAGCACAGCGCGCACACTTTGGTTTTAATATGAATATTCTTTATCACTCACGTACAGAATATACAGAAGTAAATGATAAATTTACTGCAAAGCATTGCACTTTAGAGACCTTATTACAGCAATCAGATTTCGTCTGTATCACGTTACCATTAACACCAGAAACGCATCATTTAATGGGACAGAAACAATTTTCGATGATGAAACCTGACGCTTATTTAATTAATGCAGGGCGCGGAGCTGTGGTGGACGAATTGGCACTAATCCATGCATTAGAACAAAAAGAGATCGCAGGTGCTGGACTTGATGTTTTTGAAAAAGAACCTCTATCTTCATCTTCACCTTTATTAACGATGAAGAATGTCGTTGCTGTTCCACATATAGGCTCTGCAACAAAAGAGACTCGCTATGCGATGGCTGAATGTGCAGTAGATAATCTGATTGCGGCGCTAAGTGATCACATAAAAGAAAACTGCGTCAATTTCTAAAATAGTAAATAGCGTTTTTTTAGATACAAAAAAGGTAATGAAAATCTATCATTACCTTTTTTATTAGATGTGCAAATCAGTTTAAGCAGGATCAACGTGAGCCATCACACTCAAGATCTGTTTATTTTGCAAAACCTTATTACGTGCATTAACAACAATCTCGTGACTTTCATTAACGGTGAGATCACCTTTAATTTCAAGATGTACATCTACGAGTAAATAATCACCTGAACGACGCGTCTTTAAATCATGAACGCCTTGCACGCCTGGAGTTGAAACCAGCATCTGTTTAATCTCTTCCAGCGTCTCTTTATCAGCCCCTCTGTCCATTAAATCCTGTAGAGCTTGATAAGTAAAACGCCATCCCATACGACCGACAAATAGTCCGACAATTAATGCTGCTAATGGGTCAAAAAATTTAAATCCAGCCAAACTTCCGATAATACCAATCGCAACAACTAATGAAGAAGCTGCATCAGAACGCGCATGCCAAGCATTTGCGACTAACATATTTGAGTCCACTTTTTTTGCAACAGCAAGCATATAGCGAAATAATCCTTCTTTAGCAGCTAATGCAAGTAAAGCCACATATAAAGCAACACTATGAACTTCAGGAATAGTAGAGGGATCTAAAATTTTATGAATGGCAGAAAACACCATTCCTAAACCAACAATTAATAAAATCGTCCCAAGAATAAGTGATGCCGCATTTTCATAACGAAAATGCCCATAAGGATGATCAGCATCAGGTTGTTTCTGACTACCTTTATTGGCAATTAAAACAACAAAGTCAGCAATAAGATCAGAGAGTGAGTGAATGCCATCGGCAATTAAACCTTGAGAGTGTGAAAAAAAGCCCACTGTAATTTGCCAAATGGATAAAATGATATTGACAAAAACACTCACTAACGTGCTTTTCTTAGCTGCCTTAAATTTTTCAGACTGCTTATTATCAGCCCGATCCAACTCAATATCATCAATGTGATTATGTGTCATAATAATAATCTTATTTGGTTTTAAATAGCCTACTCTATTGCCATAAATAAATAGAGTTCCATAGGTTATTTCAGGTTCCATAACTCATTGGTGAGGATAAAGGACGACTCTGAATAACAATCCAGTTTAGGGACTAAGATTGCTGTCCAGACATCATATTGAGATGTCATTGTCTATTAATATGCCATATTTAAATCTTTCTGTCTCTTATTTTTATCAATAAAATCTTATAGATACAGAATAATAATATAATTGATAATCATTCTTTTATGCATTTTCTATTTTTAATGAGAAAAAGAGAAATTTATTTTTAACATGACATTATTAATTGCTTCCCTGTCAACGAGTTAAGGTATATAACTTATTTTCATTATATTGTTAATATTATTTCAGACTGTTTTTAATTTTTAATGCTTAATAATGTAAAGTAGTAAATAATCATTCTCACTCTTATTTAAAACACAGATCACAGCTATTTTTTACTATTAGGCGATAATGGTAAATATTTTAAACTAACGCTAAGTGAGGTTTGTAATGTATAAGAAAATCCTAGTTCCCATTGATATTTTAGAAGATGAACTTTCTCAGGAACTAATCGCTCACATTGAACAAATAGCAAAGGTGGGTAAACCTGAGATCCACTTCCTCACCGTTATTCCTAATGCTGAACTTTTCTTTGGTATCGAGTTTGCTGCTATTCCTGAAAAATTCAAAGACTCGTCAGAACGTACTCGTCTTGCTTTTGTTGCACTACAAGAAATGATTAAAGATGCAAAAATTCCTGATGAGCAAATTATATGTAATGTTGGTGTTGGTAACGCAAAAGATGAAATTTTAGAATATGCCCGCCATATTGATGCTGATTTAATTGCGATTGCGTCACATAGACCTAATGTTTCCTCTTATTTATTAGGCTCAACAGCATCATCAATTGTACGCCATGCCAAAATGTCAGTTTTAGTTATACGTTAATATTTAGCTTAAATAACAATAAAGCCCTTTGTCTCAACAACAAAGGGCTTTTTAGCAAATGATGGTCTATTTTAAATCAGATTGACTGTTATTTTTTAACTGAATCTTGAGTAGTCTCAGCCGCTGACCAAATGCGATATTTCACATCAACATCTTTTGGTGCATAAACAACGATAGGTAATTTGCTGTTATAGCGGATAAAGGCATCTGATCCCATATTTGCCTGTACAAAGGCATCTTTTTTCGTATTGTCAGCACATCCCATCATTGTTGACATTGGGCCATTTAAATCGCCAACAACATAATAGCTATAACCCCAACCTTCTAAATTCTTTTCATCTAAATCCGCACCAAACCACTGATGGTTGCAATCTACTTTAAGTTCTTTACCAATAATTAATTCAACTTGGTAATTGCTTTCATTATCTTTTTTCTCTAATTCGATAACATGACGAACTTGATTTTCTTGAGCCTTAGGATAAGGTGCAACTTTATCTAAACTGTCAGTAGCTTGTGCACACGCAGATAAAGACATTGCGGCTACTAAAGATAATATTACTTTGTTCATCACTCTCTCCATTTTTACAGCGAACACTTCGCCGTTAACAAAATTAGTCAGATGTTTTTATTGCTCATTATCTGAATACTAATATTTTTAGTGCTTGAATGCTAACATCTTAGTAAATAGTACTATGAGTGGATAATTCTGAATGTTTTAAAAAGAAAAATCACGTTTTTTCATGAAATGTAAATTTGTGATACATCACCGTGCAGATAAGCTATCTATGATTATACTGAAATAGAGACCCAATTTCTTTTCATAGGAGGTTATATGTTCTCAGATCAACAAGCCCTTGTTTCTCAATTAAGAAATAGTGATCCCCGCTTTGAAGCTCTCTACGATAAACATCATCGACTCGATCAAGAAATTGCTAAATTAGAAGGTCCTAACGGAGCTGGCTATAACGATGAAGTTGCCAAACTAAAAAAAGAAAAGCTTCATCTTAAAGATGAAATGCAAAAAATACTTCAACGATGTGAAAAATAAGGCTCTTTTTAAGCGATGATAATCTGTCATCGCTTTTTATGATTAAAAACAAAGATACTACCCCATAAAGATGCATAATTAATGTATCTTTTATTTTTTAGGGGCTCAATATGTCATCAATACATGGTCATGAAGTTTTGCAAATGATCCTTTCTTCAGAGACTGCATTTACTAAAACATCGCTAATTGATGCTATCCATAAACAATTCGGCAATGACTCACGTTTTCATACTTGTTCAGCTGAAAATATGACAGCGACTGAATTAGTTGATTTCTTAGAAAGGAAAGGTAAATTTATTCCAGCAGAAGGTGGATTTACAACGAGTGAAAATAAGATTTGTCATCATTGATAGATATACAGTTTTAAAGCTCGATTGCCAGTGATTTCCTTTTCTATATCATTGGCTTTTTATATAAACAAATAAAAAGCCAATTCGTTCTGACAATCGTAATTACTTTATTTACTACATTTTATTCATCGTCTGTTTGCAACCAGCCATCATCTTCCCAAACGCTTTGAATAAGTTCCATTATGTGTTCATGCTTCGTTTCATCTTTTATGCCTGTAACTTGAATCGAATTCATGCTGCTAAAGGCAATACGAAACTGCATATCTGGATATTCTGGAATGATCTTTTTTCTCAGTTCGTGTTCTAAGAGCGGAAATAATGAGTCGGTTATCTTAGATTGTTTATTAAATAAAATTTCCACACGCATTGGTTTCACCATTTAAAGGCAAATAGACTGTATATAAATACAGTATTATATTCTAAGAAAAAAGAAAAGCCTTTTTAGTAAATTTTTTATTATTACGCATTAAATAATATTTTAGCGTCTCTATCGGCTTAATGATAAGATGCATAACAAATGCAACATACAACTAAGAGAGAAAAGTATGTCAGGAAAAAGAATAAATCGTGAAAAAAAAACCATTCAAAAAATGGTTCACCTTTATGCTCATTCACATCCTGAAGCTGACTCAGATTATTATCAAAAATTAATCAATTATTCCTATAACCGATTAGATAAATGTCGTTATGGTGAAGACAAACCCGCTTGTAAACAATGCCCTATCCATTGTTACCAACCAGCAAAACGAGAAACAATGAAACAAATCATGCGTTGGGCTGGTCCACGAATGTTAATTTATCATCCAATCTTAGCAATACGCCATCTTATTGACGATAAAAAACCTGTTCCTCCACTTCCTGAAAAAAAACGCACTATTCGTTCGACTGAAAAGTAAAATCGGATTTCTTCAAGCGGTATAAAACATGCTCAGCGAGAGGATGGGTCTTATCTAATGCTGGATGAAAGAAATTATCAGACTGATGCATACCTAGTTTTTGCATTACACCTTGAGATGGAAGGTTTGAAACCGCGGTAAAAGCAACAACTTCCTCTAACTCCAAAGTCTCAAAAGCAAATTTAAATACAGCTAACGCCGCTTCATAAGTATAACCTTTTCGCCAAAACTTTTTCGCAATCCGCCAACCAATTTCTATGCAGGGATTAAATGGCAAAGGCGCTGCTGGAATATTTAATCCAACAAAACCAATAAATTCTTGAGTCTCTTTTAATTCAACTGCCCACATTCCCCATCCATTTTGTTGAACAAATTTTTCACGGATAACCTCAACCATATTATCACTTTCTAATTGAGATAAAGTGCAAGGAAAATAGCGCATCACTTCAGGTGAAGAGTTGATTTCAGAAAAAAATGGCGCTTTATCACTCTCACGCCATTCTCTTAGGTGTAGTCTGGGAGTATCTAAATTCATCGTTATTCTCTGTTTATATAAAATTAAGATAATAGCGATAAAATAGGATAAGCAACGAACAATGAAAAGAAAAATGGTACTTTATTTTTTGTTTTCTTTTAGTTGGTTTTCTACTGGAGCAACAACTTTATCTTTATTTGCATTAGAGCTTTCTTTTATTGAAACAACGCGTTGTTGAGCAACTGATTTTGCTTGATGTTCAACTTGCTCTGATTGCCCAGTAAAAATACCACCACGCTTAATAGACATACTGCCACAACGGCTCGTACCACGTAATTCACCATGCTCTAAAATATCTAGGTTATTAGCAGCACAAATTCCTTTTACAAAACCGTCAATAATAATATCTGGTGCTGCTAATTCGCCTTCAACTTGTCCCGCATGCATAACACGAATAACGCCATCTTTGACATTAATATTACCAGCTACTTTACCCCAAATTTGGATATCGCCTTCAACATTAATATCGCCTTGGAATACCGTTCCTTTTGCAATAATCGTGTATAATTTCTGCTCTGGCATCGGTTTTTTCTCTTCTGTTATTACTGGTGCAACAGGCTCTGCTGCTTTTGGTGTTTCAGTTTTACGACTAAACATAGCGGTTTTTTTTAACCTCAACGTCATATAATAAATAATAATGCTAAAAATTAGGATTAGAATAATCAAAAATTCGCCTGCCATTTGATAACGCCAAAAAGCAATTAAGGCAAGAGTCCAAATTATCCATATCCCGCTGAATATAATATTTCGCAGTGTTCGCTTATTCTCCATAATTAGCTATATCCTTATCTCCCTGACAATAAATACACTTATGCATTCACCATTCTAATAAATAGATGGCAAGCATAATGCCAGCAATAAGCCTATTATTACCTTTTAGTTTTTTGATTTGTTCCTTAGACTAAATAATATTTAATTAAACACAAAGATTATCTATTTTAATCACCAAACTTTAATGTAAATAAATTATGAGTAGCAAACACTTATCTAGATAAATATTTCGCATTAAAAATTAACATTTTATACTTATATTCTTTTTTTATAAAAATATTGTTCAAAAATATTTATTATAAAGCCGCAGAACAATCTAATTTTTCAAAATAAAAATATGAGACATCTGTCACAGTAAAAATGGAAATGAAAAATTACCAAGAAGAAATCAGATTTAAGTGTGAGATTTATGTTTATTTTTTGTTAACATTAATCTTTACTTATCCATTTTTATAACTTATGTTAATATAACAGGGAAAACTAGTTTTCTTTTTTAGTTTTAACTTACATTTTATAACTTTATCTTTTCAAATAAAACATAACAATCAAACAACAAAATAACCACAATAAAAAACAATGATTATACCTATCTTTTAAATTCATCTATTATTTATTTACACTGTAAAGAAAACTAAGTAAGAATAACTCCATGTTATATATAAACTTTAATACTTTAAAAAATAAGTGTAAATTATTGATTACACAAATGCACTTACCATTCTTTATTGCCTAAAATAAAAATTTTTTCTTATTTAATTTTCTTTTGCAATTTATACCAAACCCCATTAAATTAACAAAATGACTTATCTTAAATTAGCAAAACAAAATGCAGTGTCTAATATCTAAAAAAAAACATCATCAAATTAAAGAAAATAGTCTCCTTTTTATTTTTAATAGCACTCAATAATAAAGAAGTGTTTTTATAAATGTTCTTATATTTATCATTATAAAAATACAGTGATACTCATATAATAATTTCTGGGCGAATTATGAATACAATGCAATGTGACAAAAAAAATCAAAACGATTGTGCGATTCAAAAAAAATCTTTTTTCTATCCACAATATCAAATACTAGAAAATGAACAAAAAGCCCTCTTCCTTATTCGGAAAAACACACTTATTTTGCAAAACTGTACGGATACAATCACAGCAAACCAAGATCAAGTTCTTTTTTTACAACAGGGCAATTACACATTAAAAACACAAGGTACCGATCCTGTAGAGATTATTGCGATACCCCTTTCAGATGATTTCTTAAGAGATTTCATGTCAAAATACAACGATATTTTGTGTAATATAGCAAGGGATGAAGAATTTTCTAGTGCCTTTATTTGTTTTCAAAACTCTCCTCTTATTCACTTTTGTAGCAATGGTTTTGAATATCTCACCGCCCAATCCTGCCCTGAAGCGTTCACACGGTTACGAATTGAAGAGCTTTTAATTCTTTTACTGTCAACAGAACAAGGGTCAGATTTAATGGCATTATTGCGTCAACTCAGTCATCGCCAAGTTGATCGCTTGAAAATATTTATGGAAAAAAATCATTTAAAAAGTTGGAAGCTAAAACAATTTTCCCGTGAATTTGGTATGGGGTTAACAACATTTAAAGAGCTTTTTAACCACGTCTATGGCACATCACCAAGAACATGGATCTGCGAAAGAAGAATTATTTACGCACATCAACTATTGCTGACTACTGAAATGAGTATTGTTGATATTTCTATGGAGTCAGGCTTTTCAAGCCAATCTTACTTTACACAAAGTTATCATCGTCGTTTTAATATGACACCAAGTAAAGCGAGAAACATCAGATTAAAATTATAAAAAATCCGACCGAATATCATAATATCTAAAAGTCATTCATAGTTAGAATACTTGAAATTTATTCTTATGAGTGAGTTCTATATCGTGATCAAAGAAAATAAACATACCCCACAAGCCCATTATTATGACTATTTAGCTTTACTGAAAAAAATGATGGCAACCAGCGATAAAAAAACTGTAGATGATTTGTTTGATCTACAGTTTTCTTTGCAGTCTAATAAAAACGGCGACACTGAATGTGATGTTAATGCACATCAGATAAAAATATTATCTCGAGTATTATGTCGTGAAAGCTTAGACAATTTATTGCAATCCACTTGGTTTTTACGAAAAAAATACTGTTTTGTTGATATCACTAAAGAAGAAATTCGTGATGTTGTTAGCGTGGCACGTTCATTTCATACGCAACAAGCAAATTCTACGTTAACCCCAATGGATTGGGATAAATCATTGAGAGCTACTGTCAATATCAATGAACATATGCGCTTAATTCAAGCTGTTATAAAGCCTCTATTTATTTGGTGGGTTCAGCATATTACCCCTCAACTATTCACACTTTATAAAACTAAAAGAGAGCTAGAGTCTCAAATTAAGCAGTGTGAAAATATTAAGTCATTCGAAAGAAAACAGCTATCAAATACAAGTGATTCTTTTTTATCTTTAGATGACATCAATATCAAACTAAATGCAGATAAAGTCCGACTAATTGTGATTAATGATCTACTACAAAAAGATATTAAGTTACTTTTAGAGAATTGGAAAAATGAACCGGTATTTAATCTTGAAATTAATAACACACTAGATTATATCCAAGGTGTAACACCACACTCAGAATTGATAAAACCGCTATGGAATATTTTAAACAATATTCCTGAAAATCCTGAAAATTGTCAAAGTTTAAAAATTTGGTTATTAGAAAGAGATCTTTGCTTAAAGAACGATGAATTTTTATGGCGATAATAAAATTTCAGCTCTTCTCTAAATAAAAAGAGAAGAGCTGATGTTAACTTTTAATTATTCTATTTAATATCTAAGATTTCAATTGTCACAATAGACATGGACTCTGGAGGCACTTGCCCTGGAACACCATTTTTCCCATAGCCACCACCTGGTTTTATATAAATTTTAGCTTTACCATTGATGCCTGCTTTGGCAATAAAGGTATTCAATGGTAGTGGTAATTGGCGATAAGGCAAGATAAGAGGCTTAGCTTTATCATAATTAAGCGTCACAGTACCATCCGTTAGCTCTTCATGCATAGTAAATACAACTGTTTTGCCCGCAATTGATGTAACGGGTTTACCCTGTTTTAAAATTTTAAAATAGGTATTGTCGTCATATTGTATGTAATTCTGTTTTTGGATCTCAGATAAAATGGATTTATTACGCTGGGCATTATCTTTTCCAATAATCGAATAAGCATAAGCAAGTTGCCCTGCAATCATTTGCCCTTCACCCGCCATTTTCTCAAGCTGCTCTTTTAGCGTTTTATTTTCTTTTAAAATATTACTAGTATCTGTATTAACTTTCGCTAATTCAGCATCTTTTGCTTTAATTTGCTCATTTAATTTAGCAATAGATTCTGTTTGCTGTTGCTTTAATGTACTAATTTGCTGTGTGCTTTCTGTATTTTGTTTTTCTAATTGTACTTTCGCTTCAGCTAATTGAGCACTCAACTTATCTGTCGTATTTTGCTTTTCAGAGAGTTGTTTTTCTAGCAATGCTAACGTTTTCTCACTTTCTGTTTTGCTCGTGGTGACTTGAGCTAATGCGATATTATTCTCTTTAAATTGTGTATCTAATGTTTGATATTTATTCGATAGCTCACTTTGCGCTTTCTCTAACTTAGCTATCAGATTATTTTTATCAGTAATTAAACTATCAACGGCTTTTTCACCCGCAGATAAGCTCTTTTTCAGATCAGCTAATTCAGTTATTTTATTATCTAACTGTAATTTTAATTCTGGAATTGCTTTTAGTTTTTCATCTGCCTGCTCTTTTTGTTGCTGGACAGCTAAAAGCGTTTTATTAAGTTGAGTTTGTTCCTGATTATTTTTTTCAACCTGTGTTTGTAATTGTGCTATTTCTTTACGTTGTTCCTCAACAAGTTTGCTATTAGCATCTTGTTGCTTTTCTGCTTCTGCTACTTTTAATGCAAGTTCTTTAGATAAATCTTCACGTTCTGACGTGATCTTCAATAATGTGCTTTGTAATTTATCTATCTCTTTTTTCGCAGAGTCATCTTTTAGCAAAAGTTGAGCCTGTGCAAATTGAGTCTGCACATCTTCTTTCTCTTTCTTTATTGTTGCTAATTGATTTTGTACATCTGTGAGTTGTTTCGTTAATTTATCTTGCTCAGTCGTTATTGTTGATAACGAATTTTCTAATGTTGCTATCTCTTTATTTTTTGCTGCTTCTAAATTAGCTAATTCTTGTTCTTTTTGCTTATTGTTATCATTCAGCAATTGCTGAGATTCAATATACTGAGCTTGTATAGCTTCTTTTTCTTGTTCAATTTTAGCAAGTAGTGCCTGCTTTTCATTTAATTGGCTAATTAACTTCTCTTGCTCTACTTTTATGCTTTCAAGTGAACTTTGTAATTTATCAATCTCTTTTTTGGCGCTATCATCTTTTAACAGAGCCTGAGCCTGTTGATACTGAGATTCTAATTGCTCTTTTTCTTGATCAAGCTGAGTATATTTCGCCTCTAAGCTTTTAAGTATTCCTGCTTGTTTTTCAAAATCTTGTTGCTGTTTTGCTAACTCTGTATTTTTTACTGTTGTAGCTTGTAATACGTTCTCTTTTTCGGCTAATTGCTTAACTAATAAGTCACGCTCTTTTTTTATTGTTTCCAAATCACTTTGTAGCTTGGAAACAGCTTGTTTTAACGAGTCATCAGTAAGTAAGTTATTCGCCGTAGCTAATTTTTCTTCTGTTTCAGCCAGCGTCAATTCGAGTTGTTTAATTTGGTTATTGGCATTTTGAAGTTTTTCCAAATGCTCTTTTGTTATAGCTGCCTGTTCAGTGTATTTTTGATACAACCTTTGGTATTTATTTCTCGTATCAGCTAAACGATTTAATAGCTCTTTATTAAAAAGAGGTTGTTTATGATCGAGTACAGAGCGATTGAACTGATATGCAAAGTGAAAAGGGATGGCCGTAACAGAATAAAATGTTCCTGGAATAATATCTAACAAGAAGTTGTCATTACGTTGAGGCCTTGTATAACTCTCTTTTGAATAAAGAGCTAACGGGTTATAAACCGTTGCATTATTTCGGTAGCTATAACGATTAAGATCCTCTGGTGTAAATTGTGGTTTAATCGGAACAAATGAAAGCAACGGCGTTAAATAACGAGTGTAATCACTCTTTAATTTTGAATAACTGGCGGGTAACACAGGGCAATTTTCTGCCAGCGTGATATCAGGAGTCTTAACAGGTTCGACTGCCTGATTATCTGTTTTAGCTCGCGTAGAAGGTTTAACTCGTTGCTCTGGTTTTGTTTGTTGAGTCGCTGTTGTGGTGCGGTTTACTCCACGATTAGCCTGACCAGCTCTCGTTGACGATGAAATTGTAGCAGATGTTTTAGGCTCAATTTTAATTGGCTCTTGCGTTTCAAAATAACGGTCAAAATCTTCAATAACAGAATTAAACTCATTATTGGCAAACGATAGTGTTGGAAACAGCATAAAAGCGAGACAAACACTCTGCTTTAATTTCATAGTAATTATTCACCTAATTTTTTTAATGTCGAATTAACTGACATAATCGACAAATAGCGAACTTTTGCACATAAAACTTCTGTTTTTGATTCAATACTCATTTTCAATAAATCTAAGCTATCTTTACTTGCTGTACCTTGAACACTACGGACATCGCATTGATTTCGCTAATTTCTTTAAATGAGCTCATCATGGATTGATAGTCAGATGGAGAAAAAGTTTTCAAAGAATCAAGTTGTTTGATGCAAGCGCTTTGTGGTGCTAGCCCCAATTTTCTTGCATCTACGCCATTATCAGCAGGCTCTGCTGCAGGCGCCATAGAAAGCGGTTGTGCAACAGCCACTGGTTGAGTAGTTGCTACAGGCTGTGTGGTTTGTGTTAGCGCTGGCGTTTCAATTGGACGAGTGTGATCAGTCCACGCACACCCAGATAGGGTGAGGACGCTGGTTGCCATAAATACAGCGAGGACATTCTTTTTATTTTGTAATAAGGACATCATTTTTCCTTAATTCCGATCAGACTTAAATAAGAGCATATGAGTTGTCGCATTTTAAGCCATTTTATTATAATTTTCTATTACCTACTGCATACTAAATAAATAGGCTAACACCCTTGGTTGCAATGAGTGTTTCTATCATTTCATTTATTTTTTCTTAAAACACTACTTACATCACACTAAATACATCAAATATTGAATATCGGATTTATTGAGTAAAAATGTTGTCATATAAACTGATCGTTTTTTATATTGATGAAATAATACCAGATAATAATAAAAATAATAATACTAATTTTATCATTTATTTACGTAATTTACGTGTAAAAAATACCCTTATATTTTGTTGCTGTTTTTTAATACCGAGATAAAATCAAAAAATGAATATCTAATATCGGTATTGATATTCATTTTATCCTTCCAAATAGGAGAACTAAGATGAGTCATTTTAAAATTGGTATCGTTGTCGGTAGTTTAAGAAAAGATTCGTTTAATAAACAAACAGCACATGCTTTAATTAAGTTATTTCCTCAAGAATTTACCTGTCAGTTTATCGATATTAGTGCTCTTCCTCTCTATAACCAAGATGATGATAGTCATACCCCTTCTTCTGTTATCGATTTCAAACAACAAATAAAAGCATGCCAAGGTATCATCTTTGTCACACCAGAATATAACCGCTCAATACCTGGTGTACTTAAAAATGCGATAGACCAAGCTTCTCGCCCTTATGGAACGAATGCTTGGAATGAAATTCCAGCCGGTATTATTGGTGTTTCAATTGGTAATATTAGTACGGCAATAGCTCAACAGCATTTACGTAATTCGTTAGCCTTCTTAAATATGCCGACTCTAAATCAACCTGAATGTTATCTAAAATGGTATGACGGAATGGTTGAGAATGGGCAGTTTTCAGAGAAAACAGCAACTTTTATGCAAAACTGGGTTGATGCATACGTGGCTTTTGTAAAGCAAAATAATCAATAATCAAATAAACTAAAAAGAGCTTTATGTGAAAAACATAAGCTCTTTTTTTAAACATCAAAGTTAATTTAATTTATTTGGTTATAATATCTCTACTGACAAATAAAAGTTTTAACATTTTATAGATAAAAAGTGATAATAATCTTGCTCTCTTCAACATTTAATAACAAAAGACAAAAATAGATTATCTTTAAAAGATATACTTTATTATTACAATTAAAAACTGTTTATTATACAACCAAAAATAAAGTGATTTAAATAGAATCGGGCTTGAGATCAAATTTAATCATTTATCTTATTCGTTCTAAAGTCAGAAAATATCAATAGACTTCAATCTACTACCACATATAAAACTTAAAATTTGATAATTATTTTTAATAATTTATATTAGGTAAGAACGTTAGCCATAATGTGCGATACATATCTAAATAATATGCTTCTATAATTGTGATAAACAAAAAAATTATCTATATTATTCATCCATTAAATACTGGCAGATAAATCATGGATAAAAATTTAAAAGAAATTGAATGTGAAATTGCTGCTCTAAAAATTGTTATCAAATCTTTACTTTCCACGCTAAATGATAAACAACGAAGAGATATGTTGGGCAATATATCTATAGTGCTTGAGGATACATCTAACAAATACCCTCAGCTTAATGAAGTTATTAACTTAACTGAGCAATATGTGAAAAAGCTTATTCAAACCTAATGAAAACGATATTTTCTATTGCTATTAAATTTATCCCCTAATTCTTATAGGGTACTAATAGTATCCTATTGATTATTTTGTATAGGATATACTGTGATTTTTCTTTCATTAACACAACGCTAAGTTAAATTTACTGAGTGTCTATTTCCTACATCTCAAATATCCTCACAGTTACTGTTCTAACGAAAAATGCGATAAAGTTGTATATTCTTTTATCAATTTAATTTTTTCTTGGATTTAAATAAACAATTAATTAATATAAAAATAATTTATCACACAGCAATAAATTGTCGTTCTTTTGAGGATCTTATGGAAAAAAAATTGTCAATATAGAGTATGAAATTGCAGCAGTAAAAGTAGTTCTAAAAGCCTTGTTATTGACTTTGACAGATAAACAAAAAGAAATAGCGATCCACGATATAAATAAGACCATCAATGATGCTTATATTGATCATCCTCAATACCAAAATATTATAAGCAAGACCGAACAGTATATAAAAAATACTCTAAACATTAAAGCAACATTCTTTATCGCCCTCTCTATTATTATTTATATTAGAGAGGATTTATATCTACATCTTTAAAAATCAAATCGCTTAAAGCTTTAACATAATCATTGATTGATTATGAAAGTTGAAATAAAAAGTACTTTTTAATTGATTGAGTATAAACGAAATAACATTATTATTTATGGCTCACTTAATTTTAATAATGATTTTCTGTTCCTCATGAGAAAATTTATAAACCATTATCCTTTCAATACTCAATCAGTGACCAAGTTAAACTTATTTCTAATTTTAAATAAAAGCACGAATAATAAGAATTTAAATTTATTATGTTTATGCGTCTAAAGAGTAAAAACTTACCACCTTAGACACACACTTTCTGAATATTTGCTATATCAACGATGAGCAAGATTGAATTTTTGTACCGATAACTGTAATTCTTCGGTTTGTCTTTCTAATGAAATAGCTGCCGCTGAAACTTGTTCAACTAAAGAAGCATTCTGTTGTGTTACACCATCCATTTGAGTAATAGCTACACTCACTTGGCCAATACCTTTACTTTGCTCTTCAGATGCAATAGTGATTTCTTTCATTATTGACGTTACCTGCTTAACTCCCGTCAAAATGTCTTCCATCGTGTTTTCCATATCACTCACTAATTTTGCACCTTTTTTTACACGCGCTGTGGAATCAGCAATAAGGACTTCAATCTCTTTAGCGGCTTTGGCACTATCTCCTGCTAAATTACGCACTTCATTGGCGACAACCATAAATCCTCGACCATGAGCCCCTGCTCTTGCCGCTTCCACTGACGCATTTAAAGCGAGTATATTTGTTTGAAACGCAATGTTGTTAATGACATTGATGATATCTGCAATCTTACTTGAACTATTAGAAATCCCGTCCATTGTTGTCACAACAGATTCAGCTAATTCATTGCCTTTTTCAACAGTCACTGATGCAACTTCAGCCAACTCTCTCGCTTGATAAGCATGTTCCATGTTCTGGTTAACAGCAGCTGTTATCTCTTCCATACTTGCTGCTGTTTGCTCTAATGCCGTTGCTTGCTCTTCTGTACGAGAAGCTAAATCGTTATTCCCTTTGGCTATTTCAGATGCGCCACGATAAATACTATCACTTCCCATTCGGATCGTACTTACCGCTTCATGCAAACTATTTTGCATATCATTTAATAACGGTATTAATCGCCCAGCACAGTTATTACCAAAAGGTTCTAGTGACTGACTCAGATCACCTTCTGTAATTTTCACAAAATGTTGGCGAATATTTTCGAGTGGTTTTTGTAACATAGCGACTAAATAACGATCAGTGAGGAGCAGAATAATCCCTCCTAAAATGACACTAATAATAATAACAATTTGTGTCACCTCAATAAGGTTATCCACTTCTTCAATCGTACTATCAATTTTTATATTTGCGGCATTATTAAAGTTTTCACTCACATTACCTAATTCTCGACTCAACGCAGGTGTTACATTTTTTGCATGATGTACATATTGCTCTATAGTGCCATTGAGCGCTAATTCCATCTGCTTTTTTACTCCTTGTTCAAAAAGCGCTTGCCATACGTCCATTAGTTCTTTTGATACTTTTTCATCCATCGGCCCTGGAGAAACAGATTTCATATACGAGATCTGTTTTCCCATATTTTCCATCGCCAATTGTACTTGCGTAAAATCGACGTCTTTGCCTTCTGCTTTTTCCTCAACGAGACGATTTAATCGAGAAGTGAATCGAAAATACTGATCATTTCCCTGACTGAGTGCAGCCATTTGTTTTATTATTTGATTATCAGATTGATTGCCTTTGGATATTTGCTCTAGCGCCCATGCGCTATAAAGACTGACACCGCCAAATAGCACACATAATGTCCCCAGTATGACTAACATCATCAGACGAATAGTAATGTTACGAAGTTTCCGCATCGAATTTCTCAACTAACAAGATAAAGTAAGCCCAATAGGGCGTAATGTACTTTTATCGACACTTTTTCAATTTATTTTAATTTTTTACTAAAGTTTTTTATAAATTAGTTTTTTATTTTCTATACATAAAAAGAGTTAGATGAAGGAAGTAAAAATGTTACTTATCTATCATTTTTTATAATTTGACATGAGAATAATAAATTCATTTAAAATCAACAAACTATAAAATTAGTGACTTGAAAAACAAATAAGAAGTATTAAAGAGATAAAAGGATAATTGAAGGGGAAAATAAGGTTTAGAATATTCTTAAATTAGCTAAATGAAGATAAATTTTGAATGGTCAATATTGAGAGTATATTTGAAGAAAAAATAAGTTGGAGCGGGCGAAGGGAATCGAACCCTCGTATAGAGCTTGGGAAGCTCTCGTTCTACCATTGAACTACGCCCGCATTCGATTTTTTTGATTATACGCCTCCTTGATTGAACGACAATCCCCTTCTTATTTAAATGATTATTTAATCATCAAAAAAAAGATAGCCATTTGTTTTAAAAAACAATAAAGCCACCTTTCGGTGGCTTTATAACTATATTGATATTCGTTAATGCTATTCGCTAATTAACCATTTATTTAAAATAACAGTTATTTAAAATAACAATTATTTATTAGGGCGCATTGCCGGGAATAAAATAACATCACGAATAGTATGGCTGTTAGTAAATAACATCACCATACGGTCAATACCAATACCTAAACCTGCAGTTGGCGGTAAGCCATGTTCTAATGCCGTGATATAGTCATGGTCGAAGAACATTGCTTCTGCATCACCCGCTTCTTTTTGGCGAACTTGATCTTCAAAACGCTCTGCTTGGTCTTGTGCATCATTTAGTTCTGAGAAACCATTACCAATTTCACGACCACCAATAAAGAATTCGAAGCGGTCAGTAATAAATGGATTATCATCGTTACGACGAGCCAGTGGAGAAACTTCTGCTGGGTATTCAATGATGAAAGTTGGTTGAATTAAGTGGCTTTCTGCAACTTCTTCAAAAATTTCACACTGAACACGACCTAAGCCCCAACTTTTCTCAATCTTAATACCAATAGATTGAGCAATAGCAACCGCTTTATCCATATCATCAAGATCAGCCATTACGGTTTCTGGACGATATTTGCAGATAGCTTCTTTCATGGTTAATTTGGCAAAAGGTTTACCAAAATCAAACTCTTGATCACCATATTTCACTAATGAAGAGCCCAGTACATTTTCAGTTAATGTACGGAATAATTCTTCAGTTAACTCAATCAAGTCGCGGTAATCTGCATACGCCATATAGAGTTCCATCATGGTGAACTCTGGGTTATGACGTGGTGATACACCTTCGTTACGGAAGTTACGGTTGATTTCGAATACACGATCAAAACCACCCACAACTAAACGTTTTAAATATAATTCAGGTGCAATACGCAGATACATATCGATATCTAACGCATTATGATGGGTAATGAACGGGCGCGCACTCGCTCCACCAGGAATGGTTTGCATCATTGGCGTTTCAACTTCCATAAAGCCTTTGTTCACCATAAATTGACGGATACCCGCCATGACTTGTGAACGAATTTGGAAAGTTTTACGCGATTCTTCATTAGAAATCAGATCTAAATAACGCTGACGATAACGCATTTCTTGGTCAGCTAAACCGTGGAATTTATCTGGTAATGGGCGTAGTGCTTTCGTTAATAAACGCACTTCGTGACAATGAATACTTAGTTCACCCGTTTTCGTTTTGAAAACACGACCGCGAGCACCTAAGATATCGCCGAGATCCCATTTTTTAAATTGCTCGTTATAGATACCTTCTGGTAAATCATCACGAGAAACATAAAGCTGAATACGACCACCCATGTCTTGCAATGTAGCGAAAGATGCCTTGCCCATAATACGGCGAGTCATCATACGACCTGCAATAGAAACTTCCACATTTGCTGCTTCTAACTCTTCTGCACTCATTGCATCATACTTTTGATGTAATTCGTCAGACAGCGCATCTCTGCGGAAATCATTTGGGAATGCGTTACCATTATCACGTAAAGCGGATAATTTTTCGCGGCGTGTTTGCAGTTCGTTATTTAAATCAGGTGCCTGCTCCGCACCTTGTTGCTGTTGCGACATGTTTTTCCTCACAGGCCCGCTTTTAAGCTAGCTTCAATAAATTTATCAAGATCACCGTCTAATACTGCTTGTGTATTACGCGTTTCCACACCAGTACGTAAATCTTTAATACGTGAATCATCAAGAACATAAGAACGAATTTGACTACCCCAGCCAATATCGGACTTGTTATCTTCCATTACTTGCTTGTCTGCATTTTTCTTCTGCATTTCCAGCTCGTATAACTTCGCTTTCATCTGCTTCATTGCCTGATCTTTGTTCTTATGCTGAGAGCGATCGTTTTGGCATTGAGTAACAAGACCTGTTGGAACGTGGGTAATACGAACCGCAGATTCTGTTTTGTTAACGTGCTGTCCACCCGCACCCGAAGCACGATAAACGTCAATACGTAAATCAGCTGGATTGATTTCAATATCAATATTGTCATCAACTTCAGGGTAAATAAAGGCAGAACTAAATGAGGTATGGCGACGGCCACCTGAGTCAAACGGGCTTTTACGAACTAGGCGATGAACACCTGTTTCTGTACGTAACCAACCATAAGCGTACTCACCAATAATTTTGATAGTCGCTGATTTTAATCCTGCAACATCACCGTCAGATTCTTCAATAATTTCTGTTTTAAAGCCTCTTGATTCAGCCCAACGTAAGTACATGCGCATCAGCATACTTGCCCAATCTTGCGCTTCTGTACCACCAGAGCCCGCTTGTAAATCAAGGTAGCAATCCGCACTGTCATATTCACCAGAGAACATACGACGGAATTCTAATTGCTCAAGCTTTTTATTTAAACCATCTAATTCAGCAATAGCTTCGTTAAATGTTTCTTCGTCATCAGCTTCAACCGCTAATTCAAGTAAACCAGAAACGTCTTCTAGTCCTTGCTCTAACTGATCGATTGTTTCTACGATAGCCTCAAGAGATGAACGCTCTTTGCCTAATGCTTGTGCCCTTTCTGGCTCGTTCCATACATCAGGTTGTTCTAATTCAGCGTTAACTTCTTCTAAACGCTCTTTCTTGGCATCATAGTCAAAGATACCCCCTGAGAACATTCGTTCTTTCAGAGACTTCTTCAATTTGGTGTTTTACGGGGTTGATTTCAAACATATTTTTTCGTCTTTATGTTGTTTTCAAAAACAATTGGAATAAATTTTGAACCGCATATTGTAACGGATATATCAGCGGGTTTATAGCATTTATATACAACTGTCTATCAGATAGTTGTTACCATAACAACGTTACTCTCTATATCACGGTAAATTGTTTAATTTATTCGCATTAACAAGGCCAAATGTGCTCAACAAGCAATTGAGCATTACGTTGCCCTCTAAATTCATTCACATCTAATCGATACGCTAGCTCAACTATTTTAATGCTGTTATCAGGCCACATATTAATATCAACATTAAAGGCAATAGCATCAATCATAAGATGGCTATTTACAGGCTGAAGCATCATTTTTAAATGCTTACTACCCACAATACGTTGCTGTAATAACGTGAATTTACCGTCAAATAAAGGCTCTGGAAAAGCTTGCCCCCACGGACCAGCCTCTCTTAGCATTTCAGCAATTGGTAGTGATAGCTGGTTTTCTGTTAGCTCACCATCAGATAAAATAACGCCTTGCAATTGCTCGTCAGAAACCAACTCTGCCATTAAAGACGAAAAATGACGCTGAAATAACGGGAATTTATCTTCTTCAAGTGAAAGCCCTGCTGCCATTGCATGCCCACCAAATTTCACCATCAAACCCGGATTTAATGTATTTAATCGCTCTAAGGCATCTCGCAAATGTACGCCACTAATTGAACGACCAGAGCCTTTTAACAGACCATCACCACTAGGTGCGAACGCAATAACAGGACGATGCAATTTCTCTTTAATACGAGAGGCTAAAATACCCACAACGCCTTGATGCCATTCGGGATGATATATCGCTAAACCATTAGGTAAATCATGTTGAGTGCCCATAAATTGGCGAAAAATGGTTGAGGCTTCTTCTTGCATTCCCGCTTCAATTTCACGCCGAGTTTGATTTAATCCATCAAGTTCATTGGCAATTTCACGAGCAGTACCAATATTGTCAGTTAAGAGTAAAGCAACCCCCACCGACATATCATCTAGGCGCCCTGCTGCATTTAAGCGAGGTCCTAAAGAAAAACCTAAATCACTACTAACCAATTGAGATAGTTCTTTACGAGACACTTCTGTTAACGCTTTAATACCCACACAACAACGTCCAGCTCTAATTCGGCGTAATCCTTCATAAACAAAAATACGGTTATTTTCATCAAGAGGAACAACGTCTGCCACTGTGCCTAGTGCAACTAAATCGAGAAAATCCGCCATATTAGGGCGAGCTAAGTTTTGTTGCTTGAACCAGCCTTGTTTTTCTAATTCAGCTCTTAATGCCGTCATTAAATAAAAAGTAACGCCAACACCTGCTAATGATTTAGATAAAAAAGAACAATCTGTCAGATTAGGATTAATAATCGCATCTGCGGCAGGTAAGGTTTGTCCTGGTAAATGGTGATCGGTAACGAGGACACGAATACCATATTCATGAGCCGCATCTACACCTTCAAAAGAGGAAATTCCATTATCCACAGTGATAATGAGATCAACCCCTTTTTTAGCAACGTCATGAACAACTTGAGGGCTTAAACCATAACCATCATCAAAGCGATTAGGAATATGATAGTTAACCTGCTTAAATCCCATTTGGCGTAATGCTTTAATCGCAAGTGCGGTACTTGTTGCACCATCAGCATCAAAATCGCCAACAATAACAATACGAGATTGTTGCTGTAATGCATCAATCAGTAATGAAATTGCCGTTTCTATTCCTGTTAATGCTTGATAATGAAGTAAGCCTTTTAACGATCGTTCTAGTTGAACTTCAGAGGTTATTCCACGATTAGCATAAATTTGTCGTAATAAGGGATCTAAGTGATCTGGTAATTGAGTTACCTGTGCAATTCGACGACGTAATGTCGGTTCAATAGTGACCATAAAACGTAATTACTTCTCTTTTTTATCTAATAATTCAACAAGGTTTTGTGCAGAAATATATCCACCATAAATACTAGCATTAGGTAATACAATAGCAGGTGTGCCTTGGATCCCCATCATGGTGCCTAATTTAAAATGTTCATTGATATTGATTTTTTTGCAATCATCAATCGCAATAATTTTGTCACCCTTAAATGCACTGTCTAATGATTTATTAGGGAAGCCACTACACCACACAGCATTCATTTCTTTGCTCACAATATTGTTGCTAATGCCATTACGAGGAAACGCTAAATAGCGTACTGTCACTCCTTGTTTATTCAATTCGGGTACTTCTTGATGAAGTTTTTGGCAATAGGGGCAACTAATATCAGTAAAAATAGTGATCACATGACGTTCATTTTGTGCTTTATAGACAATCATTTCATTTTTAAGTGAATCTACTTTTTTCATAATAATTTGATTGGCAATACTGACTGGCTCACCATTACTGATATTATAAATAGGGCCCGCGGTTAGATACTTACCATCATCTGTAATATAAAAAATGCCTTTGTCTGATAACACCGCATTTAACCCAACAATCGGTGTAGGTTGAATACTTTCTGCTTTAATTTGCATTTTAGCCAGTTGCGCTTCAATTGAGGCATTGTCAGCAAGCACGGACATTGACGCCATGCTTAATAATATTGGCAACCAGAATAATTTCTTTTTCATTTGAATTCCTATTTAACGCCTGCTCTTTAGCGGCTATCCCCTTGGATGATGTTGCTGATGAAGCGCTTTCAAGCGTTCTGTTGCAACATGGGTATAAATCTGTGTTGTAGAGAGGTCACTGTGCCCCAATAACATCTGTACAACACGCAAGTCTGCTCCATGATTTAAGAGATGTGTCGCAAATGCATGACGCAACACATGAGGTGATAGTTTTTCCGTATCGATCCCTGCTATCACAGCATAATGTTTTATCCGATGCCAAAATGTTTGGCGTGTCATTTTTTGCCCTCTTAAGCTAGGAAAAACAATATCGTCTGTTTTTCCTTGCATTAAAGTGGGTCTTCCATATTGCAGATATTGCTCCAGCCAGTAAATAGCTTCTTCACCTAAAGGAACTAATCGTTCTTTATCGCCCTTACCAATAACACGTAGCACACCTTGTCGTAAGCTGATATCAGAGAGGGATAATCCCACTAATTCAGAAACACGAAGCCCACATGCATAAAGGACTTCAAGCATTGCTTTATCGCGCAATTCAAGTGGCTCATCAATACAAGGGGCATTGAGTAAATCATCAACTTGTCGCTCACTTAAATCTTTTGGTAAACGCTTAGGAAGCTTAGGTGTTGACAGTAATGAGCTTGGGTCATCTAAACGTAATTTTTCACGATACAGATACTGGAATAATCGACGCATTGTGCTGAGTAGACGCGCGGCACTACTGGCTTTATAGCCTTCATCTAAACGCGTTGCGAGAAAGGATTGCAAATCCAAAGTAGTGACTGATAACCAGTCTAATTCGTGATGTGCAAGCCATTGTCCTAATGCTTGTAAGTCTAAGCGATAAGAACTGAGCGTATTTGCAGATAAGCCTTGCTCTAACCAAATATTGTCGAGAAATTGTTCAATGATAATATCAGTATCTTCATTGATATGAGTTGTCTTTTTTGTCGATAATTTGGTTTGTGACACAGTCTTACTCTCCCTCTCTTTAGCTTATCGCCTTTACATTATGCCTTATAAAAAAATTTTTCTGGTACAATAGTGACCTTTATTGGCAAAAATATCCTAAAAATCTTTATGAAAATTGGTCTATTTTACGGTTCCAGCACTTGTTACACCGAAATGGCAGCAGAAAAAATTCGTGATATTCTCGGTGAAGAGTTCGTTGATCTTCATAATGTTCAAGAGTGTGATATCACACTTATGGAACAATATGACATCCTTATTTTAGGTATTCCAACTTGGGATTTTGGTGAGATCCAAGAAGATTGGCTCAATATTTGGGATACATTGCCGACATTAAATTTAAAAAATAAGCTTATTGCAATGTATGGGATGGGTGATCAGGTTGATTACAGCGAATGGTTTCTTGATGCGCTGGGTATGCTCTACCATCATTTATTACCAAGTGGTGTTAAGTTTATTGGGTTCTGGCCTGTTGATGGGTATGAATTTGTCAGCCCAAAACCTTTATCTGATGATGGTAAACATTTTGTTGGTCTTGCATTAGATGACGTAAACCAGTTTGAAGAAACTGATGAACGTTTATCACAATGGTGTATGCAAATTCTACGTGAAGTAGAAGAAAATTTATAAATTTAATATCCAGATATTAAATATCTGGATATTGCATCAATAACTGAGAAAAGTTACGCCACTCATTTTCAGTCATACTATCAAAAGCAACCCATAACGTGATTTGCTTTTTATTTAGAATAGAGGTTAACGTTATTCGAGCACCAAAACGGCTGATCCAAGGGCGTTTTGTTATTTGCCATTCATGCAGTTTCCATTGAATTCGGTTGCCATTCAGTAAAATAAAATCCCCTTTGATACGACTAATATTCTTTTGTGTGAAATACCAACTACCTATCAAGAAAAGTAACAATGGAACCCAAACATAAATAAAATCAGGAGGCCATGGATACAACAGTAAACCGATCTCAAAGGCAACATAAGCAACTGTTGAGAAGAGTTGAGTAAACCATGATACTGTGAGGTGCGATTTCCATAAAATCACGAGTTATATTAACTCCTGCTATAATTCTATACGAATATAAATAAGTTAAAGATAATAAAGACCAACCTATTTATAATGTAACTTCTTCCTTAACCTTGCAAATAGTTTATCTTATATTTTAGCTTAATTATTTATTGTTACTTTTTCGATTTAATATGTGTTCAAAAAAATATAACTTAATAATAAGTACGAAATTTCTATTCTTTCTTAATCGCTGTTTTAATAAAGTCAGCATACCTGATTTATTAAGTATAAAGCGAAAAACATCAAAAAAAGGCGATTTAAGCGATCATTTTTAGAGGTAGTGCGCAAATTTAACGCAACTATATTTTTTATTTCAGTAAATTTTAGAGTGTCATTAATATTATTAAATTTCTATATAAAAAATAAAAACGCCTTTATTTGATGAGAAAATAAAAGCGTCATTCTTAATCAATCTTAATTACTATTGAATCTATCGCTGATTTGATAATCTATTTTATTAATATTTATCAACGATCTCCGCCATTCTAGCTTTATTGCGATCTTGGATTAATTTCACCATATAATAGAGCGCATCATCATCAGGGCGTCCATGATTCATTAACCAGTTAAATAAATCAGGATCTGCACACTCTAGTAAACGAACAAAAAGCGCTTTATCGTTATCAGATAGCGTATCGTATTCATTCTCGAAAAAAGGCATGATAGAAATATCCAGTTCACGCATTCCACGACGACATGCCCAGTTAATTCGTGCTTTATTCTCTATATCGATAGTCATACTCTGCTCTTTACATTGTTCAAATCAAGAAATACCACTATTTCTTCCTAGCATTGATAATAGTCTTATCGCAAAATTTTTAACATCAAAATGATCACAGTTTGCAGGTTTAGTCTCATAGACAACCTATTGAACACGCTTTCATTTGTTATTTATCAAGTTCATTTTCTGTGCGTTAAAAATAATAATGACTTGCATTGTCTTGCCACTCTTTTACCATAACTGATGTATCTGATTAATTTAATAGCTGGTGACATCATGACTCAAAATTCTACTCAGGCTAAACGCCCTCATGCAGCAATCAATTTGCCATTAACACTGGTTTCTTTAGATGAATGGTCACTGATAACAGCAACAGGTGCTGACAGTGAAAAATATCTACAAGGTCAACTAACAACGGATATTGCAGCACTTCCAACAACAACACATACATTGTCTGCACACTGTGAAGCAAAAGGTAAAATGTGGAGTACACTTCGCTTATTCCACCAGCAAGACGGTTTCGCTTATATTTTGCGTAAAAATGTCGCACAAAAACAACTTGCTGAATTAAAAAAATATGCTGTATTTTCAAAAGTAACCTTAGCTGAAAATACAGATAGCGTTTTATTAGGATTAGCAGGGCAAGGTGCTGCTCTTGCATTAGCAGATTACTTTCCAAATATCCCTCGTAAAGCAAACGAAGTGGTTAATCACGATAATACTTATATTCTGCAATTACCTTTACCTACTGAACGCTTTTTAATCGTAACAGACGAAGAAACGGCAAAAAATCTTGCAACAACATTAAAAGCAGAAACCAGTGATAGTGAGCAATGGTTAGCCTTAGATATTGAGGCTGGATATCCTGTTATTGATACTCCAAATATTGAGCAATTCTTACCTCAAGCAACAAATCTGCAAGCATTACCACTGAGTATCTGCTTTAAAAAAGGCTGTTATACCGGGCAAGAGATGGTATCTCGTGCGAAATTCAGAGGCGCAAATAAACGTGCTATGTATTTGTTATCAGGTGGTGGTACTGAATTGCCTGAGATTGGTGGTAGCGTTGAATGGCAATTAGGCGAAGATAAATGGCGTAAAACAGGAACGGTATTAAGCGCTGTACGTATGGCTGATAATACTATTTTGGCTGAAGTTGTTATGAATAACGATATGGAGCTAGATAGTGTATTTCGAGTTCAAGACGATAACATCAGTCGTTTATCCATTAAACCACTGCCTTATTCTTTAGAAGAAGAGTAATTCTTATTTATCATAACCAATACGGACTTTTATGACACAATTACCAAAAGGGGCATTTGGCCCCTTCTCTGATACTATTAACTTTATTATGGAGTTAGATAAACTAAAACGTGTTTATCGTAAAAATAATGTATTAGACAATAGTCGTTCCGAAAATACCGCAGAACATAGTTGGCACTTTGCCGTTGCAGCAATGAGTTTTCAGCCTTACGCGGGTGACATTGATATGGGACGAGCTATTCAATTAGCCCTTGTTCACGATATCGTTGAAATAGATGCTGGCGATGTGATGGTTTATGACGTTGCCGCTCGAGAAGCGATTAAAGAGCACGAGCAAAAAGCCGCAAAACGTATTTTCTCTTTATTGCCTTCTCCACAAAGTGAATATTTCCTCAATTTATGGCTGGAATATGATGCGGCTGAAACACCAGAATCTCAGTTTGCTAATATTCTTGATCGCACCATGCCAATGCTGATGAATTTACATAATGAAGGTCAAAGCTGGGTCGAAAATAATATCCGCTTAGAGCAAGTATTAGCGCGTAATCTGTTTATTGAAAAACAGTGGCCTGAATTTTGGCAATATCTCTACCCTCAATTATTAGAGGCACAGAAAAAAGGCTGGCTGAAGTAATCGATTCAATGCTGAATTTATTAAATAAAAAATACCGATGGCTAACTTAACCATCGGTATTTAAATTTAAGAATATAGCTAGATTAAAGCTTATTCATAGTCACTAATTGGCGCACATGAACAATGTAAATGGCGGTCGCCATACACATCATCCAGACGTTTAACCGCTGGCCAATATTTGCTTTGTTTCGTTGCTTCACTTGGGAACACCGCACATTCACGACTATAACTATGTGACCACTCTTGCACTAATTCATATTGTGTGTGAGGTGCATTAACTAATGGATTGTCATCAATTGGCCATACGCCTTTATCTACTTGTGCAATTTCAGCACGAATAGAAAGCAGCGCTTCAATAAAGCGATCAATTTCAACTTTACTTTCAGACTCTGTTGGCTCAATCATTAATGTACCCGCAACAGGGAATGACATGGTTGGAGCGTGGAATCCATAGTCAATTAAACGCTTAGCTACATCCATTTCACTGATACCGTAATTCGCTTTTAATGGGCGAATATCGATAATACATTCATGTGCGACATAACCATCAGCGCCAGCATAAAGAATGTCATAATCATTTTTCAAACGTTGTGCGATATAGTTCGCATTTAAGATTGCCACTTGGCTTGCTTGTTTAAGCCCTTGTGCACCCATCATACGAATATACATCCAACTAATCGGTAGTATTGAAGCGCTACCAAATTGAGCCGCAGAAACAGCACCTTGTGTAGTGACATTTTCCATTTCAACAACAGAATGACCTGGTACAAATGGCGCTAAGTGTGATTTCACGCCAATAGGCCCCATTCCTGGACCACCACCACCATGAGGAATACAGAAGGTTTTATGTAAGTTTAAGTGAGAAACATCAGAACCAATAAAGCCCGGTGTTGTGATCCCCACTTGTGCATTCATATTGGCACCATCAAGATAAACTTGTCCGCCATATTGATGAATGATTTCACAGACTTCACGAATACCTTCTTCATAAACACCATGCGTTGATGGGTATGTCACCATCACACAAGAGAGTTCAGCTTGATGTTTTTCTGCTTTGGCTTTTAAGTCTGCAATATCGATATTGCCGTTATCATCACAACCGACCACCACCACTGTCATGCCTGCCATATGAGCAGAAGCGGGGTTAGTACCGTGTGCTGAACTTGGGATCAAGCAAATATGTCGCGCACCTTCACCACGGCTTTGGTGATAACGACGAATCGCTAATAAGCCCGCATATTCACCTTGCGCACCCGAGTTTGGTTGCATACACATCGCATCATAACCCGTTAATGCAGCAAGCCAATTGGATAGTTGTCCAATCATCACTTGATAGCCTTTCGCTTGATAGGCTGGGCAGAATGGATGTAGCTCTGTAAATTCAGGCCATGTAATAGGGATCATTTCAGCGGCAGCATTAAGTTTCATCGTACATGATCCTAATGGGATCATCGCTTGATTCAATGCTAAGTCTTTATTTTCTAAACGATGCATATAGCGCATCATTTCTGTTTCACTGTGATACTGATGAAAGTTTTCATGTGTCAGCACAGTGTCTTTACGTTGCATAGAAGCAGGAATTGATACTGATGAGGAGGCAACTTGTTTATCAAGTGCATCAATATCACCAGTTAATGCTTTACCACTAATAATTTCAACAAGCTTTAATACATCTTCACGCGTTGTAATTTCGCTTAGTGTTACACCTACAGCACCCACAATATCAGTACGTAAGTTAATTTCGGCATCTTTAGCGCGTTGTAATACAGCGGCTTTATCGGCGGTATCAATCGTTAATGTATCAAACCAAGTTTTATGGCGTAATACCATACCGTTTTGTTGTAAACCCGCAGCTAAAATATCCGTTAAACGATGAATACGTTGAGCGATGGTTTTTAACCCTTCTGGCCCATGATAAACCGCATACATAGCCGCGATATTGGCAAGTAAAACTTGGGATGTACAAATATTCGAGTTCGCTTTTTCACGACGAATATGCTGTTCACGCGTTTGCATCGCCATACGTAATGCACGATTACCCGCAGCATCGCGAGAGACACCAATAATACGACCCGGCATCGCACGTTTATATTCATCACGGCAAGCAAAGAATGCCGCATGTGGGCCACCGTAACCCATTGGGACACCAAAACGTTGCGCTGAGCCTAATACGATATCAGCACCTTGATGACCTGGCGCAGTGAGAACCACCAGCGCCATTAAATCAGCGGCAACACTAGTAATTATTTTGCGCTCTTTTAGTGCGGCTAATAACTTGCTGTGATCATGAACTTCGCCCGTTGTGCCGACTTGTTGTAATAGCACACCAAAGACACCTTCAAGCTCTAATACTTTTTCAGCTTTATCAACAACAACCTCAAAACCAAAAGTATCTGCACGAGTTCTGACAACATCTAAGGTTTGAGGGTGAATATCATCAGCGACAAAGAAACGATCCGCATTTTTCAGTTTGCTTACACGTTTTGCCATTGCCATTGCTTCAGCTGCGGCCGTTGCTTCATCTAGCAACGATGCAGAAGCGAGATCCATTCCTGTATAATCAATTGTAACCTGTTGGAAATTCAATAGTGATTCTAGACGACCTTGAGAAACTTCTGGCTGATAAGGTGTATAAGCGGTATACCAACCTGGATTTTCTAATAAATTACGCAAAATCACAGGAGGCAATACAGAAGGTGCGTAACCCATTCCAATGTAAGAAGTAAAACGTTTATTTTGGCTGGCGATCGCTTTTAATTCAGCCAAGGCTTCTTGCTCTGTTGCCCCTGCACCCACATTCGGTGGTGTTTCTAATTGAATATTATTTGGAACAATTTTTTGAGTTAATTCATTTAATGAGGAGACGCCAACAGCACTGAGCATCTCTTTAATCTGTTCTGGTGATGAGCCAATATGGCGACGAATAAATTCATCGCGATACTCTAACTGATTTAAAGTCTGTGTCATTGCAAGTAATTTCCTGAATTCACTATGAATGGATAGGTAAATAGCACAAGGCTTAAAGCGCGTTGAGATAGCATTACGATAACAAGCTAACAAATAAAAACGCCCCGACATTGATTTGACGGGGCGCTTCGTTTTACTCTTCGCTATCTACCAGTTCTTGATAACCGGCGGCATCAAGTAAGTCATCTAATTCGCTTTCATTATTTGCTTTAATGCGAAATAACCAACCTTCTCCGTAAGGCGCACTGTTCACCAGTTCTGGAGAACCATCTAACTCTTCATTTACTGCGATAATTTCACCCGATAATGGTGCGTAAATATCTGATGCTGCTTTTACTGATTCCGCTACCGCACAATCATCACCAGCTGCGACTTCTCTACCCACTTCTGGTAGATCAACAAACACCATGTCACCTAATAATTCCTGTGCATGTTCAGTAATACCGATAGTGTATTCACCATTGCCTTCTGAACGGATCCACTCATGAGATTGTGCGTATTTTAATTCACTAGGTATTTGACTCATTGACCTTACTCTCCATTTAAAATAATTGTACGTGTTATACCAATGCTTTACCTGAACGAACAAAACCAGGTTTTACCACTTCTACTGGCATCTCACGATTACGCATTAATACAATTGCGCTATCTTTTATACCTGCTGGAACTCTTGCTAATGCAATACTAAAGCCTAATGTAGGCGAAAAAGTACCACTTGTAATAATACCTTCTCTTAACTCACCTAAATCATCAGTAAAGTGTACGGCAGTGCCAGCACGCAACACACCTTTCTCTCGCATTACAAGACCAACAAGTTTATCTGTGCCTGTTGCGCGTAATTTTTCTAATGCTTCTCGACCAATAAATTGACGATCTTCTGGTGCCCATGCAATCGTCCATCCCATATTTGCTTCAAGTGGATTAATCGTTTCATCCATCTCTTGGCTATAGAGGTTCATTCCCGCTTCTAGGCGTAATGTGTCTCTTGCACCTAATCCTGCGGGTTTAACTCCCACAGCTAATAATTTTTTCCAAAAATCGACTGCTTGCTCTTTTGGCATTGCGATTTCATAGCCAGCTTCACCGGTATAGCCCGTTGTCGCAATAAACAAGTCTCCAAGCTCTACACCATAGAAAGGCTTCATGGCAGAAACGACTTGGCGTTGCGCTTCGCTTAATAAGCTTTGTACTTTCTCTTGTGCATGAGGACCTTGAACAGCGATTAATGCTAAATCGTCACGAACAGTGATATTAACCACATAATCTGAAGCATGTTGTTCAATCCACGCGAGATCTTTTTCACGAGTAGCAGAATTCACAACGAGACGATAGAAAGAGTCATCAAAGTAATAGACGATAAGATCATCAATTACACCACCTGATGCATTTAGCATACCGGTATAAAGCGCCTTACCTTTTTCGGTGAGTTTAGCGATATCATTCGCTAATAAATAACGTAGAAAATCTTTAACTTGTGAGCCATGTAAGTCAACAATGGTCATATGAGAAACATCAAACATACCTGCATCACGACGTACAATATGATGTTCATCTATTTGGGAGCCATAATGCAAAGGCATCATCCAACCATGAAAATCGACCATACGAGCACCGCAGGCTACGTGCTCATCATACAACGGAGTCTGTTTTGCCATTCTTCCCTCTTTCTACTTTTACTTTAGATTATTCAGAGAACGTAATTTGTTAAATATAAAATTAAACTTGATTTGAAATCATAGTGTTAATCTCAAACTTAAGTTTATTTTTAAACATTGATTTAACAAATACGAGCAATTAACGTACAACGCAAACGATACCATCCCCTTGAACTTAGCATTGTGAGAAAAAATAAACCATAAGTTAAAATAGGGTATTGTGTCTCCTAATCATAATGTAGACATATGGGTATGCAGAACTAATGATTGCAATTATGCGTATCAGCGCTCATTTTTAGCGAGGAATTACTGAAAAAAGGGAATTAGTGCAAAGAATAGACTGAAAAAATAGATTTTTTTAGTTCTATTTCTTCAGTCAGATATAAATAAAAGTAATGTGAAATAAGAGAGAAATTAGATTTTTTCAACTGAAGTGAAATTTTTATTACTTAACCATTCAGGTAAATCAGAAAGTCCCATTGCTTGCTCAAGTAACTTAGGTTTTACCCCCGGTAAACTATCCGCTAACGAAAGACCGATATCTCGAACCAGTTTTTTAACAGGGTTATTGCCAGCAAAAAGTTCACGAAATCCTTGCATACTTGCCAACATCACCGCGGCTGCATGTTTGCGGCGGCGTTCAAATCGTCTCAAATAGAGATATTCACCAAAATCTTTACCTTCAGCTTTTAAGCGGCGAATTTCACCAATTAACTCTGCGACATCCATAAAACCAAGGTTAACACCTTGTCCAGCTAAAGGGTGGATAGTATGAGCAGCATCGCCTAGTAACGCTAAGCGAGGAGCGGCAAATTGGCGAGCATAACGACCTGTTAATGGTATGGTCATGCGATCACTTATTAATTCACATTGACCTAAACGCATATCAAAGGTCACACCCAATGTGCGCTCAAATAAGCTTTTTTCTGCGCTTTTATAACGTTCAGCAAGGTTGCTTGGTAAAGACCAAACAATAGAACAAGTATGAGGATCAGAAAGAGGCAGAAATGCCAAAATACCTTCGCCATGAAAAACTTGGCGCGCAACATTTTCATGAGGTTGCTCGGTACGAATAGTGGCAACTAATGCGTGATGTTCATAGTCCCAAAACGTCAGTGGAATATCAGCATGTTTACGTAGCCATGAATTAGCACCATCAGCGCCCACAACAAGTCTTGCGGTTAACATTTCGCCATCATTAAGGGTAATGAAAGCATCGTTTTCCCCCCACACTACACGCTCAATTTGTGTTGATGAATAGAAGGTAATATCACTATGGCTTTCACATTTTTGCCAAAGCACTTCACGAATAAGGTTATTTTCGATAATAGAGCCTAAGTGACTGAATCCTTCTTTTTGTGCTGAAAACTCAATACGGCCAAAGCTATCTTGATCCCAAACTTCCATGCCTTGATAAGGTGCTGTTCGTAATGCTTGCAAATTTTCCCAAACACCTAGTTTTTTCAGCAGCATTTCACTGGCTGTATTAATAGCAGATACGCGTAATGAAAAATCATCTTGTGGGTGAAAAAGCGTCGTTACTGGGTGATTTTCTATTATCGCTATACGTAATCCACACCCGTGTAATCCGCTGGCTAATGCAAGCCCAACCATTCCACCACCAGCAATAACAACATCAAATGATTTCATAATAAAAGTATCCTAAAAAGCGATTATATTTAATTCGAATAAAAATTGACCATCAAAGATCAACACGCTCTAGTCTGTCCAGCCAAGTGTTTGATGCGCCAATTTATCTCTCATCATTGGGAGTAATTCCATCGTCATTAGCCCTAAGTTGCGAGAAACAATCAGTGGCACACAACGATTTGCAAACACTTTCACCAACCCATCAGTAATAGAGATTGTTTTTTCTCTATCTTGTTGGCGAAGTTGTTGATATTGAGAGAGTACTCGATAACTACCAATATCAGTATTGGCATTAATCGCTTGGGTGATCGTATTGGCGAGAGCCATAACATCACGTAAACCAAGGTTAAAACCTTGTCCTGCAATAGGATGAAGTGTTTGCGAGGCATTTCCAACTAACGCTAAACGATGACCAATAATTTGATTAGCTTTTTGTAGCGCTAAAGGGTAGCAATTTCGCTTACCAATATGCTCTATCTTTCCTAAACGCCAGCCAAAGTCACGCTGTAAATGTGCGATAGTTGTTTCATCATCCCACTGTGAAACTTCATCCAATTTTTCAATAGGATGACACCATACTAATGAGCTACGCCCTTCACTCATTGGTAACATGGCTAATGGACCAAACTCCGTAAAACGCTCAAAAGCTTTGCCTTGAGGATCAATTTCTGTTTTGACATTAGCGATCACTGCCACTTGATGGTAAGGCTCTCGTTGCCATTGAATATGGCACTGGTGACCAATAGGTGAATGAGTACCATCAGCAGCAATCAGTAAATCACCCGATAATTGCGAACCATCATCAAGTGTTACCTCAACAGAATCGATATTACGTTGAACTTGTTCAACTTTAGCGGGGCAATAAAGCGTGATATTAGATTGTTTTTTTAACTTAGCAAAAAGCTGACGCCCAGCATCATGCAATTCAATAACATAACCCAGTGCTGAGATATCATAGTCTTGTGCATGAATATTAACAAAACCACAATGACCTTTATCAGAGACATGAACATGATTAATGGGAGTGACAAAAGGTTTTAATGTTGACCAAAGCCCGATTTGCTCTAACCGTTTCGCTGTTCCATGTGCTAATGCGATGGCTCTTGCATCAAACCCAGGGTGCCCATTGTCAGGCTCTCTTGCTTCAATTAACGAAATTGAAATCTTACCTTTATTTAATGCACAGAGAGCAAGTGCTAATGTCGCACCTGCCATTCCACCACCCACAATAATCACATTCATGCTGATTTTAGCCTTAAATTTTTCCTGCCATCAGAGCTTCAATTTCATCAGGATCTTTAACGACAGATGCCGTTAAATTCTCATTGCCTGTTTCCGTGATAACAATGTCATCTTCAATACGAATACCAATGCCACGATACTCTTGTGGCACATCTGCATCTGGCGCAATGTAAAGTCCCGGTTCAATGGTCAGTACCATGCCCGGTTCTAAAATGCGGTCACGCTCCGTGCCATAATGTCCAACATCATGAACATCAAGACCTAGCCAATGGCTTAAGCTATGCATAAAGAAACGCTGATAAGCTTTTGTCTCAATAAGATGCTCGATTTCACCGTGCATAATGCCCAGTTTAACCAGTCCTTCGACCATGATATACACGACATGCTCAGTGACTTCTTTGATACTTGTACCAGGTTTGTACAATTCCAAAGAAACATTGATGGATTTTAAGACTATGTCATAAATTTCACGTTGTTGACGGCTAAATTTACCATTAACAGGGAAAGTACGGGTGATATCACCGGCATAACCTTCATATTCACAGCCTGCATCAATAAGGACTAAATCCCCATCACGCATTTTGGTTTCGTTTTCGGTGTAGTGCAAAATACAACCATTTTCACCACTGCCGACAATACTGTTATACGAAGGGAAACGCGCACCATGAGAGGTAAACTCATGTTCAATCTCACCTTGAAGTTGATATTCATACATACCCGGCTGACATTTTTGCATCGCACGCGTATGTGCTAATGCGGTAATTTTTCCGGCTTTACGCAGTAATTCAAGTTCAAAATCAGATTTAAATAGGCGTTGCTCATGAACAATTGGACGCCAATCAATGATAGTTTGTGGTGCTTTTAAGTTACGACGAGAACCTTTTCTTAAGGTGTCTAATGCACCAAAGACTATCTCATCAGCAAACGCATATTCACCTTGAGCATGATAAACAACATCTAACCCGTTTAATAATTGGTACAGTTGCTCACCAACATCTTCATAAGGTAGCGCCTTATCAACACCTAATTTTTCAGGTGCAGCTTCTTGTCCAAGGCGACGACCAAACCAAATTTCAGCGGTTAAATCTCTAACGCGATTAAAAAGCACACTGTGATTATGTGTTTCATCACTTTTAATCAGCACAAGAATAGCTTCAGGCTCGCTGAAACCAGTTAGATAAAGGAAATCACTATGTTGGCGATAAGGATACTCACTATCGGCATTACGTTGCGCTGGTGGTGCGGCAAAAAAGATAGCTGCACTCGCAGGCTTCATTTGAGCTAATAATGCCTGACGACGGGATAAAAATTCTTGCTTATTCATACCCACTCCTGTCTTTCATTTATCTTTATGGTTATCTAATTAATGATGAAATTAATGTAGTACACGTTGCTCATTTTGTTTGTCATTTCCTTTGTCTTTTGGTGCGACAAAAGTGATATAACAAAGTTGAACGGATACTTTTACATATTCACTGACTTCTTCAAGTGCATCTTCAAGTTCTTCTTGGTTTTCGTCTTCTTCATAACCTAGCGCACCAATATTACGCAAATCAGTAATCACTTCGGTCAATTCTTTATGATCAGACAACTTAGGTTGAGCAACACCCAGACCTAAAAGAAAATGATTAACCCATCCCGCAAGGGCATCGGCTCTTAGAAAAACAGATTCAGATTCGTCAGGTACTAACATAGAGAAGTTGAACACACTGTCATCGAGCTGTTCATAGGTGATGTGATAAAGCTCTTCAAGTGGCTCTGATAACGTTTTAGGAAAAGCTAAACCCTCATTAGTCAGATCGTGTAATAAGGTTTTCCAACTGTTATCGCGCACTGCACCGCAAATAAATCCTGTAATCAAACCATGCATTTCAGCCGCGGTTAAAGGTACTGTATGTTGCTGTAATAATGCATCAATAGTTTGATAATTCGGTAATGTGTTCTGTTTTGACATAAGAATAAACGTCGCATTTAGGGGAATAGTTCAAGATATGCTACCATCAATAGAAGTCGCTGTACCAGTTAAGCCATGTTAATCATTGGAATTTTTGCAGTAATAGCGTTTAATACAGCGTTATAACCGTATACACTACTAAACACGTAGCACAGATTTTATGTCAGGAAGGAATCATGTCCGCACAACCCGTTGATCTTCAAATTTTTGGGCGCTCATTACGTGTCAATTGCCCACCAGAACAAAGAGATGCTTTACTGGCTTCTGCTGCTGAACTGGAACAACGATTACAAGATCTCAAAGAACGCAGTGGTGTTTCCAACACAGAGCACTTAATTTTTATCGTGGCATTAAATATGAGTCATGAGTTGGCAGAAGAAAAGTTAAAAACCAGAGACTATGCCTACAACATGGAAGAGAAGATAAAAATGCTACAACAATCCATTGAACAAGCTTTACACGATCAAGGCAAGCATCATGATCGCACTTTTTCAACTGCGAAGTAGATTTGTTCAGAAAGCACGCGTACACCACGAAATTCACAGATAATAGGTTGCTTTCTACAATTAAAATAATACAATAGTTCATAGATAAGGTGCTTAACGCACCCACCAAATTTCTCTGAGATGTTTGCCAGCGGGCCAGTCCCCTGAGCCGATATTCGAAACACATAGAACGTGGTGATCTGTTGCTTGTGAGCATACCCGATTCGTTCAGGCAGCCTAATGGTAGCAACACTATGTTCACCTTGGACCATGGGTTCAAGGGTTACAGCTTGCGGCGGCATCTTGGAGACCTCCATTTAAGTTCTAAACACTGAGTATTTTATAAATGCTTAATGTTTAGAACTTTTTTTATACCCTTTTCCCTTATCCAATCTTGGCTTTTCTCTTTTTTACCTCTAAAGTGTAATAAATTGATGTTAATGATACTTCATCATTAACACTAACGACTTACTGATGGGTTGATGAATGATAGAAGCCTCACTTTTTCAGCAAAGAGATGAAATACGCAAGTCTATCCGCCAAAAGAGACGCTTACTCACTCAAGAGCAACAGCAGGACGCTGCGCTAAAACTATGCGAGCAAGTTCTTACTCACCCTAAAATCAAACAAGCGCAGACGATTGCACTGTTTCTTTCTTTTGATGGTGAAATTGATACATCACCTTTGATCTCCCAGCTATGGGCATTAAATAAACAAGTTTGCTTACCTGTATTGCATCCCTTTCATCGCCATCACCTCCTTTTTTTACGCTACACACCGTCTACTACATTAGTAAAAAATCGCTTTAATATTTCAGAGCCGCCTTTAAATGTGAACATGGTGATTCCTATCTCTAGTATTGATATTATTTTTACGCCGTTAGTAGCTTTTGATGAACAAGGTCAACGATTAGGTATGGGGGGCGGTTTTTACGATAGAACACTAGAAAACTGGCAACAAAAATCATTTTACCCAATGGGATTAGCGCATACTTGCCAACAAGTTGCTCACCTTCCTATTGCAAATTGGGATGTGCCATTACCTGAAATTATTACACCAGAAAAGATCTGGCATTTTTAGTTTTGTATTAGTACTAGATTAAGATTAATAATTATCATCTGTGTTTTTTTATATTTTTGATAAAAAAAATAATATTAAATACCTTTTTATATTTTTCAGCTATACAAAAGGTATTTTATTGTCATGGATAATAAAACAGAAAGTCACCTAATAAAAAGCATTAGTATTATTATCAATCTAACTAAAAAGAGAGAAATAGAAATAAAAAAAGACTCTAATATAAACTCATTAGAAAATGAACATCAATTTAAACTAAAAAAAACAAAAAAATCACTTATTTTAAAAAAAATAGAACATCACATTATTTTTTTAGATAATAAAAACAACACATTTATATTATTAAAAAAAAATGAAAACACATATCTGATTTATAATCTGCAAACAGATAAAACAGAAAATCTAAGTCAAAGCCAATTCAATTCATTAAACATTACACAATGTTATTACCTTTGCTTTAAAGAAAATCCATTTTTTAGTCTCTCATGGTTTTTTACAGTAATAAAGAAATACAAACTTATCTTTATAAATATCCTTTTTTACTCACTCATTCTTCAACTATTAATGCTCACATCGCCTTTTATAATACAAATTATTATGGATAAAGTGATTATCCATCAGTCTCTATCAACACTAGATGTTTTAATTATTGGTTTAATTTTTATTGCTATTCTAGAAGGGACACTAAAAGGAATTCGAGAATATATTTATCAACACACAGCAAATAAAATTGATATAACGTTAAGTCTAAAACTCGCTCAACACTTGTTTAGACTTCCTATCGGCTATTTTAAATCACGTCAAACCGGTGCCATTGTTGCTCGAATAAAAGAATTAGATATTATACGAGAATTTATAACAAAAACACTGTTACTGTTATTTGTTGATTCTTCTTTTATTTTTTTATTTATATTTGCAATGGCAATATTATCGCTAAAGCTAACATTAATATTTATTTCGACAATTCCTCTTTATCTTATTTTAGCTAAATTACTTGCCCCAAAAATAGAATTTGCAGTTCAGCATCTTTATCAAAAAGTTGCAGTCAATACTGCCTTTCTTACTGAAAGCTTAGGTGGTATTGAGACAATTAAAAGCCTTTCTCTTGAGCCAAGATTTACACAACAATGGTATACACAAATACATAAACTAACAGGTGAAAGCGAAAAGCTTCAAAATATTGATAATTTATCTCGCTTTATTGTGTCATTTATAAATAAAACAACAGTTGCACTACTCTTATGGGTAGGGGCTTGTGAAGTTATTTCGCTCTCAATGACAATAGGTCAGCTTATTGCTTTTACGATGCTACTTGGCTATTGCTTACAACCTTTAGCGACAGCTATTGATGTTTGGGGAAAATATATCAAAACAAAAACAGCAATCTACAACTTACAAGATATACTTAACCTTCCTAAAGAACAAAATAGTTCAATATTAGAAACAAATATTAAGGGGGGAATTACCTTTGATAATGTCAGTTTTCATTATCAAAATCATACGCCTGCTATTTTAAATAATATTTCATTACATATAAAAAGACATGAAATTATTGGTATTGTTGGAACATCAGGATCAGGAAAAAGTACTTTAGCACGCATGATCTCAGGTCTTTATATTCCACAATCAGGTCATGTCACACTTGATAATATTCCTCTTTCACAACTTAATTTAAATAGAGTACGCCAGCAAATAGGTATTATTCTACAACAAAATTTTTTATTTAATCTCAGTGTGTTTGATAATATCCGACTCACTCGACAAAATGCCTCTTTAGAAGACGTTATTTACGTAGCAAAACTAACGGGTGCTCATGAATTTATTTTAAAACTACCATTAGGTTATGACACTATTATTGCAGAGGGAGGACAATCCTTATCAGGAGGACAACGCCAACGTATTGCGATTGCAAGAGCCTTATTATCTTCGCCTAAAATTTTAATCTTTGATGAAGCCACCAGCGCATTAGATGATGAATCTCAGGCTATTATCCAAGAGCACCTTCCTCTTATTGCAAAAGAGAGAACCGTTATCATTATTGCTCATCGACTTTCAACGGTGAGAACTTGCCATCGTATTATTGTGTTGGAAAAAGGCAACCTTATTGAAGAAGGAACACATAAGGAATTAATTGCAAAAAATAGCCACTACAAAAAACTTTGGCAACGTCAACAAGGATGTTGAGTATGAACCTAAATATAAAATCTGCACTTTCTAAAGTATTTCATCGTAATAAAAAGAATATTAATTATGATTTCTACCCTAATCATATTGCACTTATTGAAAAACCTTTAACGCCATATAGTCGTTATATTGCGTCAATTATTTCATTCAGTGTTATCGCTTTTCTTATGTGGGCCTATTTAGGTAAATTAAATGTGCAATCATCTGCAACAGGTAAACTTATTGTTGCAGGGCATTCTCAAGTTATTCAAATTTATGAGCATAGCCGCCTTGCTGTCCTTCATGTAAAAGAGGGACAAAAAGTAAATCAAGGTGATGCATTATTAACACTCGATATACTGGGTGTTGATGAGGAAGTTAAGGGAATACAGAAAAAAATAGATAGCCTGCTGTTACTTAAACTTCGTTATCAAGCATTAAGCCAAGAAACATCTCCACAAAAACTTTATCATTTTAATAAATTAGATGAAAAAACAAAAAAATCCATTCTTATCAGTTACCAAAAAGAAAAAGATGAATTTGAAAGTAATATAAATTTAATTGATGCCGAAATCGAGGTTAATAATAAAAATCAAACCATGATCCATAATGAACTATTATCATTAAATATATTAAAGGAAAATATTAAACAACGTTTTATTCTTAAGAAAAAGCTCTTTATAAAAAAAATAATTAGCCAAATGGAATATCTAGAAAATGAAAAAGAGTTATTAGAAATAAACCGAGTCATTACAATTAAGAATGCTGAATATCAACTTATTAAGAGTCAAGAGAAAAAACTAAATGAAAATTTAGATAATTTGGAGAAGCAGAAAAAATTAGAATGGCATGATAAATATAAACAGTATGAAAGTGAACTATTAATTTATAGCCAAAATCTTAATCATGCCCAAAAACGACAACAGCTAAAAATCGTCCGTTCTCCCGTTGCTGGTACTGTACAACAAATCACAAATTACACACTTGGCAGTATCTTACAACCATCACAACAAGTGATGACGATAATCCCTGATAATCAACACAATATAGCAGAAGTTAATATTCTCAATAAAGATATTGGTTTTATTCATGTAGGGCAAAAAGCAATGATAAAAATAGATGCTTTTCCTTACACTCGTTATGGCACCTTAGAAGGAAATATAACTAATATCGCCAGAGATTCCGTTCAACATGAGCAGCTAGGTTTAGTTTATCCCGCAACAATTGAACTAAATACGCAAATGATAGAAAGCAATAATCAACAATATAACCTTGCTCCAGGAATGTCTTTAATCGCTGAAATTATTATCGATAGACGTCGTGTTATTGACTATTTCTTAAGCCCAATAGAAGTTTACCGTCATAACGCACTAACAGAAAAATAATAAGATGCTGAATATCATGAATAATATTAATTTAGAGAAAGAAAAAAAATATCACTCATCAATTATTGATGGACTAATTTATTTTTCAAAAACACAAAGTGGAAAGATAAAAAAATAGCAAGTTATTCATTTTCTGGGTAAAGAAGATCATCTTAATAAATGGGATATTCTTGAAGCCATTCAACTTTTGGAATTAAAAGGTGATTTCTGCTTATTCGATTATAATGAGCATTTTATTATCGATACCCTTATAGAAATAAATGATTCTTGGTATATATTAAAAAAAATAAAAGAAAAAACATTAATTATTATAAATCCTAAAAATAATATAAAAACCGAACATATCATTGATAAAGAAAAAAAGCTTAATACATTACAACTTATTGCTAAAGAGCCCTCTTCATCATTATCAAAATTTAATCTAAATTGGTTTATTCCTTCTATACTAAAGCAGAAAAAATCATTATTCCTGTTTTTTATTTTATCTTGTTGCATTCAACTTTTTGCTCTAGTGAATCCCATTATTTTTGAAAAATTTATCGATACCGTTTTAACGGGGAGAAATTTATCTAATTTACATCTATTTGGCTGTCTATTCGTCTTAATTGCTATCACGGAACCCATATATCTTTTTTTGCGAGATAAGTTATATGCATTTATATCTTGTCAATTAAGTGCTGAATTTTCAGGAAAAGCGTATCAACATCTCGTCCGCTTACCGAGTCATTTTTTTACTCAACGCCCATCTGGACAAATCATTGCTCGTATACAAGAGCTTTCACATATCAGACAATTTATTACTGGTTCAGCATTGATGATGGTGCTTGATCTTATTTTTATTGCTGTGTTTATCTTTGTGATGTTTATTTATTCATCAACCTTAACGTGGATAACATTAAGTTCTTTAGTTCTTTATTTTATATTTTGGCTTATTCTAGGACCTATCATTCGTTATTGGGTAAAGCAAGAATATCAAACCAACGCAGATAATATTAGTCTACTGACAGAAGCGATAAATGGCATAGAAACCATTAAAGTGACGGCGACAGAAAATCATTTTATAGAAAAGTGGCAATACAAGTTGACCGATCACATCAATAAACGTTTTTCAGGTGCTAAAAAAGCGTTATTCGCTCAGCAATTTATTTTTATTATTCATAAGATCACTACTGCAATTATTTTATGGCAAGGCGTCAATTTCATTATTAATGCACAAATGACCGTAGGTGAACTTATCGCGTTTAATTTATTTGCCGCCCATATTACACAACCTATTTTACGTTTAGCGCAATGTTGGCAAGATTTTCAACAAACATCCATTTCTTTGCGCCGTATTGGTGATATTTTAAGTAATCCCACAGAACACCAATACCAAGGATTAGCTACCGTTCCTAAAATAACAGGGAGCATTACTTTTTCAAATGTCTATTTTCGTTACACAGACAAGACACCTGATGTTATTGAGTCACTTTCTTTATCTATTCCAGCAGGGAAATTTATTGGTATTACAGGGCGTTCTGGCTCAGGAAAAAGTACTCTTACTCGCTTAATTCAACGTTTCTATACGCCCCAACAAGGAAAAATTTATATTGATGGCATGGATTTAGCTATCGCTGATCCTTTATCTCTACGCCAAAGCATGAGTATCGTTTTACAAGAGAGCTTTTTATTTAGTGGCTCTATTTTTGAAAATATTCATTTATCAAAACCGAATGCGAGTGAAGAAGAAATAACAGAAGCGGCTCGACTTGCTGGCGCTTTAGATTTTATTAATCAACTTCCTTTAGGATTTAATACACAAGTAGGAGAAAGAGGCGCTAATTTATCAGGCGGGCAACGCCAGCGTATTGCACTTGCTAGAGCCTTATTAACTAATCCACGTATTCTTATTTTAGATGAAGCAACATCTGCATTAGACTATGAGTCTGAAGCACAAATTTTAGCGAATTTACCTCAAATTTGTAAAAACAGAACCGTAATAAGTATTGCACACCGTCTTAATACATTAGCGCATTCAGATTATATTTATGTAATAGATAAAGGGCAGGTATTAGAAGAAGGCTCTCACTCCCATTTATTAGAAAACCAAGCACTCTATTACCAATTATGGCAGCAACAAATTCAATAAATAAAGATTAAAAGATACAAAAAAGGCTCGATATTTCGAGCCTTCAATATATTACGAATAATTTATTAATAATTAGTAAAGCATACGAGCGCGGATTGTTCCCGGTAATGCTTTGATTTTTTGTAACACTAACTCAGCTTGAGCTTTCGTTTGTGTTGTAATATCGATCACAACATAACCTACGTTACCTGACGTACGTAAATATTGCGCGGCTACGTTGATATTTTCTTCAGTAAACACTTTGTTGATGCTATTCATCATACCTGGGCGGTTTTCATGAATATGCAGTAAACGGTTTACATCGTCGCCGTGGCTTGGCAGTGATACTTCTGGGAAATTAACAGCAGATAATGTAGAGCCGTTATCTGAATATTTCGCTAATTTACCCGCAACTTCATAGCCAATGTTTTCTTGCGCTTCTTGAGTTGAACCACCGATATGTGGTGTTAATATCACATTGTCAAATTTGATAAGTTCAGAAACAAACGGATCGTTAGGATCGTTATTCGCACCCGGCTCTGATGGGAATACGTCAACCGCAGCACCAGATAAATGTTTTGATTCTAACGCTTGAGCCAATGCAGGAATATCAACCACCGTACCACGAGAAGCGTTGACAAGAATTGCTCCCGGCTTCATGCGCTGAATTTCTTCATGTCCAATCATATTCTTGGTTGATGGTGTTTCTGGCACATGTAAGCTGACAATGTCACACATATTCAACAGTTCAGAGAGATGACGAATTTGCGTTGCATTACCTAATGGCAGTTTGTTTTCAATATCATAGAAATAAACATCTAAACCCACACTTTCGGCTAAAATACCTAATTGTGTGCCAATGTGACCATAACCAATAATACCCAGTTTTTTACCTCGTGCTTCAAAACAGCCTTTGGCTTGTTTATCCCAAACACCACGATGGGCTTTCGCATTGGCTTCAGGAATACGACGCAATAATAACAGTAATTCGCCAAGCACCATCTCAGCCACGGAACGGGTGTTTGAGAAAGGTGCGTTGAAAACAGGAATACCACGACGGGCAGCAGCCTCTAAATCAACCTGATTGGTACCAATACAAAAGCACCCCACTGCAACTAATTTTTCAGCCGCAGCAAAAATCTCTTCCGTTAAATGAGTGCGGGAACGAAGACCAACAAAACGTGCATCACGGATAGCTTCTTTTAATTCTTCGTCCGATAATGCACCTTTGTGATATTCAATATTGGTATAACCCGCAGCTCTTAAATTTTCTACTGCACTTTGGTGCACACCTTCGAGGAGTAGAAACTTTATTTTTTCTTTTTCCAAAGATACTTTGACCATTTACCCTGCCCTATCGTTATTACATTTAATGAAAAACAAAATCCTGTCTCAACAACATAACAAAAATAGATTTTGTGGCAATACAACCGATTGCTGTGATGACAGAATAAGCGGTAAAGAAAGCGATTTTCTACCGAGTAAAATGATTTTGACTTTGAAAATGGCAGGATTTTAAAGAGAGATATAACTGTCGTGTGATATATATCACTGAATTTGCAGTTTCTAAAATAATTTAAAAAATAGGTAGCCATCGCTACCTATCTTAAAAAGAATTACTTAATGGTTTTCACACCTTCAGAGGTACCCATTAAAACAACATTCGCACCACGGTTAGCAAATAATCCTACGGTTACAACACCTGGAATACTGTTAATTTTGTTTTCCAGTTCAATAGGATTAAGAATAGTTAAGTTATGAACGTCTAAAATAACGTTACCGTTATCCGTTACCACATTTTCACGATATTCAGGTAAACCACCTAACTTAACGAGTTCACGCGCAACATAAGAGCGCGCCATTGGGATCACCTCTACGGGGAGTGGGAATTTACCTAATACGTCGACTTGTTTAGATTCATCAACAATACAGATAAATGTTTTCGCTACACCTGCGATAATTTTTTCACGGGTTAATGCTGCTCCGCCACCTTTGATCATTTGCATGTGATGGTTAATTTCATCAGCACCATCAACATAAATGTCTAAAGAGTCAACTTCATTACAATCAAAAACAGGAATGCCGTAACTTTTTAATTTTGCAGTTGATGCTTCTGAACTTGAAACAGTGCCTTCGATTTGACCTTTCATTGTTGCTAATGCATCAATAAAGTGAGAAGCCGTAGAGCCAGTACCGACACCCACAATCGTGCCTGGTTTTACATATTCAAGCGCCGCCCAACCTACTGCTTTTTTCAATTCATCCTGAGTCATTTAAAAAACCTTATTTATCACGTTAATGGACTAAGAATAGCATATCGCATTCAAAACTAGCACGAGACACATCAAAAACTGAGAAGCAACATTTTAACTCATTACAACGAAAAATATGGCATAGTAAGCAATAGAATATAAAATCGAAGAGAGTCTGTTAATGAAACGCCCTGATTATCGAGCATTGCAAGCCCTTGATGCCGTCATTCGAGAACGTGGCTTTGAAAGAGCCGCGCAAAAGTTATGTATTACACAATCTGCCGTTTCACAGCGTATCAAACAATTAGAAAACTTATTCGGGCAACCGCTATTAGTCAGAACTGTTCCACCTCAACCCACTGAGCAAGGACAAAAATTATTAGCGCTATTGCATCAAGTAGAATTACTTGAAGAACAATGGTTAGGTGATGAAAATAGCGGTTCTACGCCTCTTTTACTCTCTTTGGCTGTGAATGCTGACAGTTTAGCAACATGGTTATTGCCTGCTTTACATCCCGTATTAACGCAACTGCCTATTCGTCTCAATATTCAAGTAGAAGATGAAACTCGTACTCAAGAGCGATTAAGACGAGGCGAAGTGGTTGGTGCAATCAGTATTCAGCCACAAGCACTACCAAGTTGCCTTGTTGATCAATTAGGCGCTCTCGATTACCTATTCGTTGCTTCTCCTGACTTTGCTCAACGCTACTTTTCCAATGGCGTAACAAAATCTTCGTTATTAAAAGCGCCAGCAGTCGCATTTGACCATCTTGATGATATGCATCAGGCATTTTTACAACAAAATTTCGGCTTATCACCCGGTAGTGTGCCGTGTCATATTGTGAACTCATCTGAAGCCTTTGTGCAATTAGCTAAACAAGGTTCAACCTGTTGTATGATCCCTCATCTGCAAATTGCTAATGAACTAAAAAGCGGGGAATTGGTTGATTTAACGCCAGGGCTTTGCCAGCGACGTATGCTTTATTGGCACCGATTTGCGCCAGAAAGTAGAACCATGAGAAAAGTGACAGACGCACTCATTGATTTTGGCCGTAAAGTTTTAAAACAGGATGAAGAGTAATACGCTATTTCATCTTATTAACACAAAAAATAGGCTTCATATTGAAGCCTATTTGTTTTTATCACCACATGATTATTTAGTGCGTTTTAATTCAAAAACGACATCAACATAATCTTTAAACTCAATGCTTTGCTGTTCATAGGTTTCTTGCACAGCAGCAGGTGCTTGTGCTTTTAATGCCATTGCATCCATGCGCACTTGTGCGATTGGATAAGGTGTGGCTTCTGGCGCACGATAGCTCACGCTATAAACAGCACCTAAATCTGCACCGAAACCTTTTGCTACTGACGTTGCTTGATCAATTGCATTTTTAATCGCAACTTCTCGTGCTTTTGTTTTGTATTGTTCTGGATTATTGACACCAAATTCAACGTTATTAATCTCATTTAAACCAGCTGCTAATGCGCCATCAAGCAACGTATTAAGCTGTTCTAATTTCTTAATTTTAACATTAACAGTACGTGTTGCGGTATAACCATTAATCACTGAACGCTCTGCTTTTTTATCGTACTCATAGTTTGGTTGAGTACGGATATTAGCAGCATCAATATCTTCTTTAACAACACCATTTTCTTTTAAGAAGGCAAAATATTTTGCAACACGCTCATCAACTTGTTTCTTAGCCTGAGCTGCATCTTTTGCTCTTTCGTTAACCTGAATATTTAATGTTGCCATATCAGGAGCGGCTTTAATTGTCGCATTACCCGATGTTGTGATATGAGGCCCTTCTGGCTCAGACGCCGCTAATGCAAAAGAAGGTAATCCCAGCGTAAACACGGATGCTAATACAATTGCTTTTAATTTCACAAAAACCCCCGACATAATAAAATTTAAGACCATCTTTTATGGCTAAGAAGAACCTTAGCATATCTGATGTAAAGTTCTTTAAGATTAAAAGAGAGTTTTCCATCCTTGTGCCGCTAATTGAACAGCAATAAACCACATTACACATCCCACAAACAGATTAATAATACGTTGAGCGCGCGCTTTGCTTAATATTGGAGAAAACCAAGCTGCCAAGAGTGATAACGCAAAAAACCAGCTTATAGAGGCAAATACCGCACCAAATGTAAACCAAGGACGAAGTTCTGACGTTAATTGCCCGCCAATACTACCTATCACAACAAAAGTATCTAAATAAACATGAGGATTAAGCCATGTTACGGCAACTAATGTTACGATCACACGCCAACGGCTTTTTACCTGATTTTCGCTTTGTGACAATTCAATATCTTTTGAAAAAGCAGTTTTAAATGCATTCCAGCCATACCATAATAAGAACGCGACTCCACCCCAAGTGATCAGTAATAAAAGTATTTCTGATTGGCTAAGTAGAGCACTTCCACCAAAGACACCTGCCGAGATCAAAATAACATCACTTAAAGCGCATAAAAATGCACTCATCAAATGAAACTGCTTTTTACTTCCTTGTTGTAAAACAAAGGCATTCTGAGCCCCTATTGGTAAAATCATTGCTGCACTTAATAAAAACCCCTGAAAAAAAGTTGTGAACATGCAAAATATCCTAATAATTATTCGTTTAATATTGGATGAATAATAGAGGGGTTTTGATATTAGAGGAAATGAATCATTCTTATTGATAATAAGAAAAACTAATGGCAATAAATACAAAAAAGCCACGTTATTAACGTGGCTCTAAATCATCTATTTTAGTGTGACTATTCTGCTTTAGTCGTCGCACTTTGTATTTGATGCATATAGACATCCATTTGTGGGAATGGAATACCAATTTTATTCGCATCCAATGTACGTTTAAAGTCTTCCATTAAGTCCCAATAGACAGGCCACGCATCATCATTTTTTGTCCACACTCGTACCACAAAATTTAATGAAGACGGTGCCATTTCATGTAAACGGATAGTCACGCCTTTATCATGTTGAATACGTTTGTCTTTAGCAACGACATCACCTAATACTTTTTTTACCGTATCAATGTCAGCATCATACGCTACACCAACAATGATTTGAGTGCGGCGATCAGGCTCTCTCGTTAAGTTAATCACTTCGCTACTGATTATCTTACTATTTGGGATAACAATAATTCTGTCATCTGCTGAGCGCAAAGTCGTTGAGAAAATTTGGACATCTCTAACAGTACCTTCCACAGCCCCTATAATCACATATTCGCCTGCACGAATTGGGCGGAAAATAACAATAAGCACACCAGCAGCAAAGTTTGAAAGTGAGCCTTGTAAAGCTAAACCAACCGCTAAACCAGCCGCACCTAATACAGCAATAACAGAAGCCGTTTGTACACCTAATCGGCCTAATACTGCAATTAAAGTGAAAGCGACAACGGTATAACGCACTAAAACAGATAAGAATGTCACGACAGTAGCATCGATATGACGTAACGTTAAAACTCTAGCAACACCTTTTCCAATCATTTTTGCCACAAATAAACCTATAAATAGGATCAAAAATGCGGCAACAATATTGACTGCATACTGAATAAAGAGATCTTGATTGGCGACAAACCAACCCGTTGCTTCATCTAAACTAGCAGGTAATTCATTCATTAGACCACCTTTTAAACTTAAAAACGTAATAAAAAGAAGAGTAATTCAATAGTATATTGTGGCAGATTTATTCCAAAAATATATAGGATTTGTTAATTTTTTCTATTTTCCAGAATAAATAACCGGTATTTTTGTAGCATAGTAGCGAAATCATCTAGCCCACAAAAAGCAATACTCTCGTTATCGTAATAACTCATGCCCTCTTCCATTTCATCTGTTTCAAAATGTAATGTATTTGCTCTTACCATTACTTCTTCGTCATCAATAGAAAGGCTGTATTCTTTACCGATTAATTCCCACTGTCTTTCACTACCTTTAATACCTTCCATTTCTTCAAGAATTTGATCTATCAGACTAATATCGCCCTGAATTTCATCATTCAGCCAATAGCCTATTGCTTCATGATCCATCGAAAAACGGGCTAGTATACCGCCAGTGAGATCTCGCTGAAATTCATAATCCATGGTGTACGCCCCTTATTAAGCTGCCACTTTTTGATAAAAAATATCTTATTCTTATTATGACAAAAATAACAAAAAACGGGAGGCATTTGCCTCCCGTTTGTTCATATAAAATACTTTAAAGCAATAAATTAATCGTTATACCGTTGTTTGGAAAATAACTTGGTCTGCTTTATCTGTATATTGCTCTAGTTGGTCAAAGTTTAAATAGCGATAAGTATCTTCTGCAGTTTCATCCACTTTACTCATAAAGTCCAGATACTCTTGTGGCTCAGGTAAACGACCTAATAATGACGCAACTGCGGCAAGCTCCGCAGAAGCAAGATACACATTCGCACCTGTACCTAAACGATTAGGGAAGTTACGTGTCGATGTTGAAACCACTGTTGCACCATCAGCAACGCGTGCTTGGTTACCCATACACAATGAACAACCCGGTACTTCGATACGCGCACCACTCTTACCAAAGACGCTGTAATAGCCTTCTTCCGTTAATTGTGCTGCATCCATTTTTGTTGGTGGTGCAACCCATAAACGTGTTGGTAATTGACCTTTATGCTGATCAAGCAGTTTACCCGCAGCACGGAAGTGGCCAATATTGGTCATACAAGAACCAATAAATACTTCATCAATTTTGCTGTTTGCCACTTCTGAGAGCAGACGTGCATCATCAGGATCATTCGGCGCACATAAAATTGGCTCTTTGATCTCATTTAAATCGATTTCGATAACAGCCGCATATTCTGCATCTGCATCAGCTTCAAGTAATTGAGGATCTTTCAGCCAGTTTTCCATTGATGTAATACGACGTTCAATAGTACGGCGGTCGCCATAACCTTCAGCAATCATCCATTTCAGTAAGATGATATTAGATTGCAGATATTCAATGATAGGCGCTTTATCCAGTTTAATCGTACAACCTGCTGCTGAGCGCTCTGCTGATGCGTCAGCAAGCTCAAATGCCTGTTCTACTTTAAGCTCTGGTAAGCCTTCAATCTCAAGAATACGACCAGAGAAAATATTTTTCTTACCTTTTTTCTCAACTGTCAGTAAACCGTCTTGGATCGCGTAATAAGGAATAGCATGAACTAAATCACGCAGTGTCACACCCGGTTGCATTTCACCTTTAAAACGTACCAGAACAGATTCTGGCATATCTAATGGCATTACTCCTGTTGCCGCAGCAAAAGCCACTAAGCCTGAACCTGCTGGAAATGAGATACCAATAGGGAAACGAGTATGTGAGTCACCGCCTGTACCAACAGTATCAGGCAGTAACATGCGGTTTAACCATGAGTGGATAATACCGTCACCAGGACGCAGTGAAACTCCGCCACGGTTCATAATAAAATCAGGTAAGGTGTGATGTGTTGTAACATCTACTGGTTTTGGATAGGCCGCGGTATGACAGAATGATTGCATCACTAAATCAGCAGAGAAACCAAGACACGCCAAGTCTTTTAGCTCATCACGGGTCATTGGACCTGTAGTATCTTGTGAACCCACAGAGGTCATTTTTGGCTCGCAATATTCGCCAGGGCGAATACCTGTACGACCACAAGCACGACCGACCATTTTCTGTGCTAAAGAGAATCCACGGTTGCTTTCTTCAACAGGTTTAGCATGACGGAACAATGTGCTAACCGGTAAACCTAGCGATTCACGCGCTTTTGACGTTAATCCACGACCAATGATCAATGGAATACGACCACCAGCACGCACTTCATCAATTAATACTTCAGTTTTCAGCTCAAAGGTTTCCAGTAACTCATTCGTTTCATGGTTACGAATTTCACCTTTGTATGGGTAAATATCAATAATATCACCCATATTTAATTTAGAAACATCGACTTCGATTGGGAGTGCTCCCGCATCTTCCATAGTATTAAAGAAGATAGGCGCGATTTTGCCGCCAAGAACAACACCACCACCTCGTTTATTAGGAACGAACGGAATGTCGTCTCCCATAAACCAGAGTACAGAGTTAGTTGCTGATTTACGTGATGAGCCAGTCCCAACAACATCACCAACATAAGCCAGTGGGAAGCCTTTCTTATTTAATGCTTCAATTTGTTTAATTGGGCCTACACTACCCGGCTGGTCAGGCTCAATGCCTTCGCGCGCATTTTTCAACATTGCTAAAGCATGTAATGGGATATCAGGGCGGGACCAAGCATCAGGTGCTGGAGATAAGTCATCGGTATTAGTTTCACCAGTGACTTTAAATACGGTAACAGTAATTTTTTCCGCTAATGCAGGGCGCTCAGTAAACCACTGTGCATCAGCCCAAGATTGCATAATTTGCTTAGCATAAACGTTGCCTGCTTTTGCTTTTTCCTCAACATCATAGAAGTTATCAAACATCAGTAATGTGTGAGAAAGCGCTTTGGCTGCAATTGGTGCTAACTTATCATTTTCCAGAGACTCAATTAATGCATGGATATTATAGCCACCTTGCATTGTGCCTAATAATTCAACAGCTTTTTCTGGTGTGATAAGAGGTGATGTGGTTTCGCCTTTCGCGAGGGCAGTTAAAAAGCCCGCCTTAACATAGGCAGCTTCATCAACTCCGGGTGGAACGCGGTTAACAATTAAATCAAGAAGAAATTCTTCTTCACCTTTAGGGGGATTTTTTAATAGCTCAACAAGTGCGGCTGTTTGTGTGGCATCGAGAGGTTTTGGAACGACACCTTCAGCTGCACGCTCTGCTACGTGCTTACGGTATTCTTCTAGCACGACTGTCTCCTCGCTTCTTTGTCATTTTGTATAACCCGGCTGTCTGCACCCTGTCTGTTGAAGGATGCCAGGTCAGAGGATCTTTTGCTCGCATAAAACATAAGAGATTGTAAAATTATGCCCAGCTAAGGGCTATCAGCATAGCAAATCTTCAACACGATGTTAATTCGTTCACATAAAAGTAACATTAATCAGATTCAAATATCCACTTATTCAGATTAAAACACTTAAACAAAATATATAACAGAGACTTTTAACCAAGATTTGGGTTAATAACCACACTTTTTATAGTTTTTTTAATACCCAAATTAGCACTAAAGTGAAATTAACGGTTAAATAAACGACTAATGCACATAATAATCGATATGAGTCTTCACAAAACAGTCATATTCTAAATAGAAACCATAAAAAAAGAGCCAAGTTCTATAAAGAACTTAGCCCTTATCATTTAAACAACTTTAGTAAACTGTTTTCAGTAAACGAGTCGCTTATTTTTTCTTTTTCGCTTTTGGATTTGGCAGGTCAGTGATACTACCTTCAAATACTTCCGCAGCCATACCAATTGATTCGTATAACGTTGGGTGAGCGTGGATAGTTAATGCGATATCTTCAGCATCACAACCCATTTCAATTGCCAGACCGATTTCACCTAACAGTTCACCACCGTTAGAACCAACAATTGCACCACCGATAACACGGTTAGTTTCTTTGTCGAAAATCAGTTTAGTCATACCATCAGCACAATCTGATGCGATTGCACGGCCTGATGCCGCCCAAGGGAAAGAAGCCACTTCATAGCTAACACCTTTCTCTTTCGCTTCTTTTTCAGTCATACCAACCCATGCAACTTCTGGTTCAGTATAAGCGATTGATGGAATAACTTTAGGATCGAAGTAATGTTTCTTACCAGAGATAACTTCTGCTGCAACGTGACCTTCATGAACACCTTTGTGAGCCAGCATTGGTTGACCAACGATGTCACCGATAGCAAAGATGTGAGGTACGTTAGTACGCATTTGTTTATCAACATGGATAAAGCCACGATCATCAACTTCGATACCTGCTTTACCCGCGTCTAACAGTTTACCGTTAGGTACACGACCGATAGCAACTAATACTGCATCGTAACGTTGTGGTTCTGCTGGGGCTTTTTTGCCTTCCATTGTTACGTAGATGCCATCTTCTTTTGCTTCAACCGCAGTTACTTTGGTTTCTAGCATCAGGTTAAATTTCTTGCTGATACGTTTGGTAAATACTTTAACCACGTCTTTATCAGCAGCAGGAATAACCTGATCAAACATTTCAACTACGTCAATCTGAGAACCCAGAGAGTGATAAACCGTTCCCATTTCCAGACCGATGATACCGCCACCCATAACCAGTAAACGCTCTGGTACGGTTTTCAGTTGCAGTGCATCTGTTGAGTCCCATACACGAGGATCTTCATGTGGAATGAATGGTAATTCGATTGGACGTGAGCCGGCAGCAACGATTGCATTGTCAAAAGTGATGGTAGTTGCACCTTCAGCACCTTCAACAGACAATGTGTGAGAACCAGTGAATCGTGCTTCGCCATTAACGACAGTAACTTTACGGCCTTTAGCCATGCCCGCTAAGCCACCCGTTAACTGAGAGATAACTTTATCTTTCCAGATGCGAATTTTGTCGATATCTGTTTTTGGTGCGTCAAATACAACACCGTGTTCAGACAATGCTTTCGCTTCTTCGATAACTTTAGCAACGTGGAGTAACGCTTTAGAAGGGATACAACCCACGTTCAGACAAACACCACCTAAAGTAGAGTGACGTTCAACTAAAACTGTTTCTAAACCTAAGTCAGCGCAACGGAACGCCGCGGAATATCCCGCAGGGCCTGCACCGAGAACCACTACCTGTGCTTTAATTTCAGTACTCATCGTGACCTCATTATTTATTTGTCCGGCGAGTCAGACGATAATCCATATTTAACACCGAGACTTACATACCGCATGCAGTTTACAGAAATGTTAATAAACTGAAAAGCGCTCTAACATGACGGATCTCACAACCTAAGATGTATGACTGTAAAACCCATCACTGTAATCAGAGAAACCGGCGCTAAGCACCGGTTTTAAAATTACATTACCAAACGACGTAAATCACTCATGTACTGATTAATCAGAGTGATGAATCGAGCACCGTCAGCACCATCGATCACACGGTGATCGAAAGATAGTGACATTGGTAAAATCAAGCGTGGTACGAATTCTTTACCATTCCATACAGGTTTCATGGAAGAACGGGAAAGTCCCATAATCGCAACTTCTGGTGCGTTAACGATTGGTGCAAAACCGGTAGTACCGATACCACCAAGGCTAGAAATAGTGAAACATCCGCCTTGCATATCTGCTGCTGTCAGTTTACCTGCACGCGCTTTCTTAGAAACTTCAGCTAACTCATAAGACAGTTCGATAATGCCTTTTTTGTTAACATCTTTGAAAACAGGAACAACAAGACCGTTAGGTGTATCTACTGCGATACCGATATTGATGTATTTTTTCAGGATCAGTTTCTGTCCATCTTCAGAGATAGAGCTGTTAAAACGAGGCATATCTGCCAGCGCTTTCGCTGCTGCTTTCATTACGAAGACTAATGGCGTGATCTTAACATCCAGTTTTTTCTTCTCTGCTTCTTTATTTTGCTGCTTACGGAATTCTTCAACCTCAGTAATATCTGCTTCATCAAACAGATTTACGTGAGGGATCATCACCCAGTTACGGCTTAAGTTAGCACCAGAGATCTTCTGGATACGGCTTAATTCAACTTCTTCAATTTCACCAAACTTGCTGAAGTCAACTTTCGGCCAAGGTAACATGCCAGGTAATCCGCCACCTGCATTAGCTGGCGCTGATTCAGCACGTTTAATTAATTCTTTCACGTAAGACTGAACGTCTTCACGTAAGATACGACCTTTACGACCAGTACCTTTTACTTTCGCTAAATTCACACCGAATTCGCGCGCTAAGCGACGAATAACTGGTGTTGCATGAACGTAAGCATCATTTTCAACAAACTCTTCTTTCGCAGCTGGCGCAGTCGCTTGTGCTTTAGCCGGTGCTGCTGGTGCAGAACTTGCTGGCGCTGGCGCGGTTGCTGCTGGTGCTTGAGCGACAGGCGCTGCACCGGCAACTTCGAAAGTCATGATCAGTGAGCCAGTTTTCACTTTGTCGCCCACTGCAATTTTGATCTCTTTAACCACACCTGCAAATGGTGCTGGCACTTCCATTGAAGCTTTGTCACCTTCAACTGTGATCAGAGATTGTTCTTCAGAGATGGAATCACCTACTTTCACCATCACTTCAGTAACTTCAACTTCATCACCGCCGATATCTGGAACATTCACTTCTTTCACAGCAGATGCTGCTGGTGCAGATGCCGCTGGAGCTTGTGCTGGTGCCACTTGAGCAACAGGTGCGCTACCTGTAACTTCAAATACCATGATAAGAGAGCCTGTGCTCACTTTATCACCTGTTGCAATTTTAATTTCTTTCACTACGCCAGCAAATGGTGCTGGCACTTCCATTGAAGCTTTGTCGCCTTCAACAGTAATCAGTGATTGTTCTTCAGCAACGCTATCGCCCACTTTTACCATTACTTCAGTAACTTCAACTTCGTCACCGCCGATATCTGGAACGTGAACTTCTTTCAGCGCAGCTGTTGCAGGTGCTGCAGCTGGTGCTGGTGCCGCTGCTTGAGCTGGTGCTGCTTGCGCGGCACCTTCTGCTTCAAAAATCATGATAAGAGAACCCGTTTGGACTTTATCGCCCACGGAAATTTTGATCTCTTTAACAATACCCGCTTGTGGTGATGGGACTTCCATAGACGCTTTATCGCCTTCTACGGTGATTAAGGATTGTTCTTCCTCAATACGGTCACCCACTTTCACCATCACTTCGGTGACTTCAACTTCATCAGCACCGATATCTGGGACTTTAATTTCAATAGACATTCACTTTACCTCTTACGCCAGACGTGGGTTTACTTTTTCAGGGTTGATGTTGTATTTTTTGATTGCTTCTTCAACAACCTTCACATCAATCTCACCACGTTTAGCTAATTCACCTAATGCAGCAACAATCACATAAGAAGTATCAACTTCGAAGTGGTGACGCAGGTTTTCACGGCTATCAGAACGACCGAAACCATCAGTACCTAATACGCGGTAATCATCTGCTGGTACATAAGTACGAACTTGTTCAGCGAACAATTTCATGTAGTCAGTAGACGCAACAGCTGGCGCATCATTCATAATTTGAGCGATGTAAGGTACGCGTGGTGTTTCTGATGGGTGCAGCATGTTCCAACGTTCACAATCTTGACCATCACGAGCCAATTCAGTGAATGAAGTTACGCTATAAACATCAGAACCAATACCGTATTCAGCAGACAGGATTTCTGCTGCTTCACGAACGTGACGCAGGATAGAACCTGAACCCAGTAACTGAACTTTACCTTTCGCACCTTCGTGTGATTTCAGTTTGTAGATACCTTTACGGATACCTTCTTCAACACCGGCTGGCATTGCTGGCATATGGTAGTTTTCGTTCAGTGTAGTGATGTAGTAATAAACGTTTTCTTGTTTATCACCATACATACGCTCTAAACCGTCTTGCATGATAACAGCAACTTCATAAGCGAATGCTGGATCATAAGAGATACAGTTAGGGATAGTCAGCGATTGAATATGGCTATGACCATCTTCGTGCTGTAAGCCTTCACCGTTAAGTGTTGTACGACCTGAAGTACCACCTACTAAGAAACCACGTGCTTGTTGGTCACCTGCTGCCCAGCATAAGTCGCCAATACGTTGGAAACCAAACATTGAGTAGTAGATATAGAATGGGATCATTGGCAGATTGTTAGTGCTGTAAGATGTTGCAGCCGCTAACCAAGATGCGCCAGCACCCAGCTCGTTGATACCTTCTTGCAGAATCTGACCTTTAACGTCTTCTTTATAGTAAGCAACTTGCTCACGGTCTTGAGGCGTATATTGTTGGCCATTCGGGCTATAAATACCGATTTGACGGAACAGACCTTCCATACCGAAAGTACGTGCTTCGTCAGCAATAATTGGAACTAAACGATCTTTGATAGATTTGTTTTTCAACATCACGTTCAGAGCACGAACGAATGCGATAGTTGTTGAAATCTCTTTAGATTGTTCTTCCAGTAATTGGCTGAAATCTTCCAGTGTTGGGATATCCAGTTTTTCTTCAAAACGAGGACGACGAGCTGGTAGATAACCGCCTAAATCCTGACGACGTGCGTGCAGGTATTTGTACTCTTCTGACTCTTTGTCAAAAGTAATATAAGGCAGGTCTTTGATTTGCTCATCAGCAACAGGAATATTGAAACGATCACGGAAATGGTGAACGCCATCCATGTTCATTTTCTTAACTTGGTGAGCGATGTTTTTACCTTCTGCCGTTTCACCCATACCATAACCTTTGATGGTTTGAGCTAAAATAACAGTTGGTTTACCTTGAGTCTCTTTTGCTTTTTGGAATGCAGCAAAGACTTTCTTCGGATCGTGACCACCGCGGTTTAATGCCCAAATCTCGTCATCAGTCATGTCTTTAACTAATGCAGCAGTTTCTGGGTAGCGATTGAAGAAGTGTTCACGAACGTAAGCACCATCACGAGATTTAAACGTTTGGTAGTCACCATCCAGTGTTTCGTTCATTAATTGAACGAGTTTACCAGAAGTGTCTTTACGCAGCAGTTCGTCCCAACGGTCGCCCCACATCACTTTGATAACGTTCCAGCCAGCACCTGCGAAGATACCTTCTAGTTCGTTAACAATTTTACCGTTACCTGTCACAGGGCCATCAAGGCGCTGTAAGTTACAGTTAACAACGAAGCACAGGTTATCTAATTTTTCGCGAACAGCAATAGTGATAGCACCTTTAGATTCTGGTTCGTCCATTTCACCATCACCTAAGAACGCATACACAGTTTGTGCAGTGGTGTTCTTCAAGCCACGATGATTTAAATATTTCAGGAATTTAGCCTGATAAATTGCAGATAGTGGCCCCAGACCCATAGAAACTGTTGGGAACTGCCAGAATTCAGGCATTAATTTAGGGTGCGGATAAGAAGATAAACCTTTACCACCAATTTCTTGACGGAAGTTGTTTAATTGATCTTCTGTTAAACGACCTTCTAAGAATGCACGTGCATAGATACCTGGGGAGATATGACCTTGGAAGTAAACCAAGTCGCCACCATCAGTTTCATTTTGCGCACGGAAGAAATGGTTAAAGCACACTTCATATAAAGTTGCAGAAGATTGGAATGACGCCATGTGTCCGCCGAGTTCCAAATCTTTTTTGGATGCACGCAGAACCATCATTACTGCGTTCCAGCGAATAGCAGAACGAATACGACGCTCTAATTCCAGATTGCCAGGGTAAGCGGGTTCATCTTCAGCAGGAATGGTATTGATATAATCACTGTGTACAGAACCGCCTAAAGCGATATTAAGACCACCATTACGGGCTTGTTTTAATACCTGATCAATCAGGAACTGTGCACGTTCAACACCTTCTTCACGGATGACCGAGTCGATCGCTTGTAACCAGTCGCGAGTTTCGATCGGATCCACGTCATTTTTCAGCATATCTGACATGGTGTATTCCTTATCTGTTATCTGTTTTTAATGGTTATGGGAGCCTATCTTCCCGTTCTACCCATCTGATATGACGGGAAGATAGGCCCTGCTGTTATTACCGCTTCCCCTGAAAATCACAGGGCGATAGATAGTACAGACTCAGCGGTCAGGATCTGTGCTACTAAAATAAATCAGGATGTTGTTGTAGCCGGCGCAAAGAGCGCTCACGGCGAGTATGTTCACGACTCATATCCAACAAAACATCTTCAATAAAGGCCAAATGGCGATGTGATGCTTCACGCGCAGCTTCTGGCTCTCTATTAATAATAGCCTGATAAATCTGACTACGATGCTCACTTACTGCTGTTAACATCTCTTTACGAGTGTAAAGAAACTCAAAATTCTGGCGGATATTTTGCTCAAGCATTGGCACCATGCATCGTAATAGATGCAATAAAACGACATTATGAGCAGCTTCCGTAACAATTAATTGATATTGCAATACAGCTTCAGACTCAGCGATTAAATCACCCTCTTCATGGGCTTTCAAAATGCAATCATGGCTAGCTTTGATACGTTCAAGATCTTCATCAGTACCACGTAATGCAGCGTAATATGCAGCAATACCTTCCAGTGCATGACGAGTTTCTAAAAGATCAAATTGAGATTCGGGATGCCCGCTAAGCAGTTGAGCTAAAGGATCACTAAAACTTTGCCAGAGATTATGCTGAACAAAAGTACCACCGCCTTGGCGACGGAGTAAAAATCCTTTAGCTTCTAATTTTTGGATTGCTTCACGCAATGAAGGGCGAGATACGTCAAATTGTTTTGCCAGTTCACGCTCAGGTAAGAGTTTCTCGCCTGGGCGCAGAGTACCTTCTAAAATCAGATGTTCAAGCTGTTGCTCAATAACATCAGAAAGCTTAGGTTGGCGGATTTTTGTATAAGCCATATTGCTGGAAGCCATTATTGGATAACTATTACCTTAGTGATTGAGTTGTCAATTGGTAATACCAATTTAATATAACGAATAATAAAGTAACAAAGTATTCACTAACTGTCCATACAGTTGTTGAGCGAAATCATAAAAACCTGCAAATTTTAACAAATTATTTTAAAAATTCATCAAAATTGATAACTAGATCGCATTACACAGAAACGCTAAAAATAAATTTTTTAACGTTTTTTAAACACATAAACAGTCAAACTGAAGCGTGACAGCAATATTATTTTGAATTTAAATTCATAATTAGTAGCTTTAAATTCAATTTGGGTGGTTATTTTGTTAACAAACTGCGGTAATAAGCCCAATCAAAGTGAGGTCCTGGATCGGTTTTTCTATTTGGTGCAACATCACTATGCCCAGTAATGTTTTCTTCAATAGCAGGATAAAGAGTAATAAGCGATTGAGTTATCTTCACTAATTGTTGATATTGCTGCTGGGTAAAATCGCATTCATCAGTACCTTCAAGCTCAATACCAATAGAGAAATCATTACATTTTTCTCTGCCTTTATATAAAGAAACACCAGCATGCCATGCTCTCTCAGTAAAAGGCACATATTGCACAATTTCTCCATCACGACGAATAAGACAATGAGCCGACACTCTTAAGCTAACAATCTCACTAAAAAAAGGATGGTCTTGCTCTGATAATGTATTGGTGAAAAGCTGATCAATATAAGGTCCACCAAATTGGCCAGGAGGCAAACTGATATTATGAACAATTAATAAAGAAGGCTGCTCACCTTCGGGTCTCTTATCATGATTAGGTGAAGGAACTTGTCTAGCATCGATTAGCCAACCTTGTTTAATTTCCACATCAACCCTCTTTTATTTTGTTTTAGCCATTATCAATAATGTTATTAACGCATACTCATCAATAAATGCGAACTTTCCCTCAATAATAAAGATTAACTATGTATCTCTCCTTTTTCTTTTCGATATTTTACTCAAATTTTATTTTATCTATTCGCCAATAAAGTCCTTTTTTTTCATACTACTAGTGTTTATTACTCAAGGAGGACGCTAAATGAATGTACTTAATTATCACTCTAATGAAAATGGTTTTACCCTTATGGAGCTTATGATTGTGATTGCTATCATCTCGATTTTAAGCTCTGTTGCTATTCCTGCCTATCAAGGTTATATCCAAAAAGCAGCATTAACCGATGTATTGCAAACACTGTCGCCCTATCGTTCTGCGATAGAATTATGTCGCTATGAAAACGATCCTCAACACTGTAATTCTGATTCAACCTTTATGCCGCAACAATTTCGTAGTCGATATTTGTCCGATATTAATGTGTTAAACGGTGTGATTAGTGCAACCGGAAAATCACAACTTGATGGTCTGACGATCACAATGTCGCCAGAGAAAGGAGTTAACGACCTTATTCCAGTATGGAAAACACAATGTTCAGCAGCAAATCTTACGTTGCAAAAACAGTGCAGTGAGATTTTAAAATCATATTAGTGCGTTAGATATAAAGGAGCACTTATATTAAGTGTTCCTATTACACACTTTAAATATTGAAGACAACGCAGATAAATCAAAAAGTATAAAGAGGTGAAGAATGGATATCACACACTCTGCAACAGAATTTATTGAGCATTTATTACGTGAAAGTATTTTAAAACGCGTCTCTGATTTACATATAGAGCCTCAACAAACCAGTGTAAGAATTCGCGCCAGAATAGATAATCACTTATATCTATTATCATCTCCTCCAGATGAATTCTCTGAAGGAATAGTCACTCGATTAAAGGTACTTGCTAACTTAAATATTGCAGAAAAGCGGTTACCTCAAGATGGGCAATTTAGTTGGTCTTATAATGAAAAAAACTATTCAATACGAATAGCGACACTCCCCACGCTGTATGGTGAAAAAGTTGTTTTACGACTTATAAATAATTTACAACAACCAGAATTAAATCATCTAGGTTTTCAACCCTCGCATTTAACGCTATTAAAGAAATATTTAAATTTACCGCAAGGAATGATTTTAGTCACAGGGCCAACGGGAAGCGGAAAAACACTCACTTTGTATAGTTGTTTACACTATTTAAATAAAGAGAACCTAAATATAAATAGTGTTGAAGATCCGATTGAATTACCTCTAAAAGGTATTAATCAAATTCAAATTTCTGAAAAATCAGGGATCTCATTTACGACAATATTACGAGCATTACTACGCCAAGATCCTGACATTATAATGGTAGGTGAGATACGTGACCAATCTACTGCTGAAATGGCAATAAAATCAGCGCAAACAGGGCACCTTGTATTATCAACCTTACATACTAATTCGGCGTCATCCACATTAATGCGTCTATATAACTTAGGGATTGAAAAAGATCTTATTCATTCCTGTGTTAGTTTAATTATTTCACAACGATTAGTTCGTTGTTTGTGCCCTCACTGTAAAATATGCTTATCCAATAAACAGCATATTAGTATAAATAAAGAAGAGGTCGAATTACCAAATTGGCAAGCTGTTGGTTGCCAGCAATGCTGTTCAGGCTATAACGGAAGAACGGCTATCTATGAATGCTTTGAACCATCAAAGCAAACACACTCATCCCTTTATCATCTACTCTATTCAGGTTTTTCATTAATTAAACAAGGCATAACAACACTTGAGGAGGTTTATCAAACGCTAGGAGATATTGAATGAGATTACAGCTAATTTATCGCTATGATGCATTAAATTATCAAGGAGAATGGTGCACTGGAAAAATACTGGCGTCCTCTAATAACGAAGCATTTATTAACTTAACTCAACAACAAAAAGTTCCCATAAAAATCCGTTTATATAAAATCGTTTTATTTCAAGATGCTGATAAACAATATCGAATTCAATTATTCGAACAATTAGCTTTATTACTTCGTTCTGGTTTAGCACTTCTTCCTGCATTAACACTATTAAAAAATGAATGTCGTTACTCACATTGGCAATGTGTATTAGAAGATATTATTTTTAACTTAATGCAAGGAGGCTCACTTTCTAAACAATTAAATCGCTATCCACTTTATTTTCCAACCTCACTAAGTCGTTTTGTTTTTATTGGTGAAGAAAGTGGAAAGTTAGATGAAGTGATTACTCTGCAAATAATACAGTTAAAAAAACACCGAGAGATTGTAAAAAGAATCAAAAAAGCTTTTAAATATCCTATTTTTTTACTGACTGTATTAGTTTTTATTACCAGTATTATGTTGCTCTATGTTTTACCTGAATATCAATCTTTATACAGCGCCTTTAATACAGAACTTCCTCTTTTAACACTCGCCCTTATTGATTTTTCACAATGGCTTACTGATTATATCTGCATGATAGTGTTTATCTTTATCGGGTTAATATTTATTTATCGTTTGATTCGTTACTCTTTATCACCCTTTTATTTTGCTGAACAAGCTCTCTTTCTTCATCTTCCCTATTTAGGTAAACTTTTAAAATATCAGCAGCTACATCTTATTTTTCAGATAATCAGTATTACACAACAAGCAGGATTACCTTTATTACAAAGCTTAAAAATAGGAACAGAACAACTTACACACCCTATTTATAAGCGAATCCTTTCTCAAATGAGTGATCACATTATGCAAGGTAAATCGTTGAGCTTATTTATGAAGAATGAGCCTCTTTTTACACCTATTTGTTATCAGTTTATTATTTGTGCTGAAAGCTCAGGACAGTTGCTCTATTTTTGCCAACAATTGAGTGATTGGTTTTATCATCAACTCAATGAGCAATTAAAGACAATAAGTGCTTGGTTAGAACCAATGCTAATGACGGTCATTGCATTGATTATTGGCACATTAATCATTGCTATGTATCTTCCTATATTACAGTTAGGTGATACTATACAGTGAATCACAAGTTTTATGAGTAACATGCTGTTACTCTGTATTGCACTAACTTATTGATTGATGGCAATTCTATTACATATTATGAGGTAGGGTGTCAGGGTAGCAGAAAATCATCTATCATAATAACCGAATAAAACCCAAATATTGCAGTTATTATCTTGTGATAAAAACAAAATTAGGCTTTAGAATACTTGGACTAATAGTAAATTTTAATTCATTAAAAACAGATAAACACAAATGGCTTATACGGTTGCTCTTACAGGCGGAATAGGCAGCGGTAAAACTACCGTTGCTAATGCTTTTGCCTCATTAGGTGTACCTCTTGTTGATGCTGATATTATTGCTCGATTAGTGGTAGAGCCGAACTCCTTAGGACTAAATGCATTGCATCAGCATTTTGGTGGTTGCATTTTGCTACCCGATGGCTCGTTAAACCGAGCACAGCTGCGCCAGATTATTTTTGAAAATAATGAAGAAAAAACTTGGGTTAACAATCTTCTTCACCCATTGATACAGCAAGAGACTCAAAAACAGATACAGCAAATTACAGCGCCCTACTTTATTTGGGTTGTTCCATTATTAATTGAAAATAAATTAACGCATCTCGCCTCTCGCGTTCTTGTTGTTGATGTTACACAGGAAGAGCAAATAGAAAGAACCATGAAACGAGATGGCGTAAGTCGAGAGCAAGTTCTCAATATTTTAAAAGCTCAAGCTCAAAGACAGGAACGATTAGCCGTCGCTGATGATATTATTGAAAATCACGATAATAGCCAAAATATGATTGGAAAAGTTAAGCAACTCCATCAGCATTACTTAGAATTAGCTCAACAAGCGTTACAGGACAATTGCCATGAGTGATGACATCACAACAATCATCTTCGAACATCCCCTCAATGAAAAAATGCGTTCATGGCTTAGAATTGAAAACTCATTGATTCAGATTAACAGTTTTAGTGCAATTGATTCATTACCCACGGCACTCTCGTTTTTCCGTGCGATATCAGAATTTATTGAAGTACTTGATCGTGGCGAAATCCGCGCTGAATTACTTAAAGAATTAGAAAAAAGACAAAAAAAATTACAGCAATGGCTTTCATTTCCTAATGTTGATAAAGCGATTGTCACTCAAATTATTGATGAATTAGCTGAAAATGCAGCCGTATTAAGTCAAGCACCTCGCATTGGTCAGCATTTAAAACAAGATAAAGTCATCAGTTTAGTTAAACAGCGCCTAAGTATTCCTGGCGGATGCTGTAACTTTGATGTGCCAGCATTACATTTGTGGTTAAGCTTACCTCAAACAACCCGTGATGAAAGATTACAAAGCTGGTTAACGGGTTTATTGCCATTACAAAATGCATTAAATAGTTTGCTCATGCTTATTCGCCAATCAGATACATTTAAGCCCGCGCTCAGTCACCGTGGTTTTTATCAAGACAGCGCTGAAGAAGGTGAATTGCTACGTCTTAAGATAGCCATTGATCACCAAATCTATCCTCAAGTCTCTGGGCATAAAAATCGCTATGCGATCCGCTTTTTACCACTTGATAGTGAAAATGGAACAGTACCTCTAGAGCTACCTTTTGAGATTGCTTGTTGCTAACATTATGTTTATTGATATGAGCATAAATCGCACCAATGAAATCTAGGAGAGATAATGAGCGAAGAATTAATTGTAAAATGCCCAACCTGTCAAACAGAAGTTGTTTGGAATGAAAGCAGCCCTTATCGTCCTTTTTGTAGTAAACGTTGCCAACTTATTGATTTAGGCGAATGGGCGGATGAATCAAAACGTATTCCCAGCCAGAGTGATATTAATGACAGTGATGATTGGAGCGAGGCTCCGCAACAAGAGCCTAAAGACTTTTAATACTCTGATTAATAACATAAAAATAGCCACTCAATCGAGTGGCTATTTTATTTATAAACGCTTATTTAACACGACTCTACTTTTACTTACTTCTGCAATAACGCCACAATAGTGCGGTTAGCTGGCGGAAAATCATCAGCATTTAACGATCCAATAGATATCCACTTGAATTTTTGCCCCTCTTTACCATAGGGCTCATTATCCCATTGTGTGACTAAGAAAAAGGATAACGTAATGTGTCTATCTGGAAAATCATGCTCTACCGTTTCAAAAAGAGAGCATTGTGTTACATCAATACCGATTTCTTCTTGTAACTCACGGACTAGCGCCTGCTCTGGGGTTTCTTTATCTTCTAATTTTCCCCCCGGAAATTCCCAAAATCCCCCCATATGCGATTTTAGAGAACGTTGGGTGATAAAGACATTATTGTGTTGATCACAAATAATACCCGCTGCAATATGTAGCTTTTTTTTATCCATTATAGACAACCTATTGAATAGTCCAGTTATTATAACAACTTAACGTTATTATAACGTATATCCAATAGCGCTACTCTGGTTTTCTTTCCCTGATTATCTTGGTTGATTAGCGATATATAGGTAATAAACCGAACTGTGCTAATGTTTGGCAAATAATTCCCACTGCACCAAAAGCGATAACAGCATAAATTAATCCATTGCCTCCCCACACTTTAAAGCCTGAGTTTGGGAATTTCTGGCGTGCTTTTAGCGCCATAACCGCAGGGCAAATAATTGCCCATACACATGCCGCGGTTCCTGCATAAGCAATTGCAATTAAGAAACCATTAGGGAAAAGTAAACATAATAGTAAAGGCGGAGTGAAGCATAAAACGCCAGATTTCAAGCGCCCTGTTTTGTTATCTTCAAATTTTAGTGATGCTAAAATATAGTCGAATAAACCAATCGCAACCCCTAAAAATGAACAGAATACGGCACTAATAGAAAACCATAATAAAAAGCCTTCAATATATTTACTATTTAATACAGTGTATAAAGAATCAATAAAGGCATCTAAGTTACCGCCTTTTTGGATAATGGTAATAAATTGCTCACGAGGTAAATTTCCCATAGTACCAATCATCCAGAGCAAATAAATCACCAGTGCTAACACACAACCAATAATACAGCTTTTCACGACCTTTCTTTCATTTTCATGATAAAGCTTATAAAGGCTACAAACATTACCATGATAACCAAAAGAGGTTATAGCATAAGGAATGATGATAAAAATAAAAGGATAAAGATATAATTGACTTTTGCCTTCAAAGGTAGCAGTAAATAATAAATCGCCTCTCGCTTTGAAGAATAAGCCCGAGAATGCTAATACGAATAGAACAATCTTAATAAATAAAAATATTGAGGTTAAACGGCTGGCACAAGCGCCTCCCCACCATATTGTTGCTCCGAGTACTATGGTAAATACAAAGAATATCGCTCTAAGGTTTAGACTAAAGCCATATAATGATGAAGCTTCATAAATGATCGAACCCGCAGCAGAGATATAAGCATAAATTAATATATACAATACAAATATCAAAGAGGCATTTGCGAGATAACACGCCCATTTAGGTAATAACTCTTTCGATATATGAAAGTAGTTTGTTCCTGCGCCATATTTCGATATACATTCAAGAATATAAATTCCCGAATGAAACATAAAGAAACAGACAATAAATAATATAAAGAGTGAGTTAATAAACCAAGCACCAGACATTATTGTTGGTAGGCTAAACATTCCCGCACCAATCATGGCGCCGCCCAACACAAATCCCCCTACAATAATTGAGGGTTCTTTATTTACCGACTTATTTTCCATTTTTTAGTCCTTACTGAAATAAGGATAGGGCTCCCGCATTGCACGAGAGCCATTATTATTGTGGAGTATTATTTATTTGATAGGTTTTAATCTAGCAGTAAAGTGTCTTAATACAGGTGGTTCATATTCGAACTCGAGACCTTTAAGCGTTTTAAACTTCTCTTTTAAACCGATAAGTGCGTCAGCAATATAATCCATATGGTCGTTGGTATAGACACGACGCGCAATGGTTAAACGCATAAATTCCATATCTGCGTGTTTTTGTTCTCCCGTTGCAGGATCACGACCCAATAAGAACGAACCAATTTCAACAGCACGAACACCAGATTCTAAGTAAAGTGCGTTAATCACAGCTTGAGCTGGGAATTGATCACCTGGGATATGCGGTACTAGTTTTTTACAGTCAACGAAAACAGCATGTCCGCCAGTAGGATATTGAATTGGAATACCCGCTTCACGTAGACGATCACCCAGATATTGAACCTGACCAATACGATAGTGTAGATACTCTTCTTCAGTACCTTCCTCTAAACCTTGTACCATTGCTGCCATATCACGACCCGCTAAACCACCATAAGTAACAAAGCCTTCCATTGGTACACAGCGCTGTCTTGCTAATGTGAATACTTCTTCATTATCACGAATTGAGACTAAACCACCGATATTTAACAGGGGATCTTTCTTCGCTGACATTGTTAATGCATCAGCATATTTATACATATCTAAAATAACTTCTTTGATGGTCGCATTTTTATATTTAGGATCACGCTGTTTAATGAAATACGCATTTTCACAATAACGCGCTGAGTCCATAACAACAAAAATACCGTGTTGTTTTGCGATTTCGTAAACTTCTCTTAAATTATCCATTGAAACAGGCTGACCACCAGCACTATTACAGGTCACTGTTGAAACAATGGCAACAACGTTATCAGCACCATGTTTAGCAATATTTTCTTTTAATTTAGCAATATCAAAATTGCCTTTCCAATCATCATAGGTTTCTGAATCAAACGCTTTTTCAGTCACAATATTAATTGCTTTACAGCCATTTAATTCAACGTGCGCTGCTGTTGTGTCAAAATGGAAGTTAGAAATAAATACAGGATTTTTCGCTTTTCCATCTTTTTGTTTATATTTTAATAATACTGGAAAAAGAATATTTTCAGCACCACGTCCTTGGTGAGCAGGAATAATATAATCGTAGTTAAACAACTCTTTGGCTTTATCTTTTAAATCATAATAGTTTCTTGAGCCTGCATAAGCTTCATCACCTGTTATCATTGCTGCCCACTGGTGATCACTCATTGCGTTAGTACCAGAGTCTGTTAATAAATCAATATAGACAGCATGACTTGGTAATAAGAATGGGTTATATCCTGCTTCTTTTAATGCAACTTCACGTTCTTCTCTTGAAGGAACACGGATTTTCTCTACCATTTTAATACGGAATGGTTCTACGATTCTTTTAGCCATGATAATACCTTTAATATAAATTAAATAATAAAATTAAAAATAAATAAAATAGCCTTCCCATTTAAATTAAACGGAAAAGAGTATTAAATTATTTTGGATGGATATAAAAAAGGATTATTTTTCAGGGAAGAAGAAGGCGAGTTCAGAATCAATATTAAACCATTTCTTCAATCTGAAGAAACCTCTTAATATTATCAAAACATTAAATGATGAGAACATACTTTAACCCTTATCGTCAGGAAATAGTACAATTTACACGCTAATTTATATAACAGTTAAACACGATTAGTAATATAACAATAGTATATTTTGGACAAAAATCACACTATTTATAATTAATGATACATTAACGTGATCACTATCACTTACTTTATTATTTAATAAACTATTTTTTATAACTTAAATTTTTATTGATAATATTAAGTGGTAATACATGTATTTATATTGCATTTTCATAGAATGAAAGTTGCATTTAAATAACCATACTTTTTATCATGATTAATGATTTAACAATAAAATCCTAATCTTTTTACTTTCTTGCTAATCATTTTATTCATTAAAATGAAATAATAATTCATGAAATATTTATTCCAGAATAAAACATTAATAAACTTCCAACCAACAAATGAAAATCTAATTAGCATTCTGCTTTTTTTATATCTTCGAATCTCCTCTCATTATTTATTTTCTCTTTATAAAAAATGAAAAAATTGTAATTAACATAGCTGAATCGATGGTAGTTTAGGCAAGAAGAAAAAATAACATGAAAGATTATAACCATGAAAATCAATACACTAGATACCATTTAAATGAATCATTTGTTTAAGTAATGCTATTTTAGATATCAATCATTTTAGTTATGTCGCTATTTAATAGCGAAAGAAATAAAAATTTATCTTTATTTCGTCGATTTTTAATTTCTTTTCATATTGAGAGTAGCCGGTATTTATTATTCTAAAATTAACGATAATATAAAAACATTAATTATTATCTTTCTATATTTAAGCAATATTATTTATATTTGAATTAATACCTTTATATTGAGGTAAAATGAGAAAAAAAGTTATTTTATTAACACTATTAAGTGGTTTTTCAACCAGTGGATTAACAGCAAATGACGCCGGTTATTTAGGCTCGATGGGAGAATCGCGGCGCGCATTACAAGATAGCCAACGTGAAATAAATCAACTTATTGAACAAAATCGCTATCAACAACTTCAAGAAAATGTATTAGAGGTTTCACCTACCCCCACACTTATTACTGAATCAGAACATTGTTTGCCTATTAATGGGGTTTATGTTCAAGGAATTACTTTACTTAATGAAAAAGATCTTGATTCCTTAACATCATTACCAGAGCAATGTATAAAAAGTGCTGACGTTAACCGTTTAATTAAAGAGTTAACCCAACGCTATCTTCAACATGGTTATATCACAGCCAGAGTCCAATTTTTACGTCCGAATCAAGAGCAACAACTTGGATTGTATGTTATTGAAGGCTTTATTGAAAAAATAGAAGGTGGCGATCGAGGCGTTAATACCGCATTACTTTTCCCTCATATTGAAGGAGAGCCTCTTAAACTTTCAAAATTGGATCAAGGGCTCGATCAAGCAAATCGCTTACAATCGAATAAAGTTAAACTAGATATATTGCCTGGTACGCAATTAGGTGGCTCTATTATTCAGCTCACCAATCAGCGACAAGCACCGTGGCACCTAAATATTTCAAGTGATAATTATGGGCAAAAAAACTCAGGACGCTGGTTAGTTAGAATGAATGCAAGCTTAGATAGCCCATTAGGGTTATCTGATTTTGTTAGCTTAAATGCCAGCATTACCACTGATAATCCCAATACACGTTTTAATCGTGCTTACACCCTACTCTATTCTTTACCTTATGGTGCATTGACATTCAGTACTTTTGGTAGCTATTCCGAGTATGAATTTCATCAAGCATTACAAACACGTACCGTACGTTTATCTGGTGATACCACACAAGTTGGTTTAAGGGGCGATTACGCTTTTTATCGTAGTCAAAAACAGATTGATGCCTTAAATATACAGGTAACGCATAAACGAATACGCAACTATTTCAGCCAAATCCGCCTTGATCTAAGTAGCCCTGCTCTTACAACGGTAGAGCTAGGTATCAACCATTTACACATTGTTCCAAGTGGTGTTATCAGCGTTAATTTAAGTGCTGAGAAAGCCATTGGTTGGTTTGGTGCAGATGAGTCACCTCGTGTTGCTATTGGCAATGGTAATGACTATCGCTTTACAAAAGTTAAGCTTTTTGCCAATTGGCAACATCGTTTTGCTATATCGAATTCTACATTTTTATTCAATAGCGCCTTCTTTGGTCAATATAGCCCCGACACCTTACCAGGTGTGGAATGGCTTAGTTTAACGGATAAAAACGCAATCCGTGGCTTTGATCAAAGCACACTTTCTGGCGATAACGGCGGCTATTTGCGCAATACGCTTTCTTATCCTTATCGGATAAACACATTTTCAATCACCCCTCGAATTGGTCTTGATGCTGGTCGTGTTCAACAACATGGTAACTATGAAGGATGGCGTAGTGGCTATGGGCTAAATTCGGGCTTAAACCTCCAATATCAAAAAGCACAGTTCGATATTGAAGTTGCCAAGGGGCATTTGCTTTACAACCAAACAAATTCCAATAAAACCAAAGACCCTACTCAAGTGTTAGTTAGATTTTCATACTTATTTTGATTCACACTCATAGCAATAAACGGAGAAAACTCTATGAAATCAAAAAACTTCAAGCTCTCTCCTTCGGGTAGGCTTGCTGCATCTTTAGCGATTATTTTCGTATCACTAAATGCATATGCTGGCGGTATTGTTCCTGATGCGGGCAATCAAGGACCGAATGTTTCATCAGTTAATGGTGGCACTCAAGTCATTAATATCGTTACACCAAATAACGAAGGTATCTCTCATAACCAATATCAAGATTTTAATGTAGGTAAACCCGGAGCTGTTTTTAACAACTCTTTAGAGGCAGGACAGTCACAGCTTGCTGGACAGCTAAATGCCAATAGTAACTTAAATGGACAAGCCGCTTCTTTAATTTTAAATGAAGTTGTTAGTCGTAATCCTTCGTTCTTATTAGGCCAGCAAGAAGTTTTTGGTATCGCTGCGGAATATGTACTTTCTAATCCAAATGGTATCACCTGTGATGGTTGTGGTTTTATCAATACCAGCCGCTCTTCTTTAGTTGTAGGTAACCCACTGTTTGAAAACGGTGAGTTAAAAGGTTATAGCACGCTTAATAATACAAATTTACTTTCTATTGGTAAAAACGGATTATATGCGCCCGGCCTTTTAGATTTAATTGCACCTCGCATTGATAGCCGAGGTAAAATAACAGCAGCAGAGATTTCTGCATTAACGGGTCAAAATACCTTCTCTCAACGTTTTGATATTCTTTCATCACAAAAACCCGCTTCTGCCTTAGATAGCTATTTCTTTGGAAGTATGCAATCGGGTCGTATCCGCATCATTAATACCGCAGAAGGAAGTGGTGTTAAATTAACAGGTAAATTTGTTGCTGATAACGAATTAAGTGTCAGAGCAGACAATATTCAAACGGATAGCCAAGTTCGTTATGACAGTTACGACAAAGATGGTAGTGAAAACTATCAAAATTACCGTGGTGGTATCGCGGTTAATAACAGTGGTTCAAGCCAGACTCTGACAAAAACAGAGTTAAAAGGTAAAAACATCACTTTAATCGCTGATAATAAAAACCAAATCAAAGCCTCTGATTTAATGGGTGATGATATTTTATTACAAGGGGCTCATTTAACTGTTGATGGCAAACAGTTACAACAAAAAGACACAGATACTGACAATCGTTGGTTCTATTCTTGGCAATATGATGTCACTAAAGAAAAAGAGCTAGTACAGCAAGTTGGTAGCCATATTGATGCCAAAAATAGTGCTACATTAACAGCAACTAAAGGTGATGTAACACTTGAAGGTGCCAAAGTTAATGCAGGTAACACGCTGGCAATTAATGCCAATAAAGATATTAATATCAATGGATTAATTGAAAAAGAAAGTCGCAGTGAAAACGGCTATAAACGTAACCATACTTCTCGTTTAGAAACAGGTAGCTGGAGCAATAGCCATCAAACAGAAACCTTAAAAGCGAGTGAACTGACCGCAGGTAAAACGCTGGGCTTAAATGCTGAAGGCTCTGTTACCACTCAAGGTGCAAAATTACATTCTAATGAGAATGTTGTTGTTAACGCTAAAGAGAACATCAATCTTAATGTTCAAAATACCAACAATGATAAAACAGTAACCAACAATCATGTTGTTTGGGGTGGTATCGGTGGTGGTAATAATAAGAATAATAACAACAAACAAGAAGTTAGCCATTCAACACAATTAACGGCTGACGGACAACTGTTACTTACGGCAGATAACAATGTCAAAATCACGGGTAGCCAAGTGAAAGGCAACCAAGGGGCTTTTGTTAACACAACCCAAGGTGATGTTGTTATTGATAATGCGATTAGCGAAACCATCACTAAAACTGATGAGCGTACAGGCACAGCCTTTAATATTACTAAGAATTCCCATAAAAATGAAACTAATCAACAAGTTTCAACCGGCAGTGAATTAGTTTCTGATGCACAATTAACTGTGATCAGTGGGAAAGATGTCAATGTTATTGGTAGCTTGATTAAAAGTGCTGATGAGTTAGGCATTGAATCTTTAGGTGATATCAACGTTAAATCTGCACAGCAGACCACAAAAATTAATGATGAAAAAACATCATTAGAGATCACCGGTCATGCTAAAGAAGTTGAAGACAAGCAATATAGCGCAGGTTTTCATATCACTCATACATCCAATAAAAACAATAGCACTGAAACCGAACAAGTAGGATCTACTATTAGTGGCGGCAGTGTTAAAGTTCAAGCGGATAAAGATGTCACTTTTGCAGGTTCTGATTTAAAAACAACCGCAGGTAATGCCTCTGTTTCTGGTGACAATGTTGCTTTTGTTTCAACAGAAAACAAAAAAGAAACAGACAGCACAGATAGAACCACTTCAGGTGGCTTTAGCTACACAGGTGGTGTTGATAAAGTGGGCTCTAAAGCTGATTTTCAATATGATAAACAGCATACAACAACTGAGATCACCCAAAATAAAGGTAGCGAAACTCAAGTTGCAGGTGATTTAACCATTACTGCGAACAATAATGTAACGCATCAAGGTGCATCACACAAAGTTGACGGTTCATATAAAGAATCAGGCGAAAATATTAATCATCTTGCGGCAAATGACAGTGCAACATCTAAAACAGATACCTTAAATATCGGTGTCGATGTGGGTGTTAATCTTGATTACAGTGGTGTTACTAAACCGATTAAAAAAGCAGTAGAAGACGGAATTGATACCACAAAACCGGGTAACAATACCGATATGGATAAAAAAGTTACTTTTAAAGATGCCATTAGTAATCTTGCTAACTTAAGTAATTTAGAAGCACCTAATGTCGGTGTTGAAGTCGGTATTAAAGGTGGCGGTAGCCAGAAATCACAAAGCGATAGCCAAGCGGTTTCAACATCAATTACTGCGGGTAAAATCAATTCTGACAGTAATAACAACTTACGTGACCAAGGTACCCATTACCAATCAACACAAGGTGATGTATCACTAACCGCAAATACTCACACCAGTGAAGCGGCTCAAAACAAACACCAAGAGTCTTTCCATGAAACAACAGGTGGTGGTCAAGTTGGTGTCAGCACGAAAACAGGTAGTGATATTACCGTTGCCATTAAAGGCGAAGGTAAAACCACAGATACAAGCTTAACCACAACACAAGCTAAAGGTAGCCAATTTGACTCAAAAGGTAATATCAACATTAATGTACGTGAAGAAGCACATTATGAAGGTGCCCAGTTTGATGCTCAAAATGGCAAAACCGTGATCAATGCTGGCGGTGATTTAGCACTGGCACAAGCCACTAATACTCATAATGAAAGCCAACATAGCGTTAATGGCAGCGCAAACCTCAAAGTAGGCACAACACCAGACAGTAAAAACTATGGTGGAGGCTTCAATGCTGGTGGTGCAAATCATCAAAAAGATCAGACGACCGCACAAGTGGGTTCAGTTAATGGCTCTCAAGGTATCGAATTAACGTCAGGTCATAATCTGACTCTACAAGGTACTCATTTAACCAGTGAACAAGATGTTTCTCTGACTGCAACTAACAAAGTTGATTTCCAAGCTACTGAGTCTCAACGTACTGAAACAGGTAAAAACTTATCTGGTGGATTACAAGCTGGCTTTGGTCAAAAAACGGGAGAAAAATCATCTTCTGTCAATGGCTTAGGTGGCGCTGAATTTGCTATTGGTAAACAAGATGAGAAAACCATATCTCGTGAAGGTGGAATGATTACTAACCAAGGTAACTTAACAGTTAATGGTAGTTCCGTTAATCTGCAAGGTACGCAAGTTAATAGTAAAGATGCACAATTAACCTCTCAATCGGGTGACACGACAATCACGTCAGCACAGTCAACAGATTACAAAAACAATTGGGGAACGGATATTTCCTTAAATGGAAAGCAGACCAAGACTACACCAAAAGAAGTCACTGAAGAGAACCCAGTCACTTCTATCCATAATATCGGCGGTAAAGTACTGGTCAATGTTGAAGATCAACAAAAATCTACACACCAAAACGCAACGGTAGAAACAGGCACATTAACCGTAAATAGTGATAAAAACGTCGCTCTTTCTGGTGCCAATGTTTCTGCAAATAACGTAACTGGCAATGTGGGAGGTGACTTTACAGTGACTAGTCAAAAAGACAGTGATCGTCACGTTAATGTCGATGTAAATGTGGGTTACAACCACAATAATGATCCTGAATCTAGCAAAGTGGATAAAACAGCCAAAGCAGGTGGATCATTATTGGAAAATACGATCAAAGAGACTATTGATTCAGGAATTAAATCTGCCACTGATGTCATTTCTGATAAATACAATTCACTCTCTTCAAGCATTGCAGATAAAACTGGTATCAGCGGCGAAACTAAAGCCAAAATCGACAAAGGTGTTGGCACAGTAGGCAATGGTATCAAAAATATCGTAACAGGTGCTGAAGGCCATACGGCGAATGCGGATATCAAAGTTTCTCATATTGATAATGATGCCGTTACCCAAACCACAACCTTAACAAGCAAAAATGACATTTCATTAAATGTAAGTGGTACAACTAAACTTACAGGTGCTGAAATTAAAAGTGAGCAAGGTCAGGTTGATTTAAGCGGTAGCAACGTTCAATTAAACAATATTGAAGGTCATCACTATGAAGCAGGTGCAGATCTTGATCTGAAATCATCTGCTGTTGATTTAGTGAAACAACTTGCAGGTGGTGACTTGTCATTAAAATCACCTGTTAAAGTTAATGAAACTGTAAACACAAAATCGTCTATTTCTGAAAAATAATAGACACCCTATAAAAGAGTAATGCCTATTCTTTTGTAAACCAAACCCCACTTATTAGGATAATAAGTGGGGTTTTTTTATGTGTTCGTTTCAAAATAGAACGTAAAGTATGATCAGTAATCAATAAAAAAGACCCACTTATGGCTAAGTGGATCTTTTTTTAATCAGTACATTACACAGCTATTATTATGAAAAATAAATTAACCTAACTGACCATGACAATGTTTAAATTTCTTACCTGATCCACAAGGACATGGTTCATTACGACCCACTTTTTTACCTGCAGCAACTTGACCATCGATTGCTGACATTTGAGATTCTTTTGTCACTTCATGGCTTAATTGTTGTTGTTTAGCTAAACGCTCGGCTTCTTCACGACGACGACGTTCTAACTCTTCAACTTCTTCTGGTAAACGAACTTGTACTTTGCTTAGTGTGCTGATCACTTCATATTTCAGTGATTCCAACATGTTAGCAAACATAGCGAACGATTCACGTTTGTACTCTTGTTTTGGATCTTTTTGTGCATAACCACGTAAGTGGATACCTTGACGTAAATAATCCATTGCTGCCAAGTGCTCTTTCCACAGTGAGTCTAGCGTTTGTAACATCACGCCTTTTTCAAAGTTACGCATCATTTCAGCACTAACGATCTCTTCTTTCGCTTTATAGACTTCGATAGATTTTTCTAAAATACGCTCACGTAATGTTTCTTCGTGTAATTCTGGCTCTTTATCTAACCACTCTTTGATTGGTAAATTTAAATCAAAGTCTTTTTGTAAACATGCAGTTAAGCCTTCAATATCCCACATTTCTTCTAGTGATTGAGGTGGAATATAGTTATCAATCATCGAAGTGAAGACGTCTTGGCGAATACTATCGATAGTTTCACTTACGTCTGCCACATCCAGTAATTCATTACGTTGAGTATAGATTGCACGACGCTGATCATTTGCCACATCATCATATTCAAGCAGTTGCTTACGAATATCAAAGTTGCGGTTTTCTACTTTACGCTGTGCATTTGCAATTGCTTTGGTTACCCAAGGGTGCTCAATCGCTTCGGTTTCATTCATCCCTAATTTACGCATCATGCCAGACACTTTGTCTGAAGCAAAAATACGCATTAAGGAGTCTTCCATAGACAAATAGAAACGAGAAGAACCTTCATCCCCTTGACGACCCGCACGACCACGTAACTGGTTATCAATACGGCGAGATTCGTGACGCTCAGTACCAATGATATGTAAACCACCTGATGCTAATACTGCATCATGGCGCTCTTTCCATTTGGCTTTGATTTCTTCAATTTTTTCTTCTGTTGGCTCTTCCAGTTTAGCCACTTCTGTTTGCCAGCTACCCCCTAACACGATATCGGTACCACGACCAGCCATGTTAGTTGCGATAGTTACCGCTGAAGGTAAACCTGCGTTAGCAATAATATCCGCTTCCATTGCGTGGAATTTCGCATTCAGCACGTTATGGTGAACATTTGCTTTCGTCAGCGCTTTAGAAATCTCTTCTGATTTTTCAATTGAAATGGTACCGACAAGAACAGGCTGACCATTTTGAGTACGTTCACGAATATCTTCAATAATGGCTGCAAATTTACCTTGCTCATTCATATAGACTAAGTCAGGCAGATCTTTACGTACCATTGGGCGGTTAGTTGGGATAACAATTGTTTCTAAGCGATAGATAGAGTTAAATTCAAACGCTTCTGTATCCGCAGTACCCGTCATCCCTGCTAATTTTTCGTATAAACGGAAATAGTTTTGGAATGTGATTGACGCTAATGTCTGGTTTTCATTTTGGATCTTCACACCTTCTTTTGCTTCAACAGCTTGGTGTAAACCATCAGACCAACGACGACCTTGCATTGTACGACCTGTATGTTCGTCAACAATGATAACTTCGCCATCTTTAACAATGTAATCAACATCTTTGGTAAACAGCGCGTGAGCACGCAATGCCGCTGTTACATGGTGCATTAACATAATATTAGCCGGTGAGTATAAAGACTCCCCTTCTTTCATCATGCCAGCATCTGCTAATAAACCTTCAATTTTAACCAGACCGCGTTCTGTGATGTTCACTTGACGTGTTTTTTCATCAACAGAGTAATCGCCTTCACCTTGGAATGTATCTGAGTCTTCTTTTTCTTGAGAAACCAAATGAGGAATGATTTTATTCATTTGGATATAAAGTTCAGAACTGTCTTCTGCTGGGCCTGAAATGATCAGTGGTGTACGTGCTTCATCGATCAAGATTGAGTCAACCTCATCCACTAATGCATAGTGTAATTTGCGTTGAACACGTTCTTGTGGACTAAATGCCATGTTGTCACGTAGGTAGTCGAAACCAAATTCATTGTTCGTACCATAAGTGATATCAGCATTATAAGCTTCACGTTTTACTGGTGGCGCCATATTTGGTAAGTTGATACCAACGCTTAATCCTAAGAATTCAAATAAAGGACGGTTGTTTTCGGCATCACGCTGTGCCAAGTAGTCATTGACGGTAACAACGTGAACGCCTTTACCTGATAGCGCATTTAAGTACGCAGGTAATGTTGCGGTTAATGTTTTACCTTCACCTGTACGCATTTCTGCAATACAACGTTCATTCAGAACCATACCACCGATTAACTGTACGTCGAAGTGACGCATACCAAAAACACGTTTACTGGCTTCACGCACTGTTGCAAACGCTTCTGGTAAAATATCTTCTTCTTTCTCACCGTTTTTTAAGCGCTCACGGAATTCATCTGTTTTCGCTTTTAGCTCATCATCTGTCAGCTTTTCAAATTCTGGCTCTAGTTTATTAATTTCAGCAACAACCTTGCGCATACGGCGGATTGAACGATCATTACGACTACCAAAAATTTTGGTTACAATTTTACCTAACATAAATCTTTATTCTCATTTATGGCGTAAAACGCCGAAAACAGCCTCTGTTTTTATTGATAAACAGAGATAATCATAATCTTATTAGATTAAGTGACTCAATTAAGCTGTTAGGTAAGGCCCTGCGCGAATACCACGGATTTGTGCAAGCCATAATCCGGTATGATAGGAAATTGTATTCTGTACTAAAACATAGCCAGAAAGAGGAAGGAGGCTTAATGCTGATGATGGAGTCTCTGTTAATAAGGCATACAGCGTATCAAGCATAACCGCTGCAACATTAGAAGCAGGTAACGGCTCATCTTTGGCTTTAACCATCAATTCGGGTGAATTAATGGTGAATGCAAAAGAGAGCTGTTTGATCACATTTTTTACTGCATGCTGTTGCCAGTAATTAAAGGTGAAGGATGAAGCAGGATTCTGTACACTTTGACGTAAGAATAAGTTATCAAACGCAATAATTGCCTGACTTTGACGGTTTTGAGAAGAAGGAGTATCTGTTTGCTGTGGATTTTCGGCATGAGCAGACAACAGCGAAGGTATTCCGATACCTGCTGCTACCATCCCTAAAAGCAGATGCGACCAAAAATATCGCCTGCCAAACTGTCGCCAAAAACTTATAATACTCATTAACCTTCGTTGCTCATTAATCTTTATTTTGTGGAGTCAAAATCTATGCGGGATAGTTACCCACAATCATTGGAAAAAATCTTCATTGAACTTGAAGGTTCCAACAAGAGTACACTACAACTTATACAACAGCGCGCAACGATTTTACTAAAATTAAATCGTGCCGTCATGGCTCTTTTACCCGTTCCTTTACGAGATAAGTGCCGTGTCGCAAATTATCGTAATGCTATTTTAATTATTGAAGTTGCAAACGCAAGTTGGTTAACTCGTTTACGTTATGAAACCCCGTCATTACTTTCCGCATTGAGACAAGAAATTTTACCATCCTTATCCTCAATAGACATCAAAATAAATCCGTCTTTAGGCGTAAAACAGGAAAAAAGATCTTTAATATCATCATTAAAAGAACAAAAGCCTAAAAAGAAACGTCACTTAAGTTTAGAAAGTGCGCAATCATTGAAGTATTTAGCTGAGAAAAGCCCAAAGAAATTAAGAGAGAGATTAGAACGGTTGGCTGCACTTGCCGGAGAGAGTACAAGTACAGCCAAAGATGAACGTTAATTAGAGATAATTAACGCGCTTTCCTTCGCAGGAATTAAGCAAAGACCATTGAGGGAGCTTTGAATGCCACTGGCATTTGCGCTTCGTCTTCAAATGTGACGAATTCCCACGCAGATTCTTTTGCTAATACAGCTTGGAGCAATTTATTGTTCAGTGCATGACCTGATTTAAACGCGGTGAATTCACCGATAATGTTATAGCCACACATAAATAAATCACCGATTGCATCCAACATTTTGTGACGAACAAATTCATCTTCAAAACGTAAGCCATCGTCGTTGAGAACACGATAGTCATCAACTACGATTGCACAATCGAAACTTCCGCCTAAACACAATCCTTTAGATTGTAGATATTCGATATCACGCATAAATCCAAATGTACGAGCACGGCTAATTTGGCTCATAAAAGATTCAGCGGAGAAATCTAATTTATAACGCTGCGTACTTGCATCAATGGCTGGGTGATTAAAATCGATAGTAAAATCTAATTTAAACCCGTTGTATGGGCGCATCTCTGCCCATTTATCGCCATCTTCTACACGTACTGTTTCTTTGATGCGAATGAATTTCTTCGCAGTACGAAGCTCTTCGATACCTGCATCAAGTAACAAGAAAACAAAAGGTGCCGCACTTCCATCCATAATTGGAATTTCAGGTGCATTCACTTCAATTACGATATTATCAATGCCTAAACCAGCCAGTGCTGCGTTTAAATGCTCAACGGTTGATATACGCACATCGTCTTCGTTGACTAAGCAAGTACATAACATAGTGTCACGAACTGATTTTGCGTCTGCTGGAAAATCCACCGGTGGATTTAAGTCAGTACGACGGTAGATGACCCCAGTATTTGCTGGCGCCGGACGCATTGTAAGCGTAACTTTTTTACCCGTGTGAAGTCCCACACCGGTTGCTTGTACAATTCGTTTTAATGTCCGTTGTTTGATCATCATTTTATCTCGCAATGTTATCCGTCCTACCAATCATTATACTTATAATTGGCAGGACAGTTTAGCACAAAAAGCGGAGATGCCAATCTTTTTGGCGATTAATCAGCCTGTTTTCTCAGGAACGCTGGGATATCTAAATAATCTGGTTCTTTGTTTGCCTGAGTAGATTGTTCGTTAACGGCTTTTGCGGCAGGCTTGCTTTCTTCTACGGCAGAGAAAGAAGACATGCTATTTTGCATTTGCTGGTAACGATTCTCCATTGCGCTTTGCTGATTCTGTTTATTAGTTACCAGCGTAATTTCTGGACGTTTGTCCATACCAATACCTGTTGCAACCACAGTCACACGCAATTCATCATTCATTTCTGGGTCAAGGGATGTACCGATAACCACAGTCGCATTATCTGATGCAAATGCACGAATGGTATTACCCACTGTTTCAAATTCATCAAGACGTAAGTCAAAACCTGCTGTGATGTTGACTAACACACCACGCGCGCCAGATAAGTCGATGTCTTCCAATAATGGACTTGAAATCGCCATTTCTGCTGCTTCTTCAGCACGATCTTCGCCTTTCGCAGCACCCGATCCCATCATGGCATAACCCATTTCAGACATCACAGTTCTTACGTCAGCAAAGTCAACGTTCATTAAACCTGGGCGAGTGATTAGCTCAGCGATACCTTGAACTGCGCCTTTTAATACATCATTAGCTGCGCCGAACGCATCTAATAATGAAATTCCACGACCAAGTACTTTTAATAACTTGTCATTTGGAATAGTGATTAATGAGTCAACATGTTTTGATAACTCAGTAATACCTTGTTCCGCAAATGCCATACGTTTTTTGCCTTCAAAATTAAAAGGCTTAGTCACTACAGCAACGGTCAAAATGCCTAATTCTTTAGCCACTTCTGCAACAACAGGCGCAGCACCAGTACCAGTACCACCGCCCATACCTGCTGCGATAAAGACCATATCGGCACCTTCAAGTGCTGCACGTAGCCCTTCGCGGTCTTCCTCTGCTGCATTACGGCCTACTTCAGGATTTGCACCTGCACCTAAGCCTTTCGTAATGGCATTACCGATTTGGATAGTCTGTCCGACCGCTGTTTTACGTAGCGCTTGAGCATCCGTATTGACTGCAAAGAAATCTACGCCTTCAATACGTTCACGAACCATGTGCTCAACCGCATTACCGCCGCCGCCACCAACGCCGATGACTTTGATCACCGCATCGTTGGTTAATTCCATAGGTTCAAACATAATTTCTCTCCGTTTTGTGCCTTCTCAGGGCCGCTTGCTCAAACGACCTCTTTTTAAATTTGTCTGATTATTAAAACTCTCTTTTTAGCCAACCAGTGAGTTTTTTAAATAAACCACCGACAGCAGAGCGTTTCTCGGTTTCAGTTTCCTCACCAAAGTGAGATTCTTTACCGTAATGCAAGAGCCCAACCGCTGTTGAGTAGTAGGGATCCTGCGCATAATCTGTTAGCCCGGTAATATTTAACGGTTTACCGATCCGTACTTGCGTGTGGAAAACACGTTGAGCACATTCAACAAGTCCATCAATCTGTGCAGCACCACCTGTTAGCACAATACCTGCGGCTAAATGATGCTTAATCCCTTGCTGGCGTAACTGTTCTTGAACTTTTAAAATCTCTTCATTAACAAGATTGAGCAGTTCGGTATAACGAGGCTCAATCACCTCAGCAAGAGTTTGTCGTTGCAGACTTCTTGGTGGTCTGCCTCCGACACTTGGAACTTCGACATTTTCATCTTTACCAACTAAAGAGCCTAATGCACAACCATGACGAACCTTGATAGCTTCCGCATCATTTGGCGGAGTGCCAAACGCGTAAGCGATATCGCTTGTTACTACATTACCAGCATAAGGAATAACGCGAGTATGTCTTAATGCTCCACCGGTATAAATTGCGATATCCATTGTACCGCCACCAATATCAACAACACACACACCTAATTCACGTTCATCTTCGGTCAATACAGCAAAACTTGAAGCCAGTCCCGCAAAAATCAGTTGATCCACTTTTAATCCACAGCGTTCAACTGCTTTTACAATATTCTTTGCCATATCGTTATGGCAGGTAATTAAATGAACTTTAGCCTGCATACGCACACCCGATAATCCAACTGGGTTTTTGATCCCTTCTTGATAATCAATGGCATACTCTTGCGGTATAACGTGTAAAACACGGTGTTCATCTTTTACTTTGACGGATTTCGCGGTATGAACCACGCTATCAACATCATCTTGAGTCACTTCTTCTTCTGAAATTGGCACCATACCAATCTCATTTTGGCAACTGATATGCTTGCCTGATAACGCCAAATATACTGAAGATATTTGGCAGTCAGCCATCAACTCAGCCTGATCTACCGCCCGTTGTACACATTTTACGACGGATTCGAGATCATTAACGCCACCTTTATCCATGCCCCGAGATGGACAACTTCCCACCCCGATAATATTCACTACACCATCAGGCAGGATCTCACCGACAAGGGTGGCTACTTTGGCCGTACCAATCTCAAGACCAACTACTAATTTTCTGTCCGTCGCTTTGATCATTATTGTTCTGCCTTCGCCTTCATCGTGTCATCTGCCACGTCTTGTTTATTCATTCTCAAGTAATAAAGGAGCCCATCCGACTGCACCACCACTGTCATAACGCAGATCCACGTAATCAACTCGTTTATCTGTTTGTTGTTGCAGTATCGGATACAACTCAATAAAGCGAGCGATCCGTTTTTCGTTATCCTTACGACCTAACTCCAATCGGACATCATTGTCTAAAACTAATTGCCATCCCTGACGGGCAGACATTGACGCTGCTTTTAAATTCAGGTTACTTGCAAGAAGCTGATCTCTCATTGCCACATAACCTGACAACACCATTTTTTCGCTTCCTTGAGGACCATATAACAAAGGATAACTTCCTTTGGTTTCCAACTGCGTTGGCAGACTGAAAACACGTCCTTCTTTATCAAGAAAGTAAGTGTCATTCCAACGGGTAAAGGGAACATACTCTACCAGATGGATTTTAAGTTCATCAGGCCACTGTTTACGAACAGTGACTTGCCTAATCCATGGCATACGTTCAATTTGTTGCTGAATAATATTCACATCCTGTGTCATAAATGTACCCGGCTGTCCTAAAGACAAAATGGCCTGACGTACATCATCATTCGTTGTGTAATGTCGCTCACCCGTTAATACAAGTTTTGAGATTGGCAGACGATTTGCGTCTTTCATCCAGTTAACCACTTGTATTCCACCCCAAATGATGGTGGCAATCACACATAAGAAAAAGATTAATCCTGATAAATAAGTACCATTACTCGGTCTGTCAGAATGTTGCTTCTCTTTGTGTTCTTTTATATTTAGCGCTGCTTGTGACATATTAACCCACTAACTCCTGAGCAACGTTTAAACAAGAGAATCGCCCATCCTTTTGTCCGATATTCCAGCGATTAATACTTTTCCTACATATATATACTTTATGAACACTTTTAGGTTTGATAATTAAATCACTAAATTGTTCAATCTGTTGAGAATTATTTACTTTAAAAGAAGAAATTGCGAATTTTTCTGCGTTTTTCTTACTTTTTAACTGAAATTTTTTCTCAACACAGATTTGAGCAAGCGAATTCTCGATCATTTTTTCCGCTAATACAGTGTTATTTTCCTCATAACACCCCATCATTACAGTTATTTTATTGACCATTTCACCATAAATGATGTTCACTTGCTCAAACATCCGTCTTAATCCTCGCTGAAAGATGGCTGTAATTTCGTATCTGCTAAGCGACGCGCTATTTTACCAATATTTCCAGCACCTTGAACTAAAACAAGATCATTATCTGTTAATACACCCGCCAATATTGATGAAATATTAGTCACATCAGAAACCCAGATAGGATCTAGCTTTCCACGTTGGCGAATTGTTCGACAAAGTGAGCGACTATCGGCACCTGCAATAGGCGCTTCCCCAGCAGAATAAACATCTGTTAATAATAAAATATCAACTTGATTGAGAACAGTTGCAAAGTCTTCATATAAATCACGAGTACGTGTATAGCGATGGGGTTGGAAAATCATCACTAGACGTTTATCTGGCCATCCTGCTCTCGCCGCTTTAATCGTTGCATCAACTTCTGTTGGATGATGACCATAATCATCCACTAGCATCACTTCACCTTCTTGACCATTAACATGCTCAAGACCGTAGTTACCTAAGAAATCAAAACGACGTCCAGTACCTTGGAAGTTAAGTAATGCGGCTAAAATATGTTCGTCAGCAATGCCTTCTTCTGTGGCGACAGCAACCGCAGCTGTCGCATTCAGTGCGTTATGGCGACCAGGTGCATTTAATACAACTTGTAAATCTGGCATACCTTCACGAGAAATAGTGAAAAAGCCCTGAGCACCTTTTTGTTCATAGTGTGTAATACGAACGTCAGCATCTTCACTAAAGCCATAAGTCGTAATATAACGACCCACTTTAGGAATAATAGAACGAATGACATCGTCATCCAGACACATCACTGCACGACCATAGAATGGTAAATTGTGCAAAAAGGTAATAAACGTCTCTTTTAGATTGTCAAAATTACCGTGATATGTGTCCATATGGTCTGCTTCGATATTCGTAACGACAGCAACCATGGGTTGTAAATGTAAAAACGATGCATCACTTTCATCAGCTTCAGCAATTAAATAACGACTGCAACCTAAGCGAGCATGAGTGCCAGCCGATTTAACAAGCCCACCATTAACAAAAGTAGGATCTAAACCCGCTTGCGCATAAATATTTGAAATCATCGCTGTTGTTGTCGTTTTGCCATGTGTTCCGGCAATCGCAACACCATGACGATAACGCATCAATTCAGCCAGCATTTCAGCACGACGAATAACAGGGATACGCGCTTCTCTTGCTGCAATAATCTCAGGATTTTCAGCACTGATTGCTGTCGAAACCACAACAACACTTGCGCCACGAATATTTTCAGGGCGATGATTAAAATAGACTGTCGCGCCTAAGGCAACGAGCTGTTGTGTGACTACGTTTGGTGCTAAATCAGAACCGCTGATTTCATAACCTTCGTTAGCCAACACTTCGGCAATCCCCCCCATACCAGCACCACCGATGCCAATAAAGTGAATATGCCTAACTTTTCTCATTTCAGGCACAAATGATCTTAATTTTGCCAGTTGTTGTGTATTCACTATTTACTTCTTCGCTCTACGTTAATGGTTACAAGTTACGTTTATTTTTTTGCCACTTCGATTATCACATTCGCTACGCGCTCTGTGGCATCCGTAATCGCAACACTTTTTGCTTTCTCTGCCATTGCTAACAAGGTTTCTCTATCCCAATTTTTCAGGGTTTGTGCAATGACTTCTGGTGTTAAATCGTTTTGCTCAATAATACGCGCTGCACCCGCTTTTTCTAACGGCAGTGCATTCCAATATTGCTGTCTATCTTTGTGCTGGAAAGGAACAAAAATAGCGGGTAATCCCGCTGCGGCAATTTCGCTGACCGTTAATGCACCTGAACGACACACAACAACATCAGCCCATAGGTAAGCTTGCGCTATATCATCAATAAATTCAGTAACTTTATATTCAGATTTAACTGAATTTTTTGCTAATTCGTTCTGATAGCGTGTTTTTGTATCACTTTCGCCACCTTTTCCTGCTTGATGCCAGATTGTAACATGTTCACCTAGTAAACCTGCAACTACGGGTAAGGTGTGATTTAAAATTCTAGCACCTTGACTACCACCAATGATCAGTACACGAATAGGCCCTGTTCTCTCTTTTAATCGTACTGAAGGCGCTTCAAGTGCCAATACATCTTCACGAACAGGATTTCCAACAACTGGTGCTTTAGGAAAGGCCCCCGGAAAAGCCTGTAATACACGTTTCGCAATTTTCGATAACCAGCGATTGGTTAATCCAGCGATACCATTTTGCTCATGCAAAATAACGGGGATCCCGCACATCCAAGCGGCAACACCACCAGGGCCTGAAACGTAACCACCCATACCAAGTACAGCATCTGGCTGATAGCGCTTCATAATGGCGCGAGCTTGGAAAATCGCTTTAATAATACGAATAGGTGCTGCGATTAATGCTTTAATACCTTTTCCACGTAAACCTGAGATACGAATAAATTCAATTTCGATACCGTGCTTAGGGACTAAATCGGCTTCCATTCTATCTGCCGTTCCTAACCATCGGATTTCCCAACCTTGAGATTGTAGATAATGAGCAACAGCTAATCCTGGGAATACATGTCCCCCAGTACCACCAGCCATAACCATTAAACGGCGTCTACGCTCGCTCATTTCGGGCTCCTTACAAACGCCTGAGCTTGTGCTAGACGTGTTTCATAATCAATTCGTAATAACATCACGATGGCAGTTGACATAATAATCAAACTCGAACCACCGTAACTAATAAGAGGAAGGGTTAATCCCTTTGTTGGCAACATGCCTGCTGCAGCGCCTACATTCACCAATGACTGGAATGTAAACCAAATCCCGATAGAGCAAGCTAAAAAGCCTGAAAAACGTTGTTCGAGGATCAGCGCACGTCGTCCAATTTGCATCGCGCGAAAAGCGATGAAGAATACCATTAAAAGCACCAAAACCACACCGATATAACCAAGTTCTTCAGCCAAAATGGAGAAAATAAAGTCGGTATGTGCCTCTGGCAAATATTCTAGTTTTTGTACTGAGTTTCCTAAACCTTGTCCAAGCAAATCACCACGACCAAATGCCATTAGAGATTGTGTAAGCTGATAGCCACTTCCAAATGGATCTTCCCAAGGTTCTAAGAAAGAAGTGATACGTCGAACACGGTAAGGTTCAACAATAATCAACATAACAACAGCGGCAATTCCTGAACCGATAATGGCTAAGAACTGCCAAATTTTAGCACCTGCTAAAAATAACAGTGCTAATGTTGTTACGAATAAAACCACAACGGTTCCTAAGTCTGGTTGTAATAACAATAAAACAGCCAGTACTAACATCACGCCCATCGGCTTACAGAAACCCCAAAAGTTATTTCGCACTTCTTCAACTTTTCGGACTAAATAGCTCGATAAATAACAAAACAGCGCAAGTTTTGATAATTCAGCAGGCTGGAAATTTAATGGTCCCACCGCAATCCAGCGTGAAGCACCATTAACGGAACTCCCTACCACCAATACCACTAATAAAAGTAATATCGAACCAAACAGCATTAAGCTGCTATAACGTTGCCAAATTGCCATTGGAACGCGCATGGTGACTAACGCAATACAAAATGCGACAACAATATAGATGCCATCACGTTTAGCAAATAAGAAAGGATCTTCTGCAAGACGTTGACCAACAGGCATTGAAGCTGATGTCACCATAACAAAGCCGACAACCGCTAATCCGAAAGTAAACCAGAGCAAAGTGCGATCATACGGCACAAATGCCGTATTCTCAGTTTGATAACTGCCCACTAGCCACTGTTTTAATTTTCGCATTGCGAATACGCTCATCAGCCAAGCTCCCTTGCTAAACGTGCAAATTCATCACCACGCTGCTCAAAACATTTAAACTGATCTAAGCTTGCACATGCAGGAGAGAGCAACACCATATCCCCTGATTTTACAGAAGGAGCTAAGGCTCGCATGGCTTCTTCCATTGTCACTGTTAATAAAGAGACATCTGGTCTTAGATTTGCCAATGCGTGTCCATCTTGCCCAAAACAGTACAGACGAATATTGTCTCCACTGATATAAGGCAATAAAGAAGTGAAGTCAGCAGATTTCCCATCACCACCTAATAAAAGGTGTAGTGTGCCCTCAACTTCAAGTCCTCGTAATGCCGCTTCAGTGCTTCCCACATTGGTGGCTTTCGAGTCATTTATCCAACGTACATTTTGATGTAAATAAACTAATTGAAAACGGTGAGCAAGACCGTGATACGTTTTCAGTACCTCGGTTGCAGCTTTACGAGAAATACCCACAGCATCAGCAAGTGCTAATGCTGCTAATGCATTGGTATAGTTATGCTGCCCTGAAAGGTACATTTCAGCCGTTGAAAGGACTTTTTCACCCTTCACTTTTAAAATGCGATTTGTGTTATCAAGCTGATAATCACCTTGTCCAACACCAAAACTAACACAACGATTATCTTTACCCGCTAAAGGTAGCGTTAATGCATCATCTTCGTTATAAACGCAGGTTTTAGCATTATCGTAAATACGCAGTTTTGCTTCACGATATTGTTCTAATCCTAACGGATAGCGATTCATATGATCTTCGCTAATATTTAATACCGTTGCAGCAGCGGCTTGTAAGCTATGAGTCGTTTCTAGTTGAAAACTCGATAGCTCTAATACATATAAATCATAAGGCTCGGTTAATAAGGTCAGTGCTGGAACACCAATATTGCCACCGACTCCAACACGAATACCATCTGCGCTTGCCATTTCACCCACAAGCGTTGTCACGGTACTTTTACCGTTAGAGCCCGTAATCGCTACAATAGGCGCTTTGGCTTCACGGCAAAATAGTTCAATATCACCAACAATTTCAACACCATGATTTGCGGCTTCAACAAGCTCTGGTGTCGAAAGTGCAATACCCGGACTTGAGATAATTAAATCAGCATCGTTAAGCCATGCTTGATGAAAACTACCTGTATGATATTCAACGTCAACAGGAAGCTTATCTAAGCCTCCTGGTTTTTGGCGTGTATCAATAACCTTAGGTGTAACACCTTGGCGGATAAAAAAGTCAACGCAAGAAAGGCCTGTTATCCCAAGCCCAACAACAACCACTTTTTTTCCCTGATAATTTGCCATCTTAACGCACCTTTAATGTCGCCAGACCAATAAGCACTAACATCAGTGAGATGATCCAGAAACGGACAATAACACGAGGTTCAGGCCAGCCTTTTAATTCATAATGGTGATGAATTGGAGCCATACGGAAAATACGTTGACCACGCAACTTAAATGAACCGACTTGTAAAATAACGGAGAGTGTTTCAACAACAAACACCCCCCCCATAATCACTAATAAAAACTCTTGGCGTAATAACACTGCGATAGTCCCTAATGCGCCACCTAATGCAAGCGAACCAACATCGCCCATAAAGACCTGTGCTGGGTAAGTGTTAAACCAAAGAAAACCTAAACCAGCGCCGACTATCGCGGTACAGACAATCACCAATTCGCCCGCATGCATTAAGTAAGGAATTTTCAAATAACTGGCGAAATTAACGTTACCTGTTGCCCATGCAACTAATGCAAAACCCGCAGCAACAAATACCGTTGGCATAATGGCTAAACCATCTAAACCATCCGTTAAATTCACTGCGTTACTCGTACCCACAATCACAAAGTAAGCCAGTAAAATGTAGAGCATACCTAATTGAGGCATAACATCTTTAAAGAATGGAACGACTAGCTGTGTTGCTGGCGTATCTTTACCAATTGCGTACATACTAAATGCCACAACAAGTGCGAGTACGGACTGCCAGAAATATTTCCAGCGAGCAATTAAGCCTTTTGTGTCTTTACGAACTACTTTGCGATAATCATCAACAAAACCAATCACGCCGTAACCAATTAAAACCAGTAATACACACCAAACATAGGGGTTATCTAATCTTGCCCATAGTAGTGTGGAGATGGAGATAGAGAACAGGATCATAATCCCGCCCATTGTTGGCGTACCGCGTTTGCTAAAGTGAGACTCAGGGCCTTCGCTACGAACCACTTGCCCGATTTGCATTTTTTGTAACCATGCAATCAGATGAGGTCCCATCCACAACGCAATAATTAATGCCGTCAATAAGCCAACAATCGCCCTGAATGTCAGATAAGAAAACACATTAAAAAATGTATGGTATTTAACCAAATATTCGGCTAGCCAAACTAACATTCAAAGCACTCCTTTAATGCGTTCACGATATCTTCCATCGCGGAGCTTCGTGAACCTTTTACTAAAACTGAAACAACATCATGCTGCTGTAATAATGGAATTAATTGAGCAAGTAAGTCGGCTTTAAATGCAAAATGCTGACCACCTTGATTTTCATCACTAATAAAATGGCTGTGGTGTCCAACAGTAAAGACACTATCAATACCGGCATTGTGAGCAAAACGCCCCACATCACGGTGACATTTTTCTGAATCTTTACCTAATTCAGCCATATCACCTGCAACAAAAATCTTATATCCCGGTAATTGAGATAAAACCTGTAAGCCTGCGATCATCGAACCATCGTTAGCATTGTAAGTGTCATCTAACACCATTTTTCCTGCTGTTAATTCAACAGGATACAATCTTCCCGGTACGGCTTTTAATGTCGATAAACCAAGACGAACATCTTCAAGCGTTGCCCCAGCAGATAGCGCAAGAGCACTTGCCGCTAAAGCATTCGCAATATTATGGCGACCCGGTAATGGAAGAGTGACGTCAACACAACCTTCGGGGGTATGTAACGTGAAGTTGGTTGTGAATTGCTTAACCGTGATATCTGATGGATAAAAATCGGCTTTACCTTGTGCTGATAAAGAGAATGACCATTGCGTTTGGCGCGCATTCAAATGGTGTTTCCACAAAGGTAAGTCATTACTATCCAGATTAATAATGGCTGTACCTTGCTCTTTTAAGTGGGTAAAGATTTCACCTTTTGCTTGTGCAATCCCTTCCAGTGATCCAAATCCCTCAATATGTGCAGAAAAGAGATTATTTACCAATGCACTATCTGGTTTTACCATATTTACGGTATACGCGATTTCACCGATATGGTTTGCGCCTAACTCAATAACAGCAAAACGGTGTTCTGACGTTAAACGAAAAAGCGTTAAAGGTACGCCAATATCGTTATTTAAATTGCCATGGGTATATAAGGTTTCGCCACAGTGACGCAAAATAGAAGCGGTCATCTCTTTAACGGAGGTTTTTCCAGAAGAGCCTGTCAACGCAACAATCTTGGCGTGGCTTAGCGAACGAATATGTGCTGCAATTTCGCCCATTGCTAGATGGGTATCTTTCACAATGATTTGCGGGCAATCAACATCAATCTCACGATTAACTAACACCGCAACAGCGCCCTTTTCTTTTACATCAGCAATAAAATCATGAGCATCAAAACGCTCACCCGCTAATGCAATAAACAGGCAATCTTCATCAATTTTACGACTATCTGTTGAAATCGATTTGATGATAAGTTGGTCCGCTTGGCTTTGAGCGATATGGCTCAATGTGCCTTTGCTAATTTGTTCAATATTTCCTAAAGACAGAGGGATCATGCTATCACCCCCAACAACCGAGCAACGGTTAATCTGTCTGAATAATCAAGACGGCGCGAGCCAACTAATTGATAATCTTCATGCCCTTTACCTGCGACTAAAATCATATCCTTTGCATCGGCTTGCATGATCACGTTAGTGACTGCTTCAGCTCGACCTTCAATGGCAATAGCACGACCGGGATCCATTAAACCAGAAAGAATATCTTGGATGATAGCGTGTGGCTCTTCGCTACGAGGGTTGTCATCGGTGATAACAACTTTATCAGCCAGCTCTTCTGCGACTGCTCCCATTAGTGGGCGCTTACCTTTGTCTCTATCTCCGCCACAACCAAATACACACCATAGTTTACCTGTGCAGTGTAAACGAGCAGCTTGAAGTGCTTTCTCTAAAGCATCTGGAGTATGAGCATAATCGACAATAACCGTAGGGCGATTATCCGCACTAAATACTTCCATGCGGCCACAAACAGGTGTGAGTGAAGATGACGCTTTAATAACCGCATCTAATGGATATTCAAGTGCTAATAATGTCGCTAAAGCGCATAAAAGATTACTAACATTAAATGCCCCCATTAATGGGCTTTCAATTTCACCATCACCCCAGCTAGAACTAAAGTGAATGGTTGCACCCGCATCATGATAATTAATCTGGGTTGTTTTAACAAAACGGCCTTGCCAATTTTGTGGCAATTTATTTTCCATTGTCACGGCAACAGCGTCAGGTAAACGAGATAACCATTTTTGACCAACGGCATCATCCGCATTGATGATTTTTTCACCACTGCAATGAGTGGAAAACAGTAACCATTTTGCTTCTTCGTAGTTAGCCATATCACCATGGTAATCAAGATGATCACGACTTAAATTCGTAAATACACTCGCCACAAAAGGCAATGCACTCACACGACCTTGAACTAAACCATGAGAAGAAACTTCCATAGCGGTCAATGTCGCGCCTTGATTTAATAATTGCTGTAACTCTAATTGAATATCAACCGCAGATCCTGTGGTGTTCATCGCAGGAACAACATGACCTAAAAGTCCGTTACCTACTGTTCCCATCACAGCACTTGTTTCACCTAAACCTTGTGCCCACTGTGCTAACAATTGTGTTGTTGTCGTTTTTCCATTAGTCCCAGTAACACCAATCAGTTTGAGTTTTTCCGCAGGTTGATGATAAAAATGTCCCGCTAACTTTGACAATTCCGCATTAAGATTATCAATGTAAATAACTGGAATACCGTGACTTTCACGGATTTCACCATGCGTTGCAACATCTTGTGCTTCCGCTAATACCGCCGAAACACCTTGAGCAATTGCTTGAGGAATATAGCGTCTACCATCAGTTTCATGACCTTTGATGGCGATAAAAAGATCACCGCTCGCCGCTTTTCGGCTATCGAGTGTCATGTCTTTGAGCATCAATGACGGTGCTTGTATCCCGAGTGCCCCTAATAGGTCACTTAAGTTAGGATCGGCCACTTGTATCCTCTTCTTTTTTAATCACAAATTCATTTTTATCGTCTGGCGTCAATGCGTCAGGTTCTACGTTCATTGTGCGTAAAACCGCGCCCATGATCGCGCCAAACACCGGTGCAGAAACTGCCCCACCATAGTACTTCCCTGCTTTGGGTTCATTGATTACAACAACCAATGCAAAACGAGGGCGACTTGCTGGAGCAACACCCGCCGCATAAGAGATATATTGATTGATATATTTTCCGTCTGGCCCTACTTTCTTCGCTGTCCCTGTTTTAATCGCAACACGATAACCTTTAATTGCAGCACTCACACCGCCACCACCGGGCAATGCAACGCTTTCCATCATATGAACGACGGTTCTCATCACAGGCTCGGGGAATACGCGAGTTCCCGGTACTGGAGGGTCAACTTTTGTAATAGAAAGAGGACGGTAAATACCAAAACTACCAATCGTTGCGTAGACACGCGCTAACTGTAACGGCGTTACCATTAGCCCATATCCGAAAGAGAAGGTGGCCCTTTCAAGATCGGACCACCGTTGTTTTTTTATTGGAAATATGCCACTACTTTCGCCAACTAGCCCCAAGTTAGTTGGCTTCCCGAATCCAAATCGTGAATAAACATCCACAAGTTCAGATGCAGGCATCGCTAACGCCAGTCTTGAAACACCAACGTTACTCGATTTCTGTAATATTCCTGTTATCGAAAGCTCATGATATAACGCCACATCTTTTATCTGATGCCCGCTAATACGATAAGGAACGGTATTAATAACACTATTTTCTTTAATAATATGATTGTGGAGCGCACTCATCACAACCATCGGTTTTACGGTAGAACCTGGTTCAAAAATATCGGTGATAGCACGATTACGCATCGCATCTTTAGGCGTTCCCGTTAAATTATTTGGGTTGTACGATGGGCTGTTAGCCATCGCCAGCACTTCACCGGTATTTACATCAACTAAAACAGCGGTTCCTGACTCTGCTTTATTCTTAATAACCGCATTGGTTAATTCGCGATAAACCACAGATTGCAGACGTTCATCGATACTTAACATCAGGTTATGAGCAGCTTGGCTGTCTGTTTGAGCGATATTCTCGATAACACGGTTAAAACCATCTTTACGAACAACACGCTCACCAGGAGCACCTGTCAGCCACTGGTTAAAGCTTTTTTCAACACCTTCAATACCATCACCATCAATATTTGTTACACCGATGATGTGAGCAGTTACTTCGCCTGATGGATAATAGCGTTTTGATTCTTGGCGCATATTAATCCCAGTGATTTTTAGTTTACTAATATAATCACTAATTTCAGGGTTCACTTGGCGAGCCAAATAGATAAAACGAGCGGAAGGCGTTGCGACAATTTTTTGCTCGATGTGATTCACTGGCATTTTCAGTGCATCAGCAAGTGCTAACCAACGAGAATCCGTCATATCGGGATTAGCATCTAATACAACTTTAGGATCTGCCCAAATGGCAAAAACAGGCACACTAACGGCAAGAGGCCTACCCATTCTATCGCTGATCATGCCTCTTGCTGTCGGTACTTTTTGTACACGTAGAGAACGCATATCCCCTTCACGAATAAGGGGATCGGGGTTAATAATCTGTAAATAGGCAACACGGATTAATAGCGCGGCTAAAGCGATACCAATACCACCGCAAAGCAACGCAAAACGCCAACTCACAAATCCTGTTTTTTCTTCAGGCTTGCGTAGTTTGGCATTTGACTTTGTCTTTGCTTTCGCTTTTGCCGAACGTGAAAATTTCATACTTGCCTTAATTATTTAGTAACCACAATGTTCTCTTTTGTTGGGTCAACATGGATCATTCCCAAACTATCACTTGAAAAACGCTCTACTCGGCTATGGTCAGCCAGTGCGTTTTCTTCAAGAATGAGATTGCGCCATTCGATCTCCAATACGTTTTTCTCCAGCACTAAACGCTCTTTCTCTGCTGTTAATAAACGTGTCTTATGTGCGGTTGTCACGACATACACCGCAGAAATAATCACAGCAATCAGTAAACATACAGGTAATTTGCCATGACGCAGTAAATCCTGCCCTATAACTCTCGGTAATGAGTGTCGTTCAGTAGACATTTATTCCTCAATACGTTGTGCTACACGCAATACAGAGCTTCGTGCCCGTGGATTTTCTTCAACTTCTACGCCTGTCGGTTTCATCTTGTGAATACTCGATAAGCGAGCACTTCCTAACTCTTTTATTTGCGCTTCTGTTAGAGGAATACCCGCAGGGACAACTGGCCCTTTACTTTCATCTCGAATAAAACGCTTCACCAATCGGTCTTCTAATGAATGGAAACTAATGACCGACAAACGTCCTTCTGGTGCTAAAACAGAAACAGCACCTTTTAATGCTTTTTCAATTTCATCTAATTCGCTGTTGATATAGATACGAATTGCCTGAAAGCTACGTGTTGCTGGGTGCTTATGTCGTTCTTTTACTGGGCTTGCGTCGCTAATTAAATCAGCCAATTGTTTGGTTCGAGTCAAAGGCTCTTCTGTTTTGTTACGTGCAACAATGGCGCGAGCAATACGCTTAGCAAATCGTTCTTCACCAAAAGTTTTCAATACCCATGTGATGTCTTCTTCTGCTGCTGTCATCAGCCATTGTGCGGCTGATTGCCCTGATGTTGGGTCCATACGCATATCAAGAGGTCCATCACGCATAAAAGAAAAACCACGTTCTGGATCATCAAGTTGAGGTGAAGAAACACCTAAATCCAGTAATACACCATCAATTTTCCCTGCTAAACCTAACTCAGTGACATACTGCTCAATATTTGAAAACGGTCCATGAACAATAGAAAAACGAGCATCATCAATTTCATTAGCAACAGCAATCGCTTGTGGATCTCTGTCTATCGCAATCAAGCGACCTTGTTCGCCCAATTGCGATAAAATTAGACGAGAGTGCCCTCCGCGACCAAATGTTCCGTCGATATAGATACCTGAAGATTTAATATTCAGGCCATTCACTGCTTCATCCAGTAATACACTGGTATGACTAAAATTATTCGTTGTCATTATTTAAAGTGATAAATCCAATAGTCGTGTCGATAACGGTTCCTGTGAGGTTTGCTCGGCTACAATGTCTTTTTCGATCTGTTTGTACCAGACCTGTTCATCCCACAATTCAAATTTATTGAATTGACCGACTAACATGACCTCTTTTGTTAGCCCCGCATGCTGTCTTAGCGTGCTAGCTAACAAAAGACGTCCTGCGCTATCCATTTGGCATTCGCTGGCGTGACCTAATAACAAACGTTGAACTCGACGTTCCGCAGGATTCATAGAGGACAAAGCTGCTAATTTTAACTCAATCTTTTCCCATTCTGGAAGGGTATAAAGCAATAAACATGGCTGATTGAGATCAATGGTACAAACCATTTGACCTTCAGAAATCTCACTCAGCGTTGTTCGATAACGGGAAGGAACTGTTATTCGCCCTTTGCTGTCAAGATTAACGAGTGTTGCTCCACGAAACATCCTCATTACCCCCAGCTTTGTAATTTACACCACATTATCCCACAAATCCCCACAAATAGAGTTTACGGATGGTATGAAAACGTTGTCAAGCCAGATATAGGAAGCTTTATTTATATTTACAGTAATTTGGTAGATACTCTGGAATGTTTAAATTATCGACAAAAAGAAAAAAGGAAATATTAACACTATGATTAATAGAGGTTATTTTTCAAATTCTATTTTTAATCACGAAAAGTAATTATTTATAGCGATTACAAGGAAGAAAACCAGATAAAGAAATCATAATAAGTAAATCATGATTTTTATTATAAAAAACTAATTTATTGCAGTTCATTTACCTTTAGCCAACATAATAATTTGAGGTTGCTTTTATATAAACAAAAACATCAAGACGAAAAAAAACAATTCAATATCATGAAGATAGTTATTTCTTTTTTTCTTAAGTTTCCCAAAATAAAATTAATTACACATTAAATTTAAGCAATATCACTTATGGGTATGTCAAAATTCAATCGACTAACTTAGTAAAATGAGAGAAATAGTAAAAAAACTCTTAAGATTAATCTCAAATTTAATATTCTCTAAGCAATTCGACATTCTTAAATCAAATAAAACATCCCCGTTTTAATTTAATAAAACAGGGATGAGTATAAATGCAGATAATTACCAACAGAGCGACATCAATTAACGCGCACGTCCCAAACTGCCTCGACGACATAAATCACGACGAATACGTGTAATTCCTGCTTGCGGTTTTTGTTCTTCTTCAAGACTCGCAAGAACAAGTTCTAACACACGTTCTGCAATATCACGATGTCGTTGAGCGACAGATAAAACAGGACATTCAAGGAAATCCAATAACTCATGATCACCAAAAGTCGCAATAACCAATTGTGTTGGTAAACGACCACTGCGTTGTAATGTCACATCCATAACCCCTTGTAATAAAGCGAAAGAGGTAGTGAATAACGCATCAGGCATTGGATTGTTATTTAACCATTCAGAAAAAGCAGCCGCAGCAGCTTCTCGTTCATAGCTATTTGCATATAGGTAGGTGATTTCTCTAGGATCATCTTTCCATACATTACGGAAACCTTGTTCACGTAAAAAACTCACAGAGAGTTCAGGAAGTGCGCCTAAATAGAGTACAGATTGCGAAGGGAATGCTTTTAATTCTGTTGCCAGCATTTTGGCGTCTTCTAAGTCATCGCCAACAACACTGATAAAATGTTCACTTTCTAATGCTCGGTCTAACGCAATAATCGGTAATGAGCGATTTGCCCAACGCTGATAGAAAGGATGCTCTGGCGGCAATGCTGTTGAAACAATAATGGCATCAACTTGACGTTGCAGTAAGTGCTCAACACAACGAATTTCGTTGTCTGGTTGGTCTTCTGAACAGGCAATCAGTAATTGATAACCGCGTTGACGCGCTTGTCGTTCAAGGTAATTTGCGATCCTGGTATAACTGGTATTTTCCAAATCAGGAATAACCAAACCAATAGAACGCGTACGACCAGCACGTAATCCCGCGGCAACAGCGTTCGGGTGGTAATTATGCTCTCTGACCACCGCCATCACTTTTTCAACAGTCTTGTCACTTACACGGTACTGTTTCGCTTTACCATTAATGACATAACTTGCTGTTGTTCGTGAAACACCAGCCAAGCGGGCGATTTCATCCAGTTTCACATTAGCCTCTTTTAATTATTAAATGTGTTATTTATTACATATTGCTATGAATTTCAGTCATCATGCTGATCTGAGTTTGTATTTTAACACAATTTACTGATAAAACCGTATGCGTCAACGTTTCCGTTTATGTCTTTTATCAATTATTTCAATCATCGTTATCTATCAATAAGTAATTTCAAAAGAAAAAAGCACCATTTAGGTGCTTTTTCATCAATAAAAATTAATCTTGATACATTAATTCGATTTCATTTCGATAGCGTTCAAAAATAATTTTACGGCGAAGTTTCAATGTCGGTGTCAATTCGCCCGATTCCATAGAAAAGCCATCAGCAAGAAGAGTAAAGCGCTTAACTTGATGAAAACTTGCAAAGTTTTTTTGCATTTCACGTAAACGTTCATCAAATAGCTCTTTAATTTTAGTATGGCGTAATAATTCCATACGATCTTGATATTTTAGATTTAATGCACGCGCATGTTCTTCTAATGCATCAAAGCAAGGTACGATAAGTGCAGAAACAAATTTACGTGTATCTGCGATCACCGCAATGTGCTCAATAAAGCGATCTTGCCCTAATGTTCCTTCGATCATTTGTGGTGCAATGTATTTACCATTTGACGTTTTCATTAAATCTTTTAAACGTTCAGTGATAAATAACATGCCATCACTATCAAGTGCACCTGCATCACCAGTACGTAACCATCCATCATCTGTAAAGGCATCCGCCGTATCTTCAGGCTTATTGAAATACCCTTTCATGACAATGCTACCACGTACTTGGATTTCGTTTTCTGCGCCAATACGCACTTCGACGCCCGGCAATGGGGTGCCAATAGAACCTAATTTATATTTGTTCTCTTCCCAGCATGAAACTGTGGCGCAGGTTTCTGTCATACCATAGCCATATTTAATATTGATACCCGTAGCCAAGAAGAAGCGGATCACAGCATCATCTAAACGCGCTCCTGCCGCGGGTAAAAAGCGAACTCGCCCACCTAAAATTTGGCGCACTGGATTTAACACTTTTTTATCTGCAAAACGATAGCATAAGCGGGAAATAAAGCCCTGTTGACGTTGATTTAGTTGTGCTTCACGCTGTTTTTCACCCTGCTTTATCGCCCATTTAAAAATAAATTGACGAAACACTGAAGCTTGAGACACTTTATCTTGAATAGCGCTATACACTTTCTCATAAAAGCGAGGAACGGCGCACATCACGGTAGGTTTAACCGCACTCATGGCCTCTCTGACAGCATGAGTGTCAGTCAAATACACGTTAACCGCACCTGTATGCATCACATAGAAGCTCCATGCGCGTTCAAAAACGTGAGAAAGAGGTAAAAAACAGAGAGAAACATCTTTATCAGATAACGAGAGACGCTCATCATGTAGATAAAGTTGTGATGCTAGACTTGTATAGTCGAGCATAACGCCTTTAGGTTCACCTGTGGTTCCTGATGTATAAATCAGAGTAAACAGATCATCTAAATTGCATTCATTAATACGCTGTTTTAACACGTCATCATGCTGAAATGTTGACTGGTTAATTAAATTTTCCAGATAGCATGAAGGTATATTTTCGTTTAACACAACATCAGAGTTAAACACAATAACATGTTCAAGTTGAGGACATAACGCTAATAATTCAGAAACAATATCGTATTGCTTTTGGTCGCCAACAAAAAGAATGCGAATATTCGCATCATTTAAAATGTAAGCGGCTTGTTCAACACTACTTGTTGCATAAAGAGGAACAGTTACTGCACGTAGCTGCAAAGAAGCAATATCAGCTAAAGACCAATCAATGGTATTTTGAGAAAAGATCCCAATATTTTCTTGAATATCCACACCCATTTCTAACAATGCATTTGAGAGCGCACGTGTTTTCTTTTCAACCAACTCCCAAGACATTTCGATATTGCGCTTAGCATCCCACTGACGATAAGCAATTTTATTCCCGCTGTGCAAAAATTGCATCTGCAATCTTCTAATTATATGATAATCATGAAGATTATTATTAGTTATCATAATTTTCCTGCTATTTATGGAAAAGCGACCGTGTTATGAAACCGAAATGGAGAAAATGTCTCCCTTACAATTTCAGCTTACACATGTTCGCTGACTCGAATAAAAGTCTAAGTGATCCACCAAAATAAAGGAATTCAATTTTACATAAATTTGTAAAATTGTGAGTTATGAAAAGTTTTGTCAAAAAAAGCTATCTCATCACCATGAGAAAACTAAATATGATGATCTTATTTTTTATGAAAAGCTGAAAAGAAAAGCTGATAAATAACAATAGGTAATTGTTATAACTTAATCAATGACAATATAGAGAGGAGAATATTAGTGAAAAAAAATAGGTTTAACACAGTATAATACGAATAAGAGTCATTATTACAAAGAAAGGGCAAAAATAGTGACAGCAATCCAATTTAGTTTACCTAACTGCATAAACGCCATTTTGGTCATTAGCCGAATAGCTAACGTTATCTGCCACTATTTCTGCATAATTAGTAAAAAATACTAATTATGAGCAAAAACACTCTATTTTTGACAAACTTCACTTAATAAATTTTTCATCCATAAGTGGCCTTTATCACGCGCTGTTGACTCATGCCAAATCAAGTAACAAGGACGCTCTGTTTTTTCCCAAGGTAACGACACAGCTTTAATATCTAATTGCTCAGAATAACTTTCAACTAACCATCTTGGTGCAATAGCGACTAAATAAGTTCTAGATACAATATTTAATACACTATTTAAATCGGTTCCTTGATAAGTGATTAAATCTTCCAAATGAGTATCTTTATAATAAGGCGCACTAAATGAACCAATATCATCTAAAGAAACAATGGAATGTTGCTCATTTAATAACATCTCTTGGGTCACACTCTCTTTAATACGAGGATGTTTATTAGAAACGACTAAAACAACTTCGTCATTAAATAGTGGTTGTGAATGAAATTCAGTTTTTTCAAATTCCTTATAGCTAATAAAGAACTCAACTTCTTGATATTTTAATTGGTGTTCTATATTGCTATTTAAATAAGACTTAATATTAACGTTAATATTAGGTGTTTCATTTTTAATTTGTTCAACTATTTTGGGTGCTAGTTTTATATCTAGAGGACTACAAATAGATAAATTAAATATACGCTCACTTTGTTCTGGTTCAAATCCTGCTCCAGGAAGCTCGTTATGAACCAATTGTAAGGCTTGTCTTACTGGGCCAAAAAGTTGTTTAGCTCTTAATGTAGGTTGAATACCGCGTCCATAGCGAACAAATAATTCGTCATTAAACATAACTTTAAGGCGAGATACAGCATTACTCACTGCGGGTTGTGACATGCCCAGTACTTGTGCAGCACGGGTAACATTTTGCATTTGCATAACAGCATCAAATACCGTTAATAAATTAAGATCAACATTACGTAAATGCATATCTGCTGATTCTCTGCTGGTAACTGTTGCTGATGTGTAATCCGTCATTTCTTACTCCACTATGTTATCATAATAGTCAAATAAATATTATTAACAAATATATTATTAATAATAAATAAGCTTTAACTATTACTTAAACTATTTATTAAAATTTATTATTCATCATCCATGCATATAACTAAACATATAATTTTCATATCAATAAAAAAACATATTTCATATAAGAAATTAATTTTGAAATTAAAATTACATGTATAGAAAATGATTATATAAATATATATTACAACCTGTTTTACCTTCTGCCTTGCAAATAATAAAACAAAGTATGATAAAAATCATAATAAAATAATGTACTTTCATTCCTAAAATAGGTATCCGACATCTATTATCTTTTATAATACAATGATTTTTATTCTTACATTCAAAACGTTGCTCACATTTGTCAATTATTCCTCCCCTAACACCCTCTTTTTTCCCTACCCACTGGCTGATTAAAAAAAAAGCAAACAATTGTTTAATTTTTCATTTCACTCTTTTTCAAACAACGTATGGAACATTAACCCAATCAATGAATGCTTGATAGTTATAATCATTAGTAAAAATTTAGATATTAGCCAGAATCACTATAAAAAATTTATAAATAATACTGACAAATGAATTAATAAATTCCAACACTTGACATCTTTATTGGTATTAGGTATCAATAAATACAGATTATTGAGAACTTATCTAAGGATGTTTCATGTCAAACGCAATTTTACTATCAAGCCTACTACTACTCGCAACTTTTATGCGCGGTCGGCTTATGGGTAAAAAGTGAAACACACCAGCCCTTAGAGAGAAAACCCGCGCTAGTCGCGGGTTTTTTTATACCTGGGAGAGCGCAAACAGCAAATAAAAAGAGAAAGGAACAGATTATGAGCCATGACGTGATTATTTTTGATACCACATTGAGAGATGGTGAACAAGCATTGCAGGCGAGCTTAAGCGTAAAAGAGAAGTTACAAATTGCTTACGCTTTAGAGCGTTTAGGTGTGGATATCATTGAAGCGGGCTTTCCTGTTTCTTCTCCCGGTGATTTTGAATCCGTACAAACCATTGCACGCGAAATCAAAAATAGCCGTATTTGTGCATTAGCACGCTGCGTTGATAACGATATTGATGTTGCAGCGGAGTCTTTAAAAGTCGCAGAAGCTTTTCGTATCCACGTGTTCTTAGCAACCTCGGCATTGCATGCTGAACATAAATTGAAGAAATCATTCGAAGATATTATTGAAATGGGTGTGAACTCAATAAAACGTGCTCGTCGCTATACCGATGATGTGGAATTTTCTTGCGAAGATGCGGGACGTACTCATATCGATAATTTATGTCGAATTGTTGAAAGCGCAATTAATGCTGGTGCAACCACCATTAATATTCCAGACACCGTGGGCTATACAACGCCTTATCAGTTTGGTGGCATTATCACCAACTTGTTTGAGCGTGTTCCCAATATTGATAAAGCTATTATTTCTGTTCACTGTCATGACGATTTGGGCATGGCGGTCGCTAACTCAATTACCGCAGTACAAGCGGGTGCAAGACAAGTCGAAGGGACAATTAATGGCTTAGGCGAACGTGCAGGTAACTGTGCATTAGAAGAAGTCATTATGGCGATAAAAGTCCGTGAGCAAATGATGAATGTTCAGACACGGATTAATCACAAAGAAATTTATCGCACCAGCCAATTAGTCAGCCAATTATGTAATACGCCAATTCATGCTAATAAATCTGTTGTTGGCTCCAATGCATTCGCGCATTCATCGGGTATTCACCAAGATGGCGTTTTGAAGAACCGCGAAACCTACGAAATCATGACTCCAGAATCAATCGGATTAAAAGAAGTGCAGCTGAATTTAACTTCTCGCTCAGGTCGTGCGGCAGTTAAACATCGTATGGAAGAGATGGGTTATCGTGAAACAGATTATAACTTGGATACTTTATATTCTGCCTTCTTACGTTTGGCTGATAAAAAAGGCCAAGTCTTTGATTACGATTTGGAAGCTTTAGCATTTATGGGACAACAGCAACAAGAGCCTGATGAGTTTGTAATGAATTATTTTAATACTCAATCTGGTTCATCAACCGTTGCTACCGCGAGTGTCAGCATTACTCATGGTGATAAAGAAATTACTGAAGCAGCAACGGGTAATGGTCCCGTCGATGCGGTTTATCAAGCCATCTCTCGCGCAACAGGTTATCCGTTGAAATTAGTCACTTACCAATTAACAGCTAAAGGTGAAGGCAGAGACGCCTTAGGGCAAGTTGATATCGTCGTTGAATATCAAGGACGTAAATTTCATGGAATGGGTTTAGAAACTGACATCGTAGGTTCATCAGCAAATGCCATGATCCACGTTATTAATAGCATTTGGCGCTCAGAGCAAGTCGAAATAGAAAAACGCAAACAACACACAACACAAGAAGCGGTTTAATTATGTCAAAAAATTATCATATTGCAGTATTACCCGGAGATGGTATTGGCCCTGAAGTCATGGCTCAAGCACAAAAAGTGATGAAGGCTGTTAGTGAGCGCTTCTCACTCAATATCACAACAAAAGAATACGATATCGGTGGCATTGCCATTGATAATCATGGTACTCCGTTACCCGCAGATACTTTAGCAGGTTGTGAACAAGCTGATGCGATTTTATTTGGTTCAGTTGGTGGTCCTAAATGGGAACATTTACCCGCAAATGAACAGCCAGAACGTGGTGCTTTATTACCATTACGTAAACATTTTAAATTGTTCTGCAATTTACGCCCAGCTCGCTTATATGAAGGTTTAGAAGCCTACTGCCCATTACGAGCCGATATTGCACAACGTGGTTTTGATATTTTATGTGTACGTGAATTAACAGGCGGTATCTATTTCGGTCAACCTAAAGGTCGTGAAGGTGAAGGTGCACAAGAGCGTGCTTTTGATACTGAAATTTATCATCGTTATGAAATTGAACGTATTGCACGCTTTGCGTTTGAATCAGCACGTAAACGCCGTCATAAAGTAACCTCAATTGATAAAGCTAACGTATTACAAAGCTCTATTTTATGGCGTGAAGTGGTAACAGGGATCGCAAAAGAATACCCAGATGTTGAAATTCAGCATATGTATATCGATAACGCAACAATGCAGTTAATTAAAGATCCTTCTCAATTTGATGTATTGCTGTGCTCCAATATTTTTGGCGATATTTTATCTGATGAATGCGCAATGATCACTGGCTCTATGGGAATGTTGCCATCTGCCAGTGTTAACGAAGAACGCTTTGGCTTATATGAGCCCGCTGGAGGTTCAGCTCCTGATATAGCAGGTAAAAACATTGCTAACCCTATTGCACAAATTCTGTCTGCCGCACTGTTATTACGTTATAGCTTTAATGAAGATAATGCAGCTCAAGCCATTGAAGATGCTATCACACAAGTATTAGCAAAAGGCTATCGCACCGCAGATTTAGCGGGTGATGGTAACGCAATCACAACCGCCGAAATGGGTGATCGTATCGCTCAATATATTCGTGAAGGGGCATAACATGGGTAAAACATTATATCAAAAAATTTATGATGCACATGTTGTCAGAGAAGTGAGTGATGAAACACCCATTCTGTATATCGACCGACATTTAGTGCATGAAGTGACATCGCCTCAAGCCTTTGATGGATTAAGGACAAAAGGTCGCCCTGTTCGTCAACCGAATAAAACCTTTGCAACGATGGATCACAACGTATCAACACAAACTAAAGATATTAATGCTTGTGGTGATATGGCAAGAATTCAAATGCAAGAGTTGATGAAAAACTGCCAAGAATTTGGTGTCACGTTGTATGACTTAAATCATCCTTATCAAGGAATTGTTCACGTAATGGGACCAGAACAAGGCATAACCTTACCGGGAATGACTATTGTTTGCGGTGATTCACATACAGCAACTCATGGCGCTTTTGGTTCATTAGCTTTTGGGATTGGTACTTCAGAAGTTGAACATGTTTTAGCAACTCAGACCTTAAAACAGTCTCGTGCTAAAACATTAAAAATCGAAGTTCAGGGTAAAACAGCCATTGGGATCACGGCAAAAGATATCGTATTAGCCATTATCGGCAAATTAGGCAGTGCGGGGGGTACAGGCTATATCGTTGAATTTGCAGGTGAAGCCATTGAAGCATTAAGCATGGAAGGTCGAATGACCTTATGTAACATGGCAATTGAGATGGGAGCTAAAGCAGGCTTAGTCGCACCTGATGACACCACTTTTGACTACTTAAAAGGGCGTCAATTTGCGCCTAAAGATCAGTCATGGGATGAAGCCGTCACTTATTGGAGAACCTTAAAATCTGATGATGATGCAATCTTTGATGCCACAGTGACTATCAATGCTGCCGATATCGCGCCACAAGTCACATGGGGCACCAACCCTGGCCAAGTCATTGCGATTGACCAAATTGTTCCATTATTAAACAGTTTTAACGATCCTGTTGAACGTGCATCTGCTGAAAAAGCCTTGGCTTATATGGGATTAAGTGAAGGCGTTAACTTAACAGATGTCGCTATCGACAAAGTCTTTATTGGCTCTTGTACAAATTCTCGTATTGAAGATTTACGTGCTGCCGCTGAAATAGCCAAAGGTCATAAAGTCGCCTCTCATGTTCAAGCGATTGTTGTTCCGGGTTCAGGGCCTGTTAAAACTCAAGCGGAAGCGGAAGGCTTAGATAAAATCTTTATTGAAGCAGGCTTTGAATGGCGCTTACCGGGTTGTTCAATGTGTTTGGCCATGAATAACGACCGATTAAATCCAGGCGAACGCTGTGCATCTACCAGCAACCGTAACTTTGAAGGCCGCCAAGGTCGTGGAGGTCGAACACACTTAGTTAGTCCTGCAATGGCGGCGGCGGCAGCTATTAATGGTCATTTTGCAGATATTCGTACATTTGCAGTGGCATCTTAAAGGAGAACATAATGAATAAATTTACTCAACACACGGGTATTGCGGTTCCTTTAGATGCAGCAAATGTGGATACCGACGCCATTATTCCTAAGCAATTTTTGCAGAAAGTGACGCGCACTGGTTTTGGTAAACACCTGTTTCATGATTGGCGTTTTTTGGATGACGAAGGCACTCAGCCTGATCCTACATTTATTTTAAATCAGCCAATTTACCAAGGCGCTTCTATTTTATTAGCACGAGAAAACTTTGGTTGTGGATCATCTCGTGAACACGCACCTTGGGCATTAACTGATTATGGTTTTCACGCCGTTATCGCCCCCAGCTTTGCTGATATTTTTTACGGAAATTCATTTAATAATCAATTATTACCCATCAAATTAAGTGACGATGAAATCTCACAATTATTTGATTGGGTAAAACAACATGCTGGTACACCAATTACCGTAGATTTAGTGGCACAAGAGGTTAGAGCGGGTGAATTACATTTCTCTTTTGAAATCGACTCATTTCGCCGTCACTGCATGATTGAAGGATTAGACAGCATTGGATTAACGCTGCAACACCAAGATGATATTAGTGCTTACGAGGCAAAACAACCCACCTTTATGCGCTAACTACAGCAATTTTTTCACCTTCTTCTACTTTCTGTGATGTTTACTTTGTCATTCTTGCCGTAAATTCATTTACGGCTTTTTTTTGCTCAAATAAAAAAGCCAGTGATCCGTATCACTGGCCGGTAATCACCGAATGCTCAAATGGGGGAGTCTGTCAGTATTCGTAATTTGTGATAACTAACATGAGAGCTAACTTTAAACACAGGCATTATCGGTCTAATATAAGGAAATTAAAATTGATCACTTTATCAATGGATTTCCTCTTTTATGACTTCACCCCGCTTAGAGTTACAATTTATTCGCTTATGGCAAGCCTTTCAGGGAAAAGCAACCGAAACAACGTTACAAGAATTAGCACAAACCCTGCATTGCACACGTCGTCATGTCCGCTCTTTATTAAATAAAATGCAAGAAATAGGTTGGATAAATTGGCAAGCAGAAGTCGGTCGAGGTAAAAAATCCACGCTTATTTTTCATTCTAACGCACTTGAGATCCAACAAAATCGCGCCGAAAGACTGATAGAAGATAATGATATTGAAAAGCTTGTAGCACTAATGGGTGATAAAGATTCTGTACGCCAAATGGTGCTCTCACAAATTGAAAAAAGCTTTCATCCCGGTCAACAATTACTACGTATTATTTACTACCGTCCCTTTAAAAATTTATTACCAGGAACACCATTAAGGCGCTCTGAATTACATTTAATGAGCCAAATATTCAATTCGTTGGTGCATCTAAAAGAGGAAAATGGGGAAGTAGAAGCGGAATTAGCTCATCATTGGCAAATGCTCACAGAGCAACATTGGCGATTTTATTTACGTCCCTCTATCTATTTTCATCATGGTCGAGAGCTTACACTTGAAGATATCAGCACTTCTTTAATGAGAATGAAACACTGCAATCCTCTTTATGCCCATATAGAACAAATTTCCTCGCCTCAACCTTATGTGCTCGACATTTACTTAAGCGAAGCCGATAAGCAATTTGCAACGTTATTAGGGAGTCCACAAGCTGTTATTTTGCCGCAAGAATGGGCATCACTTCCCTCTTTTGCACAACACCCTATTGGCACAGGCGCTTATCAAGTTATCGCTAATGATAAACATAAGCTGCAAATCAAGGCCTTTAATCGCTATTTTGGCTTGCGGGCATTATTAGATGAAATTGATATTTGGGTAGTTCCCGAACTGAATAACAAGATGGTTTGTTCAACTATTCATTTAACAGACGATGATACCAATAAAGATTCATTAGAAAGTCGTAAAGAGGAAGGGTGTTATTTTCTTCTCTATGATAGTCGCTCAAAACAGTGCCAACAGACTGAAATAAGGGAATGGTTAAGCAGTGTATTAACCCCTGTTAATATGCTCACTCATTGTGATCCTTTCTATCAACGTCATTGGTCTCCCGCTTATGGCTTATTACTTCATTGGCATCACAGTAAATTAATACGCCAACATCCTAAACCAGCTTCATTAACAAAACTCACTGTCACGCTTTATAAAGAGCATCATGAATACAGCACTATTGCAGACTTAATAGAAAGTATTTTATCTCAGTATGATATTGAATTAACCATTCAAGTACTTGATTATGAACAATGGTATTACGGTGAAGCTAATAGTGATATTTGGTTAGCGACAGTGAATTTTTATAAGCCTTTAGAGTTCTCAATTTTTGCTGCACTTTATGAATTACCCCTCTTTCACCAATGTTTGGGAGCATCGTTCTCACAAGAGCTTACATTATGGCATCAAAAATCTTTGCCACTTGAAGAGTGGTGTCGCCAGCTAACACAAGATATTTGGCTTTACCCTCTATTTCACCATTTATTAGAACTACAAGGGCAGAGAACCATACGAGGTGTCAAAATGAATACTTTTGGCTGGTTTGATTTTAAATCAGCGTGGTTTACACCTGATATTGATACACCAAGATTAAAATAGGTTATCGTCTCTTTTCAGCATACGGATTAGCCATTATTTGCGTTAATTCACAGAAACCTTGAAAGTTATAAACACTCACATAAATGCTTAGGGGATTTATTCACTTTTTCTGTGGATATCTATGTGAAAAAGAGTGAGATAATCAGGGTATAGTTTTTATATTGTTAGAAAGGCTGTTGATATAAATTTTAAAATATCACTTATAATTCAAATTAGTAGCTAGATTTCAATGCCTATTTCAGCGATTGGATAAAACAATTAAAATACCCTCCCGCTCAAATCGCACAAAAAATAGCCACAGGGTGTTTTATCCACAGGTTATGCCGATTAGTTAGGCAAAATAGGATAATTTTGGCAAATATCTGCAAAAGTCAAGGCTGTAAATCAGAACAGTGATCTCACTTTCTGTGAGTTATCCCATAAAGCTGTGGATAACCTAGTGTAAAAGCCTGTTTATGATTTCAGGATAACCGTGCACAACTTAGAATTATAAATTTCAATTGGCGAGTTAACTCAAAAAAATGATGATATATCATGCTATTATGATTTAAATGAAATAAAGCTAAATACGTTATCAATAACCTGTTTTTTCTGTCTATTATTTATACAAGAAGATAATAACTATGTTTACGCCACCAGTAGCGCCCGAAAATGAGCAAGTTTTATTCGAACGAGCAAAAGCGCTTGCAGGTTATACTTTTGGTGAACTTGCCGCTTTTGCACAACTTCCAATCCCAATTGATCTTAAAAGAGATAAAGGCTGGGTAGGTATGTTGTTGGAATATTATTTAGGTGCAAGTGCAGGTAGCAAACCGGAGCAAGACTTCAGTGAGTTGGGCATTGAACTCAAAACAATTCCAATTGATAGATTAGGTATGCCTTTGGAAACAACTTTTGTCTGTGTCGCAGCATTAACCGGAAACAGCGGTATTACTTGGGAAAATAGCCATGTAAAACGTAAACTCTCAAAAGTATTATGGGTGCCTGTTGAAGGAGAAAGGGAAATACCATTAGCACAACGTCGCGTCGCTTCTCCATTACTTTGGAGCCCTAATAGGACGGAAGAAGAATTATTACGTCATGATTGGGAAGAGCTAATGGATATGATTGTGTTGGGTAAAGTAGAAAGCATTACCGCACGCCACGGGCAAGTCTTACAAATCCGCCCGAAAGCAGCTAACAGCAAGGCATTAACCGAAGCTATTGGTGAAAATGGACAACGTATTATGACATTACCCAGAGGTTTTTATTTAAAAAAGAATTTTACCGCGCCACTGCTTGCTCGTTATTTTCAGCTTTAACGTTATCGTATTTAAGCTATTTGTTATCGGTAAAACAGCCTCAAATTTAATTGGGGCTGTTTTTTTAAGTGATAGGATCTCAATAATTAAAAAATCACAACTGCTTTTCCACTAATGCCAAAGGTGACCATGTCGATAACGACATAGTTTCGTGATTGTTCACAACAGTAAATTGTTGCTGATTGAATGTTACCATATCTTGGATAATATTTGCTAACCCTTGTAATGATAGCACTGAGGATGTTTCAGTCATCGAAATAACTGGTTTCTGTTCTTTTTCATTCACCTCATTTACTGCCATTTTTACAATTAACGTAAATTGCTTATCTTGAGTTTGATACTGTGTATTATTACCCACTTGAGATGAAATCAATGTTTCATTTTCCGCCAATCCAGTCACTAAAATATGGCTGTTTTTTCCTTCATCATAAATAGTCACATGACTTTGCCGTTTTTGCACCACATATACATTGCTACCTTCACCGCCACTCAGATAATCATGACCAAATTGAGAAATTAACAGATCGTTGCCTTCACCTCCGCTCAAGCGATCATTACCTTCCCCAGCAATTAAAATATGATGCCCTTTATTAACAAGAATATTATCATCACCTTTCCCACCATCAATAACTGAACTCATATTATTATGATTAACAACAATATCATTCCCATCATTCAGCTCAAGAATAGGCAATAAATCAATGAGTTCTTTTGGTTTGTCTGCAAGTGTTGCTGACAATCGAGTTGAATAAGGCATTACCGAATTAACACCATAGGCAGATAATGCTGCTTTATTTAAACTAAGTGATTCAGGGATCACCAATACATCATCACTTTTGCTTATATTTAAATTCAAATTAACAACAGGCATAAGCAAATTTGAATGACTATCTTTAGTTGGTAATGTAAAAACAACATTATCTTTATCTATTAATCGAATAGTCGCGTTGGTATCAACAATTTTATTTAATAGATTTGTTTCGAAACATAGCGTTAAATAATCATCAGGAAGATAACGATGAGATAAAAGACCATCTTTAAAGGTTAAATCAAAACCACTTATATCGGTTAAAAAGAAATAGCTTACATCATTATCAGTTAATTTATCAATATGATCAGATAGTGAGATATTCACCCTTTCATTGTTATTTTTTGTTAAAAACGTTTTTATTTGATAAGTATCATTTCCCTGACTTAATTTAATGTATGAGTCAGCCTCAATACCGACATAATGATTATTTTGGTTATTGCCGTGAATACCAAATCGTAAATTTGTTCCAGATGAAAAACCACTGTATTCAAATTCTGGCAATAATTTTATATTTCGACTCTGACTTTTAAAAGCAGTCACAACTAAATTATCATACTCATTAATATAAAAATCTTTAATTGCTAATTTTGATTCATTATATTTCTCTAAATAACTAAATTTGTATAAAATTTTATCTTTAGTATTTTCATCCAAAGTGAGTGTGAAACCATCTTGAGTTATTAATGTATAACGATGTGAATGCGTATTATTTACTGAATCATCATAAACATTTTTCAATGTCACAGAATGATAAATATATTTTCCCTCATGATTTTCATTATTAATTTTAAAATCAAAAATAATATCTTTTTTATTACGTTTTATTGATGTTATTTCATCAAAACAATAATTAAACCTTACAACACTAGTTCCTAACTTATTAGTTTCATTAATAATAGTTTCAAATAATTTATTATAACTCTGTTCTAAAGAAGATCGTAAAATAACATAGCTATCATTGCCCTCACCGCCTTCAGCATAACCTTCATTTAATACAAGTGTATCATTTCCCCCTTTACCATATAAATGATCAACACTACCAGCACCATTTAAATAATTAGCCTCTTCATTACCCAAAATATAATCATCACCCATTTCACTGCCAATTACATTTTCAATACTGTCTAAATAAGCAATAACTTGCTGATCTTGTAACTCAATATTTGGCATTGTATCAATAAGTTTTTTCGAATAAAAACGCCCTTCATTTTGATAAAGATAAAGTTTTGAATGAAAACTTTGGCTATTCGTTTTATCTTCTGAATTTTGAAATTTAACGTAATTATGTTGTAAATCGACTTTATAACCCGTGTATTTGCCCTTAGTTTTTATCAGACGAAGTGTGTCATTTCCTTCTCGACCATAAAAACGGCTCGCATAATAAGGTGACTCTGATGTAAATACATTAAATACATCATCTTTTGAACCGCCACTTAATCGCTTAGTGCCATTATAAATATCGAATGTATTTTGAGTTATTGAGGGCGCTGCAATAATATCATTACCATTATGTGTGTTAAAATAAAGAACTGTATTCTCATGCCAATCCGAAGTATAGTATTTTTCAATATTATTAGCTCTTATTAATCCATTCTCTAATTTACTTTCTCCTAATTTATTAATCACATACTCTTTAGTTGTTTTACTATTCTTAAAAAAATCCTCATCCACTATCTCGCCAAAAATAACGCTCTCGTCGTCAGAAGCAATTTTTATTGTATACCGATTTAGCTCATTAACATAAAAATCCATATCAAAAATAAGCTTTTCATCTGTGGCAATCGCTTCTTTAGGTAAATAATATTTATACGCTGTTTTTTTGGCACTCAGATAAGGAGTAAGAGCTGAAATCTCTTCAGCTTCTTTTTGGCTCATATTTTGTAATATTCGCTGGGAAATAAAATCTTTTAAAGGCATTAAAATAGAATCGGCTGTTTCTTCTATTAATGTAGGAATAACTTTATAATAATAATATTCTTGATAAATCTGTTTTTCATTTGTATAAAAATAACTACTATCTGGACTTTGTTTTTTTATTTCTTCAAGATGAGTTAGCGCCTTTTTATCAATCATCTCTTCAAGTTGATTTTCGGTGTCTAAATATATTATCTCATTTTTCTTATCTGGAGTAATATCCCCCATAAGAAAGGCATAAAAACCATTATTTAATTCCTCCATAGGCGTAAAATTGGTTTGTTTTTTTGCCTCTTCAATTAATCTTACGGCACTATAAATTGAAGTTGCTAATGCAATCAAAGCACCAGCAGCAATACCGACAGGTCCTGCAATTGCTGAACCTGCAAGTATAGCTATAGAAATTCCTACAGTAACAAGCCCTGAAACAATAGCGAATGAACCATCAACGATATAATCAATTTTTCGCTTTTCATCAGTTTCACCAGAAATTCGGCTGAAATTATCATAAGCATGATAAATATCAAATCCAACTGAAAGAATATTAAGCGCAATCCCTACTCGCGTACTTATCTTGCTCGCATATTCCAAAGGATTGTGTCGATATCGCAATAATCCTTTTGCTATTGCAATTTCAATAATTTCAGAAACCCCATTAAATGTCATTTCAGACCACATTAATGACAAGTTAGTGATGATTTCTTTTCGTTGTTGTAAAGATAGATTGGGATTATTGAGTTGTTCGGCTAAAGAAAACGTATTATTAACAGACTGCCACATAGAATAACTAATATTAGCATAACCTACCTTACTCAATATTTTCATATGCCTAGGTATTTTTAATGAAGGTTTTCTAATGCTATCCCAATAATGTTCATCAAATGCGCGTTTTTCTAATTCTAAAATTTTAACCAATCGCTCATAGCTTACAAGGTAATCAATACGCTCAGCATCAATTGAAATTAACTTTTTTATATTTTCTTCTTTATTATTTAATAAACTTTTAATAATAGAAATAGCTTGTTTATCATCATCAGTTCCTGAAGCACTTAAGAAATAATCATTTATCTTATCCGCATCGAATGTAAGATTTGAATAATCATGATTTTTTTCAAAAATATCACTATGCTCTATTTTTTTATTATTAATTTTCGCACCTAAACTGATAAGTAGTCTTTTATCCACTTCAATGTTATGGATTTTTATTTTATCCTCTACAATTTCACTATTATTAAGCCCTAAGCTTAATTCAAATAAATTATCAGTTGATTTATTCTCATGTGATCTTTTTTGACTTAATGTTCGTACTTCGTTTATACCAACTGATGATAAAATATCTTTATTACTATTTAATGAGATTAAATAATCAACATCATTAATAGCAATATTATACTCTTTTTCATTTAAAGCTATTTTCAATAAATCAACCGTCAATTTATTTTTATTAGGTTCATTAAAATAATGAGAGAGTAATTCAATTGATGCGTCACTTAAATAATCAACCGATTTCGGTACATCATAAATATTATTTATTAATAATTTAATTCTATTTATATTATCAGTTATAGTATCGTTTAAATAGTTAACATTATAGCTATTTTTCCACGTTTCTAAGGTTATATTTTCATTCACATATTGATTAAACGCCTTACTTATTAATGGATCATAAACAGCAAGATATAATTTATTCGATAATAAGGTGCTATTATCACTAGAGAAAACCTTTGAAATTTCTTTAAAATATTTATGTATTGCATATTCAACTGAAATTTTTCCTTCGATAATTTTATCTACTACATTTTTAATAGTCGCTGATCCTAGTGATTCACCACGCCAAGATCCAAAAATATTATTCAGCTGAGAAGAATTTATCTTTCTTTCCGTTTTTTCGTTAAATGTCGTTCTATACTTATCAATACCAATGCCTTTTAATTCTCCATCATATAAATCAAAAACAGGTTCTTGATGATTTATTTCATTAGCAATTTCTAACACAACATAATTTTTATTATTGATAATTTTATTTTTTATTACACGAAAGTGTGTTCCCGGTGCAATAATTGCTCTTTCTGAACTTCCTGAATGAAGACTTGTTAATGGTTTCGCACTGTGTTTTCCAATAATAGAAATATATACATTATCAGACGATGATTTCTTTACTTTTTCAATATTACTAAAGCCATGAAAAATACCATCAAAAGCGAGTAAATTTCCTTTTTCATAATTATTGCTTAAAATATCATTGTTTTTAACAGTAAATGATTTGTATATTGGTGTATCAATATCAGAATATTTAGATAATAAAGAAAAGAAACTAATTAAATTAGTTTCATTCGTTCTATTCAAAAAAAGTCCTTCTGTCTTAATCAATGATTCAAGTAATTTATAACCTATTTTTTTAAACCATTTTATATCGCTTACTTTTGAATAAAATTCAATTTTATCTTTTGTAGATAAAAGATGATTTTTATTATCCATCTTATTTAAAAGATCATTTTTATGATTATATTCTGATGATAATAAAGTTATTTCATTCTTAGCATTATTATTAAGTTCTATTTCAGGTGAATGTTTATTATTTTTAACATAAGAACCTTCCTTAAATTTATTAAGTGAGATTTCATATTCTAACGTATATTTATCTTTTTTATCTATGCTTAACTTTCGCCCTATTTCTTTTTTTGTATCAATAAATGTGGCAGAGATCTTTCGTTGGCTTGTAAAATAATTATTATTGACTCCATCGTTCCATTTTTCATTTAAAGGCGCAATATAACCTAGATCAATCATAGATTGTTGAAATTTTGAAAATTCATCTGGTGATTGTAATACAACGGTACCATTATTATTAATATAAAAAAAATCATGTAATGTTTGATTTTTTGAATTAAGCGGTTTATCAAATAGTGATTTAGGAACAAAAAAAGTGGCAGGAAAATTATCATGAATTACCGCAAAGGGATTAGCATCATCGGCACCATGATGGACTATTTCCATCCCTATTGATCTCCCTAATGCTACGTTTAATTCATTTTTTAGTTCTTTTATTTGCTGACTAATAAACCCTAATTGATGTCCTTCATTTTTTTCATATAATAATTGATCATTGTATAGTATTTTTTGCTTATCAGTGAGTTCAGCGTAATTCACACTTTGTTTCCATTCCTCCCAAGATACAGGCATATTAACGCGTGTATTTGTTCCTAAATGACTATAAGGATAAATCACCGTAAATAGATCATAATCTGCAATCATCGGTTTATTTGATATAGGATCAGCGATCACCAATACAGGCTCTGCTCCAAATCGATTATAGTGTTGAACTAAATAATACTGTTTTCCTTCTATTATTTGTGGTTCTAAAAAAAACTCATGTGTTTTATTATTGTGTATGACTTCAAAATTTAAAGGTGAATTTTTATCATAAAGATAATTGATCACTTTACTTTCTATCAATTCATTCACTCTTTCGTCTGAAATATAAAGCTCACTCACTGATGCAACGCCCGCATTTATTGCATCTGCTACTGCTTTATTGTATTTCAATAGATCTTTTTGCGCCGATCCTTTAGCCAGTGATTGATCGACAGGAATAAAACCAGCCATAGGCCCCCAATCAGAACTTTTCGCCTTGATAGCTAAGCTCTTACTACTATATTCTCCCGATGAAATTAATGAAGTCGAATTAGTATCGATAGGTCTTACACCAATAATAAGCCCTTTTTCTTCTGATATTTGAGAAAATATCGCTTGATCTTTAATTGGCATGCCTATTTTTACTTCGTTTAGCTCCTTTTTTCTATGATTATTAGAACTCAATGAATTTAATATTTTATTATTTTCTTTTTTATTTAATTCTGAAAAGCTATTATATTCTTCTCTATTCGTGAAGCTAATTTTTTTTACTTTTTTATTTTTATTTAATAATTCATTATAGATGAGATTATTGTTATAGTCCTCGTCAGGATTTTCATAAGAGAAATAAATATTTGTATTTATTTCTAAATCTGATGGAAAAATAAATTCATTTTTAGGAAGATAACTACTTAATATAATGCCTTTTATTTCATTATTCTTGGCAATATTATTTTTATATAATAAAAGCGCATTTTCTCTTTGATCGTTATTTCCATGAATGAAAATATTTTGAGGTAATTGCCCTCTATGCTGTAACCAAAGATGTTCTAATAAATCAGAACCTGCATTTTTATTTTTTGATACATCAACAATAAATAAATCATATCCAGCCGCATGATATTCATCTACATATCTAAGATAGTTCTTTTCTATTTCATCCTTTTCACTCAGAAGAATAACAACATTTTCGTTAGTGTTCTTTCTTTTATCATTTAATGAATAATATGCATTTATCTTATCATTGTTTACTTTTTTTAAGAAATCTTTCTCTATTTTTATGAGTGTAAAGCAATATGATTCGTCATTATTTATTAATAATTTATTTTCTTCCATTTTATATTTTCCATTTAAATAATTTATTTAACTGAAAAATAATTGCATTATTCCACTAATATAAATATAAAAAATAACACACATTAAAGTAAGATGCGTAATTATAATAAAACGAATCAAGTTAACTATTTTATTAAAAAAATAGCTTCATAATATGAAGCTACTTTTTATTTAGTTGAATTTAAATTATTTTTTAATATTAGTGAGATAACGTTCTCGCATAAAAGCGTCTTCGTACCTCTCTAATTTATTAGCATCAAGCAAAGTTACTTTTTAGCTGCCTGCAAATAAAGCATATCAAGTGCAATTGTTGCCCCAGCAAGCGCTGTAATATCAGATTGATCGTAAGCTGGAGAAACTTCAACTAAATCCATACCAACAATATTTAGCGGTTGTAATGCACGTAAGATCTTCAGTGCTTTATCTGTTGTTAATCCACCAACAACGGGTGTTCCTGTTCCTGGTGCAAACGCAGGATCAAGGCAATCAATATCAAAAGTCAGGTAAACAGGTAAGTCGCCAACAATACCTTTGATCTGATCAACAAGATCAGTCACACCACGATCGTTAACTTGCGCTGCATCCAATACAGTGAAACCATTATCACTGTCATGATCAGTACGAATACCAATTTGAACAGAGTGGTTAGGATCGATTAATCCTTCATTTGGTGCATGGAAGAACATTGTACCGTGGTCAAATTTACTGCCATTACCATAAGTATCGGTATGCGCATCAAAATGAACTAATGCCATTTTACCAAAGTGTTTTGCATGGGCGCGTAATAAAGGTAATGTGACAAAATGGTCACCACCAAACGTTAAACATTTTTTACCTGCCGCTAATAACTTCTCTGTATGAGCTTGTAATTTATCGCTCATATCTTGTGCATCACCGAAGTTAAAAACTAAGTCACCACAGTCGACAACGTTTAAACGTTCACGCATATCGAAATCCCACGGCCAGCGGTTACCTTCCCACGCTAAATTCGTTGAAATTTGACGAATAGCACCCGGTCCGTGACGAGTGCCTGCGCGACCTGATGTTGCCATATCAAAAGGCACACCCGTAATAACCCAATCTGCATCACTGCTGTAAGGCTGAAAATTCAGTGGAAAACGTAAAAAACCAAATGCATTAGAGATCAATGAATTATCAGTCTCATTACCTAACGTACTATTTTTCATGCTATTACCTCTGTTACTTATTTAAAATAAGCAACATACAATCAATATGATAGATAAAGAGTGATGTTTAATAACATCACTCTTGCATTGGAAAGTGAAGAATTACTCTTCTTCTTCCAGATACGTATAACCGTATAAACCACTTTCAAATTCAGTCAGGAATTGCTCTTGTAAGGCTTCATCTAACTGTGCATTTTTTACTTGAGTACGGAAACGATCTAACAGCACGGTAGGATTTAACTTAACGTACTGGAGCATATCGGCAACCGTATCACCCTCTTCACTTTGCACGTAAGTCAGATTACCTTTCTCATCAAGGTAAACGTCAACAGCCGCCGTATCACCAAATAAGTTATGCATATTGCCTAAAATTTCCTGATAAGCCCCTACCATAAAGAAACCGATCATGGGTGGATATTCTGGATCATAAGCGGGCATTGGCATTGTTGTTTCAACACCATCACCATCAACATAATGGTCAATAATACCATCTGAGTCACAAGTAATATCAAGTAACACTGCGCGACGATCAAGAGGTTTATCTAGCCCTTCAATAGGTAATACAGGGAATAACTGGTCGATACCCCATGCATCAGGTAAAGATTGGAACAATGAAAAGTTAACATAGAACTTATCTGACATACGTTCTTGTAACTCATCAATAATAGGACGATGAGCACGATTACTTGGATCTAAATCATACTGAATACGACGACAAATATTCAAATACAGCTCTTCTGCCCATGCACGCTCTGTCAGGCTTAACATGCCGTGAACATATTGAGTATGCACATCGTGTAAGTCTAATTGGCTATCGTGTAACCATTCACGTAATGAACGGCTATGCCCCTTAGTTTGCATCTCTTCCCATGTTTCCCAAAGACTTGCAATTGGTCTTGCAGCATCATCTTCAGGTGGTGTAATTGCCGTAAATTCATTACGCTCAACGCCAATCACATTAGAAATTAATACGGTATGGTGTGCCGTTAATGCACGACCTGATTCAGTAATAACGGTTGGATGCGGTAAATCATTTTCATCACATGCGTCACCAATCGCCCAAATAACGTTATTCGCGTATTCATTAAGGCCATAGTTAACAGAGCAATCAGATTGTGAACGTGTACCTTCATAGTCCACACCTAAACCACCACCCACATCGAAATACTGAATATTTACGCCCAATTTGTGCAGTTCAACATAGAAGCGTGCAGATTCACGAACACCCGTTGCGATATCACGGATATTCGCCATTTGTGATCCCAAATGGAAATGCAGTAATTGCAGGCTATCTAAGCGGTCAGCTTGGCGTAACATATCAATTAATTGCAGAACTTGTGTCGCAGCTAAACCAAATTTTGATTTTTCACCACCACTTGCCTGCCATTTGCCTGATCCTTGAGAAGCAAGACGAGCGCGAACGCCTAAACGTGGAATAACTTCTAAACGTTCAGCTTCTTCAAGAACCATTTTAATCTCAGACATTTTCTCAATGACTAAGAAAACTTTATGCCCAAGTTTTTCACCTGTGAGTGCTAAGCGAATATACTCACGGTCTTTATAACCATTACAAACAATCACAGAGCTTGTCATATTGGCATGAGCAAGTACTGCCATTAATTCCGCTTTAGAGCCAGCCTCTAAACCTAAAGGCTCTCCTGCATTCACTAATGACTCAATCACACGACGTTGTTGGTTAACTTTAATTGGATAAACTAAAAAATAGTCACCTTTATAACCATAGGATTCACGCGCGCGATGAAACGCGGCATTAATCGAACGTAAACGATGTTGTAATATTTGTGGAAAGCAAAAAAGTGCAGGTAAACGCAGGTTCGGTTGCTCTTCTTGAACTCGTTTAACCAATTCGGTTAAATCAAAATTAGCATCAGGAACATCAGGATTAGGGCAAACGCTAATATTTCCTCGATTATTCGCTAAATAGTAACCGCCCCCCCAATATGCAATGTTATAGGTCTGCTGCATCTTACGAGCGATGTTATCATTCATGACATTCTCCTTAGGGAGTATGAGTTTATACCTTGCCTGTCACCATAGTAGTCAATTATCTGACAAAAATCTGAAACGACTGATAAATAACAGTTGGAAGTAATGGCTCACTATATATTTTTATATGATTATCCAGCTATACGCAGGACATAATAGTAGAAAGTTCTTGAGTTAACCTATAACGAGTTAACACAATTACCTATTGGCAAGTAACAGACAACTTCGCTCTAAAGAGAAAGAGCTCAAAGAGGAAATTACTCTAGATATACTACGTGTATAGTATTGGTGAGTACTGTTTTGGTTTTTGAAAAGACTAACCTGTAGACAATGGAACATTACCCATTCACTCCACACATGGCTTAAACCCGTAAGCCATTTCCCTAACAGAGAAACAGGATCAGAAATCCTGCGGTTTACACTGTGTTCAGATTTCACAGTAATCGCGAGTTTATACCTTTAGTTAGTTAAAAATGCAAAGCAAAAAGTACAAAAAACTTTTTTTTCTCTACTCCCTATTTTCTCAACACAAAAATAGCGGGCAACAAAAAATAAGATTAACTGTTTGATTCTGCTTTATCCCTATATTTGATTAAAAAAAGCTGGAATTAAAGAGAGAAGAGTCATAAAATGGACGTCTAGATGTTAAAACATCCATCCTTAAACCGTTTGTATTAAGGTAACGAGATATAATGACTACACACCTTTTTACTTCTGAATCAGTCTCAGAAGGTCATCCAGATAAAATCGCGGATCAAATTTCTGATGCCGTTCTGGATGCAATTTTAGAACAAGATCCAAAAGCACGCGTTGCCTGCGAAACTTACGTTAAGACAGGCATGGTTATGGTAGGCGGAGAAATTACCACCAAAGCTTGGGTCGATATCGAAGAAATTACACGTAACACTGTTCGTGAAATCGGCTACACCAGTTCCGACATGGGCTTTGATGCTAATTCCTGCGCAGTTATCAGTGCGATTGGTAAACAATCTCCTGATATCAACCAAGGTGTTGACCGTGCAAATCCATTAGAACAAGGCGCTGGCGACCAAGGTTTAATGTTTGGTTATGCAACCAACGAAACTGATGTATTAATGCCTGCTCCAATTACTTATGCTCATCGCTTAGTTCAACGCCAAGCACAAGTCCGTAAAAGTGGTACTTTATCTTGGTTACGCCCTGATGCAAAAAGCCAAATTACCTTCCAATATGACAACAATAAAGTTGTTGGTATTGATGCTGTTGTATTATCAACTCAGCATTCTGAAGATATTTCACAAAAAGATCTGCATGAAGCCGTGATGGAAGAGATCATTAAACCTGTTCTGCCAGCAGAATGGTTAAATGAGCAAACTAAATATTTCATCAACCCAACAGGTCGTTTTGTTATCGGTGGACCAATGGGTGACTGTGGTTTAACCGGTCGTAAAATCATTGTTGATACTTACGGCGGTATGGCTCGTCACGGCGGTGGCGCTTTCTCTGGTAAAGATCCATCGAAAGTAGACCGTTCAGCAGCTTATGCTGCACGTTACGTTGCTAAAAATATCGTGGCAGCAGGTTTAGCAGATCGTTGTGAAATCCAAGTTTCTTACGCAATCGGTGTGGCAGAGCCAACATCAATTATGGTAGAAACATTTGGTACTGAAAAAGTCCCAACAGCACAACTGATTCTGTTAGTGCGTGAATTCTTTGACTTACGTCCTTACGGATTAATTCAAATGTTAGATTTACTGCACCCAATCTACCAAAAAACGGCTGCTTACGGTCACTTTGGTCGTCCTGAATTCCCTTGGGAAGCAACAGATAAAGCTGAAATCTTACGTGAAGCGGCAGGCTTAAAATAAGTCTCTTGCCAATAACATCATGTTATTGATTTTAATAAGACCACATCTTTATAGATGTGGTTTTTTTATGGCCTCTATTTATAAAACCCATAAAAAAACCCCGCAATCATACGGGGATCTCAATAAGAGAAAACGAGAACATAGATTTATGATGAAACGCTTTTTTTATAAAAAGCGATAAAAAGTTAGTTAGGATAATTAATCCACTCTCCTCCATTTAACTTGATATAAGACTGCCCTTGATAATCAACCACAACCGTAGCTTGATTTTCCGCAACATTGGCAGTTTGAGGAAGTTCACTGGCCAATGCATCCCAATCAATAGCAGATTGGTTAAAGACATCCCCATTCACATTACGAGAAATAAACTCAGAAATAGCTAAATAGCTGCTTGGTTCATCAACAATCACAGGAGGGTTAAATGATGCTTGCTCTTTTATTCCAGTGAAACGAATACCAACAGGTACGGTAGTAATACTTTGGCTTGGAATATCTCTTAACCCTGACATTTGCGTCTTATCACCTTGTAAAGCCGCACCATGCTCAGGCACAATCACCACCATCACTTTTCTTCCTTTTTTATCTAGTTCATCCATAAAGCTATCTAAATTATCAAGTAATGTGGAGGCACGCTTGCCATAATCAGCAGCGCTATTTTCTCCTACATAACGGTTACCATCATGTAGTGATACCAAGTTCACAAAGGTCACAGTGCGGTCTTCGTTAGACTGTTCACGCGCTTTCAACCAACGTTGTAATGTTTCCTTATCGTTGTAAATTTTGGTGCCATCAAATGCGGTAATTTGATGAGAAAGATTCTCTTGATCTTGTAAGGCGATATTAAGATTGCCGAGTTGCTGAACTTCTTTGAGGTAATTACCAAACTTCCCGTTGTGGTCAAGTACCAATTTCTTGGCAAATCCTAACGATGATAAATTATCCATCAGCGAGCATTGCGTATCTGCGGGATCGTATAAATCAGAATGGTGAGTCTGACCACAACTCGCGCGTAATAATCTTAATGATGCAGGACCACTATAAGAAGATACGCTGTTAAAGTGGCTAAATAACACATTAAAGTTACCCCAAATTGGGTGTTCTTGTAGCCCAACAGCCGCCGCATCAGCGGTAGAAAGTGAACAAATATTAATAATCAAAATATCAAAAGGTTGGGCATTGGCTGCTAACTGCGCAGGAAATGGTGTCGTACGTTTTTTCTCGTAACCATAAAATTGTGTGAGCCAATCATCCAATACCTTATTATTAACCTTCTGTTTTTGTGGTGGATAAACAGTATTAATTGATGCAGTTTCTACCTCTTTAGTCGGTACAACTTCAGGGAGGACTTGAGGTTCGACTGATGCGGGTAACACCTCAGGCACTTTGGCAACGACAGTGTTTTTTTCTGTATTAATGTTACTTTCTTGCGTAAAAGTATTCGCTGAAACAGAAGGCACCATACCTTGAGAAATATGAGTAAACCCACCAATATTTAGCCACAATACACCTGCAATAATAAAAACAGATACCCTTACCCACTGTTCAATAAAAAGGTAACCGACTAACAAAACAAAAGCGACACCTATCATTTTGATATTGATAAAGTTAACAGTTAACTCAACAAGGTAATCAAAGGAAAACTGTTTAAGTTGTCCACCTTGGGCAAGTACCGTTGAAAAGCTGGGTAACCAAGTATCATGGTAAAATAGAATTATCCCTATTGGGATAGCGACCCAATTGCGCATTTTATGCCAAATATTTTTTGGTAATGGGAACAATAAAAAGGCAAGAAAAAGTAAATTGCTAAAAGCATCAAAATTTAAATAACCATACCAAAGCAAAACAAACTTTAGTAAAAAATAGAAATTCCATGCTCCCAACCCATGCCAGTAATTTAAAAAATTGAACTGGGTTGTATTAGATTTTTTCATTTTAATTTCCTACTCTTTAGTATAAATAAATCCAATTCGACAGTTATATGATTAGTCACATCTGTCTTTTTATTACTTCTGATATTTAATTAACTACTAAATAAACATATAAGAGAATATTTATTTAAAACCAAGTAAAAACCCTTAAATAAAAAATAAAAAAAAGAATCTCGCCAGAAAATACTGGCCTCTTATATAAAAGAAAAATTAATGCTAGAAAACTTATTTAAGATGATTTTTAAAATAAAACACTCAGCGTTCTATTTATATAATAGCGCCTATTTTTAAAAATGATGCTTTATTTACATTAAATAATGAAACACAGAGTTATCTTATTTTTATATTTCGAAACAAAAACAAAACAAAGTACACATCAATAACACTGAATAACAATTAATAAACATTTTTATCAATAAGCAAACAAGAACCTCAATATAAAAACACAACCAATCAATAAAAGACTATAATATAATGATTTTTCTATGAAAAATGATACTGATCAAGATACAATAATGATCATAAAATTTAAATAATTTAATATATTGTTATAAACAGCTAATCTACATTTCTTTTTTTTTGCTTACTTTGTAGCTAAGTCCTTTCCGTTATTATTTAACAAATAAATTTTAAAAATATAAATATAAAAAAGAAAATCAACAGCCATCTTTTATAGAAATAAGATAATAAATATCTATTTTATGTGTTTTTACGTAATTGAAATAATGTATTTTAAAGCCTATTCTAAAACAAGAACCTTAGTTAAATAAAACAAATCATTAATCAGATACTATTTTATCAAGATTTTAATTTTGATATAAATTTATTATTATTTTATTCAGAGGTTATTAAAATGAAAAATGAAAATTTTATTAACTCAAATATGAAAATAGAAAAAAATAATCTAAATAAGGACATTGATAAACTAAAAAAATTATTTTCATTAAATAACTATCACTATCAGGATATTAATAAAGAAGAAGGAAATAATATGCTTATTTATCGCTGGCCATTACTTAATGCATTTCATTACATGACTAAATGAGGCTAACTATGCCACTTATTGTATTAAAAGGACTCCGAGGTGGAGTGGGTACAACATCCACGGCAATTGCACTTGCTCGGCAATTTAATCAACAAAATAAAGAAGTGCTGATTATTGATAATTGCACAGAAAATATTTTGTCTTTCTATTTTCCAGCACAGCAAAAAAATACCACATTAAGTCAGGCATTATTAGCAGAAACGCCAATAGAGGAGAGTATTTTTTACTATCGACCACACTACCAAGTGTTACCTTTTGGTTTGGTTAATATGAAGGATAACTTGCTCTTACAATTGTCATTCTCAGCAAAACAACATCTTACCCATTTTTTAACGACATTTATTCAGCTACACCCTGACGCCATTATTTTAATGGATTTACAGCATACGCAAGACACCCTTTTCGCATCTTGGATAGAAAAAGCGGATATTTTTTTTACCGTATCAATGGCAGAAAGCAACTGTCATATTCGCCTTAACCAGCACACATTTACCGAAAATGAATATGTATTAATTAACCAATTTCGTGCCACCAGCCAAATTCACCAAGATTTTTATCAATTTTGGCAAACGACACCATTTCCATTATGCCCTGTTGTTCTTCATCGAGATGAAGCCTCACTAGAGGCCTGTGCCTCACGTTTACCTTTATATGATTACCGAGCTAATTGCATGTTAGTAGAAGAAATATCGCAACTTGCTCAATGGTGTTTTTCGTTATTTAAGAGGAAAGAAGGACAGTCATAATGCCATCATCTTACGATGCTACGAATAAAATCGAAAAGAATGTGACACAACATATTCTTATTCGTTACTACAAGTTTTATCGCCATAACGGTGCATCTCGTAGCGCAGCTATTGTTAGCGAGCTATTTATGGGCATTATGTGGTTTTTTTTACGGATGGAATCCCCTTTTTGGCGGAAAATTGCCAGAAAACAACGAGAGCTATATCCTCATATTGATCCCCGTTGCCCTAAAATTTTTGATCCCTTGCGCTATTTGTTACAAAGCATTTGGCTAGCTTGCCATTATGTAGGGCAATTACTGATTAAAAAGCCCACACAATTTATTTTCTATATTAGAAAAACATACAAAAAACTCTTTGTTCATGTCTCTCCTATCGCGATTGAAATCATTGAACATAAGGAAAAAACCACGCCTTTTTGGCAATATGCTCTCTATTCCATTATCGCTATTTTTGCCATTTTCTTTATTTTACTCAGTATCACTCAACCGTTTGATCTTACATTTCAGTTCGTTTTTGTGATTGTTCTTTGGCTAGTTGCCTTAGCTATCCGCGATATTCCTGGGCGTTTTTCTTCAATCGCAATGGTTATGTTGGCACTAACAATTGCATGTCGATACATATGGTGGCGTTATCATTCAACCCTTTATTGGATTGATAATTTCAGCCTATTTTGTGGCTTACTGCTTTTACTGGCTGAAACTTACGCATGGTGTGTGCTATTCCTTAGTTTTATGCAATGTATTTGGCCACTGCATCGAAAACCTGTTTCTATGCCTGAAGACATTACACAATGGCAAAGCGTTGATATTTTCATTCCTACCTATAACGAAGATCTGCAAGTTGTTAAACCCACAATCTATGCCAGCTTAAATTTAGATTGGCCTAAAGATAAGCTCACTATTTATCTGCTTGATGATGGCTCCCGCCCTGAATTTAAAGCATTTGCTCAAGAAGTTGGTATTCGTTATATCGCACGAGAAAAACATGATTTTGCTAAGGCAGGTAATATCAATCATGCTTTAACTCTCGCGTCTGGTGAATTTGTCGCCATCTTTGACTGCGACCATATTCCAACACGTTCATTTCTACAATTTACAATGGGATGGTTTTTAAAAGATGAAAAAATGGCTTTGGTACAAACACCTCACCATTTTTTTTCCCCAGATCCTTTTGAACGTAATTTAGGTAACTTTCGTGAAACACCCAATGAAGGCACACTCTTTTATGGGTTAGTTCAAGATGGTAATGACACTTGGAATGCAGCGTTTTTCTGTGGCTCGTGCGCAATTTTACGTCGTACTGCATTGGATGAGATTGGTGGCATTGCCGTTGAAACTGTTACAGAAGATGCGCATACCTCATTACGCTTACACCGTCATGGCTGGAGATCTGCTTATATTCGCATTCCACAAGCCGCTGGTTTAGCGACAGAATCATTATCCGCACATATAGGTCAACGTATTCGGTGGGCAAGAGGAATGGTGCAAATATTCCGTCTTGATAATCCCTTGTTTGGTAAAGGACTAAGCGTGCCGCAACGTCTTTGTTACTTAAATGCCATGTTGCACTTTTTTTCTGGCATTCCACGGATGATTTTCTTACTCGCACCACTAACGTTTCTTATTTTCCATGCCTATATCATTTATGCACCTGCGATTGCGATCGCTCTCTATGTTGTGCCGTATTTGATCCACATTTCACTCGCCAGTGCAAAGTTACAAGGCGCTTATCGCCACTCATTTTGGGGTGAGGTTTATGAAACGATTTTAGCGTGGTACACCACTCGTCCAGTGTTAAGTACCCTTATCTCTCCTCATAAAGGAACTTTCAACGTAACTGGTAAAGGTGGCGTGATGGAAGAAGGCTTTGTCGATTGGCGAATTAACCGCCCTTACTTACTCTTTCTCAACTTGAACTTGCTAGGTATTTTGTTTGCTTTTTGGCGCATAGCAACGGGCGATCCCGATGAAGCATGGGCTGTTGCCATGTGTTTATTATGGGTTTGTTATAACCTTATCTTACTCGGTGTTGCAATTGCAGTTTCTGTCGAAACAAAGCAACAGCGCCATTTTCCTCGTGTTCGCGTTAAAGTTCCTGCCATGTTGCTGTTAGATAATGGCTCTCTCTACCGATGTTATCTCTATGATTTCTCTGATAATAGCTGTGCAATTTTATTGCCTGACAATGTCAAACTTTCACTATCTCCAAATGAAAGCATCACACTATTACTCAGTCAAAATCAGCGTGAACATGCCTTTAAAGCCAATATTTCACGTATTGATGGGCAAATTATTGGATTACAACTCCTTGAAATGACAACGCAAAAAGCTATCGAGTTTACTGCTTGTACTTTTGAGCGAGCCGATACTTGGGCAGATTGGCAAAATGAACTTCCAACCGACAGACCTTTAAGCAGTCTCAAGAATATTATTTTTATCAGTATGCAAGGTTATAACACCTTGTTAAAACGTGCTCCTTACTTTATTTACGCTACTTTCCGCTTACTCGGTCTCTTTTTGCTGTGGCTTTCATCGTTACTCCCTCAACGCGTTAATGTTTCACAAATATTTCATCAGTCTTGAAGGAAAAACTCAGTTTTCTGGGAATTTATTAATAAACAATAAGATCATGGGTAACAATAATGAAAAAACGTTTTCTCATATTTGCCTTATTTATGCTCACTTCTTCAGTTCATGGAGATGAAACGCAAGAAACGCAAACCACTATTTCAGCGCCACCCGTTACAATAACTGAAGCGGCTCCTGAAGTTATTTCTCAAGCAGAGCCTAGAAATACACAATTGCCTTCTACAGATATCACGCCTTCTGCTCGCCAGAAGATATTAAAATTTGCAGAGACAGCACCTAGTTATGGCGCGCTCCATTTGACTGGTGTTAGCCCTGATGGCTATTTAGAATTTGGTGTCCGTAGTGATGAATATGTTTCCAAAGCCACTCTTGATTTAGAATTTACACCGTCTCCGTCACTACTTCCTGTGGAATCTCATCTTAATGTCTATTTAAATGATGAATTGATGGGAGTTATTACCTTAAAACCAGAAGATTTGGGTAAGAAAAACCAAATTACGATACCTATTGATCCTTTATTTATTCAAGATTTTAACCATATAAAACTCTCTTTTATTGGCCATTATCGTGAAATTTGTGAAAACCAAGCAAATACAACACTTTGGCTTGATGTAAGTAAAAGCAGTCAACTCAATCTGACCTTTCAATCACTCCGTTTAGGTAATGAGTTAGCGCACTTCCCTGAACCATTTTTTGATAGCCGTGATTTTGGAGAATTAACACTGCCAATGGTTTTCAGCCAGTCACCTAATTTAGCTCAACAAAAAGCGGCAGCGATCCTCTCTTCTTGGTTTGGTACTCAAGTTGATTGGCGTAAGCAAAATTATCCTGTTTATTATGATGCTTTGCCAAATCAACACAGCATTGTTTTTGCAACCAATAAACAAAAACCCGCCTTTTTAAAACAGCATCCCGATGTGAAAGAACCAACCATCGAAATGCTGACGCATCCAACCAATCCTTATATTAAGTTACTTCTTATTATGGGACGTGATGATAACGATTTGATCACTGCCGTAAACGGAATAGCCCGTGGACAAGTTATCTTCAGAGGGAATATCGTCACAATTAATGAAGTAGAAAAATTGATCCCGCGTGAACCTTATGATGCGCCAAAATGGGTACAGTTAAATAAACCTATCTACTTTAATACGCTACAAGACTATGAAGGCCAGTTGCAATCTCGCGGATTAAAACCGAATCCTATTACATTGAATATGACGTTACCACCTGATCTATTTATGTTTAATAATACGGGATTACAAATGCAATTGCGTTATCGCTATACCGCTCCTGCATTTCAAGATGACTCTCGTATGTCTATCTCAGTAAACGACCATTTCATTAAAGCTTATCCTCTTGAGAAAGATAAAAAAGATAATCTTGTCATCGCTTATTTACCGCTTATTCAAGGCTGGATTGAGCATAAGAATTTATTGAATATGCCCGCCGTAAAACTGGGTGAACGTAACCAAATTACATTTGCCTTTGATTACACCAATCCTATTCCTGGGGGCTCAGTAGATCAATGTATTACTTATCAACCTGTACCAAATGCTGTCGCTATTGATGATTTATCTAGCTTTAATTTTACAGGTGATTATCGACACTATATTGCACTGCCTGACTTACGGGTTTACAGCCATGCAGGCTTCCCATTTAGCCGTTATGCGGATCTGTCAGAAACCTTGGTTTTTGTTAATCAGCAACCGTCTCCAACACAATTATCTACCCTATTAATTTCAATGGGGAATATTGGTGCTCAAACAGGTTATCCTGCATTAAATGTTTCATTAACTGGTTCATTGGATGAAGTGCAAAAAAGAGATGCTGATCTACTACTTATCGGAACCATTCCACCTGCATTAAATAATGATAAACAGATGAACGTACTGATTGATAAAGCACGTAGTGAAATCACTCTGCCTTCTCGTGAAATCAGTATCTTTAGCCACACAAGTTATCAACCAACTGATAAACGTCCTGATAGTCGGATCTCTCTGACCTCAAAAGGATCGATGGGGGCAATTATTGGTTTCCAATCTCCATTCTTTTCACAGCGTAGCGTTGTCGCATTATTAGCCGATAGTACGCAAGGTTACAAACTGTTAAATGAGGCGATCAGTGATAGTGGTAAGCGTGATGCTATGCATGGTTCAGTAGTATTGGTCAGAGAGTCTGGCGTAAATAGCTTGCGTGTGGGAGATACTTATTTCGTCGGTTATTTACCTTGGTGGGAAGAAGTTTGGTATGTATTTGCTTCTCACCCTATATGGCTTGGTTTAGCGGCAATTGTCGGCATTATTCTTGTCTCTCTTCTTATTTGGCGAGCAATGAAAATAAGAAGCCAACGTCGTTTAGCGACTAAGGACTAAGCTATGTGGCAATTTGGTCACACACATCGCCACTCTGTTATTGCTCTCTTTTTGCTGACAGGCTTTTTGCCTGTCACGCAAGCCAGTGAAGAGGCAACAGAAGCCTTTTTACAAGAGCAAGTGAGATTAGGTACATCCACAGGAAATGAAGTTTTAGTGGCTCAATCGCTATATCGTTTAGCGTTAATTAAACCCAATGACCCTAATATCTTGTTAATGCAAATTCAGTTTGCTGTAAAACAGAAGGACAATGCAAAAGCACAACAGCTATTTACCCAATTAGGTACTCAATTTCCACAGTCAGAGCAATATCAGCGTGCAATAAAAACCTTATCACTGACAACGGATGTTAATAGGCAAAAATTACAGCGAGCCCAGCTTTACCGTACAGCTGGCCGCTATGATGATGCGTTAAATTTATACGATGAAATTTACCGAGGAATGCCTCCAGATGAGACTTTATCACTCGAGTATATTCAAGTACTTATGCAATCGTCTCGCGATGATAAAATAGAACGACTCAATCATATTTATCGTCAGTATCCGCAAAATACGAAAATAGCGAGCCTCTACCAGCAACAGCAACAACACGCCATAGAGTCAGTAAAAAGCCCAGTTTCAACAATAAAACCGCAAATAGATGTTACCTCATTACCTATTGCAACCTTAAAACAAAAAGCACGACAACAACCTGATAATGCTGATGTTGTTGGTGCTTTAGGTGTCCGTTATTCTCGTGCTAATCAACGCAGTGCGGCTATTTTTTATCTTTCCCAAGCGCTGAAATTAGCGCCCAACCATGATAATAGTGGTCAATGGCGATCTATGTTGCAGGCTAACCAATATTGGCATCTGCTTTCAAAAGGCGATGACACACTCTTAAAACAAGATTATGAATTAGCAGAACGCTATTTTAATCAGCTTAATAAATTAAGCCCTTATGAAATTGAGCCTTATCTTGGTTTAGGTGATATTGCTGTTGCACAACGGCAATGGGATCTTGCTGAAAATCATTATTTACAGGCATTAAAATATCAACCCAATCACCCTGCAACGCTACATCGTTTAGCAAAGCTTTATCGCCAACAATCTCATGAAAAAGCGCAACAATTTATTGCAGGCTTAACACCTAGACAATATAAAAATTTAGCAGAAGATTATGGCTATATTATTTCCGGTATAAGGCAAGATTTAGCGGCTGATGATGAACATAAAGAGCAATACCTCAGTGCGATTGAAAAACGTAAGGCAATAGCTAAAGATTATCCTAATGATGTTTGGAATATTTATCGTCTTGCTGATGATTTATTAATCATCCAACAAGGCTATGTAGCTGAAGAGTATTTCAATCAACTTAATCGTCGTCTCCCTAATGCCCCATCTCGCCTTTATGCTTATGCTTTATATCTCAATAAAACAGGACGAGAAACTCAAGCACTTGATACGCTAAAAACGATCCCCTTATCTCAACGCAGTGAAAGCATGAAAGCGTTAGATAGTCGATTACGTTTTGGTGAAATAGTGACGCATGCAGAGTCTCTACGAGCGAAAGGACAAGAACAACAAGCTATTGATTATCTTTTTGCTCATATTCCACCAGAGCAAAAAATTCAGACTTATTTGTTATTAGCGAACTGGGCTCAAGAACGAAATAACCTCGATCAGGCCTTAAGTTATTACCATACTGCACTGAATTTAGAACCCAATAATGAAACTGCATTATTAGGTGCGACGGATATCGCCTTAGAACAAGGGAAAAAGATGCAGGCAAAATACTACCTTGCCAAAATAGAAACGCTTTCTCCCAACCAGTTTAATAGCAACTCGATTAAGCGCGTCGCCAATGCAGAAAAAGAGGTTGGTAATACAGAGAAAGCACAACACTATTTTGCTTATTTGGCACAACAAATTGAAACAGAGCCAGACAGTGCTGATCCTTTAGTATTACGTGATATTGCTCGTTTTCAGCGCGATGAGCAACATAGTCAGCAAGCTCACTATTATTATCAACAAGCGATGATCAAGGACGGAATAACAGATAAGTTACCAAAAGATAATATTGAATACACCACATTAATGCGTAATGACGAAAAAGATAATTGGCTATCTCGCAGTTTACGCGCTGATGCTGACGCGCTTTATCGCCAACAAGAGTGGCGATTTACGCTTGAGCATGATTATTGGGGCTCTAGTGGTAGCGAAGGTTATTCAAAACTACGCGCCCACACCACAATGTTACAACTTGATCACCCTGTTTATGATGGGCGTTTTTTCTGGCGTGCAGACTTAGTTAATCTTAATAGTGGCAAACTGGGTACATCACCTTATGATTCGAAATTTGGGACTTGTTACCGCACGGGGTGTTTCCCCCTAGAGCAAAAATCTTTTGGTGTTAGCCCTGCAATTGGCTGGGAAAATGGTCAATGGCAATGGGATCTTGGTACTACACCGTTAGGTTTTGAAGTGACTGATTGGGTCGGTAAAATCGCCTATAATCATGATCTTTTTAATGTGGGCTGGACACTTGATATTCACCGTCGCCCTGTTAATAGTTCTATGCTTGCTTTTGGTGGTCAACGAGATATTTGGACTAACCAAACATGGGGCGGTGTAAGAAGAAGCGGTATTCGTTTAAGCGCAAGCTATGACTTAGGCGGAAAAGAGGGTTATTGGGGTGAGGTTTCTGTCGATAAACTCACGGGTAAAAATGTTGAAGATAATAGCAGTGTCCGAGGAATGGGAGGCTACTATTATAAACTTATCAATGAGAACAACCGCCGCGTTTCTGTTGGGTTAAGTACTATGCTTTGGCATTATGATAAAGACTTAAGCGGGTACACTTTAGGTCAAGGTGGTTATTATAGCCCTCAAAAATATATCTCTTTAGGGCTACCGATTAATTATCGTGAACGTACTGAAAATTGGTCTTGGGAATTATCAGGCTCTCTTTCTTGGTCTTACTCCCAAACAGATGACAGAAAGCGTTATCCTTTACAAAATCTCGTTTCTCTCGATAAATTTAATCGCTATATGAATGAACTTAGCCCCGAAGATCGAGAAGAAGTAATGAGACTTTATTATCAAGAGCGTGATGCGGTTGATGAAGGAGACTCCAGTAATGGTTTTGGCTATACCGCAAGAGCATTAGTTGAACATCGTATTACACCCCATTGGTTTATTGGTGCGGCTATCGATATTCAACAAGCAAAAAACTATACCCCAAGCCATGCATTAATGTACTTGCGTTATTCATTTAATGGTTGGAACGGTGATTTAGATTTACCACCAAACCCTCTTATTCCTTATGCAGATTTTAAATAACGTTCAATGCATTAAAAACACAAACGGGAAGCACTGGCTTCCCGTTTAACGTTTTCGCTAAAATGTAGAGCATAATTTGCCATTATTGCGCTTTACGAAAAAGCCCTACAAATAACCAACCGACAATCATGGCAAGGACAAATAAAATACCTTGATAAAACCCTGCACCGACTAATACCAAACCCGGGCCTGGGCAAATTCCCGCTAATCCCCAACCAAGACCAAATAACGCACTGCCTAACCCTAAGGGTTTATCAATCACTTTATTGGTCGGGATATTTAAAGGGCATGCTAATACACTTTGTTGTCTACGGCGTGTTAATTGGTAACCTATCACACTGACAACCAGCCCTGCTCCCATGATTATCAATAAAGAAGGGTCCCAATTTCCGGTGATATCCAGAAAAGCTAGAATTTTTTGCGGATTGCTCATTCCACCAACAATCAATCCTGCACTGAATAGAAGACCACAAAGAAAAGCAACAAACTTAGTCATTTTCTTAGCCTCCTATCACATGGCGCTGAATATAAACGGTAATAAATGCCGTTGCCATAAATACCAACACAGCAACAATAGAACGACGCGATAATCGTGCTAATCCGCAAATACCATGACCACTTGTGCAACCACTGCCTAAACGTGTGCCTGCTCCCACCAGCACTCCGGCAATAATTAACATCCAAGGTGATGTTTCAATCACTGGCGATAAGGGTTTATCAAAAAAATAAAACAGTGTAGGTGCGATTAGCATGCCAAGTAAAAATGCCCAACGCCAACCATTTCCCTGCTGTTTTGTTGATAAAACGCCCCCCAAAATACCGCTTATTCCTGCAATACGACCATTAAATAACAATAAAATGGCGGCCGCAGCGCCTATCATAAGCCCACCAATTGCCGCACTTAAAGGCGTAAAGTGAACCCAATCTATATTCATAAATTAACCTGCTATAGGGCAATAAAGCTGATAAAGCGTATTGAGTAGTACGAGAACTTTTTCATCAGCAATAGAATAAAAGATACGTTTTCCATCACGACGAGTATTCACTAACCCTTCATTGCGCAAAACGGTTAGCTGCTGAGAAAGTGTCGGTTGACGGATACCTAAACTCTCTTCTAATTCACTCACACTTTTTTCGCCCTGACTTAGCTGACACAATAATAAGAGGCGATCGCCATTTCCTAGCGTCTTAAGCATGCTAGACGCTTCATTAGCCGCCAATTTCATTGCATCTAATAAATCAGGTTGAACTCGTTGTGTCATGGTAAACTCCATAATCAATATACTTTTTAATAATATGTTAATTTATATATTGTGCAAGTTTTCTTTTTATTGCGTGTTTGTATAAGCCGCTATATGCTCTGTAACATGAAAACGGTAAGAGTCCCCATCGCCTTAGTGCAAAGCGTTATGCGAACACTGCGTGAAAAATTGCAGCAGGCTAATCTTTATCTTAATACAAATTACCCAGAACCTACTCTACATTATAATCAGAGAGGAACTATTGCAGGCAGTGCCTATTATGCAAATTGGGAAATTCGTATTAATCCTACATTATTGATTGAAAATAAACAGAATTTTATTGAAGAAGTTATTCCTCATGAATTAGCGCATTTATTAGTTAATCGCCATTTTGGTCGTGTAGCACCTCATGGGAAAGAGTGGAAATGGATGATGGAAACAGTATTACAAGTTTCAGCTAAACGAACCCATCATTTTGATGTCAGCGCAGTTAAAGCTAAAACCTTTCCTTATGCTTGCCATTGTGAAGAAAAACATCAGCTTACCATTCGCCGCCATAACAAAGTATTACGCGGAGAGACACAATACCGTTGCCGCCATTGTCAGGCTATTTTGCAATTTATTAAGCATGAATAAATGCAGACAAAAATAAAGCCGATGTGTTGATTAATTCACATCGGCTTTATCTTGAGAATGAATATATGGGATTGTCTTAAGCAAACTCGCTCATCACATGAGATGCGATTTCAAAGTAAATAATAAGACCTGTACCATCAATTAACGTCGCAATAAATGGTGCTGAAACAACCGCAGGATCAATACCTAAACGCTTTAATACCATTGGAATAACAGATGAAACAATCGCACTCCAAACCGTGATTGAAATAAGCGTTAAGCCAACCACAATCATCACTTCCATACCCACACCTAAGAACCAAGCACGCACAAAACCAGCAATACCCATAGTCAGTGCAACCATTATCGATGTGGTTATTTCTTTTCTTAATACAGACCAAACATTACGTAAGCTCACTTCTCCTAATGCCATAGCACGTACTAATGTTGAGGTGATCTGTGTACCACTATTTCCGCCAGTACCAATCAGCAATGGAATAAAGAATGCTAATGAAATTGCGGCTTCTAGTCTGTCTTCAAAAGCATGTAATACTGTGCTGGTATACGCTTCTGCCACAAACAGCATCAACAACCACACAACACGTTTACGCCATAATGTTACTGGACTGGTTTCTAAATAAGGCTGCTCTAAAGGTGAAGTTGCACCCTGCATTTGTGCATCAAGTGTATTTTCATCTTCAATTAATTCAGCAATATCTTGAGGACGTAAAACACCGACCAATTTTCCAAAATGCATCACTGGTACACTGTCTAAACCGCTATGGCTAATCAGTTGATACACATCATGTCGATTCTGTTCTGGTGAGACAGAGAAAAAGGTTTGACGCATCACATCAGACACAAACAGATCATTAGCCGCTGTTAATAATGATTTAACGGGCAAAATCCCATTTAGATAATTATCTTTATCCACCACATATAAATAGGTTGGAATTAATTCATCTTTTAAATCATTAACCAATTGAGCTTTCACATTTTCAACAGAATCAGCGACAGAAACCGCAATATAAGACTGGCTCATATAAGCACTAACGGTTGCATCATCTTTTAAACGATTGTATTGGTCTTGAGTTGAGTTATTTTGTGGTGTGTTTAAGGATGCATCGGCAACTAATACAGCATCCATTTTATTTTGAGTATTGAATTTCATTTTGTGGTTCCCTATTACTGTTTGTGTTTAGCAAATCAGTTCTCCATAGGGGCGAAACCAGAAGCGAGAATGCAAAAGCTATCTACACGTCTCGGTTTTAGCACTATACAACGTATCCAATGAATACTGGAAGTTACATGGGGATATACCTTCGGTCGATATATCCTGTCCTAATCTTGGGCGTCTCTCGACGTCGTCAGATCAGTAACCTGTGTTTGTATAGGAGCCTCGCCTAACGAGATACTGCACTTTTCTTGCGAATGCGGCGCGCATTATAACCACTCACAATATAATGAAAAGCACGATAACGATTTTGTTTAAGTTCTATTGAAAAATAGCCTCAAATATTCATCATACAATTAAAAATTGTAATTACATTCGAAACTAATATATAAAAAGAAATGAAGTTTTCCTACGAAAGCTAAAATCGTATAGTAAAAGATAATCTGTTTATTAATTGATTATTTGAATGCTAATTTTTGTACTCTTATTTCTTCTGCTTGCAAAAATATATCTTTTACCGTTTTACCATCTAATGATTGGCACATTTTACGCGTGATAATATCCGCATTTTTATTACGACCTGCGATAACTAAATCATTAAAATTAATATCATTAAGGATCGCTAATTCTATTGCTTCATCAAAACGTGATTGTTCATCAAGGGGAAGTGAGTTGCGCATTTCAACAATTGAGATACGTAGCGACTCTACATTAGAGCCATCAAGGGTTTGTTGAGGTTTTTCACAGCCAGATAACATGACACTAAATAAACAAATAACTAACAATTTTTTCATATATCCCCCCTTACCCAGTCAATAGTTTAAATAATAACAGAATGTTTATAAGGAAACTCCCCACTAACTAAAATATATTTTTAGTTAATCATCATTTCCAATATTTTTATTATTCTGAATAAATAAAAACCTTCTTTAATTTAAAATAAAGGGAAGCATTTTCCAGATTATTCAGTTTTTTAATGGGAAGAATAGACATAAAAAACCCTGTTAATAAATTAACAGGGTAAAAAAACAGGAAAATAGAAGGAAATACTTAATAAAAAGAGGTTAAGCGAGCTCAACATCTCCTTTTAAACGACAGCTACATGCTAAGACATAACCTTGAGCTATCTCTTCAGCCGTTAATGTACTGGTACTACTGACATCATAATCACCACTCACAATACGAGTTTTACAACTACCACAAACCCCTGCTCGACAAGCCGCAAAGACAGGAACTTTATTTTCTTCCATAGCTGATAATAAAGTCATGCCAACAGGAACTTTAATTTGTGATAATGGATGACGAATAGTCATGGTTAATTGTTCGTTATCATCAACACAAACAGGCTCATCACCAAAACGTTCCATAAAGATATTCTCAGCAGGTACACCAAGATTTCTTGCAAAACGTCCTGTGTCTTCCATATAACTATTTGGGCCACAGCACATGACTGTACGACTCGCAATATCAGGCACTAATGCAGCTAATTTTTCTTGAGAAATACGGCCACTAAATAATCCTTTATTATCAGGTAATTTAGGCATCATGATAAAATTAAGATTGTATGGATATGCATTTGCTAATTCGATCCACTCTTTCTCAAAAATAAACTGGCTTTGCTCACGAATATTAAAAATAACCGTGATGTCTGCTTTAGGTTGATTATTTAACAACCAACGTGTCATTGACATAACAGGTGTCACTCCACAACCTGCTGCCAACATTAAATAGCGCGCACCTTCTTTACCAGCACAAGTAAATTCACCCTGAGCATCAGATAACCAAAGATAATCACCTGGTTTTACTTGTGATGTTAACCAACCTGAACCCACACCATTTTCTAAACGGCGAACGGTTAAAGTGATAAATGGACTTAATCCCGGAGAAGATGAAATGGTATAAGCACGCAGTATTTCATCACTATTATTGATACTCACCAGTGCAAACTGACCTGGTTTATAAGAATAAATGTCATGATTAATTAAATTCAGCGTCCACACTTCAGGTGTTTCCTGATTAATAGAGTGAACTTGCATACGATTAGGACAAAGAGAAGTAGGCATCGTCATGGATATTGATCCTTCACCGAAGCCCGTAGGCTTCGGTAATGATAATGAATTTAAAACATTAAGCAGAAAGAATATCTTTAAGATCTTGTTCTGGTGTAGTAATAGAGCGCATACCAAATTTCTCATTTAGTACCGCCAGCAGATTGTCAGTTAAGAACGCTGGTGCTGTTGGACCGGTATAAATGTTTTTCACGCCTAATGAAAGCAGTGTCAATAAGATAACAATCGCTTTTTGCTCGAACCAAGAGAGAATTAAAGACAGTGGTAAGTCATTCACACCACAACCTAATTTTTCAGCAAGGTTAACGGCTAGCATAATCGCTGAGTAAGCATCGTTACACTGACCCACATCAAGTAAGCGTGGTAAGCCTTCTAAAGTACCGAAATCTAGTTTATTGAAACGGTATTTACCACACGCCAAAGTCATAATTAAACAGTCTTGTGGAATTTCTCTTGCAAGATCGGTGTAGTAGCTACGTTCACCACGGCTACCATCACACCCCCCCACTAAGAAAACATGACGTAATTTTTTCTGTGAAACTAAATCAATCACAGTATCAGCGGCATTTAATAGTGTTTCACGACCGAAACCAACTGTAATTAAATGCTCAATTTCATTGTATGGGAAACCTTCTAATGATTGTGCTTGTTCAATCATTTCAGAGAAGTCATCACCAGTAATATGTTTTACACCCGGCCAGCCTACAATACTGCGAGTCCAAATACGGTCACCGTAATTACCAACATTAGGATCGATAATACAGTTTGAAGTCATTAATACAGGACCTGGGAATTTTGCAAACTCAATTTGCTGATTCTGCCAACCACTTCCGTAGTTACCCACTAAGTGTTTATATTTTTTAAGTTCTGGATAACCATGAGCAGGTAACATTTCACCATGAGTATAAATGTTAATCCCTTTACCTTCAGTTTGCTCAAGTAGCATTTGCAAATCTTTCAGATCATGACCTGAAATTAAAATCGCTTTACCTGCAACAGGGCGCACGTTAACAGTAACTGGTGTAGGGTTACCGTAAGCTTGAGTTTCGCCTTTATCAAGAATAGCCATAATGCGGAAGTTCATTTGACCAATGCCCATCGCATTTTCTAACAACTCATTCATATCAGCAGGATCAGTACCTAACCACGCCATATAACGGTGATATTCTGCATAAATTTCATTGTCATACTGACCTAAAACATGCGCATGCTCCATATAAGCCGCAGCTCCTTTTAAGCCATACAGGCACAGCATACGTAACCCATGAAGATCATCACCGATTTGCGCTTTATCTGCATTTAAAGCAAAAAGCTGAGCTTGTTTTTGTAAACTGTCTAAATCGTTACCCGCTAATTGGATTTCAGCTCTTGGATTAGTGACTTGAATTGCTGCATTTTTCGCTAAAGTACGAGATTTCAAACTTTCACGGAAATAGATAGCTTCTTTCGCATAACCAACAATGCGATCAGAATCAAAGTTGACGTTAGTTAACGTAGAGAAAAAAGCACGAGGAGCAAAGCTATCTACATCATGATCAATAATACCAACGCCACGCGCTGCTAAAGCCCACGCTGAAAGCCCTTCTAATACCGCAACGAGTAAATCTTGAAGATCAGAAGTTTCTGCTGTTTTACCACACATACCTTGCGCATAGGCACAACCATTACCTACAGGCGTTTTCATTGTTTGTTCACATTGCACACAATACATATCGTATTCCTTCTAATAAAAGATAACGCTTTATTTTTATAAGTTGCATTTAAGATGCAACATAAGAATACGCCATTTTTATAAGAGCGAAAGTGCAATATTGAACAATTTAAATGTTGTTTGATCTAACGCAATTTCTAGCAAACCTTTTAATATTCCTTTTTTTATCCTTTGATTTGGCTTAAGCCAAAAATCTTTTTTTTAAAAAAAGATTAATTACATGACACCGTAAGCATGTAAATGAGAAGGATTATTTAAGAATTATTGATGGTTGTTTTTTGTTTAATCATATAAAGACTGAGAGGTGAAACGATTAAGTTCATCCATTTTTTGTTAACTCAGTAATATTCATTACTATTTTTTATAGTTAATATCACCTATTGCATCAATAGCTAATCAAATTATTTCAATTGATATATGTTATTAGCACGAGTATTACGAAATGAAACTACACATTTGAAAGATACTCACCCCTACATTGGAGATTAAAAATGATTAATTTAAATAATGTTCCATCAGAATTTCGCCCTCTAGAAAGCTACAAAATGTTAATTGGAGGAGAATGGGTATCTAGCACATCGCAAAAAACAACCAAAACCTATAGCCCTGCTACTGGTGAATTATTAAGTGAATACCAATCTGGTAGTGCTGAAGATGTTGAACGCGCAGTGAGCGCTGCACGTAACGCATTCAAAACATGGAGCAAAACGTCACCTGCAGAGCGTCAAGCCCTCTTATTAAAAATCGCAGATCGTTTAGAGCAAGAGCAAGAACGCTTTGCTTGGATTGAATCGCTTGATAACGGTAAGCCACTCAATGAGTCGAAAAACATAGATTTACCTGCCTCTATTGACCATTTTCGATATTTTGCAGGCGTGATACGCTCTCATACCGATGAAAGTGCCGTCCTAGACGAAAATACCATTAGCCTTGTTATTCGCGAACCTATTGGTGTTGTGGGCCAAATTATTCCATGGAACTTCCCATTATTAATGGCAGCATGGAAATTGGCACCAGCGATTGCGGCAGGTGATACCGTGGTTATTAATCCAGCAACACTGACTTCCCTTTCATTATTAGAGCTAGGTCGTATTTTAAATGAAATATTACCAGCTGGTGTGATCAATATTGTCACAGGGCGCGGATCTGTTGTAGGCCAAGCTATTTTAGAACACGAAGATATTGATAAACTTGCGTTTACAGGTTCTACCAATGTGGGTTATACCGTAGCAGAAGCCGCAGCGAAAAAAATGGTTCCAGCAACATTGGAATTAGGCGGTAAATCAGCCAATATCGTGTTCCCTGATGCAAACATGAAAAAAGCGGTCAAATATTCAGCATTAGCAATTTTGATGAACCAAGGACAAGCTTGTGAATCAGGTTCACGTTTGTTCTTACATAAAGATATTCATGATGAATTTTTGAAAGCATTAAAAACTGAATTTGAGAGTATTCGTGTCGGTGACCCACTTGATCCGAATACGCAAATGGGTACACAAGTTAGCCAAGATCAAATGGATACTATCTTAGGCTATGTTGAACTCGCTAAAAAAGAAGGTGCGACAGTATTAACAGGCGGTGAACGTATCACCGGTGAAGGTTATGATGATGGTTTCTTTGTTCGCCCTACTATCATTATCAATGCCACAAACCAAATGCGTGTTGCTCGTGAAGAAATTTTTGGACCTGTATTATGTGTTATCCCATTTGATAATGAAGATGAAGTTATCGACATGGCAAACGACTCTGAATATGGGCTAGGTGGTGGTGTTTGGACTCAAGATATTAACCGTGCCTTACGTGTTGCAAAAGCAGTAAGAACTGGTCGTATGTGGGTTAACACTTATCACGAACTCCCAGCTCACGCACCATTTGGGGGTTACAAGAAATCAGGTTTAGGACGTGAAACACATAAAATGATGTTAGATGCTTATAGCCAAGTGAAAAATATCTTCATCAGTATGAAAGAATAAGATTTTCTCTCTTTTCTAAATTCTTATAAATATAATATCTATACTCATCTCTTCGCCTTCTCCCCAGAAGGCTTTTTATTATCTATAATTTCTCACACCTCAAGTTATTACCATAAAAAAACCGCATCCTTATCACTATAAAGTATGCGGTTTTATGTTGTGTTGTTAGCCAATAAGTAAGAACGAGTTACTCTGCTTCGGCTTCTTTTTTGCTCACTGAATGAGTTTCTTTATCTAATTCAATATTATCAGCGTTAACATCTTTTATATGATCTCTTGTTAAGCGATAAACAACAGGGCTTAATAACGCTAATGCGATTAAGTTAGGGATCGCCATCATTGCATTGAGTGTATCGGCTAATAACCACACAAATTCTAATGATTGTGTTGCCCCAACTGGTAACGCAATCAGCCAAGCAATACGAAATGGCATAATAGCTTTAGGTCCAAACAGGTATTGCACACATTTTTCACCGTAAAAACTCCAGCCTAAAATCGTGGTAAATGCAAAAATAGCTAATGCAATTGCCACAATATAGTTACCACCCGGAATAGCGATAGAGAATGATGCGGCGGTTAATGTTGCACCACTTTGCCCTGTTAACCATTGTCCTGTGATAACAATAGTTAATCCTGTAACAGAGCAGACAATGATGGTATCAATAAAAGTTCCCAGCATCGCAATCAAACCTTGGCGAACAGGATTTTGTGTTTTTGCCGTTGCATGGGCAATAGGTGCACTACCCAATCCCGCTTCATTTGAAAAAACACCACGCGCAACACCAAAACGGATCGCCGCCCAAACAGCTGCACCTGCAAAACCACCTTGAGCAGCAACTGGTGTAAATGCAGATTTAACAATAAGGATAATAGCATCTGGGATCGCAGTCACATTCAGTGCTAAAACAACAATACCTGCACCAAAATAGCCAACGGTCATAATAGGAACTAATTTACCGGCAACATCAGCAATACGCTTAATGCCTCCAATAAGTACAGCACCGACTAAAACAACGAGCACAATAGCGGTGATTGTCGTCGAAATGCCAAAATTACTTTCCAGTACATCAGCCACAGAGTTTGCTTGTACCGTATTACCAATACCAAAACCTGCAAAACTCCCAAAGACAGCAAAAACAGTACCTAGCCAAACCCAATTTTTACCTAAGCCATTTTTGATGTAATACATTGGCCCACCGACATAGTTTCCATATTTATCAACTTCACGGAAACGTACAGCAAGCACGGCTTCTGAATATTTGGTTGCCATTCCCACTAATGCAGTCATCCACATCCAGAACAATGCACCGGGACCACCTAAGACAACAGCCGTTGCAACACCAGCAATATTACCCGTTCCAATGGTGGCGGATAGTGCGGTCATCAACGCATTAAATGGTGATATCTGACCTTCGCCTCTTTTATCATTTTTTTCAAATAACAGCTTAAATCCTGTACCTAATTTCCTAATAGGTAAAAAGCCAAGTCGAAACTGCATAAAAAGTCCGATACCGAGAATACCGACAAGCATCGGAACTCCCCATACCACGCCATTTATAGCGCTTAATATATTAGTGATAAAATCCATAAATTACCCTTTTTCGTCCAAATGTTATCTAAATATGTATTTTTTGTTATCAATTACACTAAAGATGAAAAAGCGAAAATATGCTAGAAAAAAAAACGACTAATTTTAAAATTGACTGAGTTATGTGAGAAATATCACTTCATTATTAAATTACGCTATCATTAGGTTCATCGTTACAATACTTCAGTCAAAGTTATGCATAATCATAAATCAGCACAAAATACCCAAAATGAACGTCGTTTTAATCTGTTCAGAAAAGCGCAAGAAACCAATCTTGCACCACTAAAAATCCTACTACTATCCGCTGTGGTTGGCTCACTAGCTGGATTAGTGGGTGTTTTATTTGAAAAAAGTGTTAGTTGGGTGATTCATTTTCGACAAGAAGAACTGATTAAAACCTTTACTAATCCTTATATTCTGGCAATAAGTACTTTGCTTTTTTCCTCTATTTTAGCAATGCTGGGATATTATTTAGTCAAGAAGTTTTCACCCGAATCGGGTGGCTCTGGAATACCTGAAATTGAAGGTGCGATGATAGATATTCGCCCTGTTCGTTGGTGGCGAGTATTACCTGTAAAATTTATTGCCAGTATTGGAACTTTAGGCTCTGGTATGGTGTTAGGACGAGAAGGTCCAACGGTTCAATTAGGTGCCAATATCGGCCAGCTCGTAAATGATATTTCTCGAGTAAAAGATAAAGAGTCACGCCACACGTTATTAGCAACTGGTGCAGCCGCAGGATTAACCGCTGCTTTTAATGCACCTCTAGCGGGTATTTTATTTATTATTGAGGAGATGCGACCTCAATTTAAATACAGTCTTATTTCAATTAAAGCAGTCTTTATTGGCGTTATTATGTCTTGCATTGTTTTTCGCCTATTTAATGGTGAAGGCGGTGTTATTCATATCGGTAAATTTTCATCCGCACCACTCAACACACTCTGGCTGTATTTAGTTTTGGGTATGTTATTTGGCATTATTGGCGTTATATTCAGTAAGCTACTTTTTTATGTTCAAACCCAATTTCAGCGTTTCTATCAAGATAAAACATCACGCTTTGTTTTAACTGGTGGCATCATCGGTGGGCTTTGTGGCTTATTAGCATTAATTATTCCTGAAATAACTGGCGGTGGATTTAGTATTATTCCTGCGCTGAGTACAGGACAATATTCCCTGATTGCGCTATTACTTTTCTTTGTTTTACGAACGATCACATCTATTGTCAGTTTTGCCTCTGGTGCTCCTGGCGGTATATTTGCACCCACTCTGGCACTAGGTACTCTATTTGGCAGTGCATTCGGATTAACTGCAACCTTACTTTTCCCCGATTATCAAATTCAAATCGGTACATTTGCTATTGCAGGAATGGGCGCATTATTTGCGGCAACGGTAAGAGCACCACTAACAGGGATCGTCCTCGTATTAGAAATGACCGATAATTATCAACTTATTCTGCCTATGATCATTACCTGCTTAGGTGCAACGATGTTGGCGCAACTATTAGGTGGTCGCCCTATTTATACGGTTTTATTAGAACGCATATTACAAAAGTCTGAAGAAAAAGAACAAACAGACCAATCCCTCGACATTAAAAGCGATAAATCACCACAACAATAAAATTCGCTTAAACAAATAAAAAATACCCCAAAGTTGGTGTCCAACTTTTGGGGTGCAGTTCATTATTTGGGGTATTTAAAAAGAGATGATAGTTCTTAACTATTTTTTGCGTGCGATTAAAGTAGCAAAATTTAAGGCGATACGATTGCCATTTGCATCTGTTTTATGTAAATGTCCTGGATCCTCATTATATTTAATAATTTCCCAGTCTTTATAATAATCAGCTAACTCGTTTGGACGTAAAAAGGTTTTAAATGGAATTTCAGCTGGATCACTATTTGGCGTTTCAACAGGGCAAACAATCACATTAATACCGTTAGAGTTGGTACATTCCTGCATATTTTTAATAATACTTTCAATACGTTCCCGTTGGCAGAACATCAATACAACGGTTGAAAGAATAATATCGTATTTCTCAGTAAGTGAAGCTTTATTAATATCATATAAGCCACTTTTTACAGCCAATCCTGTTTTAGTTTTAACTGTTTCAATAGCATCAATATGTGAAGCATTAATATCTAACGCCGTCACATCATAACCTTGAGACGCTAAATAGAAGCTGTTTCGACCACGACCAGCACCTAAATCTAACACCTTGCAAGGCTGAGTAAACGTTGCCATATAGCGTACTTCAGAATGCGGTAATGATAAGTCGTTTTCTTTAAATAGCTTATCTTCTGGGGCACATAAAAAAGAGAGCTGGCAACGTACATCATCACTGGCTTTATCTATTTTATGCCACTGTTGAGGTTGAATTAAAGGTGGCTGATCCTCAGTATTACACTCAACTGAAATTTGTGAACCATCATCATTAAAAACAACAAATGTCATGTTGCCTTGCAGTACTCGCATTTGGGCATAAGTGCCTTCCTTTGTATTGTGACGTTCTAATAACGCTAAAGGAATGGATGTACGAGTCCACTCTGGCATTGTTTTATAACTTACAAGTTCCATAATTCAACCTCAATTAAGATGCATTTTAAATACATCTTATGGCAATCATTATCATTCGTAAAGAAGGTTTTATCAAAACTATGATTTTAAATATTTGTTTAAAAGCAAATCAGTCACATCTGAGGAGGAAATAGATTCACCACATAAAACTTTCATCATAATTTCTTTGCCTAATGATGCTAAAGAAAACAGCATATCAGGACGTAATCGGCTGATCTTATCCCTATTTTCATCTTGATTAATAATGGTGATCAATTTGGCATCAACATTAGAACATTCTTGGATAGTCAGCAAAATAAAGGTATTTTCTGCATCACTTTCAGATAAAGTAACAACCCAACTCGCTTTCGCAATATTGGCAGATAGCAATGTTTTAAGATTAGTTGGATCACCTTCAATAATATTGGCTTGCGCGTCATAAGAGGCTTTACTTTTATCGGTACAAATCGCAATAACAGGTTTCCCTTGTTCTCTTAACCCTTTTTCTAATTGAGAAGCTAATGCCGATGAACCAATAATAATAAAATGATTATGCATTTTAGCGATCCTTTTCTTAACAATATCGCGAGTACCGCGCGCAAGAAATCCCATGACATACACAATGGAAGTAGTAAAAACTGTTATTCCCAAGATAACAACAGTGAGAGTAAAAATACGTGCATTCGTGCTAATTGGCACAATATCGCCAAACCCTAGTGTCGTCATGCAGACAATAGAAAAATAGAACGCATCCATCAACGTTGTAATATGTGGCTTAAATTCATCACCAATATAAAGACTTCCCAACATTGAGAATAACAGCAAAGAAAAAATACAGATAAAAGCCACAAAACCAGCACTGGTTAAACTATGGTGCGGAAATGCGCGCCAACTGATTAATAACCCAATCGCTAAAATAAAAGAAAAATAAGCCTGAATGCCAATTTGCTGATAAACCGCAACATCAAGAAAAACAATGGTAACTAATAAAATCAGGGAAACACACCACGCGATCCTCGCCCCTAGATACATAAATATTGAGAGCAAGATTAACGCACAAGCCAACATCACCTTTGGTATATCGAGAAGTTTTAATAGCCCTAATGATTTAAGCCATGCAGAAAACCCGTGTATTTCCCAATCCAGATAAATACCACGAGACAGCAAAATGGAGTGAATGATAAAAATACCATTCAAGATAAGTAATAAAGACATCATTTTTCTCGTCACTTTAGATGTCTCTATTACATGTAGTATTACAGATAGTTTCATATTAGGTATTGTGAATATTCCACTAGTTATTTAAAGGGATATTATCTAATCCTTGAAATTTAAAAGGCTCTGCGGGTTTGAAATGACGGGTTGCATTAGCAGAATAGATGATTGATTGCTCCTCACCTAATGGTAATGTCATCACTTTCCCACTCTCTTTTGAAAAATCGATTTCCTTTAAATTAACCCAAAAGGTATTCGGTGATAATGCTGATTCGAAAAAATATAATTGGTTTTTATGATCAGCCACGGTTCTCCAGCGTGTGGATGAAATTTCTGGTGATTCAGCTGTACTTAATCCATAAGGTACAGATACATTTCTAATCACACCAAATACGCTAGCGAGAGATTTTTTACTCGATTGAGCTTTAGGAATGGCATTCACATAAAAAGAAGCTCGAGCAAAACGATCTGAAGCACGATTCGTCCCTGGTAACATCACGGTTCCACCGATTTGTTGCCAATAACTATTCAACGCTAATTGTTCTGAAAAAATAGGAGAATTCGTCATCACTTGATACTCTTTACTGTGATGAATCACTTGTTTACCATTTATATATTCAATAATGGCGCTATCTCCCGTTGCATCTGAAAGCGAAAGATGCAGTGTTGCCATTCTATCTTGTCCAGGAACTTTATCCGTCAATACAATAAAAGGCTCACTCTCTAATGCATTCACGGCTTCTTCAACTGAAGCAAAATTATCTAACACATACTGCGCCCAAGCTGAAATTGACAATGCGGGTTTATCTTTGGAATATGTTGGATAATCAGATTCCGCCAACCACAATAAATTAGCCACCAAGCCTTTTTCATTCATCCCATCTGTGGTTGAGATATCGTAACCTGATGCGATAACGCTACCATATTTAGATACCCACTTAATCGAATTATCGCCTGCCTCTCCTGAGCGCTGCATACCTTGCGGAAATATCCATAAATTAGTTCCTATATCATATTTCCAATCCATTGAGCGAGCCGTAATAATTTGGTTATTATCGCCTAAGTAAACAACTCGAGTGCAGGCATCCACCTCTGTAATACCCGCCATTAAAAATCCAGATACAAGTAGAGTACCTAAAAAAGTACGACATAATTTTCTCATCATTGGCTCTTTTCCTGTGAAATAAATGATTAGGTTAGGAGAATATTTTCTTCGTATTTCTCTTTTTGCTCTTCCTTAAAATAGATAAAATCGCTAATTAATTTTGATTAATTAAGTACAAAACAAGAACAATTTCCTAAGTATAAGACAATTAATCTTATTCACGCATAAAAAAACCGATGCCTTAATGCATCGGTTTATAAATCATCTAGATTGTTTTGAGTACAATAACTCAATGAAAAAGCCAGTAATTACGCTTTTTTCACACCTTCAACAGAGATAATTAATTCTGCTTCTTGTGCTTTTGGTCCTAAATCTGATTTAAAATTAAACTCTTTCAGATTAACTTTACCTGTTGCTTCAAAACCAGCACGGTAACCTTTCCAAGGATCAGTACCTTCGCCAATTAATTTTGCATTTAATGAAACAGGTTTAGTCACACCATTTAATGTTAAATTACCTGTTACTACATAGTTTTCGCCATCACGAGTAACTTGGGTTGAGACGAATCGAGCTTCAGGATATTTGCTTGCATTAAAAAAATCAGCGCTACGTAAGTGCTTATCACGTTCTGCGTGATTAGTATCTAAGCTTCCTGTTTTAATCACAACATCAACTTTGTCTTTTGATGGATCTTCTTTATCGTAACTAAATGTACCATCGAAATCTTTAAAAGTGCCGTATAACCAGCTATAGCCTAAATGTTGGATACGGAACTGTACAAATGCGTGTTGGCCTTGTTTATCAATAGCATAATCTGCTGCTAAAGCAGTACTTGCATTTAATAACAACGCACCTGCTGTTAAACCTAATAAAGCTTTCTTAAACATTGTTATCTCCATAATTTCATTTTATAAGTTTAATTATTTAGTCCGCATTCCTAGCATGCGTTTTAACGTGACATCTTTATCAATAAAGTGATGTTTTAAAGCACCAGCAGCATGTAATAGCGATAACAAAACCACTGCCCAGGCTAAATAAAGATGAATATCGCCCGCTAAATCCGCTTGTTCGGCTTCTCCTGTAAAAATGGCAGGCACAGAAAACCAATCAAATACAGATATAGCTTGTCCATCAGCGGTCGAAATTAAATAACCACTAATCAGAATAGAAAATAAGATTAAATATAAAAGCATATGTGCAATATGAGCACTAATGCGTGTCAATTTACTGTAACTTGATAAAGCTTTAGGAGGCGGAGAGATCCAACGCCATATCACACGCACGATCAAAATAATAAATAAAAGAATACCAATGCTCTTATGTATTTCAGGTGCAGAATGATACCAGCTATCATAATACCCTAGCGTCACCATCCACAGCCCTAAAGCAAACATACCATAGACAGTAAGCGCCGACCCCCAGTGTAAAAGGAGTGACAAGTGCCCATAGCGAGACGCATTATTTCGCCATTGCATAATAAAAATCCAATAGTTTCTAATTCATTAAAATAATGTTATCTAGTTTAGTGTATTGAGGATAAATTGTTAGTCCATAATTCAACAAATAATTTGCTTATCATTATCAATAATAATCAATAAGTAATAAGCTCTTATTAGTCACTCTGTTGATTATCTAATCAATGACATTGTTGGATCAGTTTTTTTCAAAATAAGATAGGTATATTGGCAGGTGTTTATATACATAACAAAAAACATAAAAATAGGAATAAAAAATAATAATCAAAAATAATATCAATACAACAATTGTCTAACTATAAAAACAATTGTATCTTTCACTTATCCTAAATTAGAACTTATTAAGCAAAATACAATAATAATTAGAGGAACCGTAAAAAAAACGGATAACCAGCGCATTTCGCGTACAACACCAAAAATAATACCAACAATACAAATAAAAAATATAACCGGCATCATTTCTGAGTAATGATCATGACAATAGTGCATTAATAAATTAATCCACGAGTGATCGTTTTGCATATAAAAATTTCAACCAATGAAAATAAATTTTAATTAAGATAGTGATAAATTACTATCATTAACAAATAAAACAAGCGTCGTATTATAAATATCAATCATCGCGCACAAAGATATTAAAACACTTAACATTTCAAATAGAGATAACATTGATAATAAAAAATAATAATCTAAGCCAAATTTTCAACAAAATAAAACAAATAATGTCAAATAAAATAAAATCTTTCTAATGAAGTCAATATCATTATTAATATCACATTAGTTAATTTGAAATAATAATTTCATTTAAACTCAAATAAAGAAAATTAATTTCGCAAGGTTATAATAAAATTAATAAAGAATAAATAAAATAGAGTTTTAAACATCGAATAATTACCTTTAGGTCATTAATTTACTTGAAATTAACTCTATATTTCATTTTAATTACTATTAGCTAAAAACATTCAAATGCCACGCAAAAAACACTACAATTACAATAGTATTTTTATTGAGGGTACTATGTCTACTGCAACAAATCTGAATGAACTACAGGAACAAGTTCGCTCCCGCTATAATGGATTAAGTAAAAGGCTACAGCAGGTTGCACATTATCTACTTGATAATAAAAACAGTGTGGCATTTGATACAATTGCGATCCTTGCAGATAAAGCAAATGTTCCTCCATCAACATTAATTCGTTTTGCCAACGCATTTCATTTCAATGGCTTCAATGAAATGAAACAATTATTTCAAAATCACTTGATGAATGAAATGGTAAATGAAAATGAAAATTTAACTTATAAACAAAAATATAAAGAGGAGCCTCCTAATCTGAATGAGCCAGCCTATATTTTGCAAGAATTTGCACAAGCAAATAGCCATTCATTGCAACAATTGGCAAATCAGACTCACAGAGAAATGTTAAATAAAACATTACAGTTACTCGAACACGCTGACACAATTTATATTTGTGGCTTTCATCACTCATTCAGTGCTGCAAGTTATTTTTTTCATGCTCTCTCGCATATCCCTTGTGAGACTGTTTTTGTCAACAGTCTAGGCGGGATGTACAAAGAGCAATTAAGAAATATTACACATCGTGATGTGCTCTTTGGTATTCATTTCCATCCGTATTCAGATGAAATGCAAAAAATGTGTGAAATGGCAACTTACAAAGAAGCAAAACAGATTATTGTTACTGATAGTCCAATTAGCCCATTAGCGAGTTTAAGCGATGTTTGTTTAACTGTTAAAGAAGCTCAAATAAAAACCTTTCGTTCTCAAACTTCAACAATGTGTCTGCTACAAGCAATCTCTGTCGCTTTTGCTTTTAGAAAAAAACATTAATAACTTTTTTATCCTAAACTGCATCTTAAGTAAGATGCAGTTTTTTATAAAATAATTTTTTTAAATATTATTTAATGAACTATAACTATTGATCAAATATTAAATAGCTTAGTATTTTATTTAAAACTATTTTTAAGAGTAAATACAGAATGTTTTATTTGTGATGAGAAAAGTAATCATTTAGCATTAATTCATACCACTAAAGATCATTAAAGGATTAAATTAAATGTTATTTAAAAAATTATTTTTAATTGTTTTCTTATTTCCAAATTTCTCCTATTCAAACACAAACTTAATCAAAGAAAATAAAGAAGATCCAATAATCATTAATATCCCTAGTATTTCATTAGGCGATAAAAGTAATGCATCAGGTAACGGTTCAATTGCAATAGGAACAAATAGCCAAGCTAAAAATACACATTCAGTTGCTATTGGCGCTAATTCATTAGCAACGGAAGAAAATACAGTATCATTTGGTAATATTGAAAATAAACACACTTCTAGATTAGTTAATGTTAGTGAGGGAAAAAATAATACTGATGCCGTTAACTTTGCTCAAGCTAAAAAGCTGGTTGATAAAAGTAAAATAGTAACAAATAATACCATCAATCAGCTAAAGAGAAGCCTTAGTACAGATATCAATAATCTAAAAACCAATATGAATGATTTTGATAATTATTATAAAAAAAGACAGTCCGAAATCACAGACTCAATTGCAAATTTAGACAAAGAAATTATCGCGTTAGAAAAAAAAGTATTTGCTGGCATAGCTTCATCAGTTGCAATGACAAGCATTCCTTACCTTTCTCATCACACTTTAAGTGGCGGAATTGGCATCAGTAATTATCGAACAGGCACAGCATTTGCTGGAGGTGTGCAATATAAACCAAATAACGATATTGCATTTCGATTAAACTCATCCATTAATAGTGAAAAAGAAATTATTATTGGCGGTGGATTAGCTTATGGTTGGTAAACAATTTTCTCTTCTATAATCAGATTATTAAAAAATAACTTTATAATTAAAGCAGTAATAATTTAAGTAATATTACTGCTTCTTTATAAAAAAGAATTTCAATTGGCAATAAATCATCTAAAGAAAAATTGATAAGTTTAACTTTAGTATTTCTAACATATTTTTTGTAATATACATTATTTTTTATATACTAGGATTATAAGCCAGAGCAAAAAGGAATAAAAAATGAATTATATATTTCAAAAAATGACTGCTAAAGATATAAGTGCAGTAGCACTATTATTACAGGCAAATTCTGAATCTCAACAAGGTGGATTATATGGTGAATATCCTCTAAATAAAGTTGAGGCGATGTATCAAAATAGCACTAACGCCATTGTTGCACTTTACCAGGAAAATATTATTGCTGTTGTTTTTAGCTTTCCTATTACCTCTTTTTCGATCCCTCCAATTGCTCAAGCTATTAACCAACACTTTCCAGAAATAACACAAAACAATTGGTTTTACGGCCCCGTTTGTATTGATAAATCGCACCGAGGAAAGTCACTATTAAAAAAGCTCTACCAACAGATCTGTTCTTTACATGGCGGGCACCCTATCGCATTTGTTAATAGCGAAAATATTCGGTCACTAAAAGCACATCAAAAATTGGGCATGGAGGTCGTTAAAAACTTTGAGTTTAAAGGCACATCTTGGTGGATCATTAAAGGACAATGAAAACAAACGAAAGAAAAAGACTTACACTTTCTGTTATCCTATTTTCCAGCTAAAAAGGGAGGCTTTTAGATATTTTTGCTACCGTCATCACAAAACAAATAATATCTATATAAATCAATATAATAAATAAAACAATAAAAAATTAATCTATTCTTAACAATATTCCAACTCCTATTTTAGCTGTCAAATTGCTTACAATTTGACATCATTCTGTGATCTCCCTTTCAATTCTTGATCTTTCGTTAACTTACTTTTTGATCTTATACAAAAGTATAAATAAGATAAAAGACACCAATTCGAAAGTAAACGTAAAATAGGAGGAAGCAATGACTGTTTCCCGCAGAACTTTTATCAAAGGACTCGCAGCCAGCGGTGCGGCAATGTCTGTTTCTACCCCTGTTCTTGCTAATTCAGGGAGCTCTACGCCTAACAAACCAACGCGCCCAGAAAACGCGCCTAATTTATTAATTGTTTTTCCTGATGAAATGCGTGCTCACGCTCTGCAGTTTATGGGGGAAGATCCTTCAATTACACCTAATCTTAATAAATTTGCGAAGCAAGCCAAAGTAATGACACAAATGGCATCAAACTATCCTTTGTGTTCTCCTTTTCGGGGCATGTTTATGACAGGACAATATCCTGTACGCAATGGCATTACAGGTAATGCTCATGATTACGGTGGAAAAGTGGGTATTGATTTATCGCCTTATGCAAAATGTTGGTCGGATGTTTTAAAATCTCTCGATTACAGCACAGGCTATATTGGTAAATGGCACCTTGACGCACCTTACGAACCGTTTATTAAAAGTTACAACAATCCAATGGAAGGTCGTTATTGGAATGAATGGGCAGCACCAGATAGACGTCATGGTTTTGATTTTTGGTATTCTTATGGCACTTATGATTTACATTTAAAACCAATGTATTGGGCAAACGATACCCCTCGTGATAAGCCAATTTACATTGATCAATGGGGACCTGAACATGAAGCTGATATGGCAATCAAGTTCCTCAAAAATGAAAACAATCAATTTAGAGATAATTCAAAACCATTTGCATTAGTGGTTTCAATGAACCCTCCTCATTCACCTTATGATCAAGTACCGAAAAAGTACCTCGATGCTTATCAAGGTAAAACGTCAAAAGAGCTAAATACACGCCCAAATGTACAATGGGATACTGAATATCAAGAAGGTTATGGTCCTCAATATTTCAAAGAATATATGGCAATGGTCAACGGTGTTGATGAGCAATTTGGTCGCATCGTAGATGAATTAGAAAAACAAGGTCTTGCAGATAATACTCTCGTTGTTTTCTTCTCTGATCATGGCAGTTGCTTAGGGGCAAATGGACAAGCAACAAAAAATAATCCTTATGAAGAATCTATGCGTGTTCCTATGATGTTTCGTTTACCGGGTAAAATTAAACCAGGCACTGACGATGCATTAATGTCAGCACCTGATATTTACCCAACTATCTTAGGACTACTTGGTTTATCGGAATGGATCCCTGATTCCGTAGAAGGTACTAATCTTGCAGATAGGGTAGTCACAGGCAAAGGCGACACAGCAAATTCTCAGCTTTATCTCTTTATTCCTTATGGTGAACCTTCATTCGGTAAACGAGGTGTCAGAACCAAAACTCATACTTTGGTTATAGATAGACAAGATGGACAGCCATTAAAATATACTTTATATGACAATGTGAACGATCCATATCAAATGAAAAATATTGCCAAAGATAATATGCCTTTAATTGAGAAGTTAATTAAAGAAGAATTAACCCCTTGGTTGGAAAAAACAGGAGATTCTTGGCGCGCCACTGAATTTATTACGGCTACAACCAATAAATTAAATAAAACAATATCAACATGTAAAGAAAAATAATAAAAATATCTGCGCCATAATATTATGGCGCTATATATAAACCCAATTCGCTGATATAAAAAATCCTTTTAATAAAACAAAGGGAAAGATGTCCTACACCTAAAAATTGACACAAATAAAAGCGAATAAAGAATTGGATATATACCATGAACAAACTTCGTATTGCTCTTTTTTTACCTCTTCTTGGCTTAGGTTTAACTTCTTTTCATTCTCAAGCAGCTAATGTCAATGCCATGTTTTCGTGGGAAACAGCAGATTACGATACACCAAATAACTATGCTGGTTATCGTGTAGATTTTAATATTAATCCTGATAAGTCTAACTGGTATTTCGATGTTGGTTTTCGTCAACGTGAGCATGACAATAAAAACCGTTATCAGCGTTATGATTTACAGGGTAGCTATCGTTTTAAATTAAATAATGGTTGGATCCAACCTGGTTTAAAAGTACGTCAAGATCTCACTAACTATGATAATGGAAGTAGATTAACTATTGATTTCTATGAATCAAAAACCAATTACCAATTTCCAATCAATAAAAATTGGGCTTTAACGGGTAGCGTTTTATTTGGCTTACAAAAGAAAGAAGATAAACGTAGTAATGGTGTCACAAACACGGATTACTTAGGCTGGGAAATTGAACCTGGTCTACGCTATTTTGTCACTCCTAATATTAATACAACCGTTGCTTATTTTGATGGTGGTAAGCAAGCTATTCGACACGAAGAATACGACACAAAAGAAACAAACCACAATCAGCAATTACGTATGTATGTTAACTGGACAACACCGATAGGATTAATTGTTTCTCCATCAATGCGTAAATCTATTTTTGGAAAAATAGAAGATAGAACAAATAAAGGTGTTTATGTCGAAAAAGATATGACCCGTTATACCCTACAAATGGCTTATCAAATATCACCTCAATGGCGAGTCATGACGGAATATTATAATGAACGAGTTGAAAATAAAAATGATGGTAGTAAATCAACTCAGGATTATTTCAAAGTTTCATTCCGAGCAACATTCTAATAATTAAAATCATATAATTGTTCATGGAGTTATATTGTGAAAAATAAAAAATTGTTATTTTTGAGCGCTGCTATTTTATCAGCTATTTATGGTTCTGCGTGGGCTGCTGATTGTGATCCTAATTTAAATATCTGTGAAACCGTTAATGTTAATAATGGCAATAATGCTCAAATAGATAAAGATGTCACAGTTTCACAAGGTGATGGCGTTGTATTTAATGGTTCATCAACAGAATATAAAGCTCAAGCAATCACAAAAAATATTACCGTAACGGGTGATGGTGCCAGTGCAATCAAAATAAATCAGGGTGCCTCTTTTAGCAGTAATATTAATTTAAATGGTGCTAACGTCACCAGTGAAAATGGTACAGCAATACTTGTTGAAGGCGATTTTCCAAAACGAGGTACTGGTGTTTATATTAGAGACGGCGCCATTATTCGAGGAAAAACAGCGGCTATTGACTTTAGAACACTGAATACAGGTTTTAGAAGTGATGTAAATGGTGAGATCCACGGTGATATTCTAGGAAATGGTCACGTTGACACTAAAATAAACTTTGCTTATCAAGGTGGTGCTCAAAACGCTTTATTTGATGGATACAAAATCACAGGTGTTCCATTAGTTGAAAATCATGGCAATTTAACTATCCAAGGAAAAGATAGAACAATTCATTGGGAAGGTAATTTCATGAATAAGGAAAATAGTCAGCTTATTTTCCGCCTTGATGATAATACCAATACTGATGACGCTATTCTCCATGTTGATGGTGATGTCACCTTTAAAAGAGGTAGCCAAGCAAAATTAGATTTTAAAGGAACCAGTGTCGATAATATCATTAACAAAGATATCGTATTAATTTCTTCGAATTCCGCCATTAAAGACGAAGCTGGTATCACCGTTACTGATGCTAATGCCATTGCACCAGATGTTTCTCCTTTATTAGAAAAAACAGATTCATGGTTAGAAACCACACCGCCGAATATTAGTGGTGGCGTTAGTGGCAATCAGTTAGTTGCACGTTATGGTATTAGTTATGAAGGCGGCAATAATTTTATTAGTGCAGCGGAACGTGGCAATGTAAGTGAAAATGGATTAGCAGCAGCAAACTTTGTTATTCCAACCGTATTAAATGAATTTAATAATACGCGTAGCCAAGTTTCAGATGAAGCACTGAGTTTATTAGTCGCCGCAGGAAATGACGATAATAATATTGCCGCATTATCGAATGATTTAGCCCCTATCGCTGATGGTAGTGATATTCAAGCGGGATTAATCATGGTTGAAGATATGCGCAATAATATTGCTCATCGCTATTTACGCTATGATAACCAATTACCTATTGAAGAAAGAGAAGCTGGCTGGAATAGCTGGGTTAATATGCTGTACGGTTACGGTACACAAAGTAATCAAGGTGGCATTAACGGTTACAACACTTACCGCACAGGTATTCAAATCGGTACTGATTACGAAATTAATCAAGATGCTCTTATCGGCGTTTCTTTTGCTTATAACTACGCCAAAGCTGACGCGAAACAACGTAACGCAAGTAAAGAAATTAACCATTTTGAATTTATGCCTTACACCGGTTGGTATAGTGACACATTATTCCTAAACGGTAATTTAAATATTGGTTATTACACTGTCGATAGCGAGCGAGATATCGGCGGCAATACCGGATGGCAAGGAAATACCAAAGCAAAAGGTGATTATTCTGGTGTGCAATTAGGTTATCAGATTAATGCAGGAACCTATTTTGATTTTGATTTCATCCATATTAAACCAATGCTGACTTACCAATATCAATGGCTAAATATTGATTCGTGGGAAGAAACAGGTTCGGCATTATCAATGCGTACTTATGGTCAACGCTACGCAGTTAATCAATTAGGAGGATCTGTTGCTTTATGGAATAGCTATCAAACCTCTTATGGCAAATTAACACCATCACTTAATCTCCGTTATTTCAAAGATATTGCGGGGGAAAATAATATTAATCAACGCCACAGCCTCACTTATTTTAATACTGGAGGAAGCACTTTTGATATTAAAGGAAATGCCGTTGGCGGTGACATTATTAGTGCAGAATTAGGTGCCAATCTCGATATTACCAACACGCTAAATTTAGGCACAACGATGGGATATCAGCGTTATGACAAATTCAATGAAGGGCGCATTGGTTTTACTGTTAGCCAGCGTTTCTAAGGAGAATAAATATGCCGATATTTCGCTTTACTGCACTTACCATGACATTGGGGCTATTATCAGCCCCTTATAATGCAATGGCAGCAACAAACAATCCTGCATTTGATCCTAATAATCTGATGCAGTCTGAAATATATCATTTTGCCCAAAATAATCCGTTAGCTGATTTCACAACAGATAAAAACTCAACACTAACGTTATCTGATAAGCGCAGCATTATGGGAAGCCAATCCCTTTTGTGGAAATGGAAAGGTGGCAGTAGTTTTACTTTGCATAAAAAGCTGATTGTACCAACAGACAAAGAAGCCTCTAAAGCATGGGGACGTGCATCTACACCCGTTTTATCATTTTGGCTTTATAACGAAAAACCGATTAATGGCTATCTCACTGTTGATTTTGGTGAAAAACTTAACGCCAACAGCGAAGCGCAAGCGGGCTTTAAAGTAAAACTGAATTTTACGGGTTGGCGCGCAGTGGGTATTTCACTAAATAACGACCTTGAAAACCGTGAAATGACATTAAATCCCATGAATACCTCGTCAGATGGCTCTCAAGATAGCGTCGGTCGTGCTTTGGGTGCAAATGTTGACAGTATACGATTTAAATCCCCGTCTAATGTGGGGCAAGGCGAAATATATATCGATCGTATTATGTTTTCTATCGATGATGCTCGCTATCAATGGTCTGATTATCAAATAAAAACACGCTTATCAGAGCCAGAAATTCAATTTCACACTGTACAGCCTCAATTACCTGTAACACCTGAAAATTTAGCGGCAATTGACCTTATTCGCCAACGTCTTATTAATGAATTTGTGGGTGGCGAAAAAGAAACAAATCTCGCGTTAGAAGAAAATATCAGCAAGTTAAAAAGTGATTTTGATGCACTTAACATTCACACTTTAGCGGATGGTGGAATACAAGGGCGACATCTGATCACGGATAAACAAACCATTATTTATCAACCAGAAAACCTTAATTCTCAAGATAAGTCGCTTTTTGATAATTACGTTATTTTAGGTAATTACACGACATTAATGTTTAATATCAGTCGTGCTTATGTTCTTGAAAAAGATCCGTCACAAAAAGCCCAGTTAAAACAGATGTACTTATTAATGACAAAGCATTTATTAGATCAAGGCTTTGTTAAAGGGAGTGCATTAGTCACAACTCATCACTGGGGATACAGTTCTCGTTGGTGGTATATATCTACATTATTAATGTCTGATGCCCTAAAAGAAGCCAATCTACAAACTCAAGTTTATGACTCATTACTGTGGTATTCACGAGAGTTTAAAAGTAGTTTTGATATGAAGGTAGGAGCAGACAGTTCAGATTTAGACTATTTCAACACCTTATCTCGTCAGCACTTGGCTTTATTATTGCTAGAGCCTGATGATCAAAAGCGCATCAACTTAGTTAATACTTTCAGTCATTACATTACTGGTGCATTAACTCAAGTACCGCCAGGCGGTAAAGATGGTTTACGTCCTGATGGTACAGCATGGCGACATGAAGGTAACTATCCGGGTTACTCTTTTCCTGCTTTTAAAAATGCCTCTCAGCTTATTTATTTACTGCGTGGTACACCTTTTGCTGTTGGTGAAAGTGGTTGGAATAACCTGAAAAAAGCCATGGTTTCGGCATGGATCTACAGTAATCCTGAAGTAGGATTACCTTTAGCTGGGCGGCACCCGTTTAATTCACCGTCATTAAAATCGGTTGCTCAAGGCTATTACTGGCTTGCAATGTCTGCAAAACCATCACCTGATAAAACGCTCGCTTCTATTTATCTTGCCATTAGTGATAAAACGCAAAGTGAATCGAGCGCTATTTTTGGTGAAAAGATTGCACCAGCAGCACTTCCTCAAGGATTCTATGCCTTTAATGGTGGTGCCTTTGGTATTCATCGTTGGCAAGATAAAATGGTGACACTAAAAGCGTATAACACCAATGTTTGGTCATCTGAAATTTATAACAAAGATAACCGCTATGGTCGTTATCAAAGCCATGGTGTAGCCCAGATAGTCAGTAATGGCTCACAGCTTTCACAAGGCTATCAACAAGAAGGTTGGGATTGGAATAGAATGCCAGGAGCAACCACTATTCATCTTCCTCTTAAAGAGTTAGATAGCCCTAAACCTCATACGTTAATGCAACGTGGAGAGCGTGGATTTAGTGGAACATCTGCCCTTGATGGTAAATATGGCATGATGGCATTTGATCTTATTTATCCTGCTAATCTTGAGCGTTTTGATCCTAACTTTACGGCTAAAAAAACTGTATTAGCGGCGGATAACCATTTAATTTTTGTCGGTAGCAATATTAATAGCAGCGATAAAAATAAAAATGTTGAAACAACGTTATTCCAACATGCCATTACACCAACATTAAATACCATCTGGATTAATGGGCAAAAAGTTGACAGTTTCCCTTATCAAACCACGCTAAAACAAGGTGATTGGATCATCGATAGCAACGGTAATGGCTATTTAATTACCCAAGCAGAAAAAGTGAATGTCAGTCGCCAACACCAGACCTCGGCTGAAAATAAAAATCGCCAACCAACGGAAGGGAACTTCAGTTCAGCGTGGATTGATCACAGCGTTCAACCTAAAGATTCCAGTTATGAGTATATGGTCTTTTTAGATGCGACTCCTGAAAAAATGAGAGAAATGGCAGAGAAGTTCCATGAAAATAATGGGTTATATCAGGTTCTTCGTAAAGATAAAGATGTTCATATTATTTACGATAAACTCAGCAATGTGACGGGATATGTCTTTTATCAATCTGCATCAATTGAAGATAAATGGATCAAAAAGGTTGATAAACCCGCGATTGTAATGACTCATCATCAAGGAAATACACTTACTGTCAGTGCCGTTACACCAGATTTAAATATGACACGGCAGAAAGCCGCAACACCTGTCACAATTAATGTCACCGTTAATGGAAAATGGCAGTCTGTGGATAAAGATGGTGAGGTAAAACATCGCGTTTCTGGTGAGAATACCGAACTCACTTTCACCAGTTATTTTGGTATTCCACAAGAAATTAAACTCTCACCTCTCCCTTGATTTAACCTTTAAAGGAACGCATTCGCGTTCCTTTTTTATTTGCAGGAAATCTGATTATGCTAATAAAACATCCTTTAGCCCATGCTATTACACTAAGTTTCTGCTTATCCTTACCCGCACAAGCATTACCTTCTCTTTCTCATGAACCTTTTGGTGATCTTTACCTCTTTGAAGGTGAAATGCCAAATACATTAGTCACTTCAAATAGCAATCAATTATCGTTAAGTAAAGAACATGCCAAAGATGGCGTTCAATCACTCAAGTGGCAATATCAACCACAAGCAACATTAACACTTAATAATCAAGTAAATTATCAGGATGATAAAGATACCGCGACACCACTCACGTTTATGATGTGGATTTACAATGAAAAACCACAATCATCGCCCCTCACATTACAATTCAAACAAAATGATCAAGTGGCATTAAGTTTTGATGCTCAACTTAATTTCACAGGATGGCGAGGTATTGCAGTTCCCTTTCGTGATATGAAAGGCACTGCAACAGGGAAATTAGATCAATTAGTCATTACGGCACCAAATCAAGCTGGAACTCTCTTTTTCGACCAAATTATTATGAGTGTACCGTTAGACAATCGCTGGGCAGTTCCTGATGATAATGTGCCTTATGTTAATAATGCAGTAAATACCATGGTCAGTAAAAACTGGAGTGCTTTACTGATGTACGATCAGATGTTTAAAGTGCATTATCCAACTCTAAATTTCGATACTGAGTTTCATGATGATCAAGCTGAAATGGCATCAATTTATCAGCGTTTTGAGTATTATCAGGGAATTAACAGCGATAAAAAAATTACCTCAGATATGCTAGATAAAAATTTAGCACTCTGGGAAAAATTAGAATTAACACAACACGCTGATGGATCAATAACAGGAAAAGCACTAGATCACCCCAACCGGCAAAACTTTATGAAAGCTGAAGGCGTATTTAGTGAAGAGACGAAAAAAGCATTACTTGATACTAATATGCTAAGAGATGTAGGTAAAACTCTTCTGCAAACTGCTATTTACTTGCGTAGTAATTCCTTATCAGTAGCCGATAGAAAAAAATTAGAAGATCTTTATTTATTAGGAACTCGTTACGTTCTTGAGCAAGGTTTTACACGAGGTAGTGGTTATCAAATTATTACTCATGTTGGATATCAAACCAGAGAGCTTTTTGATGCATGGTTTATTGGTCGTCATATTCTGGCAAAAAATCATCTTTTAGCACCAACACAACAGGCAATGATGTGGTACAACGCCACAGGCCGAATTTTTGAAAAAGACGATGAGATCGTTGATGCAAACGTTGATATTCTCAACACACAATTACAGTGGATGATAAAAAGCTTACTGATGTTGCCAGATTATCAACAACGCCAACAAGCCTTAGCGCAACTGCAAAACTGGCTAAATAAAACCATACTAAGTTCAAAAGGTGTTGCAGGTGGTTTCAAGCCTGATGGTTCTATTTTTCACCACTCGCAGCACTATCCAGCGTATGCGAAAGATGCTTTTGGTGGTTTAGCTCCTAGTGTTTATGCGCTAAGTGATTCCCCTTTCCGTCTTTCATCTTCAGCCCATGAACGTTTAAAAGATGTGTTATTAAAAATGCGCATCTACACTAAAGAGACACAAATTCCCGTGGTATTAAGTGGCCGCCATCCTACTGGATTACATAAAATAGGGATCGCACCATTTAAATGGATGGCATTAGCCGGTACACCTGATGGCAAACAAAAATTAGATACCACATTGGCTGCGGCCTATGCAAAATTAGATAACAAAGACAGTTTTGAAGGTATTAAAGCTGAAAATGAACCCACTGGCGCATGGGCAATGAACTATGCTTCGATGGCGATACAGCGTAGAGCCTCTATTCAAGCACCACAACAAAGCTGGCTTGCTATCGCTCGCGGATTTAGTCGTTATCTTGTTGGTAATGAAAGTTATGAAAATAACAATCGTTATGGACGCTACTTACAGTATGGTCAATTGGAAATCATACCCGCAAACTTAGCACAATCAGGGTTTAGCCATGCAGGATGGGATTGGAATCGATATCCAGGTACCACGACAATTCATCTTCCTTATGATGAACTTGAAGCAAAATTAAACCAATTACCGAGTGCAGGTATTGAAGAAATGTTGCTTTCAACAGAAAGCTATTCTGGTGCAAATACATTAAATAATAACGGTATGTTTGCCATGAAATTACATGGTCACAGCAAATATCAACAACAAAGCTTAAGAGCTAATAAATCCTATTTCTTATTTGATAATAGGGTTATTGCATTAGGATCGGGCATTGAAAATACGGACAAACAGCATACAACAGAAACCACACTGTTCCAATTTGCTGTTCCTAAATTACAATCTGTGATAATTAATGGCAAAGAGGTTAATCAATTAGGTACTCAATTAACTTTAAATAATGCAGATACTTTAATTGATCCTGCTGGTAATTTATATAAGCTCACTAAAGGACAAACCGTAGAATTTAGTTATCAAAAACAGCATTCTCTTGATGATAGAAATTCAAAACCAACAGAACAACTATTTGCAACAGCCGTGATCTCTCATGGTAACGCACCTAGTGATGCGACTTATGAGTATGCGATAGCGATTGAGTCACAAGATAATAAAGCACCTGAATACACTGTATTGCAACATAATAATCAATTGCATGCGGTAAAAGATAAAATCACCCAAGAAGAAGGGTATGCTTTTTTTGAAGCGACACAATTAAAATCACCTCAAGCAATATTATTATCGAGTGATGCACCTACTATGGTGATGGCTAAAGCACAAAACCAACAGTTAACATTGAGTATTGTTAATCCTGATTTAAATTTATATCAAGGCATTGAAGCTGACCAAATTGATAATAATAGAAATCAAGTCGAAGTCAGTGTTTATTCTCGTCAATGGTTAACGGCCGACTCTAAACCAATAAGTAGCACAATTACCGTAAAAGGAGTGTGGAAATTAGCAACATCTCAATCAGGTGTTATTATTAAACATCAGAATGATAATACGCTTATTACTACTACGACAATACAAGCAACACCTATTGTAATTAGTTTAGTTAAGTAAATAGTTTAATATTTCAATTAAAACCCTTCGATATAAAAATACCGAGGGGTTTATTATATTAGCGAATCAGTTATTTATTTAAAATAACAAAAACAAATCGAATGATTTATTATTGATAATAAATGTGTTGTCTCAAATAAATATTTTGCTATTCTCTGCGCGGGTGCTTGGATCAATCTGGTTCAAGCATTTTGCAAGCACCAGAAAGAGAAAAGCCCCGGAAAATATATTGTATATTAACCGAGGCCGTCTCCAGTGTGATAACTTGATTCTGCCTCCTTATAGAGGAGCTGTCAAGAAGATGAACAAATATTCTCTGATTAGTGTGATTGTTATTAGTGTAAATATCACCGTATTACTGATAACTTTATTCTATAATAATCCAATAGAGAATTTCACGATTAATAGTGAATATATAAATGTTCAGGTTAAGTTTATCAATAATAAACACTAACCTTGTGGGGGAGAAATCCCCCGCAGTTTTCTAATTAAGTGATTACGGTTTAATCTAAGCACCCTAATTTATAATAAGAGGTAACAAATTACTGTTACCTCTTATTTTATTAGTTACACCCATTAGCGAATCAATTATTTATTTAAAATAACGAAAACAAATCGAATAATTTATTATTGATAATAAATGTGTTGTCTCAAATAAATATTTTGCTATTCTCTGCGCGGGTGCTTGGATCAATCTGGTTCAAGCATTTTGTAAAGGCCAGAAAGAGAAAAGCCCCGATTACGTTATTTAAACATTAACCGAGGCCGACTCAAACCCGAGAACTTGATTCTGCCTCCTTATAAAGGAGCTGTCAAGAAAATGAACAAATATTCTCTTATTAGTATGATTATTATTAGTGTAAATATCACCGTATTATTGATAACCTTATTCTATAATAATCCAATTGAGAATTTCACGATTAATAGTGAATATATAAATGTTCAGGTTAAGTTTATTAATAATAAACACTAACCTTGTGGGGGAGAAATCCCCCGCAGTTTTCGAATTAAGTTATTACGGTTTAATCTAAGTACCCTAATTTATAGTAAGAGGTAACAAATTACTGTTACCTCTTATTTTATTAATTTAAATATAAAAAAAAGCCGACCCCTATTTTTGGTCGGCATCCTAATAAGGAAAATATTACACGGAAGGCATAATAGAGCGTGTAAGAAAACGAAGCGTCAATATCAAGGGTCTAGCTATTTCACGAAAGTTTTAACACTTCACTCCCTGCTAATAAATAAGCACCAGCACCATAATCCATATTATGTTCAAACTTCACTTCACGAGGGTTAAATGCCGGAAGTTGAACCCAGCCTATCATGCCATTGTCATGAATACAGGTTTGTAATGCCGCCCATGCTCTGTTTAATGCAGGGAAATAGACTTCTTTCTCTAATACTCCCTGATTAATTCCCCATGCTAGCCCATAACAAAATAGCGCTGTTGCTGAACTTTCAGGCGCAGGGAAATTATCAGGATCTAATAAACTGGTTCGCCAAAAACCATCTTCATGTTGATAACCTAGAATGGATGTCGCTAATTCTTTAAACAATACAATATAGCGTTCACGACCATGATAATCATCGGGCATATATTGAAGAATACGAGGAACTGAAGCTAAAACCCAGCCAATACCACGGCTCCAAAATACTTTTTCACCGTTAGCTTCACGCATTTCATTTCCGTGACCATCAGGAATATAACGATGATCACGGAAAATAAGTCCTGTTTCAGGATCACGTAAATGCTCAATCGCATCCCAATAAGCTGTGTGCATATAATCTAAATAACGTCGCTCACCCGTTATTTCTGATAATGCAGCAAACCCTGGAGGGGCCATAAAGAGCGCATCGCACCACCACCAATCTTCACGACCCGGCTTAGGATCATTAAGCATAATGTCGAATGCTTTAATGGTTGGCTCAATCACTTCAAGTTGCTCAAACAGCGGACTTATGGCGAGATAAGCTTGAGCACAGACATGATCATCCGCAAAACGTGCATTTGGTCCTGTTCGAAATCCTGTATGCAACGTGTAATTTAACACACCATTAAGGTACTCTTCGTCTTGCGTTGCCTGCCATGCAGCACTTACGCAACTCCATAAAACACCGCGTTCCCAATCCGTATCCTTTATAAAACGGGTTTTACCACTACGGCGGCGAACACTGCGAACTTGATTAGCCGATTGGTAACGATACACTCGCTTCATATTTTGCAATACGATACCTTTTTGCAAAGCCTCTGTATTAGCGTGTTCCATCCTATTTCTCCATGAATTTAACGAGCTAACCAACCACCATCAACCGCAATTGTGTATCCATTAACATAATCACTGGCTTTAGAAGCTAAGAAAATCGCAGGGCCTGCAACGTCTTCAGGGGTTCCCCAGCGTCCTGCAGGAATACGTTCTAAAATAGCTGCATTACGTGCATCATCAGCACGTAAAGCAGCCGTGTTATCTGTTGCCATATAGCCCGGAGCAATCGCATTAACGTTGATGTTGTATTGAGATAACTCGGTCGCTAATGCACGAGTTAATCCCATCACCGCAGATTTACTTGCTGTGTAAGAAGGTACACGAATACCACCTTGATAAGAGAGCATAGAGGCAATGTTAATTATCTTGCCACCCTCTCCTTGTTTTACAAATTGGCGGGCAACTTTTTGTGATAAGAAAAACAGTGTTTTCTGATTAATATCAATAACATCATCCCAATCTTTTTCACTAAACTCCAAAAGATCTTCTCGACGAATAATGCCTGCATTATTGACCAGAATATCAAGACGGCCCATAACTGAAACCGCTTCATCTACCACAGCTTGTAATCCATCTTGTTTCATTAAATTTTGTGTAATGTAATGAAAACGACGACCCAATGCTTCGACTTGCTGACGCGTTTCGGGTGCATCTTGAATACCGACACCCACAATATCAGCCCCAGCTTGCGCTAAACCAACGGCCATACCTTGCCCTAGCCCTGTATTACAACCTGTGACAATGGCAACCTTGCCACTTAAATCAAATAAATTCATATCAGTAACCTCTCAGATGTGGCCTTATAGCCACACCTTTTTTATCTGTAGGGTAAGAAAAAATGTGACTATTCGTGGTTATTTCAGATCTTTCATTGCAACGTGATCCATATCGTGGAATACCTGATTTTCACCGACCATTCCCCAAATAAAGGTATAGGATGCAGACCCAACACCTGAATGGATTGACCAACTAGGGCTTATCACCGCTTGTTCATTGCGGACCACTAAATGACGGGTTTCGGTTGGCTCTCCCATATAATGGAAAACGACATTGTCATCTTTCATATCGAAATAGAGATACACTTCCATACGGCGTTCGTGGGTATGACATGGCATGGTGTTCCATAAACTACCTGGCTCAAGAACGGTCATGCCCATTGATAATTGACATGTTGGTAACACTGAAGGGTGTAAGAATTTATAGATAGTACGAACGTTGCAGTTTTCTACATTACCAATTTTTTCTGGCGAAGCTTGTTGTTGCGTAATTTTACGCGTTGGATAAGTATGATGAGCAGGTGCGCAGTTCATATAAAAACGCGCTGGCGTTTCTACAGAATCACTAGTGAATTCAACAGATTTTGCGCCCATTCCGATATAAATGGCTTCACGAGGGCCAATCTCAAACACTTCTCCATCAACAATCACTTTACCTGCACCACCAATATTAATGGCACCTAATTCACGTCTTTCCAAAAAGAAATCAACGCCTAATGCTTTACCTGCCATTAATGCTAAAGGTTGTGTTGTAGGAACAATACCGCCAACAATAATGCGATCTATATGGCTATAAGTGAGATTCATTTCCCCTTCACAGAATAGGTTCTCAATCAGGAACTCCTTACGAAGCCCTTCTGTATCAAGCCTTTTAGCGTGTTCACTATGAATTGGCTGACGAATTTCCATTATAAATACCTCATTTTTACTGATGGGAGCATAAGCCAAAAGGCTATGCATTTTCCCCGGATACAGAGTAAATATGATTTCCTCTGATGAATGTATCGGTGAGATGAAAACACTCATCCACCACAGCAAAGCTGGCTTGTCGACCCGCTTTGATATAACCCAATTGATCGCTGATACCGAGATATTCGGCAGGAATTGCACTCGCCATTTGTACCGCTTCCCATTCGGGTACATGTGCTAGTTGCACCATATTTCGCAATGCACTATCTAGGCTACAAGTGCTTCCCGCCAAAGAGCCATCTGCGGTTTTTGCCTGACCTTGAGTCACACTGACTATTTGTGCACCCAGTGTGTAATCACCATCAGGTAAACCACCCGCACGCATACAATCAGTAATTAAGGCAAGCTGCTGATATCCTTTCATGCGATACGCCAATTGCATCATGACAGGATGAACATGAATACCATCAGCAATAAGTTCAGCTAAAACATTGTGATACAACACTGCACCACAACATCCAGGCTCACGATGGTGAAGCCCCGTCATACCGTTATATAAATGCACACCACAATCAGCACCATGCAAAAATGCATCTGAAGTTTGCTCATAAGTTGCCGCGGTATGCGCTACACTTGGCTTAATACCTCGCTTGACCAACCAATCAATCGCCTCCATAGAGCCTTGTGCTTCAGGTGCAACAGCGACACGCAATAGCGTATCTCCCGCACTTTCGAGTAATGTTTCTAGCTCTGAAATTGTCGGTGCTTTGAGATATTTAACAGGGTGAGAGCCTCGATGACGCTCTGTAAAATAAGGCCCCTCTAAAAAACTGCCTAGTAACAATGCACCCGAAGTTTGTGGCGTTGATAAGAACTCACGCACTTGTGATAACGCGTCACGAATATCCTCCATAGGCGCGGTAACGGTTGTACCCACCCATGCAACGACACCCGTTTTCACAAGCGCATCCGCAATGGTTTGTAACCCTTGTTGAGTGGCATCCATTACATCCGCCCCTTCACGGCCATGAATATGAATATCCACAAAACCCGGTAATAATGATTTACCTTTTAGGCGAATAATAGGGCAATCTGTCGGCGCCTCTGTGGTGATTGATTCAATATTTTCACCCTTAACACGGACATAACAGAGATAGCGAATACCTTCTGGCGTAAAGGTTCTATCGGCTAAAATGGCATATTGCTGACTCATAAGCCGTCTTCTTCATCAGCATCATTACTGTCTATTTGAGCCAATTGCTCACGAATATCTTGAATACTGTCTTGACCAATTTCCCGTAGCGTTTGCACGAGTTCTGAGGTTGAACATCCTTCTCGTTCAAAAGCTGCATTCACAATCATGGGTAAATTAACCCCAGCTAACACTTCAACGGCGGGATTTTGCATCATAATTGCCATGGCACGATTACAAGGGGTTCCACCGGGTAAATCGGTTAAAAAGAGATATTGCTGGCATGACATTGAGTCGATCGCTTCACGCATTTTTTCTTCAAGCTCATCAGGAGAGATTGACTCAACAAAATCGATAAACGCGATATCTTCTTGTTCGCCTGCAATAGCCTTTACAGCAGAAGCCATGCCTGAGGCAAAATTAAGATGTCCTGAAACAATAAGACCTATCATGAGTGACTCCTTGCGGGCAGCAGAAGGCTCTCCTGCCCGTTTATAGCAAGTTAATAATGTATTTCGACTGACAATAACGGCGGTGAAAAAGGCTCTCTGTTATAAGAATCCTAATACGTGACCGATAACGCCAAAGGCTAAAGTTGAGAAAATCAATACCGGAGGTTTTCCCCAAAAACCGGTGCTTTTAACCATTTTGTACATCAGGAAAACTAAGCACAGAGGCAGTAAATTCGGCATAATTTTGTCAAAGAGCGCGGTTTGCAATTCAACCACCTTCCCTCCCAGCTCTAGCGAGGCGGTGGTTTGCACCTTGATAAAGGTCGCGGAGAGCGCACCAATGACAAAGATCCCCATAATATTGGCGGCTTTAGCCAGTTTTTCAGTGGCATCACTCATATTGACCATCGCCGCCGTACCTGCGCGATAGCCCATGAACATCAGCCCGAAATACACTAAAAAGTGCACAATTTGGTATAAAAAGAAGAAAACAAAAGGCCCTGCAATTGATCCTTCCATTGCAATGGAAGCACCTAATGCTAATGTCAGTGGCATTAAGGTCATATGGTCAATAGCGTCACCAATACCCCCAGTTGGCCCCATGCCTGCAACTTTCATCACGTTAACAGTAGAAGGTTTCTCTTTGTTTTCTTCCATTGCAACGGCTGTTCCTAATAGGAAGGTAAACAGCTTTGGACTTGCATTAAAAAACTGTAGATGGTTTTTTAATGATGTTGCATAGTCACGTTTGTTATTTCCGTGAATTTTTTTCAATGCTGGAATAATTGAGAACGCAAACCCACCACCTTGCATACGTTCAAAGTTGAAGTTACCTTCCATAAACAAGCCACGGAACGCACACTTCCAGAGATCGCCCTTAGTGATAACTTTTCTGACAGTGGTATCTTGGTATTCATCAATGCCATCAATCAAAGAACCCGTTTCTGGTTTATCCTGCGTTTTCAATGCGGTGCTGTTATCAGATACCATCTTCGAAATCCTCATTCTGCTGACTTGAATTTTTGTTATTACCACTAAAGAAGAAGTAAAGTGCTGCGGCTGACGCGCCTAAAATAGCGACCGCCATAATTGGAAGTTTCAGATAAGTCGTCATCACGAAGCCAATAAAGAACACACCTGCCACTTCTTTTGACCACATGATTTTTAGCAACATGGCGAAACCAATTGCAGGAACCATTTTCGCGCCAATACCTAAGCCTTCTAGCAAGACTTTTGGTGTATTTTCATCAATCCATTGAGCAGCATGTTCACCGAAATAAACCGTAACAAAAGCAACCAAAGCATAGAGTAATGAACGCACCGTAATCGTGATGATCAGTAGCCGTGAAATACCTGCTGCATCGGCTCTTTCTGCGTATCTATCTGCTTTTCCCATGGTGAAAGCGGTCACAGCAAAGAAACCAATCACGAGCATTTGCATTAACACAGCAATAGGCATCCCAATTCCCATTGCAACTTCTGGTGATTGTTTTGTCATTACCGCAAAAGCAACCGCAGCGATTGTCCCTAATGTCACATCAGGTGGCTGAGCACCCGCATTGGGAACTAGTCCTAACCATGCGAGCTCTAACGTTGCACCCGCAATCAATCCAACCTGCATATCACCCATAATCAGCCCCACAACAGGCCCTGTGATTAATGGTCTGTGAATATTTAATGCAACGTCATACTTATCTATACCGCAAAAGAAGGCCCATAAAGCCACTAAAGAAGCTTCAAAAATCATAAATAATCCTCAAACCTGCTAATGCAGGTTTTTTGCTCAGGAAATTATCAGGCTGATGCGAGTGCTAACACATCAACAGGTGTCTGATCGGGAGTGTTTTGAATTGTGCAAGTTACACCATTTGCAACGAGCCTTTTAAACGCATCAATGTCTGTTTCATTGACTGACACGGTTTTCGCAATTTGGCGTTTCCCTTCATGAAAATGCATATTGCCAACATTACAATGAGTAATAGGCACGCCCCCTTCCACTAAACGGGCAACATCTGTTGGGTTATTACACAAAACAAAAATTTTCTGACGAGGTGATGCTTTACTAATAACATCAATGGTTTTTTGAATAGAGAAGAAGCGAACAGCATATTCACCACCAGCTGATGCTTTCATTCCAGCTTGCATAAATGCGGCATTGGGGCCTTCTGCTGCGTCATCATTAGCCACTAAAATCAGGTTTGCTTCCGTATGTTTACCCCATGTAATGCGGATTTGACCATGGAGTAAACGTTCATCAATGCGGGTCCAGACAATATTCGGTGTGTTCATGATTAGCTCTCTTATTATATTTTATTAATTTAAAGCAGACTGTGTGTCTTCTGTTTTAAGTGAGAACGGATAAATTGTGACGCCTTGTACAACACGGTTGATTTCTCCTGTCGGAGACGGGTTATCAGGCGTATTCCCTAGTGCAATGGAACTGTGAAATGCGAATGATTGCGCCAACATCAAGTAAGGGAACAATAGCGCCACATCTGAACAGTTCTCTAGCGCAGGAATATAAACAAAACTCTCTTTTGAGAAAGTATTATCATTTCGTGCGGTGATCGCGATCACCTTACCTGATGCATTATCGTGAATAACCTCTCGTAATAAGTCAGTCTCATATTGACGAGTGTAAGGATCATTAGAGAAAAACATCACCACTAAAGTTTCTTTATTTACGATAGACTTAGGGCCATGTCGGAAGCCTAATGGAGTATCAAAACTAGCAACCACTTTACCCGCAGTTAGCTCTAACATTTTTAAAGCTGCTTCTTGCGCTAATCCTTGTAATCCGCCACTTCCTAAGTAAATAACCCGTTTAAATTTACCGGCGTATTTTTCGCGGATAATTTGATTCGCTTTATCAAACTGCGCTTTATAATCACTAAAAAATGGCGCGATTGAGTCACTAAAAACGTTATCACCTAAAAAGATGGTTACAGCCGCCATCATCATGGATGAAAAGCTAGAGGTCATCGCTAAAGAGCGGTCGTTTGATTCTTCTGGCATCAATAATGCCAATGCACTGCGGTTGTTTTGGCAATACTCATAAAGTTTGCCATTTGGATTACACGTCAGTACTAAGTGATAACATTGTGATAGGCATTCAGTCGCAACATCTAACGCAGCCACACTTTCAGGGCTATTACCTGAACGTGCAAAAGAGATTAGTAATGTTGGAATGTCTTCCGCTAAATATTCTTGTGGATCAGCCACTAAATCAGTGGTTGCAATCGCATCTACTCGACGTTTTGTATGACCACTTAAAATGGGTGCTAACGCTTTTCCAGCAAAAGCAGACGTACCCGCACCGGTTAAGATAATTCGCGCATAAGGCAGTGAGAGCGCTTTATCTAAAAAGGCTTGGATCTCAGTACGATTTTCTTTCACTGATAGCCATGTTTTTTTCCAACATTCTGGTTGTTGCTCAATTTCTTTCGCAGTCCAAAATGCATTCAGTTGCTCTAATTGAGCGGTCTGATAACTTAAATATTCCATGGTTTCCCTCAATTAATGGACATAGCACGCATCGGCATAAACCGATAACACATCACGTATTTTCGCAATAACAAAAGATTCAGGTGATCCGTCAATCATGCCTTCTCTAAATTGGGTAAATTGATAAGGCAGATATTGGCTCAATAAAGGCAATGGAATAGGTTTAACGGATAAGTTATCCATTAGTGTGTCGATGGCGGCATTAATTTCAGCATCAGGCCAGTAATAACGAATGCGATCACTAAAACTATAGACTCGAGCAAAGGCTTGTTGACGTTCATCTCCGTGATAGTATTTTTGCCAAAATCCTGGCTCACGGCACATCAGTTGTTCCATTTTTTCACGCAATTTAGAGCACTGATCTTGAGGGAATAATGTTTCTTCAATCGAGCAGAGTGCGTATAAACCTTCACGCATAGCAAAGGTTAAGGCAGGCCCAACTTTTAAAATGGCAAAATGGTCATGAACTAATTGTTTATAAGCCTCTTTGGTTTGGTAGTCCGTAGAGTGTGCTTCAAAAACAATGTGAGAATAATCGTTCACCACTTGGCTTAATGCCTGTGCTTTTTCAGGTTGGTAATCAATGATACCAGTGTGATCAAACTCAACACCGGGTTGAACCACTAAACCAATCACGCGCTCCCAACAGTCAGAAACTCCCGCCTTTTGAAAAGCTTGGCGGTGGCACTCTAATGTTTTACGCGCTGCGTCTGGTGAAGTCACTTCAACGGTATCAAGTTCTTCGGCAGCACCGCCCGGAACGGGCACTTCTGTACCAACAACATAAACAATGTCACTAGAACCAAATGTTTCTTTTGCGGTATTTTCTGCAATCACCGCAAGACGTGCTGCGCGAGAGGCCACAATTTCGTCTGTTAACGGGATAGGATCATCAGCACAAGACATACTGCAATCAAGATGGATTTTTTTGAAACCTGCGGCAACATAATGTGCAATCAACACGTCTGCATTTGCCATCGCTTCTTTGGCATTAAGATGTTGCCAACGATTAGGCCCTAAATGATCACCACCAAGAATAAGTTTCTCGATAGGAAAACCTACTTTTTCAGCCTGTTCAATGACGTATTGGTAAAAATCAGCGGGGGTCATTCCCGTATAACCACCAAACTGATCAACCTGATTAGAGGTGGCTTCAATTAGCAGAAAGGAATCATTATCCAGCGCTTGTAATAGAGCTGCTTCTATTACTAAAGGATGGGCAGAACAAACAGAATAAATACCATTCTGTTTGCCTGATTTATGTTGCTGAACAATCTTTTCTAAAGGATGCATTAAATACTAACTCCATAATCAACACCGGCGGTGTTGCTAATGGAGTTAGCAAATTACGATGCCTTATCGTCGACGATAATCACTTCGATTTTGTGCTCTTTCAGTTCCTGAATATACTCTTCAGGGATACCTGAGTCGGTCACTAATATATCAATATCACCAAACTCTCTGATCATATGACAGCTGCGTTTACTGAATTTCGTAGAATCTGCAACCGCAATAATCGTTTCTGAGATATCACACATTAAACGGTTAAGACTGGCTTCCTGTTCATTGTGTGTGGTGATACCAACACGTAAATCGAATCCGTCAACACCTAGAAATACCTTATCAAATCGATAATTTCTAAGGCTATTTTCAGCTTGTGAGCCTGAAAAAGACAACGCACTTTTTCGCAATACACCACCGGTCATTAATACTTCCACACCTGAGGTATTTGCTAACTCCATTGCGACATCCAGACCGTTAGTCATGACCACTACATTTTCGCGCGACTTTAAATGTGTCGCGATTTCGCGAGTAGTTGTCCCCGAGTCAAGAATGACGGTGTCTCCATCCTTTATCAGCGTTGCGGCAGCTTTCCCGATTAATGTTTTAATGCCCGCGTTTTGCCCACGTTTTTCGTGGATACTCAATTCGGCAATAAATCCCGTATTAGGAATTGCTGCACCATGAGAGCGAACGATATAACCATTTTTCTCAAGAAAACTTAGATCGCTGCGGATAGTGACACTTGAGACTTTAAATAATTCAGCGAGATCTTCGACTCTGGCTTTACCTTGTTGGTTTACCATATCGAGGATTTCCATACGCCTCTCAACTGCCGCTTTCACTTTCGTCTCCTTACGAAACCAAAAGACTTTCTTTCGATTGGTTTCGAATGTAGTTTACTACGCCAATTTTTACCGACAATGCAAAAAAACAAAACTTTTGATCTCTTTCACAAAGTTTCGAATCATCATCGATTACTTACGATTATTTTCGTGTAGCTTCAATAATAGCCTTGAGGCCGCCAGTTTCCAATAAATAAAATGATATAACGCAACGCTATACTTATGATCACACCATATATAGCTAGATAAAACACAATAATATAGATTTAATATCACACAAACACACAATAAACAGCTTTAAACTCCATATCATGCATTCATTTTCGAAAAACAAATCAAAATAAATAGCTCAAATAGTCAATAAAACATGAAATAGTATCGAATCGAAAGTATTTTAATCGAAAATTTAGGTTCTCATCTTTCGAAATTAACTTTCATTTACTTTCGATATTTCGTATTTGTGATTTTAATCTCTTTTGTTTTGATAAATTTTACGTAATGTAACAGGATAAAAAAGAAACTCAGGAAATGACGAATGGCATTAAATCAACCTGCTTATTTTCATATGATGGCAAAACCCACAAGCTACCACTGTAATATTAAGTGTGAATACTGCTTTTATCTGGAAAAAGAAAATATTTTTCAAGATGAAGAAAAAGAGACAGGCCATACCGTCATGCCTGATGGTGTCCTTCGTCGTTATATTAAAGACTATATACAGTCACACAGTGGCGACCAGGTTGATTTTTCTTGGCAAGGAGGAGAACCAACACTTGCTGGATTAGCCTTCTTTGAGCAAGTCGTTAAATACCAAAAGCAATTTGCTAACGGCAAGACAATTACAAATAGCGTACAAACCAATGCAATCGCCATTAATCGCCAATGGGCACAATTTTTTGCGGATAACCACTTTCTATTAGGTGTTTCCATCGATGGTATTGAAGCGGTTCACGATAAATATCGTATTTCAGTCAATGGTAGCCCTACTTTTGAACGAGTAAAGCGTGCAATTAAGCTACTAAACGAATATGGCGTCGAATTTAATACACTCACGGTAGTTAACGACCAAAATTGGAATAAAGGAAAAGAAACCTACCAAGCCTTAAAAGAATTAGGTTCAACATTCTTTCAATTTATTCCCATTGTCGAAGTCGATAGACGCTTTCCTCATACTCATGGCGGACATTATGCCCCTGGCCCCAATGCACAACTGGCTCCATTTTCTGTTCCAGCCGAAGGCTACGGACAATTTATGACAGAAGTGTTTAATGAATGGATACGCCAAGGCGATATTGGAAAAATATATATTCGTTTATTTGATAGCTTATTAGGCACATGGATGGGATATCCTGCATCAACATGTATTCAATCGAAAACCTGTGGTCAGGCGTTAATCATTGAGGCAAATGGTGATATTTATTCTTGTGATCACTATGTTTATCCCGCCAATAATTTAGGCAATATCCATCAAAATAGCCTTGCTCGCTTAGTAACATCAAAACAGCAACAGCGCTTTGGTCAAAATAAATACGATAAACAAACCAGCCTTTGTAAACAGTGTGAAGTGCAAAGCTTATGTTATGGCGGTTGCCCTAAACATCGCATTATTGCTATTGAAGGTGAAAAACATCGTCATAACTACCTATGTCGTTCTTATAAACAAATATTTCATCATACAGCGATAGGTATGCAGTTAATGCAGCAATCTATTTCACGAGGAGGTCTCGCCAGCGATGCACTTCCCGCAATGAAAAAAAACTACATAAAGTAGCCCTATTTTTATTTTATCTTGTTTATTCTGGAGACAATTCGTGACCTTACCTTCTGTTAGAAAAAGCTTACTCGCTGGGCTCATTGCTACATCGTGTTTAAGTGCCCCAATATCTGCCAATGCAGGTGGAACACCTGAAAAACCGAATGTGCTGTTGATCGTGATGGATGATTTAGGCACCGGACAGCTTGACTTTGTGTTAGATACCTTAGATGTGGATGCGTTAGCACAAAGACCGACACCTCCTCGTTATGAAGGAGATATCAACAAAATGGTAGAAGCTGCACGCATTGCCATGCCTAATGTCAGCGATATGGCGGCAAATGGTGCAAAAATGACTAATGCATTTGTTGCACACCCTGTTTGTGGCCCTTCTCGAGCAGGTATCTTTACTGGGCGCTCTCCTGCAAGCTTTGGTACTTACAGTAATGACGATGCTATTTTAGGTATTCCAAAAGATATCAAACTATTGCCTTCACTTTTCCAAGAAAATGGCTATGCCACCGCCAGTATTGGTAAATGGCATAACGCAAAAGTTATTCGCAAACCGAAAATTAATGAAAGTAAGCAAACTCGTGATTATCACGACAATATGATCTCAACGCCAGAAGCGGGTTATGCCCCTCATGAACGAGGTTTCGATTATGACTTTAGCTATTACGCATCAGGAGTAGCTTTATGGAATTCACCTGCATTTTGGCGTAATGGTGTCAATATTCCTGCTCCGGATTACACCACTCATCTTTTAACGGATGAAACCCTAAAATTTATTGATGAACATAAAGATAAACCTTTCTTTATCAATCTTTCATATAGCGTTCCCCATATTCCATTAGAACAAGCTTCTCCTGCTAAATATATGGAGAAATTTGATACAGGAAATGTTGAGGCAGATAAATACTTTGCTGCATTAAATGCAGCCGATGAAGGTATTGGTCAAATTATTGCGAAATTAAAAGAAAATGGTGAGTTAGAAAATACACTGATCTTTTTCTTATCGGATAATGGTGCTGTTAATGAGTCACCAATGCCAATGAATGCGATGGATAGAGGCTTTAAAGGGCAAATGTTTAATGGTGGCGTTAGAGTACCTTTTATTGCTTATCAACCTGGCACTATTCCAGCTGGAACAAAAAGTGATGAGATGATCTCCGCACTTGATATTTTACCGACTGCACTACAAACAGCAGGTATTGCGATCCCTGACAATCTAAACGTTGAAGGGAAAAATATCATGCCTTTACTTAAAGGTGAAACAACAAAGTCCCCTCATAACTATCTTTATTGGGCCGGCCCTGGTACTAAACATTACAGTGAAGAAAACCAAGAGTTTTGGCACGGATATCACCAATGGATAACCTATCAACGTAAAACACCGCCTACAAATCCTAATTTAGAAAAACTCTCTAAAGGTGCTTGGGCTGTACGTGATGGTGAATGGGCGCTCTATTTTTATGATGATGGAAAAAATCAGCCTCAACTTTTTAACGATAAAAAAGATCCTGCTGAATCAATCGATCTTGCTAAACAAAATCCACAAAAAGTGGCAGAACTAAAAAATGCGTATTACCAGTGGATCAAAGATAAGCCAAAGCCCGTTCTTTGGGGACAAGATCACTATCAAATACTAGTGGATTCTGCAAAACCTTAATATTCAACTTCCGTTCTGTTTCGCAAGGATGCGTCTTTTTTTCTGAGATACGAAAATGGCTATTGAAATTGCATCTTCAGCACGACCCAAACTCCCTTATGAGCACCCAAACGTAGAAATCTACCAACGCTTATTTAAGGAAAATATCATTCGACGATTAGTCAGAAAATCAGCTTATCGTCGCTATGATAAAACGATCACTGACTTTTTTAATGATGAAAGTCAGTCACTTTTCTCTTTATGTGAAATGCTGACACAGTATGTCACACAGGCTTTTCATCATTACCAAGTCTGGGGTTACTCTCATGCTTATTATCCCGGAAGCCCAGGACAACAAACGGCAAGAACGGATGCTCTTGAAGGTGTTAGCAGGGTACTTCCTCTACTTGCAACATGGATAGTTAGCAGCAAGAAAAGTACATTGATGGGATTAAATCATCAAGCTTTCAACTTACCTTTAATGATCAAACAAAGCTTTATTCATGGCACTGATCCACTTCATAAAGGATATTGGGGGAAACTTGAAGATTACGATCAACGAATTTGTGAAGCATCTGATTTAGCGCTCACTCTTTGGATAAGCCGTGAATGGGTGTGGGATACATTAACCCCCACAACACAACAACAAATTATTACTTGGTTTGAGCAAGTTAATCACTGTGAAATTGTTGATAATAACTGGCATTTCTTCCCTCTTACCGTCCAATTTGTCATTAAAGCACTCACAGGGAAAGACACGATTGCCCATTGGCGATATGAACGATTAAAAGAGTTTTATGTTGGTGACGGATGGTTTCGTGATGGAGCAAAAGGTAATTATGATTACTACAATGCGTGGGGCTTTTACTATTCATTATATTGGTTAACGCAAATTGATCCTCAATTTGATACGACATTTATTACTCAATCACTTAATACCTTTAATCAGCATTACCTTTATTTTATGACTCCCAAAGGTATTCCTTTCTTTGGTCGAAGTGCCTGCTATCGCCTTGCGGTTTCTGCTCCATTATTAGCGGGTGTCGATTTACATTGTCCTTCAGTAAAAGTAGGCGAGGCAAAACGCGCCTTTGAAAGCAGTTTACGTTATTTTATTTCTCAAGGGGCATTAAAAAATGGCGCCCCGACTCAAGGCTTATTTACTCACGATCCTCGTTTAGTTGATAACTACAGTGGACCTGCCAGTAGTTTTTGGTCATTGCGTGCCGTGATTATTGCGCTTTATTGTGCTGATCGTATCAATTTATGGCAAACACCTTCACTTCCATTACCTATCGAAAAAGATAACTTTCGTTTCGAAATTCCTGCTATTCAAGCTTTAGTGACTGGAGTGAAAGCAACACAAGAGGTAAACGTCATTTTTTGCGAAGATTATACAACTCAGCAAACACCATTAACCCGCCGTTTAGAAAAACAAACCTTAGCACAAAAAGTCGCTGAAACCGTGATAGGACAGTCAAGACGACCGAAAAATAATTTATTACGCAAAGGGATCACCAGTTATAGCTCTAAAATGGCACATTTTTTCTAATCACCTTTCATTTGCTTTCAGTGCGAAGGCAATAAAAATGTGATTTAGATCTTTTACCTTTCTATTTCTTTCGTTTATTATAATTCGTAATTAAACGAAAGATGAGAGGCAAACATGTATCTGGTTTCTACTCGTAATATGCTCAATAAAGCACAGCGTGAAAATTATGCTGTGCCTGCTTTTAATATTCATAACTTGGAAACCATTCAAGTTGTGATGGAAACAGCCGCTGAGATGGCATCACCTGTTATCTTAGCGGGTACACCAAGCACGTTTGCTTATGCAGGTAGTGATTATTTGATCTCTATTTGCCAGCAGGCCGCAGAACAATATCGTATCCCTGTTGCCCTACATTTAGATCACCATGAAGATATTCCTGATATTTGTCATAAAGTCATTTCTGGTGTGCGATCTGCCATGATTGATGCCTCTCATTTTCATTTTGAAGAAAACATTCGTATCGTTAAAGAAGTGGTTAATTTCTGCCATCATTGGGATTGTACCGTTGAAGCTGAATTAGGTCGTTTAGGTGGGCAAGAAGACGACTTAGTCGTTGATGCTAAAGATGCGCTTTTCACCGATCCTGATTCAGCTGTACAATTTATCAAAGCAACGGGTATTGATTCATTAGCGGTTGCAATTGGTACCGCGCATGGCATGTACAAACATGAACCTCATCTCGATTTTGATCGTTTAGCCATTATTCGCCAAAAGACTGACATTCCTTTAGTTCTTCATGGTGCATCGGGTATTCCTGATGCCGATGTACGCCGTTGTATTGATTTAGGTATTTGCAAAGTTAACGTTGCAACCGAACTGAAAATTGCTTTCTCTAACGCTATCAAGCAATACTTTTTAGATAACCCTGATGCAAGTGATCCTCGTCATTACCTTGTACCAGGCAAAGCCGCAATGAAAGCTGTGGTTGCAGATAAAATTCGTGTCTGTAAAAGTGATGGAAAACTGTGAAAACCAATAAAACTGTCGCCATTATTGGCGAATGTATGATAGAGCTGAGTGGTCAACCGTTCTTACCACAACAACAACGTTTTGGTGGCGATACACTGAATACCGCACTCTATTTATCGCGACTATCGCCTTCATTACATCCGCTTTATATGACAGGACTAGGCACTGATACTTACAGTGCCTTAATGCAGAAAGCATGGGAAAACGAGGGGATCGATTGCCAATCTGTTATTACTATTCCCGAAAAACTTCCTGGTCTATATGCTATTGAAATTGATGCTCATGGTGAGCGCAGTTTCCACTATTGGCGAAATGATGCTGCCGCACGTTATATTGCGACCGATAAGCGTTTTTTAGACAGTTTCGATGCACTTCCTGATGATAGCGTCATTTATCTTAGCGGTATTTCTCTTGCTATTTTAACGCATGAAGGAAAAATCGCTTTACTCACCTTATTAGCACAACTTAAACAGCGTGGAATGACGCTCATTGTCGATTCTAATTATCGACCACGTTTATGGGATTCAATACCTCATGCACAAGAGTGGTTTGAAAAGCTGTATCGCATTAGTGATATTGCTTTAGTCACTGGTGATGATGAGCAAATACTTTGGCAAAAACCAGCGCTGACAGAACAAGACATTACACAACGCCTTCATCAATGGGGTAATCAGAACGTCATTGTCAAATTGGGTGCTAATGGCGCTTACTGGTCTGATGGCAAAAGTACGGGCTATGTTTCTCCCAAACCCATTGATTCCGTTATTGATACCACCGCCGCAGGTGACTCTTTTAATGCTGCTTTTATTGCTGCTTGGCTACAAAATCAAAACCTATCGACCTGCTGTTTATGGGGAAATACCTTAGCTGGACTCGTCATTCAACACCATGGCGCCATCATTCCTCATGAAATTACTGATTCATTCTACACACTAATCAAGGATAACCATGACACAGTCAATTGTTGATACTCTTTCATCACTGAAAGTGATCCCCGTGATCCAAATTAATCGCGCTGAAGATGCAATCTGGCTGGGTGAAATTCTAACCCAAAATCAACTACCTGTTGCTGAAATTACCTTTCGTACACCGGCAGCAGCCAAAGCTATAAAGCTAATGCATGAGCACTTTCCTGAGCTTATTTTATGTGCAGGAACAGTATTAACTGCACAACAAGCTGATATAGCAAAAGAAGCTGGAGCAAGCTTTGTTATTTCTCCGGGTTATAACCCAAGTACCGTTGATTACTGCCTTAATAACGGCATTGATATTGTGCCAGGCATTAATAATCCAAGCCAAGTCGAAGTTGCTCTTGAAAAAGGCTTAACCTTACTTAAATTCTTCCCTGCAGAAGCCTCTGGCGGTGTAAAAATGCTAAAAGCATTAGCGTCACCTTACACCCAAGCCCAATTTATGCCTACAGGCGGCATTAGTTTAAATAACGTGAGTGATTATCTTGCTATTCCACAAGTTGTTGCTTGTGGAGGAAGCTGGATTGCCACAGCAGATACCATTGATAAACAAGATAAAGAAACTATTGTTAATCATATTCAAAATATCCACTCATTACTAAAAACACATAAGGGATAAATAAAATGAAACAGGTTGCCGTTTTATTAGCTGATGGATTTGAAGAAGGTGAAGCTGTTGTTTTTATTGATATCATGCGCCGTCTTGATATTCATGTTGATGTACTTTCTTGCATGGATAGCTTGGTATTAAATACTTATTTTGAAACTAAAATCAGCGCTGATTTTCTATTAGCAAATAAATTTACACATAGCTATGACGCAATAATGATGCCGGGTGGCCCTAAAGGCACAGATCGTTTATGCGCTAACAAGCAAGTTATTCAATTTATTAAGCGCCATATTGCTGAAGATAAATATATTTGTGCACTGTGCTCTTCTGGTGCCAAAGTATTAGCGGCACATCATCTTCTTGAAGGTCGTAATTACAGTACTGGCGATAAATTAGCAGATAAATACGATGATGGTCATTATCTTGATCAAGATGTTGTGGTTGATGGAAAGTTTATCAGTGCAAAAGGATTAGGTGTAAGTTTTGAATTTGCCTTTACGGTGGCTAAGCATTTATTAAGCGACAATACAGAAAAAGTAGACTGGCAAGCCAATCATATTTATTTCAAACACTGGCCATTAGATTATCTTAAATAAATACGTTATTTTATATTTAAATAAAAAGGGGATTAACTCCCCTTTTATATTTAATCACTTTTATGACTAAATGAGTTTATTAAACTTATTTCTGTTTAAAAGCGTGAGGTTCAGAATAACGCCATAATTTATCCCAATACTCTTCAATAAATGTACTTACGGCTTCTTCGCCTTCAACAAGATAGTTAAATTCTGACAAATACCCTGGGTACATATTATCGGAACCAACAATATACAATTCATCATCAATAATAGTCACTTTTGCGTGGTTTCCCGGTGCAGGAGCGACTTTAGGGTAAATACCACTCGCATTAACCAATGACCAGAATGGATGACCAATATCCCCTTGTTTCGGTGGATCTTCGCTTAGTGGCGCTTCTTTTAGTGTAGCGGTATAAGATGATTCATCTGCACCAGGCCATTTATAGGTTTTACCTTCCGTTTGTAGTGCTTTTGGTACTTTATCGGTAAAGAAGAATGGCGCTATTTTAATACGACGTAATGCTGATTCACGAATTTTATCAGGATCAGGAATAACGGCATCTGTATCAACATCATGAGTCAGATAATATTTAAATAATTCAAAGGTTCTTTGTGCTCCAGAGCCAAATGAATATTGGTCGCCATTAGCACCGGCGGCGGCATCTAATGGTGAAACAACAATTTCAACTTCTAACTCTGGATTTTTTAATAACGCTTCAATTATCCAATGGCAGACAGGGTGATCTTTCCATTTTTTCTTCCATGCACTCACTACATCTTGTTGAGACATACGAATTTTTTTCTTAGCATTTTTTATAAGGTATTCCTTCATTTTCTCGGAACCTTTCTTATAATCAACTCGCATATCAGGCCCTACCCAATATTTTCCTACAGAGAAAATACGGTCAGTTTTGAAAAAGCCTTCATCTGGCGATTGAGCTAAGTTTTGTTCATTTTTCTTTTTAATTTCTCTTAATACACTGCTCTTTGTTAATGGATCGATAATCTTATAGCTTGCTTTTTTAGCGACCCATTCATTTTTTTTACTATCAAAATATTCTTTTGTAATTAAATCTTTACCTACATCCCACATTTTATTTAAGAATAATTGGGAATGAAGTGCTGATTCGCCAATAACCTTAACGGAAACATCATGAACTGGTGGATAACTTTTAAAAAGATCCATATTTAAATTATGACCACCAACGAAAGCTTCACAACCATCAACAGCAATAATTTTTGTATGGTTCCATGTCATTCGAGTATCTAATTCAGAAATAAAATCTTCAGGTAATACTTTTTTTTCTAACGAGACTTTTAGACCATCAATAATACGATAAAAGCGACCAATCCAAATATCTGGAATACATTCCCAATATTTTCCGCGTTCTTTGATTAATTCAATAAGATCTTTTTTTAATGCCAGATATTCAGGCGTTCCACTAAAATAGTATTTAACACCATTTAATAAAACTGTTGGTGTCTGTGCAAATAAAAATCGAATTTGCGTGCGATCTTTACGTCCTTTCTTTTCAGAAAAAGATTTATCAATTGCAGCAAGAATAATTTTACGCCACTCTTCATCAGGGGCATTAAGTGATGAAATATCACAGCGATACAGCATTTTATCTAAGATAGATGTAATGGCTTGTTCAAATTCAGCCTCACGCTCTATCGCTTTTGGCATAATTTCTTTACCAAATGGCATTCCCCATACATGGGGCGTATCAAAAATCTTCACATAGTTATTTTCAGATGTTTCATTGAAAAAACCTTTTAATTCTTTTTTTAATCCATCAATAAGTTTCATAATATTCCTTTATTTTAAAAATAGGGCGTCCATATTATTTAAATAAACATTTAAATAATTAGCGCTTCAATTAATATAGATAGAATGTTTTCATTCCTAAAAAAGCATCACTTATCATAGACATGATGATTTAATATAAACTCAATTATTTTTTATAACGACCACCGCCTCCTTCCGCTTAAAAAGACCAAACCAGAAATTTATATTTTAGGCATCATTAATAATAAAACCATTCTTATTTAGAATAGCAATCTAACAATAAATAATTGTTATTATTAAACTACAAAACTAGTTATATCGATATTTATTAGCCTATAAATGACTCCTTATAAATTATCATTTTTTGATTTACTCTTTTTTAGATAAATTATTTAACAGGTATAACTGTATTAAATAACAGGTTTATCTGTTTGTCAAATACAGTTTTATCTGTATTATTTTAATAGGAGGAAACATGAGTCTTGCAAATAGAGTTAAATCCAGAAGAGATGCCTTGGGGCTTACTCAGACTGAAGCAGCTGAAAAAGCTGGCATCAGACAACAATCATGGGCTTCAATAGAAGATGGTTCAACAAAAAAACCTCGCAATATTATTAGCATTGCAAGAGCTTTAGAGTGTGATGCCGGTTGGTTAATGATGGGTGATAATATTCAACCTGTTCATGATATCAATACGAAAAAATTACCACTAATAAGCTACGTTCAAGCGGGAAACTTAGTACATAGCGTTCCTATTACAGATTGTGATGGTGAATTTGAGTATATTCTGACAGATCAAGAACTCTCACAAAGTGCTTTTGCATTAAAGATAGAAGGAGACTCAATGGAACCTGATTTTAAATCAGGAGATGTAATCATTGTCGATCCTGAGATAAAACCACATCCGGGAGAATTTATTGTTGCTGCTAATAATGAAAGAGAAGCAACATTTAAGAAATATAGACCAACTCGTATTGATGCTAATGGCAATGAACATTTTGAACTTGTGCCATTAAATAGTGATTATCCAACACTTAGCAGTGAAAACACGCCATTAATGATCATTGGTACGATGATTGAGCATCGTATTTATCGCCGTAAACGATAACGATTATTCCCCAAAATAACTCCAATAATAACTAGCTCAATTATTGGAGTTTATCTCAAAAAAAACAGTTTTATCTGTTTCCCTTCTGATTTAATCAAAAAAAGAATGAAAGAAAGTTAAATAGCTCTTATCTCAATTAATAATTAATGCTTAGAAATACAGATATTAAAGTCTAAAATTTAAATATTAAAAATAATGAATATAATGATAGCAACATTATCTATCATTTATATAGATTATTAAGTTAATTTTCTTATTAATGACAATTAAACTGCATTAGTAGCCATTTTAAAAGTAACTAATTATTGCAATAAGAGAACAAGATAAAAATAAAAGATTAATTAAATATAGATTTTTCACTTTTCAATATTTTATCTTTACGTAAAAAAATACTCATATAAAGAGATAAAAATGCGTATTTTCCATTCTGTTTTAATAAAAACAAGTAAAGATACTTATTTATTTCATCAAGTAGGAAAAATAGATTACTAAGATTTATCTTTATTAAAAATACGTATTAATAAGACACATCTTACTTACATTCTTTTTCAATTATCAACACTAATAAATATTAATTTTTAATAAACTAATTGTAATAAGTTTTGTTAATTATTTCGATTTTAAGGTATTTAAATGAATATAAAAATGTTTGTTATTTCATTGGCATTAGTTTCTTTTGGCGCACAAGCATTGATTATTAATGAAAATAATCCATTCGAATATCAATCTTTTAAATCAAATTATTCTGATATGATTGAGTTGGCTAATAAATCACGTTTACCACATCGGATATTCTATACCTCTCCAAGTACAGGTAAAAATGCACTATGGTTTGATGCTGTTAAACATGGTGATTTAAATGAAGTCAAAAAGATGCTTGCCAATGGTCAAAATATTGAAGCGAAAGATACTGGAAGTTTAGAGCAAACAGCTCTGGGATGGGCTGCGTTTATTGGTGATGAAGAGATGGTGGATTATCTCATCTCTCAAGGCGCGAGCCTTTGGGCCACGGATAAAGATGATGTTTATAATGTTTTTAAATCAGCCGTATTAGGAAATAATGTCAATGTGGTAAAAAAAATTCACGACCTAATGAGAAGCGATATTGAACTCAATAACCAAAGAGTAGAGAGCGATGGTGAAACATTTATTATGATTGCAGCCAATAATAATCGTCTTGATACCGTAGAATACCTTATTTCTGAAGGTGCTGATGTTAATCTTGTTACAACAACACAAGATAATTCATTATTTTCTTATAACCACAGCGCATTAAGTTATGCTTGCCAAAATAATCTTAAAGATATGCAGAAACTATTGATTAGAAACGGTGCTATAAATCATATAACAGGTACAACACTCTGCCATTAAATACACAAAAGCCATCCTATAATAAGATGGCTTTTGTGCTATTAGTTATTGAGTTTTGAGAAATAGAATTTTAATTAAAACAACTAAAAAATAACTCAATATATTTATCAGAACTCAATATCAACAAGCAATATACCAATGTGATTTTTAAACTACTTTCTTTTTTCTAAATATAACTATTTCACTTGGTTGAGTTATCGACTGCTTATCCTCGAAAACCATAAAGTCTGTTTTCTTAGCCTCTAAGATAAGACTTTGAGGTGTAACACCAAGTATATAAGAAATAGCAATCAATTGATCTACTGTTATTTTTAAATGTCCATTTTCTAATTGAGAATAATGTAGCATACTTATTCCCAACCTTTCAGACATCTCATTTTCTGTTATTTTCAATTGTCTTCTTATCATTTTTATTCTATTCCCAACTTTGGTGTTAATCATCCCTTTACTCTCCTTCTTTCATTAGATGATTACATCGATAAAACACCGAATTATAGTTTGTAAACTATCAATCTATAAACTGAAAATACTTAACTATTAGTTATTAAATAATCGTAATATTACTTATTCTCACGAATTCTGTTAATAAGGTTATTCCGATATTTCAAATTTAAAATAATTTACATTTCTATATGTTATTTTAATAAACATCAGATTTAGGGTAACATTACAGTATTAAAAATTAAATATGTAATCAATAAATATCAATAAGTTAACTATTTTTTAGTTATAGTTTTATAGAAGAAAATAAAATTATTTAAAATAAAAAATTCATTAAAATAACATTAAAAACATATTTATTAATAATTCTTACATTAGAGAAAAAATAACAGTTTATTTTATTTTTATTAACTTACGTCTTATTTAGAATAAAGTGATAATTATTTATTTAAAAATTCCACTTATAAAAAACCAATCTTAACTTATAAATTAAATATTATTTTAAATTAGTCAAAAGCAATAATTTAGTAATAATAAAAAACATATAAAAAAACCCTCTATTAAGAGGGTTTTTACATTTTAGTCTAATTAGAATCTGTAAAGACTAAATGGTTTTGGATCTAAAACTGGTTTTTTGCCCAGTAATAAATCAGCGGTTAATTCTGCTGATACAGGGCTCTCTGTCATACCCCAGCCAGTTGCAGTATTAATGACTAAACCTGGATACTCTTTAACTTCTGAGATAATTGGGTTTTCATCTGGTGCGATAGCCATTGCACCACTCCATTGATCAATTAATTTCGATTCTTTAAAGGCAGGGAATTCTGCTTTTAATTTTTCTAATGAAGCATTTAACTCAGGTAAATCTGGTAATGCAGTCATATTTCTGAATTGCTCAAACGGAGAAACTTCATCTAAGTTCCAATGCGTTGATTGCATAAATGAATTGATTAATTGTTCATTTAAAGAAATATGCACAGGGAAATCAGGTAATGCTAATAATGGCAGATATTTATAGCCATAAGTGAAGGATTCTTTCACTACTGGCGCCACAATAACACGAGGAGAAGTTGCATAAGTACCATCAGCTTGTTCACGGAAGAAAATACCACCCGGTAAAGCGACGTTGCCACCCGGTGCCGTTGGTGAACCACTGATTAGCTGTTGAGACTGATAGGCAGGCAGTGTTGGAACATCAACATTAAGATTTTGCATAAATAGGCGTGACCAAACACCACCAGCAACAACAACTTGAGAAGTTTTGATTGCACCTTTCTCTGTTACAACGTCAGAAATTACACCAGCTTGTGTTTCTAAGCCACGAGCCGCGCATTGAGTGTAAATTCTAACACCCATTTTTTTAGCGTATTCAGCCATAACGAAGGTTGCAACTTCTGGATCGAAGCTACCAGAATCTTCTTCAAAGCCAGCAATTTTCCAATCTGTTGTCGCGCCACGAAGACGTTGATTTAATTCAGCACCTTCAATAATTCTGGTTTTAAATGGAATATCTGAGCCAACATTTTTACTTCTTTCATCAATCCATTTTCTTACGTTAACTAAATCTTCTTCATCAAGAGGAACTTCAACGCGGCCTTGTGTACGATAAGTAGTATCAATACCTACTTTCGCATTCATTTCACGCCAGCGATGTTTGCCCAAATGGTGTAATAAGAACGTTTCATCTGGCATTTTATAGCTAATTGCCTGACCATAGAATCTCGAAGATTGCTCACCCGCGATATTACCTTTCTCAACAATTACAACAGATAAACCACGTTCTACAAGGTTAATTGCTGTCATAATACCAAGGATACCAGCACCAATAACAACAACATCAGCTTGTTTTGGTAAAGCACCTTCAGTACCTTCAACAAAGCCATGTCTTGGCGTACCCGGAACAAAGCGTCCTTCGCGAGTTAACATTGGTGTCAAAATACCCGCACCAGCAGCGACAGCCACCACTGTTCCACCAATGATAAATTTTCTTCTAGATATCGCCATTTTACACGTTCCTTTTACTCAATGAATTATTAGCATTAAAACAATCACGCTATCTTATTTCATTTGTAAAGTATTAGTAAAGTATTTGTAAATCTTTTCGTCTGTTTTTTTCTTAAAAATCCGTACTATTTAATTTACTTATACAAAGAATGGGATTAATCATCATTTTGTTTTTTATCGATTATTTAAGTACGTCAAGTAAAATGAGAGCATATTCAGCTAGTTATTTTTTTGGTTTCTTTGTCAAAATATAAAATTTTTCACTATTAAAGATCTACTGCCTATTTGTTAAATATGGGTTTATGACACATTCAAATTTCAAATAAAATAAGTTGGATAAAATGATTTGATTAACAAATAATCCACAAGATCACTAATATTACTAAGTTAATAAATTGAGCACATAAAAAGGAGGTAGTGATAAGAAATATAACAATGGATTGGTTATTTGATGTTGATTCAGAGGAAAATAAGGTAGTAGTTAAAATGGTTACACTTAAGATTATATTTATCTCTATATATAACCAAATTTTAAGTGTTCATTTTTACACCAATATCAAAATAAATCTTTTTTTGATTGTTTTTATAAAAATAGTATTATTTTTTCCTTATAAATCAACACCGTTACAATTTGAAACAAAATACACATTTTGTTACATATTAAAAATCTATGTACATTAGAACGGACTGGCTTTAGCGAGATTTCGGACATTTACGAAAGAGAATTATGCACGTAAATACACTTATTCTAGGAAACGAAAGCAGTAAATAACGCGTGAACAATTATTTTACGCTAAGTCACTTATCCTACGAGGATACAACGCCCTTTCTCCCCGCCCCTTCCTTTACTTCCTTTCAAAATTACTTAAGCTACTCTTATCAAATCGCAGTGCGCACTGGCTGATTTTTATCGAAAGGACTTCAACAAAATGATTTTGTTGAAAAACGATTATTCAATGTAAATTAAGGACTTGCCATGCCAACTCCATGCTATATCTCTATCGAAGGGAAAACTCAAGGTAACATCACTGCGGGTGCATTTACCGCGGAATCCGTCGGTAATATTTATGTTCAAGGCCACGAAGATGAAATGCTGGTACAAGCATTTTCTCACGTAGTAACAGTACCGACTGATCCACAATCTGGTCAGCCTTCTGGTCAACGTGCCCATAAACCATTCCGTTTTACCGTGGCGTTAAACAAAGCCGTTCCTCTGCTGTATAACGCATTAGCCTCTGGTGAAATGCTGCCGAAAACCACTTTAAAATGGTATCGCACTTCAGTTGAAGGGAAACAAGAGCATTTCTTCACCACCACATTAACCGATGCGACTATCGTCAACATCGATTGCCAAATGCCTCACTGTCAAGATCCAGCAAAATCAGACTTCACACAGTTAATCGAAGTCTCCCTTTCTTATCGCAAAATTGATTGGGAACACACGGTTGCAGGTACTTCAGGCTCTGACGACTGGCGTGCGCCTCTCGAAGGTTAATCCTTCCTTTCACCTACACGCCTTGGTGTGTAGGTGTTTCTTTGCGTTTTCTTAATGGATAAAAACAAGCGGTAGCTTGCTCAGTGGATATTGGAGCGAATGATGTTTGCGAAAGATAAAAAAAATAATTCGACCTCTCAACTTGGTGGATTAAAGAAGAAAGCGCTCGACAAAGCGCAAGCGTTAGCGATTTCTAAAGCAACCTCCGCCCTTTCAGCCTCTACTCAGCAAGCCCTCGCCACAGCTCAGATCGCACAACAAGGGCTTTCGCAAGCCTCATCCATGACCTCTCAAACCTCAGCACTTATTTCTGGCAGTGGTTTTGCGGGAGGAATAAAAAACGACGATATGCCTGGCCTCACATTCTCTGAAGGATTGGCTAAAAATAAAGCCTATGCACAACTGTTAGATTCGCTATTAGGTGCCGTTTCACCTTCGGGTTTAGTTTTTACCTGCCAAATTGCCGGCTTACCCGAAAGTACTTTTCAAGTGACTGAATTTAATTTAAATGAAGGGTTATCACGTTTATTTTCGCTATCCATTAGCGCGGTTACCACATTGCCTTTTATCGATTTTCAATCGCTGTTAGGTGTGGCGTCCTCGTTAACGGTTAAACGTAACGGTAAAGAAGTCCGCACCGTGCGCGGAATATTAGCTGGCGCCGTACAAGGCAATACTGACGGTGTAAAAACGTGGTATCACTTTGACATCCGTCCTGAAATGTGGGTAATGACGCTAAATCAAGACAGCCGTATTTTTCAGCATAAAAAAGTGCCTGAGATTTTAAAAACGCTGTTGGAAGAAGCGCATATCAAAGCAGACAGCAAATTTTACCGTGATGATTTACACCAAACGCGCCCTTATACCACGCAAAAACGAGAATCTGCTTATGCGTTTTGGTGTCGTTTAGCCTTTGAAGAAGGCATTAACTTTTGGTTTGAAGAGAACCAACTGTTTTATAGCGATGAGCATATGGGGATGACAGCGGGTATTCACTTAACCTATAACCCGCAGGCTGAAAGCGATATTACCGACAGCACGGCAACCACATGGCAATACGGCGAATATCTCTGTGTCGATGAAACCATTCAAAAAGACAATAACTTTATCCGTCCTTCTTACCCGTTAGCGCATCAAGCCAAATTAGAGAAAGGTGGTCAGCATAGTGTGTTTGAAAGTTATGGACGCTTTCAAGAAGATGCTCAAGCCGCACCACTCACTGCTATTCGTTTTGAACAACTGCGCAACGGCAGTCGTGTGGGGCGCTCCAGCACCAACTGTTTTGCCTTAATGCCGGGCAAGATTTTCTCGTTAAGCAACCACCCTAGTTTAATGATGAATGATAATTGGCAAGTCATTCAAGTTTCGCATCATGGCGTACAGCCGTTAGCAGATAACGGCGGTGGTGAAGGTACTCAACTGTCTAATAGCGTCGAATTTATTCCCGGTACACAAGAGTGGCGCCCACCGCATCATTACAAACCCACTGCCGATGGCGATGAAGTTGCCACTGTGGTTGGCCCTCCCGGTGAAGAAATTTACGTCAACGAAGTGGGTGCAGTAAAAGTCTATTTTCATTGGGATCGCTATGGCAAACCCGATCACAGTGCCTCATGTTGGGTACGCGTAGCAATGGGTTGGAATGGTAATGGCTATGGTTTTTCTGCCGTACCGCGTATCGGGCAAGAGGTGATTGTCTCTTATTTAAATGGCGATATTGATAGACCGATTATCACCGGTTGCACCTATAACGGGCGTAACGCGCCACCGTTGAAATTCCCTGAAAATATGACTCGCACCACAATCAAAACCAAAACCCATAAGGGTGACGGCTTTAATGAACTGCGTTTTGAAGATGCGGGCGGTAAGCAGGAGATTTTTATTCATGCGCAAAAGGATATGAATACCGTGGTGCTTAACAATCGCACGACGCATGTCTTTAATAGCCACGCTGAAATTATCGATAAAAATCAAGAGATGGTGGTGAAAGGTAATCGTACTGAAACTATTAATGAAAATAACACTGAATCGGTTGGTCAACATAAAAAAATCAGTGTGGGTAATACGTTAGCCATCGATGCAGGGGATGCCCTTGAACTGCGTTGCGGTGCCAGTGTGTTAAGAATGGATAGCGCTGGCCATATCACAATAAATGGTACGGAATTTAGCTTTGAAGCCTCAGGTCCGGTGCAAATCTCGGGCAAAGATGTCGATATCAATTAGGGGCTTCGGATGCTAGCACACGTTATTAACCAGACTCCATTTCCTCATTTTTCCTTTGAAAAACTGGGATATAAAGATGAACATTGGCAAACTCTTGCGGTAAAAGTCACTTGTGATTTTGATCCTCTCACGGGTATATGTGACATTGCTGATGAGCAAAAACCGCTCATTATGGCGGATGTTTACCGAACAACGCCCGAAAATAGCAGTTTATTGCACGAAACAGATCTTGTGTCTTATAAACCCAATGCTGAAATTTATCTCGTGGGTACCGCCCGAACATTAGATGAAATGCCTTTAACTCTGTGGGAAACTGAGCTCTCAATAGGGCAAATCAACAAAAAATTGACCCTCAGTGGGCCTCGTTATTGGGAACATCACCATGATTGGCAATTAAGCTCTCCACAACCTATTTCTGCCTTACCGCTTATTTATGAGAATGCTTATGGTGGCAAGAATAGCCTTCAAGAAGCTTATGAAAAAAATCCAATTGGTTTAGGTTGGTACGAGAGTCGCTATCTTGATAAAGCGCTTCAATATCCTGCCCCTCAAATTCACTATCCTTCTGTGGAACATGCATTTCACCTTAATAAACCGTGGGAAGTTGCAGGCTATGGACAATATAGTCGTTGGTGGCAACAACGTTCACAATTTGCAGGCACCTACAACGACGAATGGCTCAATCAAATAAAGCCTTATTATCCTGATGATTTTAAGTCTGATTTCTTTATGAGTACGCCAGCAGATCAGCATCAACAAGGCTTTTTTGTGGGTAATGAAACCCTTTCATTAAGTGGTTTTTTTACACAAACACCTCGTGTAGACCTTGTTTTACCTAATATTGGTTTTGTCGCCATTCCTCATTTTTCTCATTCAGAAACACCCTATGAGTTATTAAAGCTAGACACAGTATGTGTATCACTTGATGAAAAAAAGCTATACCTCACATGGCGTTATCGCCAATTGATCTCGACGATGGAAAGCACGCTGCAACTTCAGGCTTATAAGTTGTAATAAGGATATTAATCATGACAAAAAAAATCGTCGGGAATAAAAATGCCGATTACTGCGTTATTGCCACAGGCCCTGATGTTTGCCAAGTGGGCAATGCTGTTGTTCCCTTTGATAGTTTTCAGCAACTCAGTGCAGAAGAAACCTATGTTTCCACGGTACGTGTGAATGGTGTACCGACATTAACAGTGGGAAGTGTGATTAAAGGAACACAGGGAAATACAGGGTCTGGCATTATTTCGGGCACCAGTTTAGGACGTGGGAACTGCATTATTACTAGTGGCTCGCCAACCGTGCGCTTTTGTGGTCAATCAGCCGCTTTTCATGGCTCTGATGTCATGATGAACAACAATAATGTACCGGGTCGCCTCTATTCTGAAGAAAAAACCCTACAAAAAGCCAATGAAGCCACGGAAATTTCCACTGAAGTATCACCAGAAAAAAAACGTCCAGAGCAGATGTCCTATCAAGAGCTGAAACGCTTGATGGATGACTCTTATCATGAAGCAGAATTAATCGGTGGAAAAAACTTACCAGATACCACCATAGGCGCAGGAAAAGGCTTTTTAAATGGTTTAATTGGTTTGGTTGAAACCATAGCCAAAGCCAATGCCGTCAGTGCGTCCTATCAAATGGAATCGCAAGCCTATGGTCCAGCAACGTGGTTTATGTCAGAGAAAGGAAAACAGCAATACACTGAAACAATGACGTCACTTGCCCATGAAATGCGCAAAGAAGAAAACTTACCCCAATTTGAACGGCTAAAGTACGACAACCAAGCACAAGAATCAGGCGCCTTAATAGAAGAAGTCGGTGAATATGTTTTTCTCACCAAAGCGGCAGCTAGTTTATTGCAAAATGGTATTAAAGCATTACCTCGACTCATTAGAAAAGATCCACCTCCACCAAAAGAAGCCACTTTATTAACCAAACCACAAGGTGAAAATAGCGCCAATATAAAGCCCAATAAATCCTGCAACAGTAAAGCGGTCTGTGAATCCGATCCTGTTAACGTTGCCACAGGCGATTTTATTCAAGTTTGGGAAGTGTTCTCCCTTTCAGGGCTTTTACCCCTTTCATTACGACGAACCTATCGCTCAACAGGTACCGCATCCGGCTTATTTGGTCCAAAATGGACAGATAACTGGTCGATATTCTTAGAAATTCAATCGGATAATATCATTTATCACAATGAAGAAGGGGCACAAATCACCTATCCTTATACAGATACTCATCTCAATATCCGTAATACTTATTATCCTCATGTTCTGCTCTCTGGTGATACAAAAGCTAATATAGGTTTATTCGACAATCGCACCCAATTGACGCATCATTTCAACCATATAGATGGATCTTATCGACGCCTATCTGCCATTACAGACAATAATCATCAACGTATTGATTTTATTTACAACGAACAACATCAATTAATCTCTGTGTCGCGTAATGGTATTACAGCGCTTTACTTGGATTACCATTCTCATCAATTAAGTCATATTACCTTAGCCAATAAGATTATCTCTCAACCATTAGTTACTTGTCAGTATGATAAACAAGGTTATTTGAGTGAATGTAATGCTTATCAGCAGAATCACTTATGGCATGAATATACTGCCGAAGGTTTTATGTCTCGTTGGCATGATACAGACCAAACGGATTATTACCTTGAATATGACAAATATGGCAGAGCGATAAAAAATAGCTCACCATCTGGTTATTGGTGTGGTGGTTTTATTTATGATGATGTTCATAAGATGACCACCTATTTCAACAATGAAGGTGAGCAATCTTACTATTATTATAATGATGCAGGTCTCGTTACACATGCAATTGATGCATTAGGGCGTGAAACCAAAACACAGTGGCATAATAATCAAAAAATAAGTGAAACCAATGCACTAGGACAAACGACTTCTTATCTCTACCACTATGATGGCAATATTGCGCAAATTACCTTTCCTGATGAACGATCCATTGAGTATCAATATAATACTCAAGGTCAGTTGACAGAATATGTCTCCCCCTTTGGCGATAAATGGCAACTGATCTACGACGACAAAGGCAATTTAACCACAGTTACCGATCCGCAAGGTCGCCAACAAGCCTATGAATACAGCCAACATGGCGAACTGCTTAAAGCTATTCAGCCGAATGGTGCACAGTGGCAGTATGAATATAACCACGCAAATCAATTAATAAAAAGCACCAACCCTTATCAACACAGTACCGAATACCAAAGCGATGAGCTAGGTCGATTACTGCAAGTCACCAATGCGCTAAACCACACCACTCGCTATCAATACAGCAAAGAGCATGATGGTGTTAACGGCAGTCTCAGCGATATTTTACTGCCTGATGATATTCATCAACATATTGAATATGACAGCGAACGCCGTGTTGTCGCCGTCACCGATGGCGAAGGCAAAACTACGCGCTATCGTTACGGTGCATTTGATTTATTACTCGCCACAATACGCCCTGATGGCACGGAAATTCGCTTTGAATATGACTCACTAACGCGACTCAAAAAAGTCATCAACGCCACAGGGGATGTCTATTCTTATGAGCGTGATAAAGCGGGTCAAATTATTCGTGAAGTGGATTTTACAGGACGTGAAATTCAATATCGCTACGACCGCTTAGGGCGACGTATTGCAACTCGTTACCCTGATAATCATGAACTCCGTTATCATTATGATGAGACAGGGTTAGTTACCGAACAAAGCATTTGGCTAGCTGACGGCATCGAGCATAAGTGCCTTTCTACTACCACGTATCAATACAATGAACGTTTGCAACTTATTCGATCCACCAATCCTGATTCGGTGGTGGAATTTGAGTATAACGACCAAGGGCATTTGTGTTGTGAGCGCATTAATGGGCAAGAAATCAAGCATCAATGGGATGAAGAGCACGATATCCTCACCCAAACCCACTTTGGTGAGCGTGAACTTAACTATGCTTTTGGTCAACTTCATGAACTGACCTCATTGCAAGTCAATCAACATGCACCATTGCAGTTTAGTTATAACGCGCTGGGACAAGAGTTTTTACGCCAAAGCCAAGCGGGTTTTGCTAATTCGAGCCATTACACCGCCACTGGCTTATTAGCCCATCAACGTGCAGGTCGAGGAACTGAGTTCTTTTTACAATCGCTACACGATAATCCGCTTCAACCACCAATATCGACCGATGTTCACCGAGGTTATCAATACGATAAAGCCTTTAATCTGGTCGATATCGATGATGCTCGCTGGAACCGGACGCAATATCGCTATAACACCAATGATCAAATTGTTGAAACCCAATACAGCAACCAGTTTGAACTCCAAAGCGAGAAATTTCAGTACGATAACAATCTCAATATCACCGAGCACCAATTTATTCCGTCTGACGCGCAAGGTGCCTTTTTACAACTGGCGCAGCAGCAACAAAAAGGCCGCGTGACACGTCGTATTACCACCAAAGGTTATCAAGATTATCACTACGACGTTAATGGTCGATTAACACAAAAAGTAGTTCATCAGCACGGTTTTCGGGCAAAAACGTGGTATTACCAATGGAATACCCTTAACCAACTTATCGCCTGTTTTAATCCTGAGGGGGAATGCTGGCGTTATACCTATGATGCTTTTGGCAGAAGACTCAGTAAACACAAGGTGGTCGATAATCGCCCTACACCACCGTTAAACTCGCCCTTTAAAGATAAACGCGTTCAGCGTGTGGATTATCTGTGGTCGGGCAACCAAATGGTGCAAGAAACCCCGATTTATGCCGATGGTACATCCGCTTATGATTCGCAAATTCAGTGGCTCTATCAACCCAATGAAATCACCCCAACGGCACGTTATCAAAGTGGAAAACTGCATTATGTGGTGACTGACCACCAAGGCACCCCGCGAGAAATCTTTAGCGAAAAAGGCATTGTCAGTTGGGCAGGTCGGTTGAATACATGGGGACAAATGGCGTTTTGGCAATCTCATGATAATTATGCCGATAACGACCCTGAATATACCGAATGCCATTTTCGTTTTGCGGGACAATATGAAGATAAAGAAAGTGGCTTGTATTACAATCGCTTTCGCTACTATGATAAGGACACTGGGCAATATATTTCACCAGACCCAATAGGATTATTAGGTGGCTTTAATCCTTATGGGTATGTGCATTGTCCAACGGGATGGGTAGATCCGTTTGGGTTGTCAGATAAAGATATAGTCAAAGTTAGACACCATACATCAGTAGAAGGACTTGAGGGTATAAAAAGAGATCAATCCATTTGGCCCGCTAGAGGAGAACCTATTGGAGTACACGTAGAGGTTGCACCTTTTAAAGATACTCCTTTTACTAGCGCTAAAGATGTAGGTGCAAATGGGCAAGGATCCTATATAGAATTTGAAGTTCACAAAGATACTTTAGTTCAAACACATCTTGGTAGTAATAGGGTCACAGCAATAATACCAAGTGAACACCCCTTATCTTTAAAAGATAAAAATGCTATATATAAAAAACAATCATGGTGGGATCGTATGATGAGAGGAAGTTGCAAATAATTATGAATACTTATTACTATTATGATGATAAATTTTTACTAACTTTATATGCATACCTAAAACAAACTGAATCGTCTATCGTTAGAGGATTAAGTGATAAATGGGAGCCTGCTAGCATTTATTTAGAAAAACACTCATTAACGCATAAGTTAATAGATACGTTAAATTCAAATAAAATTAACCCTAATGAAAAATTTGATAATATATTTTATAAAGCCTATCTTAGAGTGAAAGGAAAACAGTTTATCACATCCAATGAGGCTGATAATATATATATATTATTAAAAGCCATCAACGAAGCTATTTATTATAAAAAACCACAAATATATATTTTAGGTTTTTTAAGAAAAGAAATAATTAAAACTTCAAATAAAATAAGAACCCGAATTAGCTGTAAAAAAAGAAAATTATTAGCTGATAATGTAGAGCATTATAATCAACACTATAATGGTAAATTCTATACTATTGAACAAATAGTAAATGGGCTTTAATTTTACTATTTAATAGAGCAATAAAACTAATAACATCTTAGAGGTAAGATATTATTTTTTATCTCAAAATATTTCAAAACACATTGGATTATTGGATTGGCTCTCAATAGTATCTAGCATCTCAATATCACGGAACACCAGTTTATTCCGCCTGATGTGTAAGGTATGTTTTTACAACTGGTGCAAAGCAACAAAAAGGTGTCGATAATCGCCCTACGCCGCCTTTAAGCTCGCCCTTTAAAGATAAACGCGTTCAGCGTGTGGATTATCTGTGGTCGGGCAACCAAATGGTGCAAGAAACCCCGATTTATGCCGATGGTACATCCGCTTATGATTCGCAAATTCAGTGGCTCTATCAACCCAATGAAATCACCCCAACGGCACGTTATCAAAGTGGAAAACTGCATTATGTGGTGACTGACCACCAAGGCACCCCGCGAGAAATCTTTAGCGAAAAAGGCATTGTCAGTTGGGCAGGTCGGTTGAATACATGAGGACAAATGGCGTTTTGGCAATCTCATGATAATTATGCCGATAACGACCCTGAATATACCGAATGCCATTTTCGTTTTGCGGGACAATATGAAGATAAAGAAAGTGGCTTGTATTACAATCGCTTTCGCTACTATGATAAGGACACAGGGCAATATATTTCACCAGACCCCATTGGATTATTAGGTGGCTTTAATCCTTATGGGTATGTGCATTGTCCAACGGGATGGGTAGATCCGTTTGGGTTGACTCCATGTCCTCCCCCCAAAATAAGAGGAACCCAGACTGGATTTAGAAAACCGGGGCAAATAGACGGTATAAAAAGAGCAATGCTTGATGGATCTTTTGATTTTAAGGATATAAAAAAGAGAATTGGTGGGTATTTAGATTCCAAAGGGACATATCATGTTACGGAAGGACATCATAGAATGGCTGCAGCTCAAGAAATATATAAAGAAACAGGTAATTCACAATACATTACTCAATTATTGAATGAAGGCAGATGGACTAAACAGGACTTACCACCTCTCGAATCTAAACCAATGCCATCAAGAAGTTTTTTAGGTAGCTTAAGGAATAAACTAGGATTTTAACTATGAGAAAAATTGAAATATATTCTAATATGTTATGGAGATCTCTTTCTTATATAAGGAATATTCAAACTCAAACATGTATAGGAAAAGCTTTTAATAAGTCATGTTATTATGAGGCAGAATTATTACATAATGTTGTAATATCCATTATTGAAGAAGAAATAACTTCCAATGACATATACTTTTTAAATAATCAAGCTAAATTTTATTTGGAAAAAGCTAACAAAAGAGAGTGTACTAATTATTTTTCTCATCAAGATGATATAAAAAAATTATTTAGTATCGTCCCTGAGCACTTAAAAGATAAACTTGAATGGGATGGACCAGAATGACTTTTCCTTTTAAATAATAAGTACACGAGCAATATATTTCACCAGACCCAATAGGATTATTAGGTGGCTTTAATCCTTATGGGTATGTGCATTGTCCGACAGGTTGGGTTGGAAGGGTGCCCTATCATTGATTCAGCTAAGTTTGATTATTTCTTTGGTAGAGTTAATTCTAATCCTCACAATAAGGCTCGGTCTGAACAAATGGCTATAGTGATGAAATAATTAGGGGTACCTGATAACCCCGCAAGGCATAAAATATTATCGGATCATTTAGTCCAAGCAGCTAACACACCATCTAATATTGCCAATCAATTTACCAAAACGGTTAAAGGTAAAACTTTAACTTTTGTAACCAAAGATTCTCTTTTTGCTGGACCTAGCGGAAAATTTGCTCATTTTGAGTCAACTTGGGAAGTTTCAGTTGATGGAACCTTAAGATTAACAACAATGATACCTAAGCTATGGTTAAACAATTTGATACACAAATGTTAGAGGCATTTGGCTTGAAACCCGAAAACTTCGATGCTGACTTTTTGCAATGGACTTATACCTTCATCAAAGAAAGTATAAAACTAGACTTGGTTTACTCCATGGATAAGACAATATCTACTTCATTATATGTAAACAATACTTTAACTGTTTTTTGTTTTGGATATGGACTAAAACTACTCAGAATTGATAAGGATAAAATATATGGAGAAACTGACTTTAATGGCATTAAAAGATCATTAGAGATTGATCCTCTTAATATCACTTTCAAATGGGAAGATTCTTTTTAGTAAGCGTGTGATTCCTCTTATTTCCTCGCTTACTCAATTTAGTCTTTAGCCGCTTACATACTCAACCATCAGCTCACGCATAGAATTTTTTACTTCATTCAATTGCGTTTGCTATTGGTGGTTTTATTCCCTAATAGTTTGGATATCTTCATTACAACAATATAGCTCATATCTAAATTTGCTTATTTTAGCTATGTCTCTTTTCTCTTCATAAGATATCGACGATGCCAGTTTGAAGGCCAAAGTGAGAAATTTCAGTACGATAACAATCTCAATATCACCGAGCATCAATTTATTCCGTCTGTCAACACGGTTTTCGATCGAAAACGTGGTATTACTAATGGTAATATGTCTTATCAAAACATTTAAAATAAATAATCTAAAATTCACACTAAAAAAAATAAGTAAAACTAAAAAAGTAGATAAAATTAATGAATATAAATTTATTACAAAACAAATGGCTAAATAATCAATTAATCGGGCTAGCTCTTATTTATGATTGCTCTGGATTAATAAGATTTATCGATATTGATTTTATTAAAAATTCTAAATTAACACATTCCTATCAAAAAGAATATTTTCTTACATATGAAGGTGATACAACATTAAATACACTGCTAAAAGACAATGATGACATTTGGTCAGAAATTCAGATAAATAACAAAGTATTCGTTGATGATAAGCATATCGTGCTCTGTGGTGAAGGTGAAATGGGGAGTGATGGATTTATTGTTAAAATGGATATAAATAATAATATAAAGTGGTTTTTATACTCAACAACGTCAAATCCATTTATCAATATTAAACAAAAAGAAAATAATATTTATATACAATCAACATCAAATTTTTATATTGTTTTAAATTTAATCAATAATGATATTTTTATCCATAACGGAAATATTTTATCTAATAAATAAAAATCTCACAGAAACAACCATAATTTCACTTAGGGTTATTTATCCCTCCCATTTTAATTACAAATAAGGATAATAACAATCCGTTACATTATTTTTTCTTATAAAACCGCTCTATTTTTCATCAAAAAGAATGCGATATTTTAAAACAAGAAAATAAACAAACCTAAAATCATTAAATTAAATTAACCTTAAATATTAATTAGTTATGTGAAATTAAAATAAATAACTCATAGTGAAATTTCTATTTCCTATATTTACAATTTAAATTAAATATAAATTAATTAATTCCTATCGAGTTGCATAATATGAGTAAAACAGATGAAAAAACTTACTTACAAAGTTAAATCATTATATTTAAATTAAATGCAAAGCTAATTAACTGTAAATAAAATTAAAGAACGTTAAATATTTCTTATTGACTAAAGAACTGTTTTATATAAAACTAAATGCATATATTAGAAAAATTACTTATTATTTTATTTTTAGTTATTATTTTATTTCTACCAGGAAAATTAAACTCATATAAGGTAATTATATTATTGCCTAGGATAGGTATTTCTTAATTTAAATTATTCATCAATACGCTGAGTATTTAATTAAGAACTTAAGCTAAATAAGGAGCTTAGTTTAAATGAGTAAAAATACTCTTGGTAGTGTTGCGCCCAAAGAACGTATTAATATTAAATACATCCCTAATGATGGCGGTGTTCAATCTGAAGTCGAATTGCCTTTAAATATGCTTATTGTGGGCGATATGAAAGGAAAGACTGAAGAAACGCCCATTGAAGATCGTAAAACCATTTCAATTAATCAGAACAACTTTAACTCTGTTATGGAAAGTGCGGGTATTAATCTTAATATCGCGGTTCCAAATGCATTAGATGAAAAAAGTGAGTCTGATCTTAACGTCAATTTAGAGATTAAATCACTACAAGATTTTTCTCCGGATAATATTGCACGCCAAGTTCCTGAGCTAAAAAAACTATTAGAACTAAGAGAAGCGCTTGTTGCGCTAAAAGGTCCTCTTGGCAATATCCCTGCTTTTAGAAAACGTCTGCAAGAGCTTCTGGAAAATGAAGCCACACGCGAACAGTTACTCAAAGAGCTTGATATTGCCAGCCAAAAATAATATTTACAGAGGATTATTCTATGTCTTTAGTTAATGAAGCCCAACAAGAGCAGATAACAACGTCTGGCGGCTCTTTGCTTGATGAAATTATGGCGCAATCAAGAATGTCGCCAGAAACCGAAGCTTATGATATTGCAAAACAAGGCGTTGCTGCGTTTATTAGCAATATTTTTGCTAGCCCGTCAGAAGAAGAGCCAATCAATAAGCTACTGATTGATAAAATGCTTGTTGAGTTAGACACTCAATTAAGTGCTCAAGTCGACCAAATTTTACATGCGCCAAAATTTCAAGAAATTGAATCTTCTTGGCGTTCATTAAAATTACTTGTTGATCGTACTGATTTTCGTGAAAACATTAAAATCAATATCTTACATGCTACAAAAGAAGAACTATTAGAAGATTTTGAGTTTTCACCTGAGATTGTACAATCCGGTTTCTATCAGCATGTTTACTCATCAGGCTATGGTCAATTTGGTGGTGAACCCGTCGCAACAGTGATTGGTAACTATGCCTTTAATAACACCACGCCTGATCTGAAATTAATGCAATACGTCAGTGCTGTGGGTGCAATGGCTCATGCGCCATTTATTTCATCCGTTTCACCTAATTTCTTAGGCATTAATAGCTATGCTGAATTGCCTGCAATTAAAGATTTGAAATCCGTATTTGAAGGTCCTGCTCACACCAAATGGCGTTCACTGCGAGAATCTGAAGATGCGCGTTATTTAGGTTTAACAGCACCTCGTTTCTTAGTGCGTTTACCTTATTCACCTACTGAGAATCCAATTAAGTTATTTAATTACTCTGAAGATGTGAAGCAAGATCATGAACATTACTTATGGGGTAATACCGCTTTCTTATTAGCAAGTTGTATTAATGACAGCTTTGCAAAATATCGCTGGTGTCCAAATATTATTGGTCCTCAAAGTGGCGGAACTGTAGGTGATTTACCTGTTCATAACTTTGAAGCGATGGGTGAATTACAAACTAAGATCCCAACAGAAGTTTTAGTTACTGATAGACGTGAATTTGAGTTAGCAGAAGAAGGTTTTATCACCTTAACAATGCGTAAAGGCAGCGATAATGCCGCTTTCTTCTCTGCAAACTCAGTACAAAAACCGAAAAACTATCCTAATACGCGTGAAGGAAAATTAGCAGAAACTAACTATAAGTTAGGAACACAGCTTCCTTACATGTTTATTATCAATCGTTTAGCTCACTATATTAAAGTGCTACAACGCGAACAAATTGGTTCATGGAAAGAGCGCCAAGATCTTGAGCGGGAGCTTAATATCTGGCTAAAACAATATATTGCGGATCAAGAAAATCCACCCGCAGATGTTCGTAGTAGACGCCCTCTTCGCTCTGCGCAAATCCAAGTTCTTGATGTTGATGGTGATCCAGGTTGGTATCAAGTGGCTATTCAAGTTCGCCCTCATTTTAAATATATGGGTGCAAACTTTGAGTTATCACTTGTTGGTCGCTTAGATAAGGAATAAGTGCGATGACAGCTCTATATAATTTGGAAGACAACCCCGCTTCCAGTTTATTTGAGCGCATACAGGGGAAGAGTTCAGGCTCTTCCCAACGCGCAAAAATCCAAGCGTTACTCATGTCAATTAAGCAAAATTTAAATCAGGTTTTAAACAGCAGACCTTTAGGTTGCCAAAGTACTCCCGCTTTAGGCATTCCTGATTTAAACGATGCGACATTAACAGGAGTCGATTTCAAGGTTCATTTATCCAATATTATTGCGGATTGCATTACGACTTATGAACCAAGAATAACCAATGTCACTGTTCATTTTATAGAAAATGAAGCAGAGCCACTGTCGCTGCAATTTAATATTACTGCTTTTCTCTTATTAGAAAATCAAAAGCAACTTATTGAATTTAACGTGCAATTAGACAGCAACCGTAGATACCAATTGACGCAATTTTAATATGTCTTCAAATCACTATTTTGATAATGAACTAAGCTATCTCGATAAGCTTGAACAATATGTTGCAACTGAAAAACCGCAGCTTATTAATCAAATATCTGAAAGGGTGCGTGATCCTGATGCTGCGCGCCTTTTAGACGGCATTGCTTATTTATCAGGTAATTTACGAGAACAAATAGATAGACAATTTCCTGAACTAACAAACAGTTTAGTGAATATGCTATGGCCGGCTTACGCACGTCCATTTCCTAGCATGACAGCAATGGAATATCGTACTGAAGTCACTCAAAAATATGCGATTAAAATAGCAAAAGGGCAACCTTTTGTTAGCCGCCCACTCTATATTCAAAATGAATTAGCCGACAATGATGAAGATAATTGGCATAAATGCCAATTTACACAGTGTCGTGATTTATGGGTACTTCCAATACAAATAACACAAGTGACTCAAAATCAGGATACATTGGATATTCATTTTTCTCTAAACCAATTACAGTCATTAGCTGAAGTTGGCTTAGAGAAACTGTGTATTTATCTTAATGGGCTTTCTTATACAACGACTCAGTTATTTTATTTATTAAATAACAAAGTCAAAAAAGCAAAAATAACAACCAATCAGCATCAATTTACCTTAGCGCATTTTGCTATTGAACCTATGGGTTTTCATGCTGAAGACTCTCTTTTACCTTATCCTAAAAATAGTTATGAAGGATATCGCTTATTACAGGAATACTTTTGTTTCCCTGAGGCATTTATGTCTTTATTAATCAAAGGATTAGATAATATCCCTCCTGCTTTGGTTTCTGATACTTTTACACTATCAATTCAATTTGATAGTGATATTCCAGAAGCCATGCTGATCACGGAAGATTGCATAAAGATAAATTGCGTACCTGCTGTTAATTTATTTGAATCGGAAAGTGAAGCAATAAATTTAACGGGAAAAGAAACAGAATATGTTCTAAATAAAAGTCATAAAAAACAAGATTGTTATGATATTTTCTCAATAAATACGATCCAAGGTTTACGTTATATTCCGAATCAGCGTTCTTATATTACTCATTACACGGCTTTCGAAAGTTTTCACCATCAAAATAATCAAGAAAATCCAGAAAGAACGGGTTATTACCGTTTGAAAATAGCACACCATAAATCACATTATGGTTATCAACATACCTTGTCATTTGTGCGAAATAATGAACCTGACTTACTAAACTGTGAAGAAAGTATTTCAGTATCGATGAACTGTACTAATCGTACACTCGCTTCTTCATTATCTTCTCATTCGATAAAGCTTGATGAAAATAGCGTTATTTCCGGTATTTTATCTGCCAGTAATATAATTAAACCAACAAAAGCACTTTATCCTTTATTAGGAAATACGTTGTATTGGTCAGAACTCACTAATTTATCTATTAATTATCAATCTTTATTAAGCTTAACTGCACTCAAACAAATTTTACAGTTATACGATTTTAAAGCGACGTTCTATCAACAATCAGCTCGCCAATCTCAAAAATGCCTCGATGCAATCACAAATTTAAGAACAGAGCCTATTGAGTATTTGTATAAAGGTTTGCCTGTAAGAGGTGTAAAAACAACATTATCGATACATCAAAGCGCCTTTATTTCAGAAGGAGCAATGTATCTATTTTGTTCTGTATTAGCACAATTTTTTACCCTTTATACCAGCGTTAATATGTTTCACGAATTGGAAGTTATTAATTTAGATAATAAGGAAATTTATCTTTGGCCAGCGAAAATAAATCAGCAAATACTCAAATAACAGATATTGAGAAAATTCAAAGCTGGCTAAATAAGAAAGCGGGCAAATCTGTTACTGAATATAGCTTCTATCAATTAGTTGAGTTGCTTAATAAACTGCATTCTCATAAAACAGCATTGAATAATGAAGTCTCTATTCAGTTTAGATCAAACGCTAATACGGCGTTTCCAACTCGTGATGTCGTTTCATTACGTCAAGATGAACAAGGTCAGTTTGATCTAGAAGTGTCTTTTTTGGGTTTGCATGGTAGCCAATCGCCATTACCAGGTTATTACCTTGATCATTTCGCATGGGAAGATGCTCAACAAGCCAATCAATTAACTGATTATCTTAATTTATTTAATCACCGCTTAGTGACTTTACTCCATCGTATATGGCGTAAATATCGCTATTACATCTGTTTTGAAGATGGTGGTCATGACGCATTTTCTCGTCATATGTTCTCTTTGGTAGGACTAGGAAGCGAAGCCAATCGTGGCATGATGAACATCAACCACAGCAAAATGCTGGCTTATGCCGGATTGCTTGCCAGCCCAAGTCGCTCCCCTGATGTTATTTGTAGCTTAATTTCTCACTGCTTTGATTTAGAAAAAGTGGAATTAATCGGGTGGCAAATACGCAAAGTTCCTATTCCTGAAGATCAACAAAACCGTTTAGGTGTTGTTGCTCGTCATTCAGGGCAGAAATCACGCCCAAAAATGGTTTTAGGTGAAAATTTTAATATTGGCTCTCATATCTATGATTGCAATGGTAAATGTACGATTGAAATTAGTGAATTGCCTCTCGATCGCTATATGTCATTTCTTCCCAATGGCAAAGACTTTTTGTCACTTATTACTTTCGTTTCTTACATCATGCATGAACAACTTGCGTGGGATTTACGCTTACGCATTGCAGACAAACAGGCTAATGGGATCTGCTTAGGTAAAGAGCAACACAATCAATTAGGTTGGCAAAGTTTTCTAGGAAAGCCTGAAGCCAATCCTAGTGTGACAATGACTATTTTGGAATAATATTATGGATAACTATTTACCCACAATCTCTTTTCGCTTAATAAATAGTGAGTTGCTTGAAAGTGGCTATGTACCAAATAGTCAATTTACACAACTTGGTGGCACGATTGGTAGCAGTAAACAATCACACTGGGTAATACAAGATACTCAATCATCTATTGCATCCACACAATGCGCTATCGCTTGGCAAGATAAACAGTTTTGTTTAAAAACACTTGTTGAACCTGTTTATATTAACAATGCACTGATCCCCATTCATATTGGGGCGGTCTGTTTATCTCAAAACGATCAAGTCAAAATCGGGCAATTAGTTTTATCCGTTAATATCAATTTAACGCAAAACAATAAACAAGATCTTATGGCGATGACGCCACAATCATTGATCGAGACTGATGATAATCCACTAGATCCCTTGCTACAAAAAAACTCCCCTTCTGTTCATAAAACAGAAAGTCCTCTGCCTTTAGCTCCGACAGTTTCAGGCTCAATGACGCATGATCCATTAAAAGCCCTTGAGAATGAAAGCTTAGAGCTTATTCAAGGATCATCTTCTAACGCGCATCATTACTCTCTTTCTTCGCCTCGTTCAGATAACCAGGGAGATCTCATGGTTCAGGAATTTATGGATTTGCCAGAAATAACTTCTCAAGATAATGAAACAAATGCAGACGTAGACTATGTCGCAATTAATCCATTAATGAAAGGACTGGGCGTACACCTTAACTTACAAAACTCACAGCAAGCGAATGATTTTCTTATTGAATTAGGAAAAACCACGCAATCTGCAATTAAAGGTTTATTAGCATTACAACAGCAGGAAAATTTACAAGATAAACAGCTACGCCCAATTGAAGATAATCCGCTTCGTTTAAATAATGAATATGACAGTGTTATGCGTTTAATGTTTACGGATGAACGTAGCCCTGTGCATTTATCCGCACCTTCTGCTGTCGCAGAAAGCTTACACAATGTGCAATTGCATTATCACGCTAATCAAGAAGCCATTTCTGCTGCATTAGCCACGTTATTAGAAGCCTTCTCTCCAGAGCATTTATTAAAACGTTTTTCTCATTATCGCCGTAGTTACGACAACACGCCAAGTGATAGCGCTTGGGCTTGGGATATGTATACCAATTATTACAATGAGTTAGCATCATCTCGCCAACAAGGTTTTGAGAAACTATTTTATGAGGTCTATACCCACGCTTATGACCGCGCCTTAAGAAAAGGGCTTGATGAGGTGTGATATGTCGATAAAAACGTTCATGACTTACCTCTTTTTTATTTTTGCAGCCACTCAACTCAGTGGGTGCAGTAGCCCTATTGAAGCCATATCAAAAATAGGCAAAGTCATGTGGGACCCATCAACACCTGTGGGTAAAGAAAAAGAGCAGCTTTCAATTGTCTCACTCACGTTATTAGCAGAGCCTGAAATCAATCCTAATGATCAAGGCGAGGCAACGCCGGTTCAATTACAAATTGTGTATATGAATGAAGAGTCGATCTTTGCGTCTTTAGATCAAGACCAAATTATTGAAGAAGATTGCGATCTGAAAACGCTATTAAAGAAAAATTATATCGATCATCAAGATTACACCCTTTTACCAGATCAATATAAGCCGCTCGATCCCATTGAGCTAGATAAAAAGAATAAGTATATCGGGATCATTGCCTATTACTCAGATGTCAATATCACACAATGGAAGAAAATATTAAAAATCAATGGGATTGGTCATCATTACAATCTACTCGTCCATATCAAAGAAAATGAAATTGAATTTAGAAAAGAAGAGGATCAATAACAATGTCTACGAAAAATAAAGTGATATGGCATGAAGGGTTGTTTATTAAACCTCAGCATTTTCAGCAGCAGCAACGTTATCAAGACTATATTATTGAAACGCTGATAAAAACCTATCACGCTCATTACTATGGTTTAAGCCAACTAACGCTGAATACTGAATTATTAAGCCTTGGCCGCATTGGTCTTAAAGAAGCCTCTGGAATTATGCCTGATGGCACGCTGTTTTCTATTCCACAGCAAGATAATCTTCCTTCACCCATTGATATTTCACAAATTAATGAAGGCAGTGACAACATTGTCTACTTGGCATTGCCATTACAAAACAGCACAGTCAGTGAGATCTCACATTCCCATAACGGCAATCACTTATTGGCACGTTATAGCGATGTATTAACACAAGTACGTGATTTACATACTGAAAATGGGGATGTCAGTACACTCAATATCGCGAAACTCAATCCTATTTTAAAATTAGGAAAAACAGAGTTAGACGCTTATGTCATGTTACCTATCTGCAAAATAAGAGAAATCAGCGCTGATGGTAGTTTAATTCTGGATAAAAACTATATTCCTACCTGCTTAAATGCGCGAATTTGTCCAATTTTAGCGGAGTTTTTAGCCGAAGTTGAAGGCGCCCTATTTGAGCGAGGACGCCAAATTGCAGAACGTATTGGCTCTCCTGGTCAACAAGGCGTTGCTGATGTCGCAGAATTTATGATGTTGCAGCTACTTAATCGCGCTTATCCTCAATTTTCACATTTATCTAAGCAGACTGTCGTTCATCCAGAACAACTCTTTAAAGAGCTACTTCAATTTAATGGTGAAATTCAAACTTTCACTAATGGCTCTCGTTTGCCTGATAAATTACCGAGTTATCACCACTACGACTTGGCAGCAGGTTTTTTGCCCCTAATTAAATCTATTCGGCAAGCATTAAGTGTCGTCTTAACACCAAGAGCGGTACCTATTCCATTGCAAAAACAAGAGCATGGCATTCGTGTTGCGACAATTCATGACAGACAACTTCTGCAAAATGCGGAATTTATTATTGCGGTGCGCGCTCAGTTACCTCAAGAGCAACTGCGTCGCCAATTCGCCCAACAAGCAAAAGTGACGTCAGTGAATCAAATTCGTGATTTAGTCAGTGTTCAAATGCCTGGTGTTGGTTTTATTCCGTTATCAACAGCACCTCGTCAATTGCCATATCACTCAGGCTATACCTATTTCCGCTTAGATCCTCAAGGCGAGTCATGGGCAGATATACAGAAACACGGAAATATTGCATTCCACGTATCAGGACAATTCCCTGAACTTGATATTCAACTTTGGGCAATAAGAAGTGGAACACAACATGAGTGATTTATCATTAATACAAGAGGTTACTGAAAAGAAAGCGAGCCATAAATCATATCAATTACCATTGCGTGGTAACAACATCAATCCAATGATTGATGTTGCAACACCATTGCTGGGTATGGTGATCAGAATGAAATCAATGTCGGCAACGCCACTATCAGAAAAGCTTTTTCAGCAAGTGGTCACTGATATTCAAGCCATTGAGCAACAACTTCAAACTCACGGCTATGAGCCGGGAGCCATTGTTTCATTCCGCTATGTGTTATGCACATTTATTGATGAAGCAGCATTAGAGCTGGGTTGGGATCAAGATAACGATTGGGTAAAACAATCCTTATTAGTACATTTTCATAATGAATCATGGGGTGGTGAAAAGGTTTTCGTATTAATAGAACGCTTATTAGGTGAGCCTAAACGTTACCTCGATTTATTAGAGTTTATTTATCTCTGTTTATGCCTTGGCTATCGCGGTCGCTATAAAGTCAGCAATGGCTATGGAGATGACTTTAATAAATTACTTCGCCAACTGCAAAAACAGATCCAACAACTTAAAGGTGAGTCTCAACCCGTTGTTTTATACAAAGAAAATGGCATCAAGTCACATCAATATCGTTTAGGACAACGCTTTGGTGTTCGTTATATCGCCATTGGCTCGCTGATCTTCGCCACGATTATTTACACAGTTTATGCTTCTAGATTGAGACATCAAACTCTCAATATTTTGGAACAGCTTAATACACTTCTTAGCTAGGACGCCTTTATGATCCAGATTGATCTCTCAACATTAGTTAATAGACTTCACCCTATTGCTAAACATGCTTTAGAAAATGCGGCTGCGTTTTGTGTAAGCCACCAGCAACTTGAAATTACAGTAGAGCAATTTTTACAACAACTGCTGGAAACACCATTAACGGATATCCGCACTATTTTTAATAAAGTTGATATCAATCCCACTGAATTAACCGCGCTTTTAAATATTAACGCGACACAGCATCCAAGCGTGGCTCCAAGTTATCCAAATTTTTCTCCACTGTTAGTCGAATGGCTTAAAGATAGTTGGCTATTAGCTTCCGCAGAACTTAGTCATAACACATTACGTTCAGGCGCGTTGTTACTCACTTTATTACAAATGCCTCATCGTTATTTGCCTAAATCAGCAGTTGAGTTACTCTCACAAATCAATAGAGAGCAACTCAAACTTAACTTTGATGAATGGACTCTCACATCAGCAGAAACGCCAATCACAGAAGCTAATAAATCATCCAATAGCTATGTTCAGTCTGATTCAATGCTTGCACGTTTTACACAAAATATGACGCAACAAGCACGAGATAACCAGTTAGATCCTGTTTTATGTCGTGATCAGGAAATTGATTTAATGATTGATATTCTCTGCCGTCGTCGTAAAAACAACCCTGTGGTTGTTGGTGAAGCTGGTGTGGGTAAAAGTGCCTTAATTGAAGGATTGGCCTTACGCATTATCGCAGGGGAAATTCCTGAAAAACTCAAAGAATGTGAGTTATTAACATTAGATTTGGGCGCTCTTCAAGCTGGCGCAGCCGTAAAGGGGGAATTTGAAAAACGCTTTAAAGGCATTATGCAAGAAGTGGCTCAATCACCGACGCCTATTATCCTATTTATTGATGAAGCCCATACCTTGATTGGTGCAGGAAATCAGCAAGGTGGATTAGATATTTCCAATTTGCTAAAACCTGCATTAGCCCGTGGTGAATTAAGTACTATTGCAGCAACCACTTGGAGCGAATATAAAAAATACTTTGAGAAAGATGCTGCATTAGCGCGTCGTTTTCAACTTGTTCAAGTGAAAGAGCCTAGTGCCGATGAAGCGATTATTATTATGCGCGGATTACGCTCTATTTATGAAAAAGCGCATCAAGTTTTTATTGATGATGAAGCGCTCTGTGCATCAGCACAATTAAGTGAGCGTTATCTTTCTGGTCGTCAGCTTCCCGATAAAGCCGTTGATGTACTTGATACCGCTTGTGCTCGTGCGGCGATCAATCTTTCGACGCCTCCTAAACAGCTATCAGCATTAAAAACACAACGCCATCAAATCAATATGGAGCGTGATGTATTAACCCGTGAACAGCAACTGGGTTTAAAAGATCATTCAGAGCGCTTAGCAATATTAGAAAATCAGTCTATTGAGATTGAAACACAGATTGATGAGCTTCAACAAGCGTGGAAAAAACAGAAAAAGATTGTTCGTGAAATTATCGAATTACGTTCAACTTTATTATTAACATTAACTCACTCGCTTGAAGAAGAAACAGACGGTGAAAGTGTTGAAAATAATAGTGATGATCTAAAATCTCGATTAAACACGCTAAATGAAGAGTTAAATGAATTACATCAACACTCTTTATTAGTCTCACCTCATGTAGATAAAAAACAAATTGCTGCCGTTATTGCTGAATGGACAGGCGTTCCGCTTAATCGCTTATCACAAGATGCGCTATTAGTGGTAACAGAGCTTCCTACCTATCTTGAACAGAGCATAAAAGGGCAAACACTTGCTATTAAGCATCTTCATAAACATTTACTGACAGCACGTGCTGATCTACGTCGCTCAGGTCGTCCATTAGGGGCATTCTTGTTAGCAGGGCCAAGTGGTGTTGGTAAAACAGAAACCGTTATTCAAATTGCTCAGTTAATGTTTGGTGGAACGCAGTATTTAACCACGATCAACATGTCTGAATTTCAGGAAAAACACACTGTTTCTCGTCTAATTGGTTCACCTCCAGGTTATGTCGGTTATGGAGAAGGCGGAGTGTTAACCGAAGCTATCCGTAAAAAACCTTATTCTGTTGTATTACTTGATGAAGTAGAAAAAGCCCATCCCGATGTTTTAAATCTGTTTTATCAAGCCTTTGATAAAGGCGAGTTAGCTGATGGAGAAGGTCGTATTATTGACTGTAAGAATGTCGCGTTCTTCTTAACCTCTAACTTAGGCGATCACATCATTATGGCTAATGCAGATAAGCCAGATAAATTGCATGATGCGCTCTATCCAGAATTAACCACTTTCTTTAAACCTGCTCTTTTAGCACGTATGGAAGTCATTCCGTTCTTACCGTTAACGCAGGCTATTCTCAAAGAAATTATTACTCACAAACTAACACGTTTAACCGAGTTACTTACACAACGCTTTCATGCAGAAATCAGGCTAGAAGATGCGGTTTCAGATGAAATATTGCAACGTGCTTCACGAGCCGAGAACGGAGCAAGAATTTTAGAATCCATTATTGATGGCGCACTACTCCCGCCTCTTTCACTCCTTCTATTGCAACACAGTGCAAGAAATGAAGATATCAGGACGATACGGTTATCAACGCAAGATAACCAATTTATTGCAGAGGTGAATATAGAACTATGAAGCACAGACTGAAAAATGCGCTCTCTCTCTTAACTTGTTTAGATGTGGACTCACTGATCAGCCAATTTCTTGAACTCAGTATGCCTCGCAGTCCATTCAGCGCACTTATTGTTTCAATGATTAATAAATCAGAAAACAGATTAGAGAGCTGGAGCATTGATCTTAATGAAAAAGTAGAGAAAAAACATTTGGATGTCGATATTACAGAAGCGGATCACCCGTTGATCCAGCTTCTATTACAACCACAATCTATACTTTGGAATGATCTAAAACAAGGCAGTTATATTAGCGATCACGCTTTACAGCAGTTTATCGCCAAACAACCTGTGCATTGTGGATTATTTAGTATTCCCTTTACTGATCTGAATAATAAACCTTGTGGGTTAATTATTATGTTAGGGCAAGATCTCGATGAAACAGTTTATGAACAAGGGATCTTCTCTATTTACTGCAATATTTTTCATCATCAATTAAAAAGTATTTTAGCGTTTTCTCAATCACAACAAAAAATTGCTGATCTGCAATATTTATTAAAATTACAACAAGAGAAAGAAGAGAAAATTAATCAGGCGTTACGTTCATTATCTGTATCTAATTTAACTTCCACGCGGGTATCACCACACTCTTTTGCTGAGGTAAACGATCTTACTTTAGCCACCGAACACTATGAAGCGTCAATTCTGCGTTATCAACAAGAAAGCAGTAATAACGATCTCAATTTAATTGCTGAAAATTTAAATATTTCAAAGCGATCTCTTCTATACAAATTAAAAAAATATGGATGTCTTGAATGAACTATTCACGGACGATTTATTTCATTTTTCTAGCTTTCTTTTCGCTTAACAATACCTTTGCACAAGCACAGGAAGATGAAGTTAACCTTACTGAGCAAGCGCTCTCTCAATGTCGTGAAGAGGTATCTCAACTTATTCGCTTATCCTGTTATGACCAAATTAACGTTGAGAATAAGCAAACTTCTACTTTTGATGTCAGTGCAATGGGTGATATTTGGCGCTTAGCGGTAGAACATGAAATGAAGCGAGAAAATCATACTGCGGGATTTATAGTAACAGCTAATAACACGGGTACTTATCCCGTTATTATGACGATCCCCGCAATGGGATATCAACCACCCCGCTCTGTTTTAATGCTCAGTTGTATTGACAACATTACCCGTATGCAAATTGCGTTACCGAAAAAACAAACAGCAGGAAATGTTCTGCTAATAACGGATAAAACCCAATTAAGCAGCGAATGGTTTCTACGCGAAGACGGTTATTTACTTGAAGCAAGTCGCGGTATACCCGGCATTGATGAAATCAAGCAACTACTTTCCAGCGCTAAATTAACCATAAAATTAGCGAATGATGAGCAATTAACCTTCAATATTTCAGGCATTAACGAAGAGATAAAACCTCTACGTTCAGCCTGTCATTGGTGATAATCATGACAACAAAAACGCTCAGCACATGGCGAGAACAACTTTTAGCCTCTTTGGATGAGGCTAAAATAAGTAGCCAGCTTGATGAAAATAGCGCTGATTGGGAATATATCGAAAGTGAAATGATAAAATTTGGCTCACTAAGCCATAGCACTTTAGATATTGATGATATTCAACGTCGCGCATTACAGCTGTTCGCAACACAAACCAAAGACTTTCGCCTATTGGTGCATTTTTTAAGAACACTACAACATGCTGCTATTGCTGAAGAACTCGTTATTGCCGCCACTGTTGCCAGCGCCTATATGCAACATTATTGGGATATCAGCTACCCTAGTAATCCGCGTTTAAAACTACGCTTAACACAACAAATTCTTAAACGTTTTGAATCAGTCAAAAACAGTTTTTGCCAACAAGCTACGCCTGAACAGCGTGATGATATTTTGGGTGAATTCGCCTATTTAGCACAATTTTGGCACACCAGTCAGCCTAGTTTATCTACGCAAATGGATGAATTAAGCCAAGCGTATCAACATCAAGCGTATCAACATATAGAAAATACACAAAAATCGACCATTATTGTTGAAGAAAGTGTAAAAAAAGAGCCCATTAATGAAGTAAAAACACCTTCTCAAGCACCTGTCAGCGTGACTTCAGAAGCAGAACAACATCACGTTGAAATTAATCAAAGTGATGATCGCCAATGGAAGCAAACACTATTAAAAGTTGCGAGCATTCTTTGTGAACAAGCACCTAATGATGCTATCGGTTATCGCCTACGCCGATATGCCATTTGGCACAATATTCAAACGCTCCCGATGAGTGATAAACAAGGTAAAACTCCGTTAGCGGCAGTAGCCATTGATAGAGTGACCGACTATAAAGCGCAACTCGCACAACCGACACTCACTTTACTCAATCAAATTGAGCAGAGCCTCACATTAGCGCCTTACTGGTTAGATGGTCACTATATTGCGGCTCAAGCCGCTCAATCATTAGGGCTAACTCATATTGCATCAGCTATTGCTCAAGAGCTTTCACTGTTTTTAGCTCGATTACCACAGCTTAACCATCTCTATTTCTCTGATATGACACCCTTTATTTCAGAAGAAACTCGCCAATGGCTAAATAGTTTAGAAAGTAAAACGAATAATAAAGCGAGTTCTTCGTTATCGCTCCAAAGTGAGCAACAAGAAATTATGACCTGCTTTGAACAAGAAGGTCTTAATGCTGCGTTATTAATGATTGATAACGCCATTTCAATCACAACAGAACCCCGCCAGCGGTTTTATTTGCAGTTACTCTCAGCACAACTTTTTGAAGCCTCAAAGATGAGTTCCATCGCAAATGTTTATTTTAATCAGCTTTATCAAGATGCACTTCGATATTCATTATCAGAATGGGAACCCAATTTATTAAGTCAATTAGCATCAAAAGCGGAACATCAACAGAACTCGTCTTCTCATAGGGAATAATAATAATGAATTGGTCATTTCTTTCTGGAAAGAAAATAACGGATTTTATAAAAAAAATTTTCTTTGCTGATAAATCAAAAATTAAATCCTTCTTTTTACTTTTTATTGCCTTAATTCCGGCACTATTTGTCATTTGGATTTGGTGGTGGGGAGCTAATTATGAATTTAAAGGGGATTACCCATTAAGATCGCTCAGCGCTCGCTGGCTAGCGACTGTTATCACTATTTTAGTCGTTGTCAGTTGGGTTGGCATTGCAACATGGCTTCGTGTAAGAAAACTTGAAGCCCTAAAATTAGATGTTGAACTCGCTATTGTCGATCCCGTACTTAATGATATTGAGCATCAAAACCGTTATTTAAACTACTGGAAATCGCAATTTATTAAACATCAAAATGGGCATACCAATGCGCTTTATCAAAAGCCTTGGTATTTTGTTCTAGGTACTGATGAAAGTGGCAAAAATACATTATTAAAAAATAGCCTTAATACATTAGATATTGCGCCTATTGAAAATATCGTTAGCGAACAAAAATTACCTTTGCATATAAAAATGTTATTGGCTGATCAAGCTATATTATTAATGCCAGAAGGTAAGTTAATTACGCAACCCAATCTTATTTTAGAAAAACCAAAACTTTATCACCGATTATGGAATGAGTTATTAGTCTGGCTAAATGAACATCGTTCTCGTCAACCAATGAATGGTATTATTCTTACTATTGATACATTACAACTGCTGACAAACGATAAAGAGAAAAATAGCCAATTTATTGCTTCATTGCATATGCGATTACAAGAAATTCGCATCGCTTTTAATAGTCAATTACCTATTTATATCGTGTTTACAAAGCTCGATTTATTACAGGGATTTGACGCTATGTTTCAGCCATTAGAAGCGAAACAGCGCGATGAAATATTAGGTGTAACATTCCGATTAAATAGTGAAAATAATTGGGAAAAAGATCTTAATGCATTTTGGGAACAGTGGGTAAGCCAAATGAATAGCGCCCTTCCTGAGATGATGCTGAATCGCGTTGATGAAAGCCAACGTACTAAGTTATTTAGTTTTATTCGTCAAATCCAAGGGCTAAAAACTAACGTTATTAGCCTGCTTAATGCATTAACGTCCAGTAATAAAGAGCAAGATATTCAATTAAGAGGGGTATACCTCACTTCAGCAACACAAGTCGGTCAAGTTGATAATATCTTTAGTCAAACGGCCTCAGTTCAATACCATTTACCAACAGCACCGCTAGCCACTTGGCCCATTGCAGAAACTCATAGCTATTTTACGCAATCACTTTTTCAAAATATTTTGTTATCAGAGCCGAATCTTGCCGCTGAAAGTCAGTTTTGGCTAAAAAAACATCGCAGAAGAGTTCTATTAGCTTCCGCTATTAGTGTTGTTGGTGTTATCGCTTTATGGAATGGTTGGAGTCATTATTACAGTAAAAACTACCAATCTGGCGAAAATGTACTTAATGAAGTGAAAGCATTTCACTCTTCAGAAGCAACAATTACCACCAATACAGCAGGAAAAGAACAACTTGCGGTATTAAATCCATTATTAGATGCCACATTGGCCTACGGTAATTATCGCGAAAAAAGTGATACTTTTTCCGATCTTGGATTATACCAAGGAAAGAATGTTGGGCCTTATGTCGAAAATGTTTATCTCCAATTGATAACCGAACATTATCTACCTTCAATTATGAATTCTTTACTGACTGAGCTGAATAAAGCGCCAGCCGGTAGTGAAGAAAAATTAGAGATATTACGCATTATGCGCATGCTTGAAGATAAGAGTGGGCGTAATAATGAAATTGTTGAAAACTTTATGGCCAATTATTGGAGTCGCTTATTTACAGGTCAGAGAGATATTCAATCTCAATTAATGTCACATCTACAATACGCATTGAAACATACCGATTGGCAAACTCAACGCAAGGCAGGTGAGGTAACTGCTATTAATGCTTTTACACCATTTACTCAGCCAATCAATACTGCGCAAAAAGAGTTAAGCCGTTTACCTCTTTATCAACGTGTTTATCAAACATTACGTCTTAAAGCGAACCAAGCTCTCTCATCACCATTAAATATACGTCATCAAGTTGGTCCTAGCTTTGACTCTATTTTTACTGCGATTAATGAAGATAAACTTCAAATGCCTCAGCTTCTAACGCTGTATGGGTTAACAAACTACTTTACTCAACATAATGATGAGCTGGTGGATCTAACCTTCTTAGATGCATGGGTATTAAATTTAAACACAAATACTCAATACAGTGAAAGTGACAGAAAAGAGATCCAACGCCAAATCACTGAGCAATACCTAAATGATTATACGGCTCAATGGCGTGCCGCCATGAGTAATCTTGAAATAAGAGAATTTGAATCACTACAAGATGAGATTAATGCATTAGAGCAAATTATTAGCGGTGAACAGCCCATTCGTCGTGCATTACAAGTACTAAGAGATAATACAACATTACCTAAAATAGACAGTTCGTTACCCATTGCTGATCAAAAGGCATTAATGGATGAATTGAAATACAAATTGCTCACTCGATTAGATAAAGAATTTGCACCTCAAACTGAAATTCTTGTCAGCAATAATGGTGATTATTTACAAAATCTCAATCAAAAATTAAATGAACTTCATCGTTATTTATTAGGTATTTATAACTCTCCAGTACCAGGTAAAGCAGCCTTAAAGGCCGTGACCTCTCGCCTTGAAGATAATAACCGCGACATTATTTTTGAATTATCTCAATCAGCTAAAACATTGCCTGAACCAATGAATCGTTGGGTAGGAGAATTAGCGGATCAAGCGTGGAATGTGGTACAAAAAGAAGCTATTCGCTACATGGAGGTTGAGTGGAATGAAACCGTCGTTAAGCAATATCATACCTACATTATAGGTCGCTATCCGTTTAACGCGGCAACCACACAAGATGTTCCTTTAAGTGAGTTTGAGCGCTTTTTCAAACCAAATGGCACATTAGATAGCTTCTATCAGCAAAACCTACGCCTTTTTGTGGAAAATAACTTGATTGAAAATAGTGATGGTCAATCACTTATTCGTCCTGATGTATTAGAACAACTTGAAATTGCTAATCGAATTAGAAATACGTTTTTTAATGCTCAAGGAAATTTAGAAGCACAATTTGCCATCGAAGCACTTTCTCTCGCTGGCAATAAACGTCGTAGCATTTTAAATCTTGATGGACAATTACTCGATTATTCACATGGCAGAAGCCATACCGTACACATGGTTTGGCCTAATTCAATGCGTTCAAATGTCGAGAGCAAGCTTACCTTAGTGCCTATTTCTGGAGATAAGTCACCGCGGGCTATTTTATTTAATGGACCTTGGGCACAAATGCGACTCATTAATGGTGGCAAACTTACCAATATAAAACCGCACTCTTTCGATGTGAAATTCACCCTTGATGGTGGTGATATGGCATATCGGATCACAATCGATGAATCTAATAATCCATTCTTTGGTGGATTATTTACTCGCTTCAAATTACCAGAAACCCTTTATTAACTGATTTCCCCTCATATTTATGAGGGGATAGGATATTTCATGAATACGCCAAAAGAAAAATTTGTGATAAAAATTGCAGGCTCTCCTTTAGATATCCCTGAATTTATCGCATTAAAAGCGGAATTTAATAAACTTAATCATCCTTCTCAACCTGAGATCAGTTGGACGCTTATTGAATCTCTCTCATTAACGTTATTTAAAACCCATGGTATCGATTTACAGAGTGGCGTTTATTACACGCTGGCTCGTCTTCATTTAAATGGATTAAATGGTTTTACTGAAGGATGCGAGTTACTTGCCAATATAGTGGTGAGTCAATGGGATAATCTTTGGCCTACTCAGCCAAATCATCGGTGTGATGTTTTAAATTGGTTTAATACCAAAGCCGGTGTTTTATTGCGTCAGTTAACATTCTCACCTACTGATTTACGTTTAATTTATCGCTCAGAAAGAGCGCTGCAATTAATTATCGATCAACTTGCGCATACTGATTGGCCTAAATTACCGAAGCTAGAAAATTTACTTTGGTTTTTCCAAAATGCAGCGAAAACCTTAGAGCAAAGTACAAAAAATTCGACTCAAAAAAGTAGCAATAATGCCGTTAAGATCCCACCTATTGTCTATATCAGTGCATCTGATGAACTTAAAGAAAATAATATTTCTAAACCTAACCCTATCGCCGAAGTTGTTTTATATGACGATCCTCCCATTGAGAAAAAACCAATGAGTGCAAAAAAAGGCTTTTTTATTGGATTATTAAGTAGTAGTGCTATTTTTATTGCTATTGGTGTGGCGATTTATCTACCGATGCAAAAAGAACTCTCTGCAATTACCGCTCAACCTGAAGGCGCCATTACACAGTGGTTATATCAACCTAATATCAGTTCATACGCAAATAATCTTATTTTAATGGAAAAACAGTCTCCTATATTTGCTTTAAGAAAATCAGATCATATGTTGGAAGTGGCTAAAAAGCTTTGGCCTAATAATGCTGATCAATCTTACGCAACACGACAATGGCAAAATATCCTTACCACACGATTAGAAAACGCCCCCATTGACAGCAGTTGGTCTGATACGAATAAATTAATTCAACAGCTTTCCGATAGGATTGTTCAACAAGAACGTAACAGAGGAAGCTTTACTCTTTCTTATTTAAAAACGGCTATTTATGAAATACAAAAAAGCCATAACAAAACTGTGCCGATTGAAAATAAACTGTATGAATTTTCACAAGAAATAAGTAAAGAGCAGTCTATTTCTCCCGCATTAATTAATAATCTCGATGCAGATATTAATGGATTATTGGCTCGATATTATCTCCTTCAAAAAGAAGCTGAAGAGTTAGGATTAAAGCCTTATTCATATTAAAAATAACCAAAAGTTATGACAGATATTATTTATTATTAAAGGGTAGATATTAGATTAACATGAGCGAAATTAAATATTTAAAAGAAAGGCAATACCTGCAAAAACTGGCTAAATCCTACGCACAAAAAAAACCGCATTTAGCGGAAGTTTTAGAGCCAGATGATCCTCAAACTAGCTATTTAATGGAGGGATTTGCCTTTCTTTCTGCTCACTTGCAAGAAAAGATTGATGATGCTTTCCCTGAAATCACACTCCCTTTATTACAACGCCTCGGCTCTCAAGCAATAAAAGGCTTACCATCAACATCAATTATTCAAATCAGTTGTGATAAAGAAATTAACTACAGTTATTACATTCCTAAAAACAGTAGTGCTTTAGGCAGTGATGATGAGTGTTTTTCAACTTGTCGCGATTTATATATTGAACCTTATTCTCTTATTGAAAAACAAGTAACACATCAACCTAATAAAAGTTGTATCTCTTTAACTTTTGCCTACCTTGGTGATATAGAGCAAAGGCAATCTTGCTCGCTAAATTTATTTCTTAGCCCAATCAAGGATATTGCAGATACTCTGTTACTTGGGTTAACTCAGCATTTTGACTATATTGAGCTAAAACATGCCGATCAAAGTTATCATGGTGATAACACAACGTTTTGTTTTAAATCTCAAATTGGTAAAGATTACCCTATTTTTCCACAATCAGAAAATACTCCGAAAGCGCCACAACAATTATTAGAGGGGTTGTATCTTCCTCATGTTCACCATTTTATCAGTTTAGATATTCCCATTATTATCAAACAACTAGATTGGGGAAAAAGTACTCAATTTACAGTTAGTATTTATTTAAATAAGCAAATTTCATTAACCGAAGAACAATGCCAAGATTGTTTTTTACTTAACTGTATTCCTACAGTTGATAAAGAGAAAGATCATACAGTTATCATTGATTTCCAAGAGAATAAATCATCTTATTTACTGCCTATTCCAGATAACCATTATCTTTCAAGTTTATCTGAAATCATGCTTTCATTAGAGCCACATGAAAAAGAGCGTGGTATTTATTGTCATTTTTACTCAATAACTGAATTAACATCAGCATCTCGCCTATTGCCTCAATATCAAAATTCTCTTTTTTATTCATTAACTATTGATAAAGATATCACTGGGAGAACATTCTATATTGTTCATTTCTATGACAATAAAGGTGAAGAGCTTATCTCGCCACCGAGCCTACATTTTTCCTGTACTTATATTGGCTTTGAAAGATATAAAAATAACAGCATTGGTGTGTTGAATGCACATAGTGAAAACATGCCTGATAATTTATTGCTCAAAAATATCACACCGTTATCAGAATGTTTTCCACCTATTGTTGATGATAAATGTTATTGGCATTTATTATCACATTATAGTGCTAATGCTTTTATGTTAATGTCTATTACAACAATAAAAAATATGTTAAGTGATTATTTAATTTATGCAGAATTAGATAAACAAGTTACAAGGAAAATAAAAAATTCCTTGGATGGCTGTATTGATTTAAATAGTCAGACTTATGATTATATTTTAAAAGGTAAGCCACATCGCTGTTTATCTTTAATATTAACACTAGATACTGATTATTTTGATAATGAAGGTGATGCGTTTATCTTTGTTTCTCATCTTTATCATTTCTTCCCATTTTGTTTATCTGAAAATATGTTATTAGAAATGAAAATTAAATTTAAAGATGATGAAAAAATAAAATGGTTTTTATCACCTTCTCCACTAAAAGGTTATAAGTCATTATTATAATTATATTATCTATTAAATTATTATATAATAAGTTCTATAATAATATTAGTATTGTAAAATTAGGAATTTAAATATTGATAGGAAGTTCACCTTATGTGAGAATCCATTTAGAGTTAATAAAAAATAAGGAGCAATAGTCATGGCAAAAATTAATAATAGCGCTAAAGAAAGAGCCTATGCTGTCGCTCTTTTTGTTGCATCCTAGGCTACTGTAGACTCTCGTGTCATGACAGCATCCAAGAAGCTAGCCCAAAAACGTTCTGCACAACGTTCTGCTGATGATTTAAATAGAATGTTTTCAAAAGCTTTTTCTACAGTAATTAAATAATAAGAAAATAGATTGTATTTATAATATAATCAAATATCCTTTTTAATATTTTATTTCTACTTCTTTGGCATTATTCATATTCTATTTAAGACCTGATCACAATAATCTTATAAATACTGAAATAGCGTGCCTTTTTGTGCTTAGCCCGAAGGTTGCAGCAGAATCACCTATAATCTCGGCTGAAATATCAGGAGCTAATGGTGAGCAAGTTATGCAAAATGGTGCCTTCTATTCTTACTAATCTCCAATTAACTCATATTATTCTTAATTAACACGCCTATTACGTCATTAACAAACAAAAATACTGTTAAAGACTAATGTAATTTATCTAATTATTTGATTTTGGTAAAACGGTTTAAATCTTTTAATAAATAAAAACCGATAGATATCAACTATCAATAATCTATTTTTGATCGCCCATATCGATCTCTAAGTGTTTTTACGGTAATCTCTTTTAAAAAGAGGGGTTGATATGAGTTCAATTAATATTGTTGTAGGTCAGAGAATTAAACAGAAAAGAAAGCAATTAAAAATAACAGGTATTGAGATGGGGAGAAGGCTTGGTATCAGTCAGCAACACTATTCACGCTTGGAAAATGGACATCTGAAAATAACCGTCGATCAGCTTATTGCTATTGCTTTAATATTAGGAATATCACCACAAAGTTTGTTGGTTTCACCCGAAATAATGTCACCAATGCTAACTGCTTGGGCTGAAACAACTTTATCATCAAATGAGATTATTGTATTACGAAATAAGAAGCGCCGTAATCTTAGATAAAGACACAGTAATATTGTTTAGCGCTATCTGATTTAATATTTTAATAACTTCAGTTAAAGCACATCAAAAATTTTCATCTTTTTTTATTTAAGTAAAAAACCATCTATTTATAAAATCAATCGCTTGATTTTTTTGTTAAAATAAAAGATTAATTGTTACTTTTCTTAACGATTGAATATTTTAATAGAATATCTGGAGCATTAGATAATCTGCGATTAGATCCTTCCATCAAATAAGCCGCTATTTCTTCTGATGATAAATCATCAACTTCTTCAAGATTAAAATACTCATCAGGCCAATAAATAAGATCTGAAGAAAAGGCTTTAAAGTTTATCTCGAGTAAATTTATTGCATAAGATTGTTCAGATTCACTGCCTTCAGCTAAACATATGAAATCAACAATACTAATCAACTCGTTATAAGTCAGATCATCTAAATACTTCACTTGGTTAAAAGCTATTTTTGTAAACTCTTTTGCACTTGTCCACGAATTGTAGTCACGAAAATCTGAAAATTCACAAGGTGTTACTACTTGTGCATTCCATTTTATTATCATGGTGTTAAGTTCAGGATCATTTTCAGTTGCACCATTATCGATTTTGACAGTTATCTTTAGTAGTAAATCGATCAATTCATTGAGTTTAGCTTTGCTGACTTTTCTTGGTTTTAATCGGTTAGGTAAAGGCATTTTTATTCCATTTATATTATTTGCATTAAATCTGTATATTTTAATCTTTTTTATTTAAAAGTCATTATAATGCATTAATTTATTTAATAAATAACCAAATGGATTATTGAACTATGACTAATACTTATAAACTTTATCTTTATTTGAAAAAATAAAATAAATTAATTATTTTATATTCTGATTTTAAAATTAGTTATTAACATTTTATTTTAATAATTACTTAACCATATCATCTCGAATATTAATGACATTATTTCTCAAGTTCGCCCTCTAATTTTATCTACTGTAATAACTATATTTAATACATCAATATTTAGAACTATTAGGCGTGATTTTTAAATCCATGATGGAGTTCAATTTGAAGTAATAACACAAAAAAAGTAGAGAGGGTTAGAAAAAAGTAAAGCAGATGAAAGTGCTTAGTGGAAAGATTACCAAGAAAATCTACGAGTATTTATAAAGTGATTTATTCATGCCTAACTGAACATGTACGCCCAACAGACAGTATTTTCGAAGCTAGCGTCCCAAACACGACCCAATTGAGAAAAATAGAGAATTTGAAATACAGGCAACTACTTGATTTGAAATGGTACGCCCTACAGGATTCGAACCTGTGACCTACGGCTTAGAAGGCCGTTGCTCTATCCAACTGAGCTAAGGGCGCCTAGAAGAACTTAGACGTCAGCAAGAGTGCTGATAACGGGTGTGAATTATACGTTCAACATTCTGAGAGTCAACGCTTTTTCAACGATATCAAACTATATGGTCAAAATATGGCAAGTATTCGACTGACAGATTGCTCTTGATCTGACAAAATAGACCAATACCGTAATTGAATAATTTGGATGTATAGATGTCAGCAAGAATTATAGATGGGAAATCGATTGCGCAGACCATCAGAAGCGAAGTTGCAGAAAAAGTAAAACAACGTATTAATGCTGGAAAACGAGCACCGGGTTTAGCTGTTATTTTAGTGGGTGATAACCCTGCATCACAGATTTATGTTGGAAGTAAACGCCGCGCTTGTGAAGAAGTTGGCTTTATTTCTCGCTCTTATGATTTACCAGATACTACCAGTGAAGCTGATTTATTAAATCTGATCGACCAGCTTAACGAAGACAACACCATTGATGGTATCCTCGTTCAGCTCCCCTTACCTGCCGGAATTGATAATGTTAAGGTTTTAGAACGCATTCATCCTGATAAAGATGTCGATGGCTTTCACCCTTACAATATCGGCCGCCTATGCCAACGTGCACCTAAATTACGCCCTTGCACACCTCGCGGTATTGTCACTCTACTAGAGCGTTGTAATATTCCTATGAATGGCTTAAATGCCGTTATTATTGGTGCATCAAATATTGTTGGTCGCCCAATGAGCTTAGAGCTATTACTTTCGGGTTGTACAACAACAGTTACCCACCGTTTTACTAAAGATCTGCGTTTTCATGTTGAGCACGCAGATTTAGTCGTTGTGGCAGTAGGAAAACCTAACTTTATTCCTGGTGAGTGGATTAAACCAGGTGCAATCGTGATTGATGTCGGTATAAACCGTCTTGAAAGTGGTAAAGTTGTCGGAGATGTTGATTTTGAAGCAGCATCTCAACGTGCGGGCTGGATTTCTCCCGTCCCTGGTGGTGTAGGTCCAATGACAGTCGCCACACTTATTCAAAATACTTTGCAAGCATGCGAAGAATATCACGACCCTGAAACAGGAAATAATTAATCGATGGAAACATTTCAATTAGATGGGCACGACTATGTCGAGCTTTGTGATTTATTAAAACTTCAAGGTTGGACTGAAAGCGGAGCTGCTGCTAAAAGTGTCATTGCTGAAGGTTTAGTGAGTGTTGACGGTGAAGTTGAAACCCGTAAACGCTGTAAAATTGTTGCTGGAAAAATTGTCACCTTTGGTGAGTTTTCCGTTAGCGTCAGCAAATAATCAGCAAATTAACTAATATTGAAAAAGCGTCGCTATCTCAGCCTCGCTTTTTTTTCTTTTTAACCCTTTTTTACCTTCAATGCGCTTTTTCTTCCTCTTTTTTCTTATTTATTCATATTAAAAAAAAAATAAATCAGCATAACCAATTGAATAAAAACAAAATTATAAAATTTGATTTAATATATTTAAATTTAGATCATCATTTTTAAGCTTATCTATGGTTATAATCTCCTTTTGCAGTTCAGCAGATTGTACATTTTATAAAAAAATAGATAAAAAGAAGTGCTATAAGTTATTATTTTATATATGGATAACACTTTCCAACCATTACTGTAAAACTTCAGCAACAAACCTTTTTATTGATACTTTTATCCGTTTATTCATGTTTAAATGCACTAAAATGTGATTTAGATCTAATTTATTTCTACTTTCATTAGGCAAAAGAACATTGTTTGTACTAAATTACAGGTTATAATTTGAAACGATTCAGCTTAATGATACTATTTTAGTTGTTATTTTGTGATATTTAAGTCTTTTTTGCCCTTTATCTAACAGGAGATTTTATGCTCGGCTTACCCACTCAAGGTATCTCTGCCTTTGCTAAATTACAGCAAAAATCGATGCCTGTTCTTTTATTTAAGGTAAGGAACTAGCATGAAACACAGAGTAGCAACCATCACACTTAACCCTGCATATGATCTTGTTGGTTTAAGTAATCCTATTGAACTTGGTGAAGTTAATCGTGTTAAAACGGCTGGCTTCCATGCTGCGGGCAAAGGCATCAATGTGGCTAAGGTTTTAAAAAGCCTTGGCGTTGATGTCACTGTTGGCGGTTTTTTAGGCAAAGAAAACCAAGATGGATTCCAAAAAGAGTTTAGTGACTCTGGTATCGCTAATCGTTTTCAAATGGTTGAAGGTCGTACTCGTATTAATGTCAAACTCACAGAACCCAATGGTAAAGTGACTGACTTCAACTTTTCTGGTTTTGAAATCACAAAACAAGACTGGACTCGCTTTGTTAACGACACGCTAAGTTGGGCGGGTCAATTTGATATGATTTGTGTCAGTGGTAGTGTTCCTCCTAGCGTTGATCTCAATGATTTCACTGCATGGATGACTCGCTTGCGTAGCGAATGTATGTGTTTGATCTTCGATAGTAGCCGAGATGCTTTTGTCGCGGGATTAAAAGCCTCCCCTTGGCTTGTTAAACCTAATCATCATGAATTAGAAATTTGGGCAGGTAGACCCTTACCTGAACTTTCTGATGTTGTGCAAGCAGCACAAACATTACGTCAGCAAGGTATTGCTCACGTTGTGATTTCATTAGGTGAACAAGGCGCGATGTGGGTTAATGCATCAGGCGCATGGATGGCAAAACCACCTAAATGTGATGTCGTGAGTACAGTCGGAGCTGGAGATTCAATGGTTGGTGGTTTAATTTATGGTTTAATGATGCGACAAACCAGTGAACACACCTTACGTCTTGCTACTGCCGTTTCTGCACTTGCTGTAAGCCAAACCAATGTTGGTATTCATGATCGCGAACAATTAGCAAAAATGATGGCTGAAGTCGAATTAACCCCTCTAAAATTATAAGTAATAACACCCAGTGGTAAATTGAATAATATTAAGTAGAATTATCACTGCTTCAATTAAATATATTAACGCTGGGTTATAAAAAATCCAAAATAGAATCTCTTTAATTGATTAATATTTATTTATTATTAAATCAAACTTTATTTTTTCTATTTATTCGATAAATTTCACTTTAATAAAATTTAATAAAGATATTCTAAAGCCAATAAAAACTTATTTCTGTTTTTAGGAGAGTTTATGGAAAGGCCCATAGTACTTTTATGGATACAAGTTATTTCAGTATTATTTTTGGGTGTAAGTTTATTTATATTAGTTGCTGGGGCTCCGATTTATTTATTAGCAATGGCAATGGGTGGCGGCCAAACAATGCTAGTGGGATTGTTCATCATGCTGTGTCTAATTATAACAATGATAATGCAAGTTACAGTATGGATAAAACTAGCTAGAAATAGTAGAAATGCTTACTCTTTTTTAAAAATTTCATGGGTATGTTTATCTATTTCGCTCTTTTTTATACTTAGTATTTCGATGTCATTAACAAATATGTCTGAAGTTAGCTTTGTTGTTTTTTCTATTATCGTTATCTTAACGCATCGACTCTTTTTCTCTGAAAACGTAATTGCTTATTTTGAAGATAAACAAAAAGATAGCGAAAGAGAAACAAGTATTATTAGTCAATAAGTTAATCATCAAACAAAAAAATATCGGATATTAAATATCCGATATTTTTATATTAAACACGCATTAAGTGTTATTACTCAATTGTCGTATTAGTTATTACGACGCCAAGCTGTTCCTTGAGGACCATCTTCTAAAACAATCCCCATCGCTGTTAACGCGTCACGAGCAACATCAGCTGCCGCCCAATCTTTATTTTTACGAGCATCATTACGCTGTTGAATTAATGATTCAATTTTTTCAACTTCACCAGCATCATCCGCTTTAGCACCACTTTGTAAGAAGTGCTCAGGCTCTTGCTCTAACAAACCTAATACTTTAGCAAGCTTACGTAACACTGCGGCTAAGCCATTCGCCGCATTCATATCAACCGATTTTAGACGATTAACTTCACGTGCTAAATCAAACAAGACTGAATAGGCTTCTGGTGTATTGAAATCATCGTTCATAGCGTCAATAAATTGCGCTTCAAACACTTCGCCACCTACTGGTTGAGCATTTGCATCAGTGCCACGTAATGAAGTATAGAGGCGCTCTAATGCAGTACGAGCCTGTTTTAAGTTTTCTTCCGTGTAGTTAAGTTGGCTACGATAATGGCCTGATAATAAAAAGTAACGCACTGTTTCAGCATCGTAATAAGCCAATACATCACGAATAGTAAAAAAGTTATTAAGTGATTTAGACATTTTTTCTTTGTCTACCATCACCATACCAGAGTGCATCCAGTAATTAACATAAGGACCATCATGGGCACAAGTTGATTGCGCTATTTCATTTTCATGATGAGGGAACATTAAGTCTGAGCCGCCACCATGAATATCAAAATGATGTCCTAACTCTTTACCATTCATCGCAGAACATTCGATATGCCAACCAGGGCGACCGTCTCCCCACGGAGATTCCCAGCTTGGCTCACCCGGTTTGGACATTTTCCATAAGACGAAATCCATTGGATTGCGTTTTACGTTAGCCACTTCAACTCGAGCACCGGCTTGTAGTTGCTCTAAATCTTGGCGAGAAAGTAAGCCATAATCAGGATCAGTATCAATAGCAAACATGACATCGCCATTGTCAGCAACGTAAGCATGTCCACGTTTAATTAGCGCTTCTGTTAATTCAATAATTTCTGCAATATGGTGCGTTGCACGCGGCTCTGAATCAGGGCGAGCAATATTTAATGCATCAAAGTCTTTGTGCATTTCAGCTAACATACGAGTGGTTAATTGCTCACATGTTTCATTATTTTCAATCGCACGTTTGATGATTTTATCATCTACATCAGTTACGTTACGAACATAGTTAACATCGTATCCTAAGTAACGCAGATAACGGGTTATGGCATCAAAAGCCACAAATGTACGTCCATGACCAATATGGCATAAGTCATAAATAGTGATGCCACACACGTACATACCTATTTTTCCTGCATGGATAGGTTTAAATTCTTCTTTTTGGCGAGTGAGAGTATTAAAAATCTTTAGCATCAGTGGACGTTCCCGTTTTCAACTGTACGTGTTTATTACGTTTTTATATAAAAGAAAATAACAACTACTATAACATGATATTAATCAGGATATTGGATCTTGAAGACAAAGCAAACTCAAGATTAAGGTTTTTATCTTACTCTGCTTAGCGCTTATTTTCACTGTTCAATCGTTGATAGCGAACAATCAAACTTCTATTATTTGGCTAAATTTTGGCGAAAAGTGTTTTTTCCTTCTATTACTGATTTATTTAGCAAGAAAAAGTAGAGCGAGAAAAAGATGCATACTGACTAAATTAGGCAACTGTGATATAAAAACGGGACTGTTGTTTATGCCCAAATCTGGGTAAAGCTAAAATTATATTAGGATCTGAATATGGTTACTTTTCATACCAATTACGGCGATATCGTGATTAATACATTTGCAGACAAAGCACCTGCAACCGTAGAAAATTTTTTAGACTACTGTAAAGAAGGATTCTACGATAACACTATTTTCCACCGTGTCATCAATGGTTTTATGATCCAAGGTGGTGGCTTTGAACCGGGTATGAACCAAAAAGCGACCAAAGCACCTGTAAGAAACGAAGCAAACAATGGCCTAGCAAACAACCGCGGTACATTAGCAATGGCTCGTACAAACGATCCACATTCTGCTACTGCTCAATTCTTTATCAACGTTGCAGACAACGATTTCTTAAACTTCCGTGCTGAAAACGCAAATGGTTGGGGATATTGTGTCTTTGCTGAAGTTGTTGAAGGCATGGACGTTGTGGATAAAATTAAAGCGGTTTCCACTGGTCGTAGTGGTTTCCACCAAGATGTTCCTCGTGAAGATATCGTCATTAAAAGTGTCACGGTTAGCGAATAAGCCTCACTTTTTATGTGTACGCTTTTTATTGCAGACCTGCATCTAAGTGAACATGAACCGGCAATCACTGCCGGTTTTCTTCGCTTTTTAAAAGAACAAGCCATTCATGCAAAAGCACTTTATATCTTAGGTGACTTTTTTGATTTTTGGATAGGTGATGATGATCCCAATCCTTTACATCAACAAATTGCTCAAGCTCTGATGACGTTAAAAAAGGCAGAAGTGCCTTGCTATTTTATTCATGGAAATCGTGATTTTTTAATTGGCTCTCGTTTTGCAAAAGAGAGTGGTATCACCTTACTTCCACAAGAAAAAGTGCTCGAAATTGAACAGCACCGTATCTTAATTTTACATGGTGATACGCTTTGTACTGACGATGAAGCTTATCAACGCTATCGTAAAAAAGTACACAATAAATTTATTCAGCGCCTATTCTCACTACTGCCTCTATTTATTCGACTGCGTATCGCTGACAAAATGCGCTCACGTAGCCAGCACGAAAATCAGTACAAATCAGATGCCATTATGGATGTGAATCCACAGGCTGTGATAGATACTTTTAAACATTTCAATACAGAATGGATGATCCACGGTCATACGCATCGCCCAGCAATTCATACAGTCAACATTGATGACAAAATACATTATCGTGGTGTATTAGGTGCTTGGCATACTGAAGGTTCTATGTTTAAAGTGACTGCTGAAAAAATAGAATTGATTCATTTTCCCTTTTAAGTTGTTTCGCTTATTTTCTTCATAAAAAGGCTGTTTTTTCTTTACGCAAACGTTTTCCTATGCGTGTTAGCGTGATACTATCATGCTCAGTTTATTAGGCTATATCCGTTTATGCTTACAGGAGCAGTTAAGTAATGTCTTCTCAAGTTGGTCTAAATACCTCTTCCGCTCGTATCGCCATTGTAATGGGCTCTAAAAGTGACTGGACAACAATGTCTCATGCCGCTGATGTACTAGACGCACTACAACTTCCTTATCATGTTGAGATTGTCTCTGCACACCGTACCCCTGATAAGCTATTTAGCTTTGCAGAACAGGCAAAAAGTAATGGCTTTGATGTCATTATTGCAGGAGCGGGTGGTGCAGCCCATTTACCGGGTATGCTCGCAGCAAAAACACTCGTTCCTGTATTAGGTGTTCCTGTTCAAAGTGCAGCATTAAGCGGTGTTGATAGCCTTTACTCTATTGTACAAATGCCAAAAGGTATTCCTGTAGGAACATTAGCAATTGGTAAAGCAGGCGCCGCCAATGCTGCTTTATTAGCCGCTCAAATTTTAGCGTTACACTCACCTGCTATTTTTGAAGCACTAACAGCATGGCGCACAGCACAAACTGACGATGTATTAAATAACCCAGATCCAAGGGAGGCACTATGAAGCCAGTTTGTGTTCTTGGAAATGGTCAATTAGGGCGAATGCTAAGACAAGCTGGTGAGCCTTTAGGAATTGCGGTTTATCCAGTAGGATTAGATGCAGAGCCTGAAGCCGTTCCCTATCAAAAAAGTATAATCACAGCTGAAATTGAGCGCTGGCCTGAAACTGCACTCACCAAAGAGTTAGAACGTCATACTAACTTTGTAAACCGTGATATTTTTCCATTACTTGCTGATAGATTGCCTCAAAAACAACTTCTCGATGAATTGGACTTAGCAACAGCACCTTGGCAACCATTAACGTCACCAACACAATGGTCTGATATCTTCGCTCAACTGGGTGATTTTATTATTGTAAAGCGCCGTATTGGTGGTTATGACGGCCGTGGTCAATGGCGCATTCATCCCGGTGAAGAACAGCAATTACCTGCTGAAATTTATGGTGAGTGTATTGTTGAACAAGGCATTCCCTTTTCAGGTGAAGTTTCACTAGTGGGCGCGAGAAATAGCAATGGTGACTGTGTTTTTTATCCATTAACACACAATCTTCATCAAGATGGCATCTTACGCATGAGTGTTGCATTACCAACCCCTGCATCAGAACTACAACAATCAGCAGAAAAAATGCTAACTGCCATCCTTAATAAACTCAATTATGTTGGTGTAATGGCGATGGAGTGCTTTATCGTTGATAATAAATTACTTATTAACGAATTAGCTCCTCGAGTTCATAACAGTGGTCATTGGACACAAAATGGAGCCTCAATTAGCCAGTTTGAATTACATCTACGTGCAATTTTAGATTTACCCATGCCAAAACCTGAGGTTTGCCAACCGGCAGTCATGGTTAATTTGATTGGCACTGATGTCAATCCTCAATGGCTTTCATTGCCATTAGTTCATTTACATTGGTATGAAAAAGAAGTGCGCCCTGCACGTAAGGTTGGGCATCTCAATCTTGTGTACCGCGATAATCTCCCTCTGAAAGAGACACTAAAATCATTAAGCTCAATGCTCGATGATGCCTATCAGTACCCTATCAAATGGGCTTTAGAAAAATTAAGCTAGCAGTCCGACTCATAAAGTTAGAGAATAATAGCCTTTAAACGAACAGACCTCAGATAAAGAGGTCTGTTATTCGCTATTTTCTCCTGATTATTCAGGTTACTGCACCCATTTGATGGAGTCAGGATGCAAGTCAAGCAACAGATTTTTGGGCCCGCTTATCAGTGGAGTATGCTGATATTATTAGGTTTTGTGTATTTTTTAGCTACCGCAACCACATTTACCTCTTTAGGTGTTGTTCTTCCTAGTATGATAAACGAGCTAGAGTGGAACTGGACTCAAGCAGGCCTTGGCTTTACGTTATTAGGATTAACCTGCGGCCTTGCAAGTTTTTTACCTACATTACTGATCCGTAAATTAAGTGTTCGCCTTACACTACTTATTGGGTTGATCATTTTTGTCAGTGGTTTCTATTTTCTTTATGAAACATACACCATTGCACGTTATTTTCTTGGTACTGCACTGTTAGGTATTGGTTTTACGCTACTAGCTACCGTACCTGGCACTTATGTTATTTCTCGCTTATTTGAAAAACAGTCCTTTGCCTTTGGTGTCTATTTTACCATTGGTGGATTAGGTGGTGTTGCTGGACCTTGGATCTACTTTTTAGCAACCCATTTATGGCATACATGGCGAATGCACTGGCTTATTTCAGCAATCACACTCACTGTCGTTACTCTTCTCACCATTTTATTTTTACGCGAAGGTAGTAAAGAGCAAGAACACGCAAAAAAAATTAGCCAACTTCAAACCACAAAACGTATCTATCAAACTAAAGAGATTTGGACAGCTCGTCATGCTTTAAGAACATGGCAATTTTATGTTATTGCTGCGACTTACACGGCCTTTTTATGGTGTGGGATCACAGTTAATAGTTTTGCTGTTGCACATATTATTGAAAATGGTTTTGGTGAAACTATTGCCGCGACACTATTAAGTAGTATGGCATTTATCAATGCTTTCTCGCGCTTAGCCGGTGGAGCTATTGGTGAATGGTTAGAACCTAAAAAATTACTTATCGCAAGCTTAAGTATTATCATCATAGGGTTACTTGCGCTAAGTATGGCTAATTCTTGGGTTTACCTGATCTTATTTACGGTTTGTGTCGGTATTGGTTATGGCATGACGTTTTTGGCATCAAGTATATTGCTTGCTAACTATTTTGGTCGCTCACCTTACCTTGAGCTATTTTCAGTAATGAATTTAATTTCAACACTGGCTTGTTTAGCTCCCTTCTTTGCTGGGGCAATCAAAGATATTTCAGGTAGTTTTACACCGGCATTCTTGATTTTAACCATACCTGTTTTACTGATTTTAGCGGTCACTCTGTTTATGAAACCACCCGTTTATCCTAAATTTCAGCATGCCAGTAAGCAACAAGAAGAACCTAAAGTAACTAGGTAATTAAACCTATATAAAAGCATTTTCTAAGGAGATGTTAAGCTGATGAATGATGCATTAATAATAAAATACTCAATAGGTATAGGCATTGCTTTAGCCTGTTTTGTCGGTTTTTTCGTTGTATCTCTTTTTCATGATAAGAAGAAAAAGCGCCGTAGAAATATTATTATTCATATCAGCCAAGCGGTCTTTCTCTGTAGTTTAGTCATTATCTTAAGCCAATATTGTGAAATGGCTGTCGTTGATTTTAATCTCCATTTCATCTCTTTTAGGATGATTAATTTCTTTACCTATGTCGCTATCGCGTTAATTTTAATGCGTAAATTTTTCTTATTGATTAATTTATTAGAGAAATCACAAATTAATAAAGGGAGCGATCCTACTTCAGCTCGTATTATTTCCCGCATATTTAAAATCACCCTTTTCGTCATTATCATCTTACTGTTTGGTGAGCACTTTGGTATGAGCTTATCTGGTTTAATGACCTTTGGGGGATTAGGCGGTATTGCCATTGGTATGGCAAGCAAAGATGTGATGAGTAACCTTTTTTCAGGAGTGATGCTCTATTTTGATCGCCCTTTTAATATCGGGGATTGGGTACGTTCTCCTGATCGTAATATTGAAGGCACCGTGGTAGAAATCGGTTGGCGTATTACGAAAATTATTACCTTTGATCATCGCCCTCTTTACATTCCAAACTCTGTTTTTTCCTCTATTAGCGTAGAGAATCCCGGTAGAATGACCAATCGACGCATCGAAACAGAATTAGGTTTACGTTATGAAGATTCAGATAAAATAGGTGCCATTGTTGAGGACATTCGCACTATGCTGATGCAAAATGATAAAATTGACACTCAACAAACCTTATTAGTTTATTTTAATCAATTTGCAGACTCTTCACTCAATATCATGGTGTATTGTTTTACCAAAACGACAGTCTGGGCGCAGTGGCTTGAAGCTCAACAAGAAGTCTATTTGAAGATGATTGATATTGTGCATAAACATGGCGCTGATTTTGCTTTCCCATCTCAAACTGTTTATATCGAAAAGTATTCGCCTATCGCGCAATAATAGAAGATAGATAAGTTTATTTTCTCATAGACTTATCCATTCACCCACTTATAAAAATGGTGATTTATGCACTCAAAACGCATAAATCACCTTAGTTATCTTTTAACTTATTTCAATCACATTCACAACCAAGTATATTGTTCGCCAATTCTTCTATTGATAAAAACGCGAGTATAATGAAAAAAATGAAGTTGGCATGTCACCCTACTCTTTCACACTATTTTTATTGTGAACGTCCGATAGTTGATATTGTTGATGCAAATTTAACGCAAGTATCAGCAGTAGTGTTGTCATTGTCAGATATTGAGTCTGGCGAATTAGATCGCATTTATCAAACAGGCTTTCAACTACCCGTATTTATTGCAGTTAATCTCAATGATGCAATCAATGCTGAATTGCTTAATCAGGTTTCAGGGGTTGTGATTACGGATAAAAGTGCACATCAAAAAAATAGTACGTTAATTAATAAAGCGGCACAGCAATATGAAGAGAGTCTGACCACACCATTTTTTTCACGCTTAGTGAATTATGTTGCCGAAAAGAACGTCGCTTTTGATTGCCCAGGTCATCAAGGCGGGGAATTTTTTCGTCGTCATCCTGTTGGCGAACAGTTTTATCAATATTTTGGTGAGAATCTATTTCGCTCTGATCTCTGTAATGCTGATGTGGCAATGGGTGATTTGCTTATTCATGAAGGAGCACCTTATGATGCCCAAACTTTTGCCGCGCAAGTGTTTAATGCCGATAAAACCTACTTTGTTTTAAATGGAACATCCTCTTCTAATAAAGTTGCTTTAAATGCCTTATTGGCACCAAATGATTTAGTGCTATTTGATAGAAATAACCATAAATCCAATCATCATGGCGCACTAATTCAAGCAGGAGCAACACCTGTTTATTTAGAGACGGCTCGCAATCCCTTTGGCTTTATTGGTGGCATTGATGCTCATTGCTTTGAAGAGCACTATTTACGCCAACAAATTGCAGAAATTGCGCCAGAACGCCAATTCGATAAACGCCCATTCCGTTTAGCGGTTATTCAACTGGGCACTTATGACGGTACGATTTACAACGCAAGGCAAGTGGTTGATAAAATTGGTCATCTTTGTGATTACATTTTATTTGATTCTGCATGGGTGGGCTATGAACAATTTATTCCAATGATGAAACAGTGTTCGCCTTTGTTACTAACGCTTAATGAAGACGATCCTGGTATTCTCGTTACTCAATCAGTTCATAAGCAATTAGCTGGATTTTCACAAACCTCACAGATACATAAAAAAGATGCTCACCTTAAAGGGCAATCACGTTATGTTAATCATAAACGTATGAATAATGCTTTTATGATGCATGCATCTACCAGCCCATTTTATCCCCTTTTTGCGGCTCTTGATGTCAATGCAAAAATGCATTCTGGCAAAAGTGGTGAAGCAATGTGGATGAGTTGCGTAAAACAAGGCATTGAAGCCCGTAAATCATTACTAAAACAGTGCCAATTTATTAAGCCTTTTATTCCTGAAATCATCGATGGAATTGCTTGGCAAGATCACGACACAGATGAAATCGCTCACGATCAGCGTTTTTTCAATTTTATTCCTAATGATAATTGGCATTCATTTGAAGGTTACGCCGCCAATCAATATTTTGTTGATCCTTGCAAATTAATGCTTACAACGCCAGGGATCGATCCTCATACAGGGGAATATGAATCTTTTGGTGTACCTGCATCTATTTTGGCAAGTTATCTACGTGAACACGGCGTTATTCCTGAAAAAAGTGACCTCAATTCAATCTTATTCTTGCTGACTCCCGCAGAGCATCAAGCGAAGTTTGAGCGCTTAATTTCTTTGATTGTTCAATTTGAAAAGCACTTAGTTGAAGATGTGCCATTAAAACAAATATTGCCTTCTGTTTGTCGTCAATATCCATCTCGTTATCAGGGTTATACATTGCGCCAACTCTGTCAGGAAATGCATGATATTTGTGTCAGATACAATATCAAGTTACTGCAAAAACAGATGTTTAGAAAAAGTCACTTTCCTAAGCGAGCACTAAGTCCACAACAAGCTAATATTGAGTTTGTTCGTGGTAATATTGAATTGTTACCTTTAAATAAATTAGCAGGCCGAATTGCTGCTGAAGGTGCTTTACCTTATCCGCCGGGTGTTTTATGTGCTGTACCTGGTGAAATTTGGAATGGTGCTGTTTTACGTTATTTTCAGGCTCTTGAAGTCACTATTAATCAACTTCCCGGCTTTTCAACTGAACTTCAAGGGGTTTATATTTATGATGAAAATGATGGCAATAAGCGAATTTATGCTTATGTTATAAAAGAATAATTATCTTATCTTTCCCTATAAAAAATGCTGATGTTTAATAACATCAGCATTTTATTTAACTCTATTTATAAGCCTTATTTATTTCAACTATTCGCCTTGAATTCGTCGATACTGCCCTTTATCTTGCAACAGCCTGACGCCTAATATACTGCCACATAATGAAAGTAATAATGCCGCAACAATAGGTACGGTGATCCACATTCCCCATTGTGGTTGCCAAGGGAAATTAAACACCGATATTTGTAATAAGCTTAATGCGACCTCAGCACCAATCGCTGCAGCTAATCCTGCCATTAAACCTAATAATGCAAATTCGGCCCAAAGAGTCCGTCTTAATAATGATTTACCAGCACCTAATGTTCGATACACCACCAGCTCAATGCGTCGTTGTGTCATTCCTACCTGAATTTGAGCAACTAACAATAACGCACCACAGATCATGACCAATCCAACCATAATCTCTAATGCTCGACTGACTTGCTGTAAGATTTGTTGAACTTGCTGAATTAATGCGCCTGTATCTAACACGCTTACGGTTGGAAATTGCCGATTCAGCGCAGTAATTAACGCACCTTCACCATTGTAATAAAAGCTACTCATCCATTTTTCCGGCTGATTACTTAATCCTTCTTCAGAGAAAATAAAGAAGAAATTAGGGCGCATATTTTCCCAATCAACATGGCGAATACTAGTAACAATGGACTTAAATTCACGAGTATCACCGACAAATGTTAATTCATCACCCAACTTGATTTCGAGTTGCTCTGCAACGCCTTGATCAAGAGAAACACCATTACCGACAGGTGGCCAAGTTCCTTCAACAATGACGTTATCTTTAGGTAATTCACTGTGCCATGTTAAGTTAAGCTCACGACGAACCGTATTATTGCCAGCATCACGTTTATCAGCCCACTCTTTGGCATTATGCTCATTAACCTGTGTTAAACGCGCTAATACCACAGGGAATGCATCCGTAGGTTCAACCTTATATTGTGCCAACAAGGTATTAATTTCTTGAACTTGAGGTGCAGACATATTGATTAGAAAATAGTTAGGACTATCTTCTGGTAATTGCTTTTGCCATTTTTCCAGTAAATCACCTTGAATAAGGACTAAAAGCGTTAACAACATAAATGAAAGTGCGAAAGCAGCAAGCTGAGTCATCGTTTGAAATGGTTGTCGTAATAAACGAGTTACTGCTAAACGCGCACTGAGTTGGCGAAATTTAAACTGCTTTAATACCCATAATCCTAACCAACCAATTATTCCAAGTAAAAAAGCAATAACAACAACACCAAATAGAATTGACCAGAGTAAAACGCCTGTTCCCGCAAAAAGCGTTAAAGCACCGACAATAATTAAGCCCACTATCGGTAAATAATAACGAAGAGGCCATATAGGGGCCGTAGTATCACTTCTTAATACTCGAGAAGGTTGTGTTGCCATTAATTGATAGTAAGGTCTTAATCCTGTTAATAAAGCAATTAACAGTAAAGAGCCCACAGACCATATCCATGGCAAAAAGCTCGCCTCAGGCAAACTTTTTGGTAAGACTGGCGCTAAAATTTGTAGCAGTATTGTCTCAAAAACAAGTCCGACTAATGAGCCAACAATAATTGCGCCAATGAGGATCACACCCCATTGCCCAACAATCCACTTTCTCAATGCGCGTTTATCTGCCCCTAACGTTTTTAATACCGCAATTAAAGTATGACGACTACGGCAATAATGAGCCATTGAAACGGCAACTGCCGATATAGCAAGCAATAGCGTTAATAGCGCTGAAAGTAAAAGAAAGTTTTTCGCACGCTCCATTGATTGTGAAAGTGCTCCACTATCTTGCTTTAAACTATTCCAACGCTGATCGGGTTTTAATAGTGGGTCGAAGCGTTGCTGATAACTATCAATTACGGACTCATTACCTGCAAACATATAGCGATAAGTCAGACGGCTTCCGGGTTGCACTGCTCCAGTTGCTTCAACATCATCAAGATTAATTAAAATACGGGGGGCGATTTGAAAAGGATTAAACCCGCTGTCTGGCTCTTGAATTAATACACCACCAATAGTAAATGAGGCATCGCCTACATCAATTTTATCACCAACTTTTATATCAAGTAATTCAAGTAATCTGGCACCAACAAGCGCAGTTCCTTTTTCAGGTTTTAACCCTGCGGGCTCTGTTTCTAACTCACCATACAGTGGATATAATTTATCCACAGCTTTCACCAGCGCAAGCTGAGGTGTATCGCCTTCAGGAGCATAAGACATCGTGGTGAATTGCATTTGGCGACTGAGAGTTAACCCTTCCTTATTCGCCTCTGTAAGCCAGTTTTCATCAACGGGATAAGATGCACGTAAGACTAAATCGCCAGCAATTAAATCACGACTTTGAGCGTAAATACTTTTATCAATGCGATCACCTATACGCCCTAAAGCAAGCACACAAGCAACCGCTAGCGCTAAAGAGAGCCAAACAATTAATAGTGCAGGAGAGCGCCATTCACGCCAAAACCAACGCCAAATCATGACTCCTCCTTAAGTTGTCCATCTACTAATCGTAATCGTCTTTGGCAACGAGCTGCCAGCTCATTATCATGAGTCACTAAAATTAATGTTGTTGCATAATCTCGGTTAAGAGAGAACAGCAAGTCAGCAATTTTATCGCCTGTTTTACGATCAAGATTCCCTGTTGGCTCATCAGCAAAAAGAATAGCTGGCTGAGTACAAAATGCTCTTGCTAATGCAACGCGTTGTTGCTCACCACCAGACAGTTGTGCTGGCATATGGTATAAACGTTCGCCTAATCCTAACAGCTTAAGTAAATCAACTGCACGTGCATGACTGTGCTTTTCTGACTCGCCTTTTAATAATGCGGGCAACTGCACATTTTCAAGTGCATTCAATGTTGGGATCAACATAAATGATTGAAAAACAAAACCAACATGTTGAGCGCGTAATTTAGCTCGCTCTTCTTCATTCATTTTTGTGAGATCTTCACCCATTAAATGCACGCTGCCAGAACTACCATCATCTAATCCAGCAATGATCCCTAACAGCGTCGATTTACCCGATCCTGACTCACCAATTAACGCAATTGTTTGTGCAGGCTCGACAACTAACTCAACACCCTGCAATATAGAGATCTGACTATCACCTTGTCCTACTTGTTTGGTTAACCGATGAACTTCAAGAACCTTTTCCGTCGACATACATTTTTCCTTATCGTTATGATGATGTTTAGCTTTAAGGCAATTGCTGCTGATACCTTTTTAATCTTTGGTGACAGCTTGAGTGCAGGATATCGTCTTCCAATTGAAAGTGCATGGCCACAACGCCTTGCTGATAAATGGAAAACAACCTACCCTGAAATTAATGTTGTTAATGCAAGTATTAGTGGTGAAACTGCCTTTCAGGGGAAAAATAGGCTTCCTGATTTATTAAAACAGCATCAACCTCGTTGGGTTTTAATTGAATTAGGTGCAAATGATGGCTTACAGGGATACCCTGTTGCACAAACAAAAGAGGCATTACAAAACATCATTACACAAGTAAAAGATGCCGGTGCAACGCCACTTTTTATGCAAATAATGATTTCACCTAATTATGGTAAACGTTATACACAATCATTTTCAGCGATCTATCCAAAACTCGCTGAAGATAATGCGCTTCCTCTACTTCCTTTTTATATGGAGCAAATCGCTGATAAGCCTGAGTGGATGCAAAATGACAGCATACACCCCAATGAAGATGCTCAGCCTTTTATTGCTCAGTGGATGGATGAAACATTATCCCCTTACTTAACACGTTAGACTATTCTGACAGTAGTTGACGTAGATTAAACGAGATTAATTGTAAAATTATGCAAAAAACGGTATTGATTACAGGAAGTTCCAGTGGAATAGGGCTCTGTGCCGCCAAAGCACTAAAGAAAAGAGGCTATCGAGTTCTTGCTGCTTGCCGTAAAGGTGAAGACCTTGAACGCATGGAAACACTGGGATTAGAACCTATTCATCTTGATCTTGATGATCCAAAAAGTGTTGAAAATGCGGCACTAGAAGTTATTCACCTAACAAATGGTCGTTTATATGGATTATTTAATAATGGCGGATTTGGTGTTTATGGCCCATTAGATGCCATTACTCGTCCACAAATGGAAAAACAGTTTTCTACTAATTTTTTTGGTTTACATCAGCTGACTACATTACTTCTACCAGCAATGTTACCACACGGTGAAGGCAGAATTATTCAAACGAGCTCTGTGATGGGGATTATCTCAACACCCGGTCGAGGTGCTTACGCAGCGAGTAAGTATGCTGTAGAAGCATGGTCTGACGCATTAAGAATGGAATTAGCGCATACAGGCGTTAAAGTGAGTTTAATTGAGCCTGGTCCAATACGTACTTGCTTCACAGAGAATGTCGCTCAGGCAGAAAAAGATAAACCAGTAAAAAATCCTGGGATTGCGAGCCGTTTCACACTAACGCCTGAAGATGTAGTGAAAAAGCTTATTCATGCTTTAGAAAGCCCAAAACCTAAGATACGTTATCCCGTAACCCTATTAACTTATGCTGTCAAAATACTAAAACGCTTTCTACCTGACACACTAATGGATGCAATTTTAAGTCGCCAAAGTGGCAAGGATTGATTTTTCGGGTTTCACCCTTACTTATTAATAAAATAGCTTTATAAATCGCATCTATATTTAAAACTCTCAAAAAGGGGCAAGTTAATGTTAGCAACTGCACATATTGTTGATGTAAATGAATCAAATATTCAACAAGTTATAGAACAATCGATGACTAAACCGGTCATGATGTATTTCTATTCAGAACGTAGCCCTCATTGTGCAGAGCTTGGCGCAACATTAGATAAACTGGCAGCCGAATTTGCTGATCAATTTATTTTGGCTAAATTGGATTGTGATGTTGAACAAATGATTGCCTCACAATTTGGTCTACGTGCTATTCCAACTGTTTATATTTTACAAGAAGGTCGCCCAGTTGATGGTTTTCAAGGCCCTCAACCAGAAGAAGCAATTCGCCAAGTGTTAGCAAATGTATTACCCAAACCAGAAGAATTAAAAGCGGCACAAGCGGCGCAATTGCTTTCTGAAGGAAAAACCGAGGAAGCTCTACCTTTACTTAAAGAAGCCCATCAACTCGCACCTAAAAACAGTGAAATTACCCTTGCGTTAGCGGGCGCTTTAATTTCTTTAAATAAAAATGAAGAAGCTCAAACGCTGTTAATTACCATCCCATTACAAGATCAAGATAGTTACTACCATAGTTTGTTAGCGCAAATTGAATTACAAAAACAGGCTGCTGATACGCCTGAAATCCAACAATTGCAGAGCGATTTTAATCAACAACCTGAAAATACCAATCTTGCCATTCAACTTGCACTAAAATTACATGAAGTTGCTCGCAATGAAGAGGCATTAGAGTTGCTATTTAGCTTTATCAAAAAAGATCTAAATGCAGGTGATGGGCAAGTTAAGAAAACCCTGATGGATATTCTATCAGCCTTAGGTACTAATGATAATTTGGCGTCTAAATATCGTCGTATGGTGTATTCTTTACTTTATTAATTTTATTTTCTTATTCAAGCAGACTTAGGACAGGTATATGGAAATAGTCATTGGTATTATCATCTTATTCGCTATTATTTTAGTTTTATGTGGTGTTAAAACCGTTCCACAAGGTTATCAGTGGACTGTCGAACGTTTTGGTCGTTACACTCGTACTCTGACTCCAGGGCTCCAAATTCTCGTGCCATTTGTTGATCGTATTGGTCGCCGTATCAATATGATGGAACAAGTACTGGATATTCCTTCTCAAGAAGTCATTTCTCGTGATAACGCCAACGTCAGCATCGATGCAGTCTGCTTTATTCAAGTCATCGATCCTGTAAAAGCTGCGTACGAAGTTAATAACCTTGAACTTGCGATTATCAACTTAACATTGACGAATATCCGTACAGTATTAGGCTCCATGGAACTTGATGAAATTCTTTCTCAACGTGACCAAATCAACAGCCGCCTATTACTGATTGTTGATGATGCAACAAACCCTTGGGGTATCAAAATTACCCGTATTGAAATTCGTGATGTCCGCCCACCAAAAGAATTGATTTCTGCAATGAATGCGCAGATGAAAGCTGAACGTACTAAACGTGCCGACATTCTTGAAGCTGAAGGTATTCGTCAAGCAGCTATCTTAAAAGCTGAAGGTGAGAAACAAGGACAAATACTGAAGGCTGAAGGTGAGCGTCAATCTGCATTCTTACAAGCAGAAGCCCGTGAACGTGCGGCAGAAGCAGAAGCCAGAGCAACACAAATGGTATCTGAGGCCATTGCAAAAGGTGATATGCAAGCCATTAACTACTTTGTTGCTCAAAAATATACTGATGCACTGTCTCAAATTGGTTCAGCTAATAACAGTAAAGTTATTATGATGCCATTAGAAGCAAGTAATCTCATGGGTGCGATTGGCGGTATTTCTGAATTACTCAATACCAAAAAAAGTGACTCTGGCAACAAGAGCAATTAATTATGATTGAATGGATTAGTGCTCAACCTGCACTTTTCTGGCTTTGTCTTGGTGGCTTGCTGTTAATTACAGAAATGTTAGGAACAGCAGGATACCTTTTATGGTCAGGAATGGCGGCTCTGTGTGTATCGTTGATCACATGGATATTGCCTATTAGCTGGCCTATTCAAGGTATTTTATTTGCGATATTAACGGTTATTAGTGCTTTACTTTGGCACCTTTGGCTTAAACGCAGAAAATTATCAAAAGAAGCTGAAAACTTAAATCAGAAAACGCATCAACTGATTGGTGTTCATGCTGTTTTATTATCAGATACTGAAAATGGTTTTAGTCGCGTAAAATTAGCTGATGGCAGTTGGCGTGTTTATTCAGACACGCCATTACTTGCTGGCGATAAGGTAACAGTAACCGCAATTGATGGCATTACCTTACAAGTGATTGCGCTTAAATCGGCTGTTTCTGGTGATGACAACACCCTGACAAATGATTGATGATGGGGCAATCTGCTCCATCATCGCCAGGACATTCGCTGGCTAACAAAAGTAATCGCTGGCGAATGGCATTAAGCTCATTAATTGTTTTCTCAATTTCAGCCACTTTTTTTAAGGTGGCTTCTTTCACGTCAGCACTATGACGTGAAGGATTTCTTAGCAACATCAATAATGCACGGCACTCTTCTAAATTAAAGCCCACCTCTCGTGCTTGTCGTAATAATGTCAACTCTTCGATATGTTGAGCCTGATAATAGCGATAACCGTTTTCACCTCTTCCCGGTGGCGTTATCAAGTCTTTTTCTTCATAAAACCGAATAGCTTTAGCTGTTAATCCTGTTTTATTTGCGATTTCACTAATATTCAAAATTCCCCCTTGACCTTCCCCTTGCGGAAAGGTTTAGCCTTTATATCAATAAGAAAAAACCTTTAAAGAAAGCAAGTTACCGAATATTGCGCAATAATAGAGGTAACGCTTTTATGTCGGAGATAAATTAACATGGCAAAAACTATAATACTCGCACTACAAGGACTTTCCTGCTCCCACTGTGTTAACAGTGTAAAAAAAGCACTTGATGCTCGCAATGACATAGAGCAGGCAATTGTGACTATTCAATACGCTAAAATTGACAGCGATGCAACTGCTGAAAGCTTAATCAAAACAATTGAAGATGCAGGCTATGAAGCAAGTGTAGCAACACAACCCGATGTAAAATTAAGCCTAAGTGGGCTTAACTGTATGAAGTGTGTCGGTAAAACTGAAAAAGCATTATTAGCCATTGAAGGAGTTGCCGCAGTTAATGTGACAAAAGAGTCAGCTGAAATTTTTGGTGATGCTACGGCAGATACTTTAATTGCAGCGATTACGGCGGAAGGTTTTCAAGCAAGCCTAGCGCCCACTGACAACGTAATTAATTTAACTTTATCTGGCTTAAATTGTGGTCACTGTGTCGGTTCAGTTAAAAAAGCACTAGAAAATACTGCGGGTGTTGAAACAGCTGAAGTTGAATTAACACATGCAAAAGTGACTGGTTCTGCAACCGCTGAAACCTTAATTACCGCCATTACAGAAGCCGGTTTTGAAGCACAACTTGCAGGTACTGATTTCCCAAAAACTGAGCCGCTGACGCAAACGCATGCACAACTGGAAGCATCGTCAGCGGCTGTTTGTGATATTCCAGTTGAGAATGCTGATATTGATAATGGCGCTGAAATCGATACTGACGATGACAACAGTGTTCAGCTTTTAATTGATGGCATGACCTGTGCAAGTTGCGTAAGCAAGGTTCACAAAGCATTACAATCTGTTGATGGCGTTGAAAATGTGCGTGTAAATCTTGCTGAACGTAGTGCATTAGTGACTGGTGAAATCGATCATAACGCACTTGTGACTGCTATTGAAAAAGCGGGTTATGGCGCTGAAATTATTCAAGACGATGTAAAACGCAGAGAACGCCAGCAAGAAGTTGCTGTTGCCAATATGAAACGTTTTCGATGGCAAGCTACATTAGCCTTAGTTGTTGGTATCCCTGTGATGATTTGGGGAATGATCGGCGACAATATGATGCTCACAGAAGCCAATCACAGCGTCTGGTTAGGCATTGGTATTGCAACGCTGTTTGTGATGGTTGTTGCGGGTGGTCATTTCTATCGTAGCGCATGGCAGAGTTTAAAAAACCGCAGTGCAACAATGGATACCCTCGTTGCGTTAGGAACAGGAACAGCGTGGCTCTATTCCATTACCGTGAACTTATGGCCTGAAGTGTTCCCCGTTCAAGCTCGACATCTCTATTATGAAGCCAGTGCGATGATCATCGGTTTAATCAATCTGGGTCATATGCTTGAGCAAAGAGCACGCCAGCGTTCATCCAAAGCACTAGAACGGCTATTAGATTTAACTCCGCCAACAGCAAGAGTCATAACTGAAAACGGTGAAGTTGAAATGCCATTAGCTGATGTTAAACAAGGAATGACCTTACGTTTAGCAACAGGTGATAAAGTGCCGGTTGATGGTGAAATTATCCAAGGTGAAGTATGGATGGATGAGGCAATGCTGACAGGCGAGCCAATTCCACAACAAAAAACTGTGGGTGACACTATTCATGCGGGAACAACGGTTCAAGATGGCTCAGTGCTATTTAAAGCGGCAGCGGTGGGAAGTAAAACAACACTTGCTCGTATTATTAAATTAGTTCGCCAAGCGCAAAGTAGTAAACCTGAAATAGGCCAGCTAGCGGATAAAATTTCAGGTGTATTTGTACCTGTTGTCGTTGCTATCGCTCTTATTGCTGGTGCTATTTGGTATTTCTTTGGTCCGTCGCCACAAATTACCTATGCACTGGTGATTATCACAACCGTTCTTATCATCGCTTGCCCTTGTGCTTTAGGTTTGGCTACTCCTATGTCGATTATTTCGGGTGTAGGTCGTGCGGCTGAATATGGCGTGTTAGTTCGTGATGCAGACGCATTACAACAAGCGAGCAAACTAGATACTTTAGTCTTTGATAAAACAGGAACACTGACAGAAGGTATGCCTCAGGTCACTGAAATTCATACTTTCAATCAAGTAGATGAAACTCAAGCACTTGCATTGGCAGCATCGTTGGAAAATGGTTCTAATCACCCATTAGCTAAAGCCATTTTAACGCGAGCTGAAGGCATTGATTTACCTGAAATAAGCCAATTCCGCACTCTTGCAGGAATGGGGTTAAGTGGTGAAATTAACGGAAAAACAGTGCTTTTAGGCAACCCTAAATTGATGCTTGAATCAGGTATTGATATTAATGAAATTAATTCACTTATTGACACTCAAGCAGCGAAAGGTGTTACTCCTGTCTTATTAGCTCAAGAAGGTAAGATTGCCGCCCTTCTCTCTATCCGTGATCCTCTAAGAGAAGATACTGTAAGTGCATTACAACGTTTACATAATCAGGGCTATCGCCTAGTGATGTTAACGGGTGATAATCCAATTACTGCAAATGCAATAGCAAAAGAAGCAGGTATTGACCAAGTTATCGCAGGTGTCATGCCAGAAGGTAAAGCACAAGCGATAACAGAGCTTCAAGCACAAGGTCGTCATGTTGCAATGATTGGTGATGGTATTAACGATGCGCCAGCGCTAGCAAAAGCAGATGTCGGTATTGCAATGGGTGGAGGTAGTGATATTGCTATTGAAACAGCAGCTATCACATTAATGCGTCATAGTTTGCATGGTGTTGCCGATGCGGTTGAAATCTCAAAAGGTACACTACGTAATATGAAGCAGAATTTATTCGGTGCCTTTGTTTACAATAGCTTAGGTATCCCTATTGCAGCGGGTATTTTATATCCTTTCACTGGCACACTGTTAAATCCAGTGGTTGCGGGTGCAGCAATGGCGCTGTCTTCCATTACTGTTGTTAGCAATGCAAACCGTTTATTGCGTTTTAAACCTAAGCAATAACACTTAAGGATTTATTAAGATATATTATATTAGAACCTCTTTTACTTATCGGTAAAAGGGGTTTTTTATTATCTTATTTTTAACGTTTTCTTGATGATTATTAGCATTATCAAAAGGTTAAAAAAAAGCCGATATTTCTATCGGCCAGTCAAAGAGGAATTTCTCATTATACAAGAGAGTCATTACTCCGCCCTCTTAACGCTAGAATAGCAATATATTATAACTATTTCATTAATTTTTATTACTCATAAAATAAAGATAACATTGGCATAAAAATCACTCTAATAATAAGGCTGTTTATTTATATTAAGTAAAAAATTAACATTTAGAATATATAGATAAAAAATCAATATCATTTTTCTTTTAAAAGGATTTAAAATTGAAATATAAAAATATTTTTATCGCAACAATATCTATTATTTATTCTTCCTGTGTTTTTTCAAACACATTAAATTCAAATGCACCCTCTGATTTAATCACACCTGAATATGAAGAGCCTGAAAATAAAAAAAACTATCCAACATCAACGATTTTTAATCAGATAGTCGATGATAATTTAATGAGAATAGTAAAAAAAACAGATCAAGAAATTTATGGTATTGAAATAAATAAAAATATAATTGAAGATTTAGAGAAATACTTAAGAAATAATAGTTTAACAAATTCAGCCGATATTATAAAAAACAATATTATTAATAAAAATAGTCATATTGAGATCCAATCTGATAGTACAGAGTTAAAAATGGGGATAGAAAACTATTTATCGGAAAGAAAGTTATTGACTGAGCAAAATCGTAATGAAGCCATTCAGCGAATTAAATTCAATAAAACAATGATCTATGGTATGCCAGAAAGTATATTAACATTGGATATTTTAAATTCCCCAGAGGAACTAAATAAAATAGTCGATAATCTCAATACAAAAAACCGTTCTTTGTTGTTATTAGAAAACAATACAACAAAAGATCTAGCCCAGATGAGTAAGTTACATGAGCAAGATACTAGAATACTAAATAATTCAATTTTAGATAATAAGAAAAGATTATCAGAAGATCTTCAAGATAACTCAAATAAAATTAAAAATAACGAAATTATAATTAAACAAAACACAACCACCATTGATAAAAACAATAATTCCATAGAAAGAAACAAAACTAATATTGATAAAAACACTAGTGCTATTAATAGTAACACTAGTAATATAAGAGAAAATAGAAATGATATTGACGATATAAAGGAAAACTATATCGATAATTTAAATATCAATGGAAGAAATATTTCATTGAAAAGCCATTTTGCAACGCTCTATACTGAACAATCAATCTCAAGAAATGAATTTAAAGATCTAAAAAATAATTTTGAACATTTTAAATCTGATACTCAAAATCGTTTTTATAAAGTCGAAAAACGTGCCAATCAAGGTATTGCCTCTGTTGCCGCAATGAGCAATTTACCTTTTACAGATAATGCGACATTTAGTACTGCGATTGGTATCGGTAATTATCGTAATGCCACAGCGCTTGCTTGGGGTATGCAATATCGTATTAATGAAAATATTAAAGTCAGAGCATCTACCGCTTGGAATGAAAGCAATAGTTGGGTATCCGCGGGTGGTGTAGGTATAAGTTGGTAGCTATTCAGTAATAAAGTAAAAACAGAGAAAGCTGAGTAAAGCTTCGTTTTCTCTGTTTCATTCAATCAAAAATCCGTTATGCTGAAGCTTAGTGATGGACACTTAAAGGAGCATATCAAATGACGGGTATTTTTCAGAAAGTTAAAAGTTGGATAGGGATAAAAAACACCCATCATTATCCTTACCCTGCCGTTGATATTACGCTACCTAATAACATCTCTTTACATCTGGTGGGTAGTATCCATATGGGTGTTCCCACAATGTCACCACTCTCCAATGTGCTTATTAACGAAATAAAAAATGCAGATGCGATTATTGTTGAAGCTGATATCTCAACGGATGTACAACCTTTTGATCAAGCCTCTCTCTTTAGAGATCCGCTAGAAACTCGTTTAAATGAAACTCTTTTTTCTCAAATTATTCAACATTGTGAAGACCTCTCACTTTCTCTTTATCAACTTGAGAATAAACCACTTTGGCAAATTGCGTTAATTTTACAATCAACCCAAGCCATGCAACTTGGATTGCAACCGCAATACGGTATTGATTATCAAGTCATTCAACATGCTAATGGACACAAAAAAAGTATTATTGAACTCGAAGGCATTGAGGATCAGGTCACATTATTATTGAATTTTCCTCATGATGGTCAGCAATTACTCGAGGATACGCTAAGAAATTGGCACGATAATGCACGTACATTGCAAATCATGATCAATTGGTGGTTAAATTATAATAGTAGAGAGAAACAACCGCCGTTACCGAATACCTTTAGTAAAGCTGTATTTGATATCTTAATGGAAAGCCGTAACCAAAAATGGGTAAGCACGTTATCAACATTACCCGCAGGTCGTTATGTGGTAACTGTCGGCGCCCTTCATTTATTTGGCGAAGAAAATTTGATCGATTTATTAACATCCCAAGTATAAAGATATTGTTCTAACCTTGTAAGTAGGAATAACTATGACTCCCGCTGTAAATTTACTGGAAAAACAAAAAATTAAATTTACCCTTCATCCTTATGAGCATGATGCTAATGTCCATAATTTTGGTGATGAAGCCGTTGAAAAATTAGGTTTAGATAATCGCCAAGTATTCAAGACACTTTTAGTTTCTTTAAATGGTGATGCTAAAAATCTTGCCGTTGCAGTAACACCCGTTTCTGGTCAGTTAGATTTAAAACTCGTTGCTAAGTGCCTTAAGGCTAAAAAAGCAGATATGGCAGATCCCCAAATTGCACAAAAGGTCACTGGTTATTTAGTGGGTGGAATAAGTCCATTAGGTCAGAAAAAACGCCTACCAACAGTGATTGATGAACAAGCACTCGAATTTGACACTATCTTTGTTTCTGGTGGTAAACGTGGCTTAGATATTGAATTATCAGCAAAAGATTTAGGCACTGTATTAGGTGCTCAATTTGCACTTATTCGTAAAGAGTCATAATTCTTAATGATTTTTTATTTTAAGGCTCATCCTCAAAATAAGAAATTAACGTGATTTAGACCTCAAATAAAAGGCGACATTAGATGTCGCCTTTTGTCTATATAAGCGTTATTGGTAAGATTTATTTTTTGTAAACAATTTCGCCTTTAGGTTCGAAATCATCAGCTTTCAATGGAGAGTGTGATTCGATATAACCTTTTAATACTTCAGCATCAACGAAACCCGTATTTACATAACCTGGGTGTGTATCAATTTTCGGATAACCATCACCACCAATACCGTTAAAGTTCAGTGTCGCCATACGGTAAGATTTTGTTTTATCTAATGGTTTACCTGCAATTTTAACATCGCTAACTTTACAGTCTGCATCTACGGTTAAGCTAACATTGTAGAATTGTGCATAAGCACCAGAGTCTACTTTCATACATGCAACAGCTGATAAATAAGGTTCGACTTCTTCACCTTTAAAATCAACATAAACCAGTTCGTTCGCGAATGGTTGAACTTTCAGAACATCTTTGTAAGTGATATCACCAGACTCAATAGAATCACGAACACCACCACCGCTCATAATGGCAAAGTCTGCATTTGCACGTTCAGCTTGAGCTGATAATAATAGACGTGCCATATTGGTTTGAACAAAGCGAACTTTACTACGATCGCCTTCTAATTTACCAACAACCTCACCCACTTTAACATTCAGTTGCTCGCCACCTTTTTCTTGGTAAGGTGTCAGCAGTTTCATCATTTCAGGGTTATGAGGAATTTCTTTAGTGTAGTAAACGAGTTCAGTTGTGCCGTCGTCTTTCTTCACTTTCTGATTTAAGTTGATTGGGATTAATTGGTAATGTTTTAGCGTAAATACACCATTACGGAATTCGAAATCTGCACGACCAACATATTTGCCCCATTCATGAGCCTGAACAATCCATGTACCATTTTGGTTATCTGGTGCACAAGGTGTTCCTGGCACATAATCCGCTTGTTTGTAGTTTTTATTCTCTTGAGACATACAAACAGGATCTTGTGAGTGACCACCCACAATCATATCAAGGTAGCCTTTTGGTAAGGCACGCGCCATTTCCACATCACCTGGTGCGTTAGAGCCGTGATTACCATCATCGTAGTGACCCATATGAGTTGCTGCGATAATAATGTCTGGTTTTTCCGTTGTACGCAGTTCTTCTACAACTTTTTTAGCTTCATCAGAAGGTTTGCGGAATTCAGTATCAGGGAAGTTTGCTGGGTTACCAATACGCACAGTATCATCAGTCGTTAAGCCTAATACTGCAATTTTGACACCTTGCTTATCAAAAATGGTGTAAGGCTTGAATAAACGCTCACCCGTACTTTTTTGATAAATATTTGCAGATAAGAATGGGAATGTTGCCCATTTTTCTTGTTGACGTAAAACCTCTAATGGATTATCGAATTCATGGTTACCCAATGCCATTGCATCATAGCCCACAAGATTCATACCTTTAAAATCAGGCTCTGCATCTTGTAAATCAGATTCTGGTACGCCCGTATTGATATCACCACCTGATAACAGCAGTACGCTACCGCCTTTTTTAGCCACTTCATCACGAATATTATCAACAACCGTTTTTTGTGCAGCTAAGCCATATTCACCACGATCGTTATGCCAGAAATGACCATGGTGATCATTAGTATGTAGAATAGTTATTTCGTAGGTTTTATCCTTTTCCCATGCCTGAGACATCGCAGGCGCCATCGCTAAAGAAACTGTCAATGCGCATGCTGATAATTTAAAAGATAAGCTCATGGTATATCCCCATGTATATTATTTATTGAGAAGGTTCTGCCATGGTTCTACAGTAGAAAAAGAAGACAGAAGTTAAATACTTTTGCTGTATTTTATGACGTAGGTTATATAATTTTTTTATTATTTCATTGATCCAATAGTTTTTTTGAGACATGAATCAAACTCTATTTCTCACAAAAGCACTCAACTCCAAATAGATGTAAACTAGACCAATAAAAATAGAAACAATTTATTAACAAAATAATGTGGCAGGGAATTAAAATGAGCAATGCCGATCCAACGCTTCCCATAGAAGAAACTGACGTTTTACAACGAAAAGCCAATAAGCGTAATACGGTTTTTAGTATTTTAACTGCTATCAGTTTTTCACACCTTCTCAATGATATGATCCAATCATTGATATTAGCTATTTACCCTATGTTGCAATCTGAATTTTCTCTCAGCTTTGTGCAAATAGGGATGATAACGTTGACGTATCAAATTACAGCATCCTTGTTACAGCCTTTTATTGGTCTTTATACTGATAAATATCCTAAGCCTTACTCATTACCTATTGGTATGGGTTTTACGCTAACAGGGCTTATTCTTCTCGCCTTTGCTGATACATTCCCAATGTTATTACTCGCAGCAGGATTAGTCGGTACAGGCTCGTCTGTTTTTCATCCTGAATCATCTCGTGTTGCAAGAATGGCATCAGGTGGAAGACACGGACTAGCACAATCACTATTTCAAGTGGGTGGCAATTTAGGCAGCTCTTTAGGTCCTCTTTTGGCGGCTTTACTGATTGCTCCTTATGGCAAAGGTAATGTCGGTTGGTTCTCTCTTGCTGCATTACTGGCCATTATAGTGCTATTACAAGTTAGCCGTTGGTATAAAATTCAACAAGAAGCGAAGAAAAAACAACCTAACGTACTAAACAAAAAAGCAATATTGCCACGTAAAGCCCTTTTTGGCTCTTTAGCCATTTTACTTATTCTGATTTTTTCTAAGTATTTTTATCTTGCAAGCATCAGTAGCTACTATACTTTCTATTTAATACATAAATTTGGCGTTTCAGTACAAAATGCACAAATTCACCTATTTGTTTTCCTCTTTGCTGTCGCTGCTGGCACCATGATTGGTGGCCCCGTAGGCGATAAAATTGGCAGAAAATACGTTATTTGGGGATCTATTCTCGGTGTTGCGCCTTTTACGCTGATACTACCGTATGCCAGCCTTTACTGGACTGGCGTACTTACTGTATTCATTGGTGTGATCTTAGCTTCAGCATTTTCTGCTATCTTAGTTTATGCTCAAGAGTTAATTCCAGGTAAAACTGGCATGGTTTCAGGGCTTTTCTTTGGACTCGCTTTTGGGATGGGTGGTATTGGTGCTGCGGTCTTAGGATATATTGCAGATCAGAAGAGTATTGAATATGTCTATCATATCTGCGCTTATCTCCCACTGTTAGGTATTTTCACCATTTTTCTTCCTAATATTGGGGTAGATAAAACTGAATAACTTGTAATTACCCCTGTTATCTAAATGAACGGGTAACAGGGTATTTCTTACTTTAAAAGATAAGACTGATTAAAATAACATAAAAAAGTGCATTTGCATCAAAAAACTCAATCAACTTGCTATTTTTATAAATAATCGATAATTTTTAGCGAATTTATTGCATGAATACGTTAAACTATCAGCCTGCTATATTACTCGCCCCCCGATACATGTAGTTTTATAAAAAGAAGGAGAATTGATGCCGCATTCAACACCCCTCATTACCACCATTGTTGGTGGGTTAGCACTTGCTTACATTTTAGGCATGATCGCTCAACGGCTAAAAATCTCACCTTTAGTAGGATATCTTGCTGCGGGTGTACTCGCTGGTCCATTTACTCCTGGCTTTGTCGCTGATACATCTCTCGCTCCTGAACTCGCTGAAATTGGCGTTATTCTGCTTATGTTTGGTGTAGGTTTACACTTTTCGTTAAAAGATCTGATGGCAGTAAAAGCCATCGCTATTCCGGGTGCTATTGCTCAAATTGCAGTAGCAACACTATTAGGGTTGGGATTATCAGCATTTTTTGGCTGGGGTTTATTTAGTGGCATTGTATTCGGTTTGTGCCTATCAACAGCAAGTACCGTTGTTCTTTTGCGCGCGCTTGAAGAAAGAGGCCTGATTGATAGCCAACGAGGTCAAATTGCCATTGGTTGGTTGATTGTTGAAGACTTAGCAATGGTATTAGCCCTTGTTTTACTCCCAGCTATTGCCAATATGCTGGAAAGTAGCGATCAAACCAATATTTCTCAACTCATGATCAATTTAGGTATCACAATCGGTAAAGTCGTAGCCTTTATCTTAATCATGATGATTGTTGGTCGTAAGCTTATTCCTTGGATTTTAGCTAAAACCGCGGCAACTGGCTCTCGTGAGCTATTTACACTAAGTGTACTCGCCCTAGCTTTAGGTATCGCTTATGGCGCTGTAACCTTATTTGATGCTTCCTTCGCATTAGGGGCATTCTTTGCAGGTATGGTGCTTAATGAGTCTGAGTTAAGCCACAGAGCCGCGCAAGATACCTTGCCATTGCGTGATGCCTTTGCTGTTCTGTTCTTTGTGTCTGTTGGTATGCTGTTTGATCCAATGGTGTTAATTGAACATCCTCTTGGTATCTTAGCAACACTGGCTATCATTATTATTGGTAAATCTGTCGCCGCGTTGGTGCTTGTACGAATGTTTGGGCATTCCCGACGAACAGCCTTAACCATTTCTGTCAGTCTTGCTCAAATTGGTGAGTTTGCCTTTATCCTTGCGGGTCTAGGTGTAGCGCTAAACGTTTTAGAGCCAGATGCACGTAATCTTGTTTTAGCCGGTGCTTTAGTCTCGATTATGCTAAACCCAGTTCTGTTCTCTTTATTAGACCGTTATCTGGCAAAAACAGAAACCAAAGAAGAAATGGAACAGCTACAACAAGAAGAGCTGGAAGAAGAGATGCCTGTCCCTGTTGATATTTGTGGTCACGCCATTATCGTCGGTTATGGACGTGCAGGAAGCATGCTTGCTGAAAAATTATTAGCTCAATCTATTCCATTAGTGATTATCGAAAATAGTCGTAATAAATTTGCTGAGTTAAAAGAGAAAAGTTTAAATACCGTACTGGGTAATGCATCGACTAAAGAGTCACTTGCTTTAGCCCGTATTGATTGTGCTAAATCTTTATTACTGACGATACCTAATGGTTATGAAGCAGCCGATGTCGCTGAAACGGCAAGAAGTATGAACCCTGATTTAAATATCATTGTTCGCGCCCATTTTGACGATATTATCGTGCGAGCTAACTATGATGAAGAAGCTTCTTTTATCCTTGAAAAAGGCGCAAATCACGTCGTTATCGATGAAGATCAAACAGCATCTGCAATGGCGGATATGCTAATTAAAGAAGTTGAATTTGGTTGTGCTATTGATGATACACCTGAAAATGGTCAACAAATCATTGCACCTAGTGCAGCGCAATAATCAAACACAGGTAATCACTTAAATCCATAGAATTTAAGTCAATAAAAAACCTATCAATAAATGTTGATAGGTTTTTTTATTTCACACTGATAAAACAAGACTTAGAAACAATACAAACTTATCGTTCCCAATAGGCTTCTTCCAAGCTGTCTTCTTTTTCAGGTAAACCGCGCGTCAAGCGTGGAGAATGCTGGCTTAACACTTGATAACTCACTCGGTTAGCATATTTACATACTTGTGCTAATGATGAATAAGTTAAATAAGTCCGAGGATGCTTACTTGAATTTGGCACATTAATGCGATGATAGCTATTTGCTGTAATATCATGCAGTAATGCTGATAATGCTGCATCACCCGCACCATTGGTATTCATGATTTTTTCAGGGCCGCCCATATAAGGTTCAATATGAGAATAGACTTTCTCTGGCTCGTCACAATCTTTACGGCGCATTGCACGACTAAATTCATAACGATTAAATTCAGCAATAGCACCGGGTAATAAAGGATGTGTGGTTTGGCGCTTAAAGCTGTGCTCTGTATACCCCCCCATATAAAGCCCAGCAGGTCCCGCAGTACAAAGCACTAAATCAACCCATTCTAAAGCAACATCGGAAGCCAACAGAGGATCAGCATGTCCTGTTAATTCAAAAGCTTCATCTTCATTCATGGCTACAACAGAAACGTGCTCTTTTAAGAAATCACGCCACCATTGTGGATCATCTGCAATAACATATTTTGTGCCAAGTGTGAGAACGACCGGCACATCATATTTTTTCGCATACTCAATCGCTTTCATGGTTGCTAGTGGCATCGGTTCACCTGGTTTACAGCGAACTAAGTAAGCCGTTAACACCAATGCGGAAGCTTCTGCAATCACCCCTTCCGGAATGCTTTCAGGTTTAAGTTGATTCATTTGGCCGGGACTAATAGCAAATGTGCGTTCACCATTTTCCGTGATCAGCGTAAAGCAGCGCCCAATGGCACCATCAACACCTTGAAGGTAATTGAGATCTGTACGGCTAGATGTGTTACATAAATAACGATAAGCATAGCTACCAATCTGAATGTTATTACACATAGTACCTAATAACACAGAGCGGTCGTCAGCCAATACAGAGTAGTTATGTAGCGTATTACCAATAGTGCCACCAGCAAATTCGTGTGTTATCAGATTATTGTCTGTTAATTCACGATAAAGTGCCTCTGCGACATCATCTTCAATAACAAGAGAGTGTCCCTGACTCAAGTTATAACGGTTAATAAACTCTTCATCAACTTTCGCTTCAATATCAACCAATGTTTGGTCAATACCCACGATATAAGCGCGAGAGGATTCACTCTCCGTCATATTGATGATGGGTTGTAATAGAGGATCTCGTAAACTAACGGGAAAATAGTGTTTGGATTTTCGTTTGCCAGGGAATTTCATTGTGAACGATGCTACACAGCTAAAAAAGATGCGCAATGTTAACACAATATTATGGGAGAGGCAGTAGGTGTACGTCAGTACACCTACTTATTTAAAGATATTTTTATGCGGTTTTACGACGGCTTCTTGCCATATAGCTCAGTAAAACACCCATAACAGACAGAATGAAACCAACAAAAGCAGCACCCACTAAAATCAGAGCACGTTTAGGTGCATCTTTTTTAGTCGGTTCGTAAGGCTTCAACATATATTTGAATGGTACAAATTGAAGCTCGCCTAATTTCACTTTTTCTAACTGTTGAATATTGTATAAACGGTTTTTCAGATCAGTGCTTACTGTTGTTGGATCAGTAATAGCTTCTGTGATTGCCAGTTTACTGCCTAATGCATCAGAACCCATTGCGATAGAGTAATCAGGATCATCTTTAATCTGCGCACCTTCACTTGAAATCGGTTTTTTCACGCCAGCAGCATTAGCAATTTCTAACGCATATTTTAGACGTTGCACATTCACATTACGTGCATTGGCAATACGCTCTAAATCCATTTCATAGGCTTTTTGCGCAAAACTTAATTTACGTTCAATTTGGTCATCAATTTCGTCTTTTACTTCCATACGTACTTTGGTGGAAATAAAACGAATATAACCAGAAAGTAAATCATAAGCCTCTTCTGAAGTTGGTGCAGTAAAGCTTAGATTAATTTCTCCACTAAACTCATCTTCACTTTTTTTATCATCTGAAGCTTTTAGATTAATGTCTTTCGTTACAATCTCTTCAATTAGTTTACGCTTATCCAGAGGCGTTGGATTTTCCATTTTAGCCAACAAACGTTTGTAATAATCCGTACTTATTAAATATTCTTCACGTAAAACACGAGAGTTATAGTTATTGATAAACTTTTGATAAACAGATGAACCATTCACACCAGTATCAACATCCACTAAGCTAAGCTCAGTCAATGTTGCTCTTAATTGCTTCATCTCATCAAGCATTGGCTTGGTAATTGCAGCTTGGCTCGTCCATTTTTGTGGTAAAAAGCTTGCAACAGTAAAGCCAACGATAGCAAATAATAACGTGATACCAATAATGACAAATTTTGATTTATAAATAACAGAAAATAATTCAAAAAGATCGATTTCATCGTTCTGTTTTAGATAGAAATCGTCAAAATGTCCTTTATCAACTTCTGAAGATTGTGGTTTTGAAAGCTTACTATTCATTTTCCTGCCTAAATTTAGGTAATGCAGTGTCCGTTTATCAGCACTTTTAGTGGTTCACACTAAAATACTTAAAAAATGAGAAAAGATAAGTTTATATATAACTGAAATATGATCAAATTAATATATCATCAAATCCGATAATTTTATTTATCGAATTCAGTAATTATTTTTTGCATACCTCTCTGATCATCGCTTCTAGCAAGTCAATATGCTCAGGATCATCATTTAATGCCGGAATGTATTCATACTGTTTACCACCACCATGAATAAAGAACTCTCGGTTCTGTTCATTAATTTCTTCTAATGTTTCCAAACAATCAGATGAAAATCCTGGGCACACAACCTGTACATGTTCAATCCCTTCACTTCCCAGTTTTTCCATCGTTTTATCCGTATAAGGCGATAGCCAAGGTTCACGGCCAAAACGTGACTGGAATGTCAACATGACTTGTTCTTTAGGATAACCTAGCTTCTCTTCTAATTGCTCTTTTAATTTTTCTGTTGTGAGGCAACACTCATCGTAATAAATATCACCCGTTTTGATAAAACGCTCAGGTATACCGTGGAAAGAGAGAATTAAACGATTGGGTTTGCCATATTGCTGAAAACTTTTCTCAATAGAGGTGACAAGTGCTTTGATATAAAGCGGATGAGTAGGATAACTACGAATAAAGTGAAGAGAGGGCATTGTACGCATGTCTTTAAAAATTCGACTGACACCATCAAATACCGCAGCAGAAGTAGAGCAAGAGTATTGAGGATAAAGTGGTAACAAAATAATGTTCTCAACACCTTGTTGTAATAGTTTTTCAACCCCTTCATTTAGTGATGGATTGCCATAACACATTCCTAACTCTACAGGGATATTAGGTAATCGCTGAGCAACCGCACGTTGTTGCGCTCGACTATAAACTAAAAGTGGCGATCCCTCATCCATCCAAATCTGTTGATACAATTTAGCCACTTTAGGTGAGCGAAACGGTAATATAGCCCCTTGTAATATTGGTTTCCAAATCAAAGGAGAAACATCAACAACACGAGGATCGCTAAGAAATTGTGCCAAATAACGTCGAACAGCCCCCGTTGTCGGCGCATCAGGTGTGCCTAGATTAACCAAAAGAACACCATACTTAGCATCATTCATACTATGACTCCTTAGAGTTATTTTATTAGGATAACCAAAGAGTAGAAGAATAAAGGAAAATAATAGATTGTGCTTGTCAATTTATTGGATCGCGCTTTTTATCTCATCTTCTTATTTTTAAGATAAAAAAATCCCGGCTCAACCGGGATTAGTCATCACAATGACGAATTAGCCAAGGATACTTTTCAGTTCAGCGTTAATTTCGCTTACTTTTTGTGTACCATCAACTTTGAAGTATTTCGCATTGTTTGCTTTAGCTTCATTTTGGTAATAAGAAACTAATGGTGCAGTTTGAGTATGGTACTCAACTAAACGTTTACGAACAGTTTCTTCTTGGTCATCTTTACGCGTTGTTAATTCTTCACCCGTCACGTCATCACGATTTTCCACTTTAGGTGGATTAAATTTCACATGATAAACACGACCTGATGGTGCGTGAACACGACGACCAATAATACGATCGACAATGATTTCATCCGGTACAGCGAATTCCAGTACGAAATCCACGTTAATACCCGCTTCTTTCATTGCATCAGCTTGTGGAATTGTTCTTGGGAACCCATCCAACAAGAAACCATTACGGCAATCGTCTTGTTTGATGCGCTCTTTAACTAACGCAATAACTAATTCATCAGTCACTAACTGACCATTGTCCATCAGTGCTTTTGCTTTCAGTCCTAGTTCTGTACCTGCACTTACTGCCGCACGTAACATATCACCAGTTGAAATCTGTGGGATACCATAGTTTTCTTTAATGAATTGAGCCTGAGTGCCTTTACCAGCGCCTGGAGCGCCTAGCAGAATGATACGCATCGCGTAAATCCCCTTGCATTTAATTTTTTATATTTAAACTCGAAAACGCATTACCATACCATTTTGTGAGGTCATCGCTCAAGAAATCACGGTAGCGATTGCATTTTATTTTTTATCGAAAAAGAAAAAACCACGCTCTCTTTTCAGATAAACGTGGTTTAAATGTTTGAAAACGAAAACAGTTACGCTTTTTGAACTAAAAGTTGATTCACTAAGCGAATAAACTGGTTTGGATCCTCTAAAGAGCCTCTTTCAGCAAATAAAGCCTGATCCAGTAATAAATTTACCCAATCCGCAAACAACGCTTCATCGGTTAACTCGGCGGTTTGTTTCACTAATGGGTGATTTGGGTTCAGCTCAAAGTTATATTTCACTTCTGGCACTGCTTGTCCTGCTGCTGCAAACAACTTGGCCATTTGTGTTGTCATTTCATCAGCACTGGTTGTCACAATTGCCGGAGTATCTGTTAAACGATGTGTTAATTTCACATCTTTAACTTTATCCCCTAGCAAGGTTTTAATGCGTTCAACAAAAGGCGCTAATTGTTTATCTGTTTCTTCTTGCTCAGCCTGCTTCTCTTCATCAGCAAGTTTATCAAGAGATTCATCTGCTTTGCTGACAGACTGGAATGATTTGCCATCAAACTCAGTCAGGTAATTCATCATCCACTCATCGATACGATCAGATAACAGCAGTACTTCGATACCTTTTTTGCGGAACAGCTCTAAATGAGGGCTATTTTTCGCAGCGGCATAGCTATCAGCAGTGATGTAATAGATTTTTTCTTGGCCTTCGACCATACGGTTAACGTAATCTTCCAGTGAAACTGTTTGAGCATCGCTGTCATTATGCGTTGATGCAAAACGTAGTAATTTAGCAATAGTTTCAATGTTAGATGAGTCTTCTGCTGGGCCTTCTTTTAAGACTAAACCAAACTCTTTCCAGAATGCTTGATACTCTTCAGGCTTGTTTTCTGCCAATTTTTGCAACATCTGTAATGCACGCTTAGTTAATGCACTACGTAAATTACGTGTAACAGAGCTATCTTGTAAAATTTCACGAGAAACGTTTAACGGTAAATCATTAGAATCCACTAACCCACGAATAAAACGTAGGTAATTAGGCATAAACTGCTCAGCTTCATCCATAATAAAGACACGCTGAACATAGAGTTTTAAACCATGGCGTTGTTCACGATTCCATAAATCCCAAGGCGCTTTTGAAGGCACATATAATAAGCTTGTATATTCTTGCTTACCTTCTACACGGTTATGTGCCCAGCTTAATGGATCTGCGAAATCATGAGAGATATGTTTATAAAACTCTTTATACTCTTCATCACTCACTTCAGCTTTGTTTCGAGTCCACAGTGCTTGCGCTTTATTAATTTTTTCCCATGTTACTGTGCCGTCTTCTTCATTTTTCGTTTCAATTTCAACAGGCAGAGAAATATGGTCGGAATATTTACTAATAATGCTACGCAGACGCCAATCATCTAAATACTCATCTTCACCTTCACGCAAATGAAGCGTAATTTCAGTACCACGATCAGCTTTTTCAATATCAGCAACGCTGTAATCACCTTCACCTTCAGATTCCCAAAAAACACCTTTATCTGCGCTTTCACCAGCAGCCCGAGTGCGTACTGTCACTTTATCTGCAACGATAAACGCAGAATAGAATCCGACACCAAACTGACCAATTAGTTGGCTATCTTTAGCTTGATCTTGTCCGATAGATTCTAAGAATGATTTTGTACCTGATTTTGCAATAGTACCGAGATTATCAATGACTTCATCACGAGTCATACCAATACCATTATCACTGATAGTCAGAGTACGAGCTTCTTTATCAGTGGAAATGCGTACATGCAACTCGCCGTTATTTTCATAAAGCGCTGCATCTGATAATGCACGGAAACGCAATTTATCAGCCGCATCTGATGCGTTAGAAATCAATTCGCGAAGGAAAATTTCTTTATTGGAGTAAAGAGAATGGATCATTAATTGAAGAAGTTGTTTAACTTCTGACTGAAATCCTCTTGTTTCCTGACCTTTCATACTCATTTTTACCTCAATTAATCCTAATTTGGCGAAAAAAATCAATATGAATAAAAAGTGGGGATAGTTAAGCAAGTTTCAAGGGTTGAGTAAGAAATTAAGCTAATAAAAGTGATTACACACCTTATATGATTAAAGTTTGAGCCAAAATAATACTTGTTGGATGTTTTTACCGCTAAGTTGATAATATTCACTTAGCGGTAAAATAGGCTAATTTAGATTACATTTCTAATTATTTGGCATCACTTACAACAATTGCTTTTGCACCTGCTTTTGCTTCATCTAATGCGTGTTTTATCGTATCAGCGTGAGCAAGCACAACACCTAAACGACGAAAGCCAGCAATTTCAGGCTTAGCGAAAAGGCGAATTTGACGATCCGCCTTCAACGCTTTTTCAATACCAGAATACACAATATTCGTACTATAAAGCTCTGGTAAAATAACCGCTGATGCACAAGGCCCTAATTGGCGAATTCCACCAATGGGATAGCCTAAAAAAGCACGAACATGAAGCGCAAACTCTGATAAGTCTTGAGAAATTAGTGTCACCAATCCAGTATCATGAGGGCGAGGTGAGACTTCATTAAAGAATACCTCATCACCTTGAACAAACAACTCAACACCAAATAAACCATAGCCCCCTAAGTTCTCAACCACTTTACTCGCAATATGCTCTGCTTTAGCAAGCGCGATGTCACTCATCTTTTGAGGTTGCCATGATTCACGGTAATCACCCTTTTCTTGTCGATGACCAATAGGGGCACAAAAATGGGTACCATCAACAGCGTGAATAGTCAGTAACGTGATCTCAAAATCAAATGGGATCATTTTTTCAACGATAACGCGTCCTTTTCCTGCTCTCCCGCCCTCTTGCGAGTAAGTCCAAGCTTGAGCTAAATCGTTTTCATTACGAATAACACTTTGCCCTTTTCCAGATGAACTCATGACAGGTTTTACAATACAAGGGAAGCCTATTTCTAGAGCCGCTTTTTTAAAGCTCACTTCATCATCAACAAATTGATAGTTCGATGTAGGTAAATTCAGTGTTTCCGAGGCTAAACGACGAATACCTTCTCTATCCATAGTTAGCTTTACAGCACGGGCACAAGGAACAACTTTTTGCCCCGCTTGTTCTAATTCAACCAGTAACGTTGTTGCAATAGCCTCAATTTCAGGAACGATAAAATCAGGTCGCTCTTGTTCAATAACTTGCTTTAATGCATCGCTATCAAGCATATTTACAACATAATGACGATGAGCAATATGCATAGCTGGAGCATTGAGATAGCGATCAACGGCAATCACTTCAATTCCCAAGCGTTGGCATTCTATCGCAACTTCTTTGCCTAATTCACCGGCACCTAATAACATCACTTTTGTTGCACTTGCTGTAAGAGCCGTACCCAGCACTGTCATTTTTTATCCTCACCATTAATAAAAATCACAATCACGCAAACGATTGCCTTTCATATAGCATAACGGATTTAGCTTGATAGAAAAATAGCCAGACAAAAAAATAATCAGGCAGAGAAATAAAACAATTACATTGTTTGGCTACGTTTTCCTTTTTGAATTTTTAGATAATTAAGGCGTTTTCGGATAAGTGCTAAGATGCAGCATAAAAGTCCTAACCAAATCAGTGAGAAACTCACGCCTTTTACTTCATCAAAAGCTTCATGGAATAAGAAAACAGCCAATAAAAATTGAATGGTAGGTTCAATGTATTGCGCTAATCCTATCACGGTTAACGTGGTTCGTTTGACGGCAGCAGTAAAGAATAATAACGGTAAGATAGTCACTGGAGCTGTTAAGATATAATAAAAACGAGTCAAATTATCAGCCGAAGGTAATGCACTTTTATCGGTAACAACCAACCAAATCGTAGCGCCTATTGCTAATGGCATTAACCAAAGGGTTTCCATAAATAAAGACGTGATCACATCAAAACGAATAAACTTACGAATTAATCCATATACAGCAAATGCACCGCCCATCATTATAGCCAATACAGGTAATTCACCGTACATCCACAATTGATAGCCCACACCAGCACAAATTAAGGCAACAGCCCATTTTTCTGCTGAATTAAGCTTTTCTTTAAGAAATATGACGCCTAATAAAATTGAGAAAAGCGGATTAATAAAATACCCCAAGCTCGCTTCTAATACTTGTTGATGTGTTAATGCATAGGTAAATGTACACCAAGAAACAGCCATAGCCATTGAGCTAAATAGACACATAAAAATAGAGCGCTTATCTTGTAAAACAGCGCGCCATCGTGTCCTATTTTTAATAAAGAGTCGCACGAGTAATAAAAGAGGGATAGACCAGATCAAACGCTGAGCCAACATTTCTAACGGCTGCGCTCCCGGTAACAGCCGATAAAACAGAGGAGTAATTCCCCAAAGAATATAAGAAAAAATGGCTAATACCGCGCCCGATTGAGCCCACATTTAATGTTCCATCAATAAAAGTCGATAAGATTTAATATCATACGCTTAAAATTGGCAGAACAATATGATCGGCATCGCTGATTGATTGATCAAACATCAGTACAACAGCATAGATGAGATAAAAAAAATCTCCACAAATAACCACTCCGAGAAAAGTCGTTATAAATGGAGAATAGGAAAATCCATTAAGGGAAAACCGTGGTAAAAACCACAACCAGAAAAAATAGGTGAGTTGTTAGAAAATCTCCCTAACATGCAAAGGCGGTTGCTGCTGAACAAAATCATGTAATTTTTTACGACTTGGTGCCGCGGCTATTGCCCCCTTTTTAGTGGTGGCTAAAGCACCGCAAGCAGCTGCTTGCGTCACTATTTTTGATAGATATGGTTCATCTTCAGCAAAACCATATTCAGCAAGCGCAGCTAACAAGCCTGACATAAAGGCATCACCAGCACCGGTTGTATCAATACATTCAACGATAAAGGCACTAAATGCGACTTGGGTATTTGGCGTTAAAACTAAACAACCTTTAGAGCCTTGGGTGATCACTTTTAAACGAGCGGGATAATCTTCTAATTTTTTAAGTGCATTATTCAATGTCACTTCTTGTGTCATCCACGTAAGCTCATCTTCGGATAATTTTAATATGTCCGCTTTATGCGCATAATTATCAATAACTTCGCGCATTTCTTCATGATCACGCCACATTTGAGGTCGTAAATTAATATCAAAACTCAGTAGTGAACCGCTTTCTTTAATATTTTTGATTGCACAATCTAAGGTCGAGCGACAAATGGGATTCACTAATGCTAAAGAGCAAAAATGCAAAATATCTTTTTCAAACGCAGGTAAAGATTTTTCTGTTAAAAATTGATCAGCAGACTCAGCAACTAAAAAAGTAAAATCACGCTCACCATTTTCTTGTAAAGAGACAAGAACAGTACTGGTACGATGAAACTCATCAAATTCCATTGCACGAGTATCAACGCCCAGATCAAACAATGTTTTTTGCATAAAATGGCCGAACGCATCTTCACCTACACGTCCAATAAAACCACTTTGTTGACCAAGCTTAGCAACGCCCGCAGCAACATTGACTGGCGCGCCACCAGCACATGCTTCATATTGCATGTTTTGCAATGGGATCAAGTCAACAACAGCGTCACCTAAAGACCAGACTTTCATAATCTCTCCTGAAGATAAGCAATTATTTTTCTTAACTATATTCTGTTTTTATGACTATTCATAACGAATAAGTAAAGATATTGCTCGTAAATCCACACTGATAACGTTAACATAATGAGATAAAATGATAAAGTCAATCTCATGCATCGTATTTTTTTCACTCTAAATGTTATCGTTAACAGCAAGAATAATAGTGTGATTACATCTGTTCTTTACCCTTTTGTGATCTTAAAAACACACTAATAACTCTAAAATATAATAAGGATAATGATATGAAACACCGCTTAGAACAATCAACAAAAGCCTTAAATACTTTGATTGAAAAACGAGGCAATAAATTTTATCCCCAGTTTCATTTGGCAGCACCTGCGGGTTGGTTAAATGATCCTAATGGTCTTATTTATCACGATGGTTTATATCACGCCTTTTATCAGCACCATCCTTATTCTCAAGATTGGGGACCAATGCATTGGGGACATGCCACAAGTACCGATATGATCCACTGGCAACATCAACCTATTGCGTTAGCACCAGGAGATGACTACGACAAAAGTGGTTGCTTCTCAGGATCAGCAATTAGCCATGAAGGTAAACTCTATCTTTTCTATACCGGACACAATTGGTTAGCCGCCGAAGGGGATGATAGTCAAATCTATGAAGCGCAATGTGTTGCTATCAGTGAAGATGGCATTCATTTTGAGAAAAAAGGGATCGTTTTAGAACCCCCTAAAGGTTATATGCATTTTCGTGATCCTAAAGTCTGGTATCAAGACGGTAAATGGTGGATGGTTGTTGGTGCTCGTGATGAAAAAGATCAAGGACAAGTCCTACTCTTCTCTAGCGAAACCTTATTTGAAGAAGGTCAACAGTGGAACAACGATTACACTGTTTTAGGAAAAACGGATGATAAAAATGTCTATATGTGGGAGTGCCCTGATTTCTTCCCTATTAGCCAAGAAAACGAATTTGCAATCGTCTTCTCACCACAAGGAAAACGAGCCGAAGGCTATCAATATCGCAATCTCTTTCAATCAGGGGCATTAATTGGCCAGTGGTCGCCAAATCAACCCTTTAAACCACAAGGTCACTTTATTGAACTTGATAATGGCCATGACTATTATGCGCCACAATCATTTACGACACCTGATGGTCGTCGTGTTTCAATGGGATGGATGGATATGTGGAATTCGCCAATGCCTTCAAAATCTGAATTTTGGTCTGGTTGTTTTACACTCCCTCGTGAAATCACGTTTGATAAATCCAAAAATCGCTTACGCATGATCCCTGTTAAAGAAGTCGAATCATTGCGCCAAGAAAAACAGACTATCCAGCCATTAACACTCAGTAATCAATCTATCGAACTAATAAATAATACTACCGCTATCGAACTCGACTTAACATTATCTTTAGACAGTCATGCTGAAAAATTTGGCTTATGGCTAGGTAAAGGGCTTGAGCTATTTGTTGATAATCAATCAAATCGTTTGGTTCTTAACCGCCATTATCCTCAGCACAATATGAGTGGAGCTAGAAGTATTCCATTACCTGAAGGTTGTGAATTGAATTTACGTATTTTCATTGATCGTTCATCAATTGAAGTCTTTGTAAACAAAGGTGAATTCACCTTTAGCAGCCGATATTATGCTCAACAAGATACTCAAACTTTACGTTTTTTTGCCATGAATGGCGATGCAACACTGATTAATGGTCAATATTGGCAGCTAAATAGTATTTACTAATATTAAGAAGGTAAGTAAGACGTGAGTCTTTAAATAGACTCACGTTCAACTAATTGACAAGGTACGTGTACGGTATCTCTATGGTTTCGTTCTTGAATAATATGCAATGTCGCTTCTTTACCTAACTCATAATGAGGCAGTTGTACCGTTGTTAATGGTGGATAAAACAATTCTCCCGTACCAATCATATTATCGTATCCCAAAACAGCCACTTGCTCTGGAATACGTAACCCCATAGAAAGTAAAACTTGGTAAGCGAGAAAAGCGATACGGTCATTACCACAAATGAGAATATCAAAGTCAGCCTTTTGATGAACACAATGCTTTTTCAATATTTCAATCACATCACGATAGTGTTCATCTCCAAACATCATCGTATATTGTTGTAGATCCGACAATGGTAGCCCAGCCTCTTGCCAAGCATCTTCAACGGCTTTACGACGAATAGGCCCTGCAACAGACTCTTCAGGTATATAAAAGCACAAAGGACGGCGATACCCTTTCTCGATGACTTTTTTCATCCCAAAATACTGTCCATGATAATCATCGGGAATATAAGTTGGGAAAGCGTGCGTTTTATCCAAACAGTTTGCTAACACTAAATTCTTATCGAGCAACTTTTCATGTACGGTGATTTCACGCAATCCCATCGTGGTATAAATAATACCATCTGGACGTTGAGCCAAAAGTTGCCAAATGGCATTTTCATAACAATCTTGTGCAGTCAAATTAACAACAAATGAACTCCAACCAAATTCTCTTGCGGTTTGTTCTATCGATAAAATCATTTCCACAGAAAATGGTGTCGTTGCGGTATCAATTGCCAGAACACCAATTGATGATACTTTTGTTCCTTGACCACGAATTTTTCGTGCAGAATAATCTGGAACATAGTTAAGTTGATCAATCGCATTTTGGACTTGTTTCAGTGTTTCTGGTTTTAATAACTCAGGGTTATTAATCGCTCTTGAGACTGTCATCAAAGAAACGGATGCAAGTCGAGCTACATCTTTCAGTGACGCCATAGTATTGGCTCGGTTGGTTTATTAAAAAGGGTCAGTAGAAATAAAGTGCTATTTTACAAGAAGTAAAGCCAAAAAGCCACAAAGGGAATTGTATTGTAACTAAATGCGACTATTAATTACTTCATAAAAAAACACCTAGATATATTATTTTTTTACTTATTAAGTGAGTTTAATATAGTTAAAATCACTTACGATAAAAAACTTAGTTACAATTAATAATAGTTATCTCATCCTTTCATTATAGAAATAAATTATTCTTATCTATAAAATACAAATATTGAAACAAAACAAAGTTCTGATATTTTATCTATAATATAATACAGAAGTATTAATCATTTTTAATTTGATATATTCTGAATATGGCTCCGTTGCGTGAATGTTACCCTACATAAAAAACTTATAAATTAGTCAAATTTCGTTACTCATTCACTTTTAGTGTAAGAGCAGAGTAAAACCAGGAGCAACATATGGAATCAATAATCCACTTAATCACTTTTGAAGATGACAGTACAAAAGTTCAACTTAAAGCCGTTCTTTCTTCTTTAGCGGCTAATGTGAAAACCTATTCAAATGAGCAGGCTTTCTTGAAATACTATTTTTCATCAACAAAAGGAGCTCATAAAGAGTGCATCATAATTAATACAAAGAGTAGTGCAGCACCATCAATTGCACTGATTAAAGAACTCAACAAATTGAAAAACATCATCCCTGTTATTATTATTTCTGGGGATAGTTCCATTGAGAGTTGTCGTAACGCATTTAAATCAGGGGCTTTCGAATATTTAACTCGACCTCTAAATGTGAATGAACTTCTTAATATTGTCTCGGAATCTTTCCTGCATTATGAAAGTGAAGTTGAGCAATTCCGAACATATATATCTCTAAAAGATAAATTTGGTAAGTTATCTAATAGAGAAAAAGAGGTTATGGAGATGATCCTTGACGGAAATACGAGCAAAGAAGCGGCAGAAAAACTTTCGTTATCGCCTCGTACAGTTGAAGTGCATCGTTCAAATATGTATACGAAATTGAAAATAAGATCACTACCACAATTAGTTCAAGAGTATGATTTCTTTAAGAAATATGATTTAAGAGCAAACTAATTTACAATGTGATTTCTATTTATCAATGGGTTGTATTATCTTACTATATAACGATATGACCTGTTTAATTTTCATTAAATTTTATTAATGAGAGAAAGCTGTACTTCTAAAAATATTCTATTTTGGATGAATTACGCCTAATATGGGAATAATTAATACGCTAGACACCATTCTACGATAGAAAGGGCGGCAGCTTATTTTGATGCCACCCTTTCATTAGGGTTCGTTTAATTTCAATTTAAAACATTTGTATATATTATTTTCATAATCGCTATTATTAATAACTATTATGATTGTTTTTTATTAATAATAGCAATATAAGAATAGATGAAGCCCTTCATTTGATATAAATCATTTTTTACTTATTATAAAGATGAGTATTCTCATTTCTAATTTCTCATTTCCTTTATTCTTATTTTACGAAGAAAATTATTAATGAGTAAAAAATAATACAAAAGAAATTCCCGTCTCTTTTTTTTATGCCCATTTAAAGACTGGTTATGCGTTTTGATTTTCGATTTAAACAAAAAATTCCTTATAAGAAAATTCTAATCGAAGTGTTTTAATTGCGATTATTTAAACAGTAAAATAAGAAATAATAATAAGTATTTCCTTTTATACTCCCTTTTACTTAAGAAATTTATTCTCTTTATAGTTTAATTAATGTAATACATCATTTACCATTTCTACTTAATAACAATCAAATAAAGAGCATCATTAAATGATCACATTGTGTAAGTACAATGCACTAGCTCTAAATAAGTATTAACACCTAGAAAAACAAATAATTATTAATAATTTATTTATAGTCTTAATAAGAGCAAAAAAAGAAGGAATTAATCTGCATAAAAAAATATAAGATAAACTTATACGTTTATTCTTATTTTCACTTTGAGTAAATGCCCTTATGCTATACCCTCCTAACTCGCTTTTTACAAAGAAAAATGAACACTCAAGATAAAAACCGTCGCCCGATAAAAGCAAGACAAACAAACTGGGCTACAAAGTGCAGCCGCTACTTACAACAAAAAGGGGCAACTCCTAACGGTATTTCCGTGTTTAGTGTCATATTTGCATTACTTGCAGGCTTATCACTCTTTTGTGCCCTCTTCTACACATCTGGATTATTACGCTCAATTTTACTGCTCCTTGGCGCTATCATGATCCAAGGTCGCCTCATTTGTAATTTACTAGATGGTATGGTTGCCGTCGAAGGAGGCATGAAAAGCCCAGTAGGTGCTGTTTATAATGAATTACCAGACAGAATTGCTGATACTTTAATTATTTTGGGTGTCGGTTATGGGCTATCTTCTGACTTTTCTATGGCCATTACGTTGAGCTGGGTGGGCGCTTTTTTTGCAGTAATGACCGCTTATGTTCGTGTATTAGGTGGCGCTTGTGGACTAGATCAACAATTTACAGGCCCCATGGCAAAACAACACCGAATGGCGTTATTAACCTCTGTTGCTGTTATTGCTGCATTTATTCCTAATCTTTGGGGAATATGGCTCTTTTTGATTTCATTATGGATTATTATTTTAGGTTCAATGCTGACCACAATTTTCAGAACCCGTCGAATTTTACGGGATTTAGCACAAGGTGTCTGATTAATGAAAAATGGAAAACTTGCTTTAGATGCAAAAGTGGTATCATCCGTCTTAGTCTCTATTTGTCGATTCCTAACAGGTATTCGCGCTAAACAAACTTCTCCTATTGCAAAAGATATTCCTTGTATTTATTACGCTAACCATTCTAGTCATCTTGATGGCTTAGTTATTTGGTCTTGTCTTTCACCCAATATTCGCCCTTATGTTCATCCCGTTGCCGCTGAAGATTATTGGAACAAAAACCGCTTACGCCGTTATTTATCTCATCGTATCTTTAGAGCTATTCTTATTCCTCGTCATGCCACCAAAATGAATTTTCCACAAGAGGAAAATTCTTGCGGAGAAAGCGCAGAGCAACCCGCTAATGACGCTGCATCATCAGCACCAAATAAAGCCAATGCACTTGCTCTGATGCAAGAAATTTTAGACCAAGGGGATTCTTTAATTATTTTTCCTGAAGGTACTCGAGGTAATGGCGAATCTATTCAAGATTTTAAAGCAGGTCTTTGGCATCTTTCTCGTAAAAATCCGAATGTTCAATTAGTCCCTATTTATCTGGAAAACTTAAACAGAGTTCTTCCTAAAGGCTCTCGCTTAGTTGTTCCTGTTATTTGCAGTGCAATTTTTGGTGCCCCTATTGAAGCCACTCATGAACATGAAAGTAAACAAGAGTTTCTAGTAAGAGCAAAAAGTGCGTTAGAGGAGCTACACAATGGAACGTATTAATAACGAAGTCCTCTGGATCTTTATCGGACTCTTCTCTTTCTTAATTATCGCCAGCATTATTGGTGCTATTTTAGCGGCAGTAAAAGGCCCTACATCCACCATCACGAATCTTAATTCAAGGATCAATGCGTGGTGGGTGATGTGTATTATTGCAGGTGTTGCAATAGGGATTGGAGCAATAGGTTCTGTCGTCCTATTTACTATTATCTCATGGCTTGCATTACGTGAACTTATTACCTTAACACCCACACATCGTGGCGACCATGAAGCGCTGTTCTGGTGTTTCTTCGTTATATTGCCTATCCAATACATTCTTGTTGGTGTGCAATGGTACAACTTAATGGCAGTATTTATTCCCGTTTACGCCTTCCTATTAATACCAACACGTATGGCACTTTCAGGTGACACTCGCCACTTCTTAGAACGTATGGCAAAAGTGCAATGGAGCGTAATGATAGCAATTTATTGCCTAAGTTATGCACCCGCACTTTTAATGTTGCCAATTGAAGGTTTCGAAGGTCGTAATATCAATTTACTGCTCTTTTTAATGATAGTGGTGCAAGTTTCTGACGTACTTCAATATGTGTTTGGTAAATTATTTGGCAAACATCCTATCGTGCCTAAATTAAGTCCAAATAAAACAGTGGAAGGCTTTTTTGGTGGCATTATCTCCGCCAGCCTTATTGGCATGATGTTGTGGTGGGCAACGCCTTTCTCATGGTGGGCTGCATTTTTACTCTCTTTAGTAATCACATTGGCAGGTTTTGCCGGTGGTTTATGTATGTCTGCAATCAAAAGAGATAGCGGTGTAAAAGATTTTGGCACGATGATCGAAGGCCATGGTGGCATGATGGATAGAATGGATTCGCTCTGTTTTGCAGCCCCTATTTTCTTCCACGTTATTCGCTATTTTTACGTTTAGTTTTACTCTGTTTAATCAAAAGCAAACTAACCTATATAAACTAAAGTGCCGATATTAAAACTATCGGCATTTTTATATTCCCTGTTTTACTTATGCTAATTTAATATCATAAATTAACTATCATTATATAAACTAAACATTTGTTTTAATTTTGGATTAAAAGTCGATATATTATATTTTACATATAAATCAAATAATTAAATAAAATTATTGTGCATAAAGAGGTCTGCTTTCTCTACTTTTTTATTTATAGTGATAGCTTAGAAAGCTGCTATCTTTTACCCTAACGCTCCTTTTCTTTCTAGATTATTTATCATTATGATCACTTGGCTACTCATTGCTTTTTCTTTATTACTTTTGGGTTTTAATCGCACTCTTGCACTTATTACACTTGCATTTACGGCAGTTAGCGCATTTATAACTGGCGTTATTACATGGCAAACTTTGCCCATTATTTTTGGTATTCTGCTATTAGCATTTGCTTATTCACGTTATAAAACACAACCACTGCTACGCGGGATCATCATTCTTGCGCTTATCATCATTGCCAGCGGGTTAGCCTTTCACCTTATTCCTGGTTTTAACAATTTACGTTACCTTTCACACACCGCTATAGGGATAAAAAGCGCCCCTTTTTCATTTTATTTCAATGCTGACAAAGCATTATTACCTTTTATTTTTCTGATCTTTATTCCTACGCTTTTTGTCTGCACTCCATTAAAAGAAGCAAATAAATTACAGTGGGCAATGTTAATTATTGCCATTCCTGCACTGTTATTGATCGCTGTAAAGCTAGGGGGATTAGCAATTGAATTGCATTTACCATCATGGTTACCTGCCTTTATTCTTGCGAACCTCTTTTTTGTATCACTTGCTGAAAAAGCATTATTTAGAGGTGTGATTCAACAAACATTATCACGTTATCTACCTCCTTATGTTGCTCTACTAATAGCAGCCATTATCTTTGGTTTAGCACATTTCGCAGGCGGAGTATTGTTAGTTGTTTTTGCTTCACTCGCGGGGATTATTTATGGGTTAGCTTGGATGTGGAGTGGTCGGCTCTGGGTTTCAACGCTATTTCACTTTGCACTTAATCTGACTCACCTGCTCTTTTTTACTTACCCATTTAAAATAGCCTAATTGATTTTTTTTCTTATCTGCTCGAAGGATTTTTTATCCTAACTTTCACCACCTTTTACTGATATCTTAACTTCATCAGTAAAAGGATGTGTGAAACGTGAAAGCACTCACACAAATAGAATACAGATATTCTTATTGCGCCCATTATCCGATGAAAATTTTGTTAGTATGCTTTATCGCTTATCTATAAATAATCAAAACTTCATTCGGTACACAATAACAAGCTCAAAATAATAACATCCATTAATACGATAAGAAGTTGCCTTACTTTACGGTATAGACCTTAGAAAAAATAGGTAAGCTTTGCTCTGTTTTCTTTTTTTAGTTCAGCATTATCTGCTGAAAATTTGCCTCTTTCGCCATCAGGACAAAAATATGTTAGATCAAGAAATGATCCGCACTTTTATACAGGTCGCCGACTGCCAAAGTTTTACCAAAGCAGCCGATATGCTTCATAAAACATCAGCCGCGATTAGTTACTGTATAAAAACATTAGAAGAAAATATCGGCACCCAACTTTTTAATCGCACCACAAGAACCGTGACACTCACGCCAGCGGGCGAATATCTCTTAGAAAAATGTCGTCAATGGATTGTATGGCTAGAATCAATGCCTGTGGAACTTCAACAAATGAACGCGGGTGTCGAGCATCAGGTCAATATTGTGATTAATAATCTTCTTTATGATCGCACAGCTGTTGCCAGTATGTTGGCTTGTCTTCATCAACGTTTTCCTTCTACCCAATTTCATATTACTCGCCAAGTCTATATGGGTGTTTGGGATGCACTTATTAATGAAGATTACCATTTTGCTATCGGTGTTACGGGTAATGAATCCCTTAAGAATAATATTAACATTTGTGCGATGGGCGAAATTCAATGGCAATTTGTTGTCGCGCCGAATCATCCTTTAGCCAATATCAGTGGTGTATTAAATGATGATCAAATGCGTATGTATTCTGCTGTAAACGTCGAAGATACGTCTCGCCATCTTTCTAAACGCACTGCATGGCGCTTATCGGGTCAGCACGAGATCCGTGTACCTGATTTACACACAAAATTAGCCTGTCATTTAAAAGGTGTGGGAATAGGATTTTTGCCATTAAGTTTATGCAAACCACTTATTGATAGCGGACAGTTAATTGCGAAAGAAGTAAAAAATCGTCGTCATAACTCTCCTCTTTCATTGGCATGGTGTGAAGATAAAAAAGGCGCAGTAGTCAGTTATTTAGTGGAGTTGTTTAAGCAAAATCACCCGAGTGTGCAATCGTTTTACGATCCTTTAAATTAAAAAGGCAAACCGAAGTTTGCCCTTTTACTGTATATTCAGTGGCTATCTGAATAGCGTACTACGCTTTTGCTTCTTCATTATTGTTGTTGCTTTCTTTAATAAAGAGGCTTGCCACAATACCGATACAAATCAGAATAGCTGCAAAGTAGAAACCTGAGTCCATGCTACCTGTTTTGTCTGATAGGAAACCGGTTAATGTTGGTGCAAAAACAGAACCCAGCATACCGATACAGTTATAAACACCAAATGATGTACCTAGTGCATGTCGGGGTGAGTTATCAGCAACTACAGCAACAAGTACTGGGTTTGTACTGATTTTACCAACAATACCGTAAAGGATCAGAGCACCAATTAACACAGGCATTGATTCTGACATTGGCACAGCAAGAATAGCGACTAATGACAGCGGTAACATGATCAGTAACACAGGTTTACGGCGACCAATTTTATCTGAAACCCAGCTAAAAATAAGTGAACCAGGAATAGCAAACCACGGCATTAATGATGCGATAGTTGAAATTTGTGTCCCAGTAATTCCACGCTCAGTTTCTAAGTAATACGGTAACCAAGTTACTAAGACAAAGAAACCATAGATTGAACAGAAGATGGTGACATACGCAAGGTTGATATTGCGATTACCAAATAAATCTTTAAATGTCAGTTTAACTTTTTGTTTGGCTGCGCCATTTTCTGCCGCAGGTTGTGCTTTTGGCTTATCTTTGATGATCCATAACATAACCAAACCAATAATAATAATTGGCACACCAATGATATAGAACGGAGCACGCCAGCTCATTCCCATCTCACCAACAGAAATACTTGAGATGTAGTAACCAATAGACAAACCAAATGCCATACCACTATTGATAATCGCACTACCTAATGTAATACGATGTTTTGGTATCGCTTCTGAGGATAGACCATACTGAGGGCCATAATAGAAACCTTGGAATATCCCCACCATGACCCATGCAAACATAAAGGTCACGTAAGTTGGCATCATACCCGCAATAATGGTGAATCCACCGAAGAGAACAACACCTGTTACTAATACTTTTTTCTTACCTAAATAGTCACCAATCATGCCTGATGGAATATTTAGTGCAGTATATCCGATAAAGAAAATACTCATGATGGAGCCAAGTTGAGCTTTAGACAGATCAAACTCAGCACCAATATTTACCATTAAAGGACCAACAATAGCACGGCTACCATACAGCGCAATCCAACCAAAGAAGAAGATAATGGTCAGTTTAACCCAATAAGGGACTTTGCCTTTCTCATTCACTTGTGCATCGTTCATAATGACGCTCCTGAAAGCATTTTTATTAAGACTGATAAATTAAAGTGCCAGACTGACCTTCAATAACTTGTTGAATATTTTGTAATGCACCAATATGAGCTTGTTGCCCTGTTGCATTAACAAAATCACTCACTGCCATGATTTTTGGTCCCATTGCGCCATCAGCGACAGCCATTGGTGCAAGTTCTTCTGGTGTTGCTTCACGAATTGCAGCTTGTTCTGGTGTACCCCAATTTTTATAAATAGCATCTGCCTCTGTTAAAATAACAAAGTGCTCTGCATTTAATTCACGAGAAATTAAAGCCGCAGTTAAATCTTTATCAATAACAGCTTCACTACCAATAAATTCATTATTTGAATTGTTGACTGGAATACCGCCACCGCCGCCACAAATAACAATATGACCTTTATCTAATAAAAGTCTTACTGCTTCGATATCAATAATCTTTTTCGGTGTTGGTGATGGCACAACACGACGATAATATTTACCGTCTTGTTTAAATGTCCATTGATACTTCGCAATTAACTCTTCTTTAGCAGCTTCATCATAAATAGGGCCGATAAATTTACTTGGATCGTTAAATGCTTCATCATTAATATCAACGGAAACTCGAGTCATTACCGTTGTAATAGCTTGTTCAGGATGATTTTGATTAATTTTCTGCATCATCATATAACCAATCATACCTTGGCTTTCTGCGACTAAGATATCCAATGGATATGCAGGAACGTCTTGATATGCAAGGTTTTGAAGTGCAAGTAATCCAACTTGAGGCCCATTACCGTGTACTAATACAACACGATACTCTTTAGCTAATTTATTAATTGTCTCTGACATCAATTCAATATTTTTATATTGATTTTCAGCAGACAAAACTTCCCCGCGTTGCAATAATGCATTTCCGCCTAAAGCAATAACAATTGTTTTCATAATTATCCGTATCCGAATGTTTATATAAATTCTTTTATTAAAAAATATTAATCAATATGCTGTTGTTGTTTTTTAGTTTGGTAACCAATCCATAAGCCCAGTAATGTATCTGCACCAGAATGATGACCAATAGAGAGTATTTCCAACATATCCTTAAAAATAATCTCTTTATTCTTTATTTTTTTACCTAGTTGAATGAGATAGGTAGAAAATATTCCCTGTGTGGCATATTCCAAATAATGCTTACTGACAATGGTGGTTAATTCAGATAAAGGCGGTGTGTTATTAAAAAAATTATTAAGTTTATTTTCTGGCTCTGCTAAATAATGTGCAAATAGCATACCCACCAGCATATCATCTGAACTTGGTGTTAATCCGGGGCCTTTCCCTGTAAAAATAGCCCAGTTAACAGCATTGCCTAATAGCTGATTATGAAACAGCTTAGCTAATAACTTTATTTCACTGAGTTGCGCGATTTGACGGTAATTTTTCAATGAGCCGTATAACCCCGTTGCAATCGAGGGAGATAACAGAGAAAAAAAACTTTCTAACCAACGTAAATCTAAATTCGCTTTATCTTGTAAGCGTAAATTCTCACTTTGACCTGCGATCAATGTGAGTTTATTTGCGAGTGTCGCTTGATGATTTTTAAGACTCATCACAATCGAGGGATGGCACTGTTTGGCAAAATAATCAAAATCATCTTGTTTTAGTAACCATCCCATCGGGCTTAATCCTTTTCCTTCACGATGAAAAGTCATTAAGCGTTGTTGAGGGCAAATGAAATTCAAAGCATGGTCATAAATGCCCACACATTTAATCTCACCTTCAAAGTCAGTGATATGCTGGCTGGTTTGAAGTGCTTGAATTTGCATAATGCCCCCCTTTATTGCTGCATTTTGTCGTTAAAAAACGAGATTAAGCGTCGATGCCTAGCTCTTCAGCAAGTGCAACAATTGCTTTTTCAAAGCAACCTAAAGGTGCGCGTACAGTACCAGCACCAATCTGACCAACACCCGGCTCTTTATGTGCAATACCTGTGTTAATCAGTGGCGTGATCCCTGTTTCAACAACGCGACGAGCATCTAAACCTAAACATGCACCTTGGAAATCCCAAGTTGGAATTTGCAACATCATGTTGCGTGCAAGATAGATCTCAGCCATTTCTTCAGTCACTTCACGCGCCGCATCCATACCACCTGATGCCCCCACAAAGCGTGTTACACCAGGAGCGGCAACCATTGCCGCGCCACCAATACCGAAGGTTTCAGTGATTGCACTATCACCGATATCTGGGTTCGCATCTGCTTGACTAAAGCCTGAGAAGAACAGACCTTGTGGTGTATTTACTGGAGCGGTAAACCATTGGTCACCCATTCCGCTGATTTTGATACCAAAGTTGCTACCATTACGTGTCATTACAGTGACGATAGTACCTTGCTTGATTTGAGCACCCGCATCCATCGCGGCTTTACAGTAAGCCATGGCTAAGTTCAGGAAGAATTGGTCTGTAATGCTCAGGAATTTAGTCACTTTGGTGATTTCAGCTTCTTCAAAATCTAAAGTGCCTAGTACTGGTGCAAGCTGGCGCAGTAGCAGTGCAGATGCGGCGATGTTACGTTGGTGGAATTCATCACCCATCGTAATTGCTTGTCCCATAATTGCCGTCAGATCGATACCGTTTTCAAACGTTGCAATCGCTGCTTTTAATACTGGCGCCAAGCTATTTTGCATCCAATGTAAACGCTCTTGCACATCTGGACCGTAAGCACCAAAGCGCATCACTTTACCGATACCTTCGTTCATGTTGCAGTAAGCGTAGTTACCATGAATGTGGTTTTTGATAACCAGCATTGGCATATGAGCAGAAGTAATACCGCCCATTGGGCCTACTGCATTCACGTTATGGCAAGGAATAAACTCAATTTCGCCGGCTTCTAACATTGCCAATGCTTGTTCTTCAGTTTCTGCCCAACCTTCAAATAAAGAAGCACCGATACATGCACCGCGAACAGGGCCACTCATTTCCCCCCAAGTTACTGGTGGACCTGCGTGAAGTAATTTTTTACCTGTCTCTAAAGCAGGAACAACTTCTTTTGCTAAGCTAACATCACACCAGTGAGGACGGGCTTCACGGATACGTTCGATAACTGCTTCATTCGCTTGTTCGATAGTTGAGTACATATCTGCAATTCCTTATTTCAATTTCTTTAATATTTCAGCCAGTTTTTTATTGCCACCTGCGACAGGTGCCCACTGATAATGAACAACGGGGGTGCCACTTGATTGCAGATCGTCTGCGAAGCTACGTAATCCTGCGTTGATCACAGAGATCCCGTTAAGCAGTGGCGACACTTCAGCATGTGCTTCTGCTGGATGAGGCTGGATTAATTCTTTGGCCAATAAAACGGCTTCTGGCAACGTATCCATCACAATAATGCCCGCTTCTTTTAGCTGTTTTTGCTGTTCGCTACGGTTTTGTGGATCGTCTTCAGTACCCGTAATAGTTGCGATAGTGATCAATGGATTTGCTTCGTCACGTTTCTCATTCAGTTTTTTGATTTCCTGAATTAACGCGCCAGCTGGATCTTGAGTTGCGCCATAACCAATAACAAAATCAACCAGTAACACGCCAGCTTCGGTTTTATTGCTTAGCTCACTGATAAATTTGTTACGTGTAGATGGGTCAATCATTGGGTGTGGTTTACCCTGTGTATAGAAGTCATCACCCATATCGATAATTTTGTGGCCATCAGCATCTAGCATCGTGCCTTGTTTATGTTCGTTATCGACTTCAACATTGAGTTTCTCAGATAACAACATGGCGCACTCAGCCGCTAACGTACCACCAGCATAAAGACCAATGATTTTCTTACCCGCTACTTTTGGTAATTCCGCGGCAATATCTTCAACACGAGCTAATTCAGCCGCAATACGTGCAGTTTCATCTAAAGTGCGAGTGAAATAGATATTGTCGTCTTGGAATTTCTCAGGTTTTGTTCCTAAGAATTGAGCCACAATCGGTTTGTTATGGCGTTTCATTTCAGCAATGATTTTTTGGCGAACAGCTGGCGCTGGTGGCTTAGAAACAAAAGCAATAACTCGAGTGTTAGGATCAGCAGCCAGCATATTGATAGCTGTTATTGCACTGATGCCACCAATTTGCTCAGTTAAATCACGACCACCTAAACCAATGGAGTGAGAAATACCTTGGCGCTGTAAAACAATCTGTGAGGTGATTTCTTGAATACCAGTACCTGATGCGCCCACAATACCGATTGAACCTTTAGGAGCAATATTCGCGAAAGCAAGAGGAGCTCCCGCAATATTCGCAGTACCACAGTCAGGCCCCATCACAATCAGACCTTTTGCAGCTGCTTTTTCTTTTAATGCTTTTTCATCTGCGATAGAAACGTTGTCAGAGAACAGCATAACGTTACAGCCATCTTCTAAACCGGTATCAGCTAATTCAGCCGCATATTCACCCGCAATAGAGATAAGTAACATATTGGCATTCGTGCTTTTTTGTTTAGCGGTACGCCAGCTACGCACTGTTGTTAATTTGTTACCACCTTTTTGACCACTGGCTATCTCTGCCAGTGCTTCCTCTAATGCCGTAGAAATCATATCGATAATGGAAGGATCGTCTGATTCCGCTTTAATCGAAACACAAATGTCATTCGGTGTGGCTTCGTTAAACATGTCGTGCCAGAAACCGGTGACATCGAGAAGAGATTTATTCGCTGGTGTTCCCATCATGACGGAAATTTCTTCCACCTCTGGGGCTTCACTTAATTTTCGGGAAATAATCATCAGGCTTACTGAATCCTGAAAGCTCCCTTTTTTAATAAAAGCATGGATCATTATGATATCCTTAACGCATTTAATATATGTAACAGCACATATCTATTTGCATTTCGTTTTTTTGATAATAAGAAGCCTATTTGCTTAAGTTATTAAGCAATATAAATAAATGTCTGATTTATTAATTTCTAATCTCTGTATATAAACATACTGAAGAAATATCGAAATGTAGAGTGACAGAAGTCACACTTATTTATTGTAAAAAATTTTTATTTAATCGAACGATATTTATTAAATAAATTATGATGAGGAATGCTTATTAATTTAGGGATAGAACCTAAAACTTCACAGAGGGATTTAACGAATAAGAAACAATCAATGGAATACAAACTTCAAATAAAACAAAGACAACCAATTATCAAGTTACAATTTTATAACATACAACAATAAATAATTATTATCAATAAATAAAAAAGGCTATTTTCCTTTGTTAAATTTAAAAATTAATCTTTATTTTCAATTGTATTTTATTTTATAAAAAACAAAAAAAGCCTTTTATTTAATAAGGCTTTTAAAATAGAAAGAATATTTAATATATAACTTAAGTTACTGCTTAATAGCTTCAACTTGAATTTTTAATGTCATATTATCCGCCATCCCTTCTTTGACTAAAAAGTCTACGCCCCAATCTGAACGTTTAATGGTTGTTTCAAAATCTCCCCCACAAACAGGTGCATTAAATACAGGGTTTTCATAACAATTAAATTTAGTTGCTGTTAAATGAATTGGCAGTGTTTTCCCTTTCATTGTTAATAACCCATCAATAGATGTAGGCTTATTATTAGAAAAATGCCATTGTGTTGAAGAAAACTGAATTGTTGGGTATTTATCTGCATCTAAAATATCGGCACTTTTCACATGATTATCAAATGCCTTTAATCCCGTATTTAATGTTTTAACTGGAATAGAAACATTTATTTTTCCTATATTCTTTTCTGGTGAATAAGTTAAATCCCCTTCAATCTCATAAAAACCACCACTATTTGTCGAAGTACCAAAGTGATCAATATAAAACATAGCCTTAGTGTGTGTCGGCTCAAGTTTATATTCATTTGCTTGCACTGTCGGCACAAGTAATAATGAGGATAATACGGCAGGTAAAATAAATTTCATTATTTATTCCTAATATATTTTTATAAAATAATGCCCATAAAGAAAAAGCTTTATAGGCATTTTTAAACAAAGAGAGTTTAAAATTAATTAACGCTGAGAATCTAAAACTTCGTTATTTTTTAATACGTCTTGAGCTTTGCTATAACTTTCAATTAATAACTGGTAAGCAGGGAAAATCTGAGTATACGCTTGCGCCCATTCAGCGGCATCAGCACGGTTCCATGTTTTTTGAATTTCAGAAGCAACCGCTGCGGTATCCATCGGTACTACACCCGCCTGAACAATACGAGCTAAGGTAATTTCTTCAGCCATTTTACTGTAAGTACCTGATGCATCAATCACTGCAAAGACTTGATAACCTTCAGCAACCGCACTAATTGCAGGGAATGCCATACAAACACTCGTAATAGTACCCGCGATAATTAATTGCTTTTTACCTGTTGCTTTAACAGCTTCAACAAACTCAGGATTATCCCAAGCGTTAATTTCACCTTTACGTGCAATATATTTTGCATGAGGTGCATTTTGATGAATTTCAGGAATTAATGGACCATTAGGACCTTGTGGTACAGAAGCGGTTGTAATAACAGGCATATTAGCTAATGTTGCCATTTTCGCTAATACTGAAGCGCGTGCTCGTAATTCAGTCATTGGCATATCACCTACGGTTTGAAATAAACCACTTTGGTGATCAATTAATAACATAACAGCATCTTCTGGATTAATTACAGGGCGTTGACCATTAAAATTTGCTGGAGTGCTCATTTGTTTATTCCTTTTAATTAATAAAGTTGATTATTAACATGATTGAAGAAAAATATTAGAGAAAAATATTTTTATATCGTTTCTCTTCTGCTGTAATAAACAATAGTCAATTAATTAAAAGCTCGGTAGTAGCAATTCTGATAAACACTATTCTAAAAATAGAACACTGAAACATTTTATTATTGTTCTATTTTTAGGATGATGAAATCTAATTTTGATACTACTTAAATATATTAGTCGCTCTAAAATAGCACCTATAGACATTTTATAGGAACATTTTATGAAAAAGATCATAGGTATTTATAAAGCACCTCGTCAACATTGGGTTGGTGATGGTTTTCATGTTCGCTCACTCTTTAGTTATGGTAATCATGGTAAATATTTAAACCCATTTTTACTTTTAGATAGAGCTGGCCCTACTGATTTTCCTGCATCTCAAGGACATAATCGTGGTGTCGGTGAACACCCTCACCGCGGATTTGAAACGGTCACCATTGTTTATAAAGGTGAAGTTGCACACCATGATTCCACTGGAGAAGGTGGCGTAATCGGCCCAGGTGATGTGCAGTGGATGACCGCTGCTTCAGGTATTTTACATCAAGAATATCATTCTGATGCATTTACTAAAGAAGGCGGAGTGTTAGATATGGTGCAGTTGTGGGTTAATCTTCCATCGGAAGCTAAATCAGCACCTGCTGGCTATCAGTTATTAAAAGAAAGCGCGATCCCTGTACTTCCTTTGGCAGATAACGCGGGTCAATTGCGCGTTATTGCTGGGAATTACCATGACACAGATGGCGCAGCAAAAACCTTTTCACCTGTAGATGTGTGGGATCTCCAATTAAAAAGCACAAAATCAGTGACGCTGCCGACCAAGAAAGATCGCTATGTTGGCTTAGTCGTTTTACACGGTAGTGTTTATCTTGATAATCAGACCCAATTACAAACAGGTGATTTAGTTATTTTAGATAATGAAGGTGGTACTGTTAATCTTGAAGCGATTGAAGATGATGCTATCGTCTTATATCTCAGTGGTGAACCTATTAATGAGCCTGTTGTAGGTTATGGTCCTTTTGTGATGAATAGCGAAGCACAAATCAGACAGGCCATTGATGATTTTAACCAAGGTAAATTTGGTCGTATTCCTAATGAGTAACACTTTTTTAAGTACGATATAAAGCAATAAACATTCAAACGGCTCCCTTTAATATTCGGAGCCGTTTTTATATTGTTCTACTCTTTCAATGGAGACATATTATCAGCAAGGTATTCCAGTAACACCTGAATAGCAGGTAATAACCCTTTTCTTGACGGATAAACTGCATGAATAACATCTTTAGGAAAACGCCAATTTGGCAACACTTCAATTAGCGTGCCGTCTTGTAATTCTTTTTCAACCACACTCAGTGGTAATCGCGCTATTCCTAATCCTTTTAATGTTGCTTTATAAAGCGTAATAACATCTGTTGTCGCTAATTTCGGCATTACGTGTTGTGTGGAAACCGTACCATTTTCATGAGTCAACGTAAGTGTGTATTGTTGTGAGTGTTCGCTATTTGCCAAAATAGGATAATCTGCAAGTTGTTCTGGTGAATCAGGAAGCTCTTGCCCTTCAAATAACAGGGGACTGGCAACTAGAACACGTCGAGAATAGCCTAGAATTTTCATTGTTAAACCTGAATCATCTAGCGGTAATGCTCTTACTCGTAAAGCTAAATCTAGGCCTTCACTAATTACATCAACAGGTCGATTAATGGCTAAGATCTGAATATTAATATCTGGATATTTTTCCATAAAATCGACCAAAATATCTTGAATATAAATTTGTAATAATGCGACAGGACACGAGAGTTTAATGGTGCCATGTGGGTGCCCTTGTACCGAATAAATAATTTCTTCCGCTATTTCAGCTTCTGCAACCACATTTTTACACTGCTGATAAAATGTCTGCCCGATTTTAGTGACATGAAATTGACGTGTAGAGCGATAAATCAAAGAGACATTGAGTTTCTGTTCCAAATCAGCGATACGACGACTTAGTTTAGATTTAGGTATACCTAATGTTTCTGCCGCTTGAGAAAAACCGCCAAACTCAACGACTTTCACAAAATAGTAGAGATCATTTAAATCGTACTTCATTGTGTATCACCTATTAGGTTATTTTCAATATTTAGCTGAATTGTTTCAGGTATCGATATTATGGCAAAAAATAATTGTAAATATTATTTACCATTATTCAGCTATTGTTAATGACATTATAATCACATAGGTTAATAAAATAAAGGCGACCGAAAATAGTAACACAATCCGTTATAATCTTATTAATTTAATATTATAAATGTGATATGAGATAAAATTACATACCATAATTATATTTTATTTCCACCTATCATTGAATTTAGTTTTTATTATTAATGTTTAGTTATAATAAAAACAAAAACAACAATAAAAACATAAAGATAAATAATCACTCTGTATTTCAATAACATTAAGTTACATAAAATCGCTTATTTTAAAATTAAGTTAATAAATAATTTTATTTTTATGACATCAATCAATGAATATTTAATAATATGTTAATAAGATCATCTTCAATAAAAATACTTATTAGCTTTACTTTTTACTTCCGATTATTTATTTAACCTGCAACCTAATGGAATAACCTGATGAATAAATTAACTCCATTACGACCTATACCTACATTAATCGCCGTTTCTATTACCCTTATTATCTGGTTTCTTGTTCCTGTACCACAAGGTGTTGATCCCAATGCTTGGCATTTATTAGCACTCTTTGTAGGTACTATCGCCGCCATTATTGGTAAAGCACTTCCTATCGGTGCTGTATCTATTATTGCTATCGCATTAGTCGCTGTTACAGGTGTCACTAATCCTAATTCAACCAAAGCCGCTATCGGTGATGCATTAAGTGGATTTTCCAATGATCTTATCTGGTTAATTGGTATTTCCATTATGGTATCAATGAGTCTAAATAAAACGGGACTCGGCGCTAGAATTGGTTATTATTTTATTTCACTTTTTGGTAAAAGAACCATTGGAATAGCCTATTCATTAGCAATTGCAGAAACAATCTTAGCTCCTGTAACACCAAGTAATACCGCACGAGGGGGTGGGATTATTCACCCCATTATGCGATCAATTTCAGATAGTTTTAACTCTAAAGCGGAAGATGGTACAAGTAGTAAAATAGGCCGTTACCTCTCTTTAGTGAACTACAATATAAATCCTATTACTTCTGCTATGTTTATTACGGCAACAGCTCCTAACCCGCTAATTGTCAGTTTAATTATTAGTGAAACAGATCCTACACATGAGCTTAGTTGGTCTATGTGGGCAATTGCGGCTTTTGTGCCAGCTATCGTTTCATTAATTTTAATGCCTATTGTTATTTATCTATTTTATAAACCTGAAATAACCCGCACTCCAAATGCACCTCATTTTGCCAAAGAGCGTTTAGCGCAATTAGGCCCTATTTCATTACCTGAAAAAATAACTCTTGCCGTCTTCGCCTTGTTATTAATCATGTGGGCTGGTGTCCCAGCATTATTATTTGGTGATGGATTTAGCGTTAATGCAACAACAGCAGCCTTTATTGGTTTGTCGATTTTATTATGTACTGGCGTTTTAAATTGGGATGATATTTTAAAAAACAAAGGTGCATGGGATACAGTAGTTTGGTTCTCTGCATTAGTAATGATGGCATCCTTCTTAGGAAAATTAGGATTAATTAAATGGTTGTCACTCAGTGTAGGGGCAAGTATTGATAGCATGGGCATTAGTTGGGTCAGTGGCATGATATTACTGGTACTAATTTATGTTTATTCTCATTATTTCTTTGCTAGTACTACTGCTCATATTACCGCAATGTTCGCCGCTTTTTATGCCGCAGGTTTAGCCCTTGGCGCACCACCAATGTTATTAGGGCTTATTTTGGCATTCTCATCTTCATTAATGATGTCACTCACTCATTACGGCACAGGCACCGCCCCCATTATTTTCGGTTCTGGCTACGCCACATTAGGTGAATGGTGGAAAACGGGATTTGTGATGAGTGTGGTTAACCTTATCGTTTGGATAACCCTTGGTAGCATGTGGTGGAAGGTGTTGGGATATTGGTAGGATTTTAATAAATCAGAGCAAAGTTTCCCTTGCTCTGATTTAATATTGGAGTGACTTGTTTTAAATTTCAAATTTAAATTTCAGATTTAGATTCTAGTCTTAAATAATGAATACGTTTAAAACAGTATGATTAAATTGAAAACCACTTCTTATTAATCTTAATCAGCGACATTCTTATCCGGCATATAAGATCCAATATTATAGGCTTCTAATTTTGGCGCTTTATCAGAATTAAGATCAAAATTAAATATCGTTATTGTGCCTGGTGTTGCGGGTAATAAAAACTCAGGTGACAAATTTAAAAATACTTTACAGGCTGCACGAATAACACCACTATGCACAACCGCTAATAAATCACTGTCTTCTTTATGTACCCATTCCTTTAATGCCGCACCAATGCGATCACAAAAATCAAACCAATTTTCACCTTTAGGTGGCGTATATGTTCCTGCTCGCCAATTTTTGTATTTATCGGCATGATGTCTTATGAGTTCTGGTTTTCGCTGTCCTGTCCATTCCCCCATATTTAACTCACGTAATAACGGCTCTTTAACCGCTTCGGGATGACCGACAATTTCTGCGGTTTGTACTGTTCGCCCTAAATCTGACGTAATAATCCTAGCGGGTGATAACAATTTAATGCTCTCTTTTATCGCCATTGCTTGATTAATGCCTTTTGGTGATAAACAAGAATTAGCATGTCCTTGTAAGCGTGATTCCATATTCCATAAGGTTTCACCGTGTCTTAATAAAATTAGTCTCATTATTATTCCTTAATTTAATGGCTTAAAGACCATATCCAAGAATTTGGAACCAAGTGAATATCGCAATAGAAATTACCGATGCACCAACAAAACAGGTAATTAATCCATATTTCATTTGGTCTAATACACTAAAGTAACCACTTGAAAAATAGATGGTATTTACTTTTGAATGTGGCGGTAATGTAATGGTATATGTGAGTGTAAATGACGCGGCTAATGCTAATGTTACTGGGTCCATGCCTAATGTTTTGGCAAGTGCAATAATGGCTGGAATTAATATGGTCGTTTTCACGGTTTTACTCGTAAAAATTAAATGGCTATACATACAGATAAAAACAACCACAATATAAACCATCGTCGTACTCATATTTTCGAGTCCGAGCCCATAAACCATTTTACCAATTAACCATTGCGCACCTTGTGTGGATTCTAAAGTATTACCTGCCGCATAAGCGCCCGCTGCAAATATCATAAGATCCCATTTGATATTGGCTTCATTCCACGTTAATAAGCCAATACGAGGCATCAGGCAAAGAATGGCAGCAATAACAGCGGTCATATAAACGCTAATTTTGAAACCAAACATATCTTGGTGATAACTTTCGGTTGCCCATAAGAACACTGCCATTAAAAAAATATACATGGCTTTTTTCTCATTCTTAGTTAATGCACCAAGTTGAGAACGTTCTTTTTTTAATTTCTCTAGTGAACCTTCAAAATCCACTTCCCCTTTAAAAGAGAATAATTTTAATCCAATAAAAAAGGAGATAGTCATACCAACAATAGCTAATGGGAAAGAGGCAATTAACCAATCCATATAACCAATAGAACCACCGGCTTGTGAATTGATAAATCCAACGGCAATAATATTAGCTGCAGTTCCCGTCATTACACCGGATGTTGCCAAAGCATCAGCTTGCACGCCTTGCAACATCATTAGTTTCCCGTAATTACTTTTTCCAGGAATTGCCTTATGTATCTCTAATAAGATCATACAAATAGGCACCATTAATGTCGCACGGGCAGTCGTTGAAGGAACAAAGAAAACTAAGCTGAAGTTAATTAATATCAGGACAAATAACGCTTTTTTGGGTGTTTGCCCAAATTTGGTGATCATCCATAGAGCAAAGCGTCTGGCAATATTCGATTTGATCATGGCGGACGTTAAAACAAATGCTGAAACCATCAGCCAAATAACGTCATAACCTAATGTACCGAAAACCACTTTCTCTTTTGCGACAGTTCCCGTTATTGGAAGTAAAACAATAACGAGCATTGAGGTTAAATAAATGGGTAAAGATCCACACACCCATAAAATTAACGCCGCACAAAAAATAGCAATGGCTTTTTGCCCTTCAATACTTAATCCATCTGGTGTTGGCATAAAAAATAAAACGAGTAATACCAATAAAGCTAAAGGTATTCCTATTGTTTTTAAGGTTATTTTCTTACCGTTTTGTTTTGGTGATGATGGCGCTGGTTTAGCGATGTCATCTCGCTTCGCAGTCTTTTCCATAACCGATTCCTCTTAATGTGTAGGGTAGGAAGTTCAGTATAGAAAGATTGAGGTATAAAGATAATTGTATTAATATATTATAACTATAAAAATAATTTATGGTGTTGAGATGAATTTAAGCCAACTTGATGCTTTTCTACTACTTGCCAACGGTTTTAATGTTACTGAAACCGCAGAGCGCCTATTCTGCACTCAACCAAGTGTCAGTATTAAAATCAGAAAACTAGAAGAAGAATTGCAAGCAACGTTGTTTGAAAGGATCAATAATCGGCTTTATTTAACGCCTCAAGGTAAGGTTTATCAGCAGTACGCAACCCAAATTATTAATTTAGTAAAATCATCTTCTGAGCATATGCGACAATTTGATGATCCCTCTAAAGGTGAAATTAAGTTTGGCGCTAGTCATTTTGTTGGCGTTTACCTATTACCTCAAATTATGGCGCAATTTAGAGAGCAGTATCCAGATGTGAAATTAAGTATGGATATTTCAAGCTCAACACAACTTATCCATAAACTTGATACCCAAGAATTAGAGTTTTTGATCATGTCAGATCATATCTATTTAGATCCGACGGAATATCATCTTGATACCTTTCTTATCGATCCCTTAGTGCTTATTTGTTCACCTGAACATTGGTTGGCAAAAAAGAAACATTGCAGATTTTCTGATATTGCCTCAGAAGTTTTTCTGATCAAACCAGAGCACTCTGCTACCCGTGATTTTTTATTAGATAGGATCCAAGAAAATAATAAAGAACTAAAAAATGTGATGGAAATAAATAGTTTGGAAGGAATAAAACAGGGGGTTATTCACGGTTTAGGAGTCTCAATTTTATCCCGTCTGTCTATTATGCAAGAATTAAAATCAGGTCTTTTATGTGAAATTGCATTTGATGATATCCAATTTAGCCGAGGCATTCGTTACTTTTATCATAAAGAAAAATATATCTCTCCAGCCACTAAGAATTTTTTATCTGTTTTACAATCTCAAGCTCAAATTTTAACGAAAGATATCAATAAATAAATGTATTGGCTAAATCCTTAGCTCTATTATTTTAAGGATATCGGCGTATCAATATTCTCATTCAATCGTTATCATACTCACGTTTATCTCTTTCTATTAACTATTGTTTAAAAGGATTTTATGCGTAGAACACTCTCGTCTTATCACCCTATTCTTTATACTTTGAGAGTGGCACAACGTCGTTTATTTCGCTCTCTTAGTTGGCGATTTTCAGGTCGAAAATACAGCAGAGACGTTCAACCAGAACATCGGCTTTCACATCGTTATCTAAAACACACATCTAAATTAATTAGTCGCCGTGGCGAAAGTGATATCCAATTACAATACAATAAGATAACGAATCTTAAATTAGTTGAAAAAGCATTAGATGGTATCGTGATAAAATCGGGAGAGTATTTCTCTTTTTGCTATTTAATTGGTAAACCTAGTTATAAAAGAGGTTTTATTGATGGCATGCAACTCTCCTATGGTGAAGCAAGAAAAGGTGTAGGCGGTGGAATTTGTCAAGCCAGTAATTTAATACATTGGTTAGCACTACATTCTGAATTAAAAGTGATTGAAAAAGCCAATCACAGTTTTGATCCCTTTCCTGATGAAGGAAGAGTCCTTCCTTTTGGCTCAGGAGCCGCTATTTTTTATAACTATGTAGATTTAGTCTTATATAATCCAACGCCTTATGATTATCAAATTAGATTACATGTCGCTGAACATCAGTTAGAAGGCGAACTCCTTTGTAGCGAAGCAAGGGAATATCGTTATCATATTTATGAGAAATCTTCTTCTTTTATCAAAAAGGGAGAGCATGTGTATCGTTGTAATGAAATTTGGCGAGATATTTACACTAAAAGCAATGTGGGCGCTTTTCCTCAATTAATTGCATCAGAATTGCTTTATGAAAATAGTGTAGTTGTGAAATATGATATTTCAGATGAACAACTAAGTTAATTCACTTAGATATATTTTTATTACTCAATTAAAATGTTGATTTATTATTTTAAATTTATCTTCTTATTCTGAATAAAGAATAATTTTCCTCTTAAAATTAAGAACACCTTAAATCGGAGTGTTCTTTTACATTAACAATATTGAGTTATCAAATAGAAACCTTATCTACTTATTATGGTCAAATAATGGTAATTATGTTTCTATTTAATAGGTCATATAATGATGATAAAAATTGATTATCCACAAAAATTAGAAGTTGGTGATATCGTATTTACGTGTATTGGTACCTCTTTATTTCGTCAAATTTCTTCTGCTTCTTTATGCTGGAGTAATCATGTTGGCATTATTATTGGTCATAATGGTGAAGATTATTTAGTTGCCGAAAGTCGAGTTCCACTCTCAACAACAACCACATTAACCCGCTTTATTAACCGCTCTGCGGGTAAGCGTTATGCAATACGCCGTCTATCAACACAGCTCTCTGATGAGCAAAAAAAGGCACTTGTAGCGCAAGTTCCTGAAAGATTAAATAAGCTTTACCACACGGGTTTTAAATACGACTCTTCCCGTCAGTTTTGCTCTAAGTTTGTTTTTGATATTTATAAATCAGCACTCTCTATTCGTGTTGGGGAAATAGAAACATTCCAAGAATTATTAAGAAAAAATCCTAATGCCAAATTACAATTTTGGAAATTATGGTTTATTGGGCAAATACCGTGGGAAAGAACCACTGTCACGCCTGCAAGTTTATGGCAACATCCACATCTCTCTTTAGTTTATCAAAGTCATGAAAATATTAATTAATACAGGGTATTAGTATCATAAAAAAAGAAAACAATAGCTTTTATGATACTGTTTATTCATAAAAATCCGAATAAAGATCACCCCCTCTCTTTGTAATAGAGAGGGATTTGGTGTAAAACTAAAAAATAATATTTTGTAAATATAGATTAATAACTATTCATCTATTATTCGTCATTTAGGGATCACTATGAAATACCAAGATGTTACGAAATCACCCTGTGAGAATGCTTATTTTTTAGTTTTTAACCTCACCCACTCATCTGAAAACCGCGATACTCTGATCGATTTTTGTAATAATTTTTCTGGTTTGATACGTAGTATGAGGACACGTTTTCCTGAATTGGAAACAAGTTGTGTAATGGGATTCGGTGCAAATGCGTGGACTACATTATTTCCCAATCAGCCAAAACCCAAAGAGCTAAATACCTTTAAAGAAATTAAAGGTGACACTTATACTGCGGTTTCTACTCCAGGCGATCTCTTTTTCCATATTCGAGCCCTCAAAGTTTCAGCCTGTTACGAATTAGCGTCTATCATCAGCCAAAAGCTAAAGAATATTGTTACGCCTGTTGATGAAGTTCATGGATTTAGATATTTTGACGGCCGTTCTATTATTGGTTTTGTCGATGGAACTGAAAACCCAGAGTATGAAGATGAGCGTGCTTCTTATGCCGTTATTGGCGATGAAGATCCTGAATTTAAAGGTGGCAGTTACGCCTTTGTACAAAAATATATTCACGATATGGAAGCATGGGAAAAACAGCCTCTTATCGAACAAGAAAAAGTCATTGGTAGACACAAATTCAATGATGTGGAGTTAACCGATGAAGAAAAAGAGCCCGGTTCACATAATGTTGTAACCAATATTCAAGATGAGAACGGCGAAGATTTAAAAATTGTCAGAGCCAATATGCCTTTTTCCAATCCATCCAGAAATGAATATGGTACTTACTTTATTGGTTATGCGCGTTATTTTTCAACAACTAACCGTATGTTAGAAAATATGTTTGCAGGCACACCTGAAGGCCATACCGATAAATTACTTAAATTCAGTACCCCTGTAACAGGTACATTATTCTTTGTTCCATCACCTGAATTTCTAGATGATCTAGCGTAATTTATTACAAGTAGATATATAGGCTTGTTACTTATATATCTACTTTTTTATTATGGTTTTTTCTCTGGATCAATTATAAACCGAAAACATTAACGTAAAATTCTTTGCCGTCATCGGTGCTTTCAATGGTATAAGTAATCGGAATTGAATTTTTGCCGCCTTTACCTTCAAAAGAAAGTTCAGCAGCACATGAGTAAGTATCTCTTTTCTCATCATGTTCACGAGTACGCACGCTTTCTACTTTGATCTTTATTTGATCGATCACAGCAGCCATTTTTTGATCACGAAGTTCATCTTTTGTAATATCAATGACTAAGCCTTTTGCTTCTGAGCTGTCACAGGTCGGTGTTCCACCACCACATCCCACTAAAGGTAATGCTAATGCGCCTAATAAGGCTAATTTTAGAATTCTAGTTTTCATGTTGATTATTTCTTCCTTACTCACAAGATAAAATAAATTTTTCAATATTTTACCTAATAATTATCTCGCAACAATATAGTGAGTTAATAGTCAGAATAAGATAACGATAGAAATTAATATTTTGGTGTTAAGATAATCATTAAGTAAAACCTACAAACTTTAACGCCAATATTAATGTGCTTCGATTTCTTGTTTGTTAATCACACCAATAATATCAACACGAATATTTCGTGTATCCGCTCTTCTTTTATCATCTACTGCGCGAATACGATAGTGACCACTCTTTTTGGGATACCACTCTATTGAGCGCTGATTTGTACTATTCCCTAGATAAGCATCATCAACAAACCAATAAATAATATTGCTGTCATTATCTGTTGTTGCATTAAATACAATTGATGTGTTTGGTGCTGAAGTACGTCTTAAAGAATAGATTGTGTTGTTTGTTCTGTTTTATTTTTATCTTGTGAAGGTGTTCCTGTATTCGAATTTTCATTTGAATTATCACAACCTACGGCTGATATTAATAAAAGACTTATTATCGATGCCAATATGCTCTTTTTCATAATCCCTCATTATATTATTAAGTAACCAACTCAATATAAACTATAATGAGTTTAATAATTAATGACTATTATTTATTAAATTAATTTGAAGCATCACAACAACTGACTGAAACCTTGTGATATGATCGTGCAAAGCTTGTGAAATAGAACAAAATGCAGTGTAACAACAGATTTTCACAAATAACTAAAAATTCAATACGTTAAGACAGACAACAACATGACTGACATTCAACATTTAGACTCCCACACACCAATGATGCAACAGTATCTTAAGCTTAAAGCAGAGCATCCTGAAATCTTACTGTTTTATCGTATGGGTGACTTTTATGAATTGTTTTTTGATGATGCTAAAAAAGCCTCTCGCTTATTAGATATTTCATTAACAAAACGAGGTCAGTCTGCGGGCCAACCTATTCCTATGGCTGGTGTTCCTCATCACGCCGTTGAGAACTATCTCGCTAAATTGGTGCAATTAGGCGAGTCTGTCGCCATTTGTGAACAAATTGGTGATCCTGCAACAAGTAAAGGTCCTGTTGAGCGCAAAGTTATTCGTATTGTTACGCCGGGTACAGTGACTGATGAAGCCTTACTTGAAGAGCGTCAAGACAACCTTTTAGCTGCGATTTGGCAAGACAAAAATGGTGCTTTTGGCTATGCAACGTTAGATATCACATCAGGTCGTTTCCGTGTTACTGAAATGCCAGATAGTGAAAGCATGATTGCCGAATTACAACGCACCCATCCAGCCGAATTGCTCTATCCAGAAACCTTTGAGTCAATGGCACTTATTGAACGTCAGCAAGGTCTACGCCGTCGCCCTATTTGGGAGTTCGAACCAGAAACAGCAAAGCAACAACTGAATCTGCAATTTGGTACCCGTGACTTAACGGGCTTTGGTGTTGAAAATGCACGTCTGGCACTCTGTGCCGCAGGGTGTTTATTACAATATGTAAAGGACACACAACGCACTGCACTCCCTCATATCCGTAGCATCACGATGGAACGCCCTCAGGATTCTATTATTTTAGATGCGGCAACTCGTCGCAATCTTGAATTAACTCAAAATCTTGCCGGAGGTACTGATAACACACTGGCATCGGTACTCGACCTTTGTGTAACACCAATGGGCAGTCGTATGCTAAAACGTTGGATACACTCGCCTTTGCGCCAACGTGAACAACTCATCAAACGCCAAGATGCAATAACTGCATTACAGCCTCTCTATTTTGAACTGCAACCTTTTTTACGCCAAGTGGGTGACTTAGAACGTGTTTTGGCCCGTTTAGCGTTACGATCAGCACGCCCTCGTGATCTTTCTCGTATGCGTCATGCATTCCAGCAATATCACGATATTCATCAAGTGCTCGAACAAGCCGATATGCCTTACATTAAAGAATTACAAAAGCGTATTAGCCAGTTTGATGAATTATGTGAGTTACTTGAACATGCCATTGTTGAAACACCGCCTGTATTAGTACGTGACGGTGGTGTTATTGCCTCTGGTTATAATGCGGAATTAGACGAATGGCGAGCATTAGCCGATGGCGCAAGTGATTACCTTGATAAACTTGAAATTCGTGAACGTGAAAAATGGGGTATTGATACACTTAAAGTTGGCTTTAATGGTGTACACGGCTATTACATTCAAGTCAGTCGTGGACAAAGCAATTTAGTGCCTATGCACTATGTTCGCCGTCAAACATTAAAAAATGCTGAACGTTACATCATTCCTGAATTAAAAGAGTATGAAGACAAGGTGTTAACGTCTAAAGGTAAGGCATTAGCTATCGAAAAAATGCTTTATGAAGAGATTTTTGAAAAGCTATTACCTCACCTTGCAGCATTACAAAGTAGTGCTGAGGCTTTAGCTGAAACAGATGTTCTCTCTAATCTTGCAGAACGTGCTGAATCATTAAATTATACCCGCCCAGAATTGAGTGAGAAAACAGGTATTCTGATCACTGGGGGACGTCACCCTGTTGTTGAACAAGTCCTTAGCGAACCTTTTATTTCAAATCCATTACAATTATCACCTCAACGTCGCTTACTGATAATTACAGGCCCTAATATGGGAGGGAAAAGTACTTATATGCGCCAAGCCGCATTAATTACTTTACTTGCTTATATTGGTAGCTTTGTACCTGCTGAAAAAGCTTTAATTGGTCCAGTCGATCGTATCTTTACGCGTGTGGGTGCTTCTGATGATCTTGCTTCAGGTCGCTCTACCTTTATGGTTGAAATGACCGAGACAGCTAATATTTTGCATAATGCGACTGAAAACAGCTTGGTCTTAATGGATGAGATTGGTCGAGGTACATCCACTTATGATGGGCTATCTCTAGCTTGGGCCTGTGCTGAAAACTTAGCAAATCGAATTAAAGCAATGACACTCTTTGCAACCCACTATTTTGAATTAACCACACTGCCTGAAAAACTTGAAGGTACTGCAAACATTCACTTAGACGCAGTTGAGCATGGCGACACAATTGCCTTTATGCACAGTGTGCAAGAAGGTGCGGCAAGTAAAAGCTATGGTTTAGCTGTTGCAGCATTGGCGGGTGTTCCAAAAGAAGTTATCCGTCGAGCTAAGCAAAAATTAAAAGAGCTTGAAATGCTATCAGGCAACTCCGGCTCTGGTCATGTTGAAACATCACAGCTGATGTTATTAACAGAAGCGGAACCTTCAGAGATTGAATTAGCGTTGGATAAAATCGATCCTGATGCCCTAACACCACGACAAGCATTAGAACAACTTTATCGTTTAAAAGAGATGGCAAAATAGGCCATAAACAGTAAAACATACTGATAATAAAAAAAGCTCTGTTTGATTTCACAGAGCTTTTTTATGGTTTTTTATAATTTATCAAACAGAGATAGTCAGAGATAAATACAACTCTACTTAATGAAAGCATGGCTATATTTCAGTCGTTCACCCAATAGTAGTAAAGTATCTTCGTCGCCGTAATTATCAAACAAACGAATAAATGAAGATAAAGCAGGATTAAACATCATATCGTCATTAATTTTCTCATAAGAAGTATAATTTTTTGTTTTTAATGAGAAAACTAGCGTAGTTTGATCATCGTTACGGCCTTTATTTAAAATCAAATCATCATTACTTATCATCAAATCATTTAGATATTTATAACCACTTTCATAGAAAGTTTCTAAATTTCCATCAGTTTGACGTTGAACCACAGAATAGAGATCACGAGAAGCATGTTGAGCAATAAAATAGATATCACCTTTATCATTTTGAGCAACCTCTTTAACACGCAAAGGAAGCCAGCGTGTTTTTGTTACTTCTTTATTCACTAAATTTAGCGTGATTTCTAACGTGTTTGTTGTGTAATGATGATTGTAAAAAATAACAAGAGAATCACCTGAAAGGGCATAATGAAATTGTGTAAACTCACCGAAATCCTCAGCGTAATACTGCTTCACTAGATCTTCTGTATTAACTGAATATTCCCAGCTTTCACCTTCATCTAAACTTGTCAGTATTGTCTTATTATCAACTAATACTAATTGTGATGTTGTTTGTGAAAACAGTAATTTTCCACCGATAAGCGCTAAAGGGAAGCGATAATAGCCAGCGTTAGTCTCTTGCCAAGGCATTAAATCTGCGACTGTAAACTTTGCTAAATCTATATTTTGACGCCCCTGCTCTGTAAATAATACACACTTATCAAGAACACAATAAGCGTTATAAAAGCTACCTTGGCCTTGTGATACAAAGCGTGTACCTTCTTTGTCAGAAAAGTACAGCATATATTTTCTCTGATTATCTTGGCGGTGAAGTCGACCATAAATATCTACGTCATATCGCCCACTATCAGATTCAGTCTTAATTAATATCCCACTAGAAGCATAAAAAACCTTACGCCAATCATAACGAGAATAAGGATATGAAGATAACTCAGAGGCGTTTTCATTTTTCCATTGCCACTTAGAGGCAAAACCATGAAAAAGCACACCATAACAGAGCAGTAAGCTTAAAATAAATAAGCTTGTGATGATGATAAAAGGCTTACGGAAAAAAAGGTTCATTGACGCAGCTCCGTAATATACAGTGGTCGCTTGTTCTCAACACATTGCTGCTGAAGTAAAAAATGGGTTTGATAACTACTATTACCTTTTTCTGAAAACAAAATATAAAGGTTTGAAAACAATGCAATTAAAAAGGCAAAGCCACTCATGATTAAACCATAGATAATACCCATTCCTAAAAAAGCATCACCAATAGAATACCAATCCCATTTATCCCAATAATTTCCATTATCATAAACATCGGAAATAGATAAACCAGCAACCATTGAGAACACAAAAATACTGACTAATGCGGTTATTAACAGCGATAAACGATATGTGCGCTGATGCCCAATATACATTTGTCCTGAAATTGAATAAGCGCCATTATCTGTATGATTATAAACCCCTAAGATAACAGGCCCTGAGTTCTTATCTTCAGCTTGCCAAAAGAACAATTCAACATCATCGCCATCAGCAAGAAACAAATTATGATCAGAATAAAATAAGCGCTCTCTATAACTTAATACAAAAGGATGTTTATTAATCAGACAGGATATTTGCATTATTACAGTCTCGCTATTGCGGGAATGTATTTGAAGTCTATTAATACTATGAATTTGTATTATTCCTCTAACTCGCTGTACTTTACTTTGCTTTATTTGAGGAAACGACTTTTTACTCAAGGTAAATGAAGGTAATGGAGCTGATTTTATTCCAGTAATAATGAGTTGCTCGCCATCTGGAGCTATCAATGCTTGCTTGGCGATGACTTTATCCAACGCCTTTATTCTCTTCCTATGTTTGGGCCTGGTGCGCTGAAAATAGCGATAAACTTTTTCTCCGATATAACTGATCCCAGCCATGACAGCACCAAATGAAATAATCATTGTGATAATGATAAAGAAATTAGGCTCTAAATAAATTAACGAGAAATAGCTCCACCAGCCTCCAATCACGGTCAGAAAAAATGCAATCAATAACCATTTTTTCTGTTTTGCTGTTAGCGTGAATTTTCGTTCAGGCTCCAATCTTCCTTTTGTATCATGATAAATCCATTGCACCCAGAAACTGCCATCTTTCAGTAATTCTGCACAGATTTTAAGCTCATCACCTTGTTTTAATCGTTTAAGAAGATCTTGTGAGTTAGCAAAATCCGCTTCATTAAGATAAAAGTTTTTACCTGATGCTATTAATCTCACCATTCCCTTTGGAGAGATTTTACTTTGGCTAAAATCGCAACGCTCTAGTTTAACGTTTAAAAAATAATCTTTCATATCTTCCTTTATTACTTTCATCAGACTGGCGAGGTACAAGACTGCGCTCTTGTTTTATCGTTTTGAATCGTATAACACAAGATAAAGAAAAGCCGATTAGCAAACCCACTAATCGGCTTTGGTAATAACAATATGTCAATTAAAGCTATAAACAGAAATTGGGTGGCTAACTATGCTTTGAAAAGTGCTTCAATACATAATCCCTGACTTTGTAGAATGTCTTTTAGTCGACGTAGTCCTTCAACTTGAATTTGACGAACCCTTTCTCTTGTCAGACCAATCTCTCTACCAACATCTTCTAAAGTTTCTGCTTCATAGCCTAATAACCCGAAACGACGTGCTAATACTTCACGTTGCTTAGGATTCAATTCAAATAACCACTTTATGATATTTTCCTTGAGGTTATTATTTTGAATTGTTGCTTCTGGCCCTTCTTCATTTTCGTCAGAGATAATATCAAGTAATGCTTTATCTGAATCGCCACCAATTGGGGTATCAACAGAAGTAATACGTTCGTTTAAACGTAGCATTTTACTCACATCTTCAACTGGTTTATCCAATGTTTGTGCAATTTCTTCAACACTAGGCTCATGATCGAGTTTATGTGCTAATTCTCTTGCCGTTCTTAAATAAACATTCAGCTCTTTAACGATATGAATGGGAAGGCGGATAGTGCGGGTCTGGTTCATAATGGCACGTTCAATTGTTTGACGTATCCACCATGTCGCATAAGTTGAAAAACGGAAACCTTTTTCAGGATCGAATTTTTCAACAGCACGAATAAGACCTAAATTCCCTTCTTCAATAAGATCAAGAAGAGCAAGTCCTCGGTTTGTATAACGACGAGAGATCTTAACAACTAAACGTAGGTTACTTTCTATCATTCGTTGTCTTGAAGGGATATCACCACGTAGCGCTCTACGGGCAAAGAAAACCTCTTCTTCAGCGGTCAGCAACGGAGAATAACCAATTTCTCCTAAATAAAGCTGAGTTGCATCGAGCGCACGCTGGTTGACTCCTTCAATAAGTTCAATTTCGTCTTGAGCATCAGACTCATTTTCTGCCTCTTTTGCAGCAACTTCATCGAACTCTTCCATGTTCTCTTCAATTTCATCTGTATATAACTCGTCTACTCTTAGCGTACTTTGGCTCATCAGCTGCTCCTACCCTTGATAATTTAGGTAAACGACTCATGATTAAAGTCTGTTCACCAGTTTATCGCTGTGTCACGACACAACGGGTTTACTGATTTTCCCTTGTAACGAATTACAAAATAAAAGATAACATAATCTATTTTACTGTTAATTTTATTCTTTCTTTATTCAATATATAACTTAACTATTGAGTGCAGGTTATTAACAGTTTTTTTATTATATTCTACGTACATTTATCTATACGTAAAATTACTCTATTTAATGCGCTATTTGTGACTACTTACATCTAAAAAAACAAATAAAAATCCATAATAATAAAATAATATCCAATAATTTATATTACGTACTATTATTAAAAAGATAATCTAATAAAGGAAATATCCACCTAAACAAGGGGTTATTTTATAGTCCATCTTTTAATAACAACGAATCTTTATTCATTTTTTATATAACAATTTTTAGCATACGCATTCATTGGTTGAGAATCAACCGTCTAATTTAACGTTATCTATAATTTTATATTGATCTCTCATTTTTAATAATCTTTTAATAAGCACTTATACTTAGTCAAAATTTATTTTGTTTCAATATTTTAATTAATTACAGATAAGAAAAAGCCCTCTTCTTTTTGTAAAGGAGAGGGCTTAACTTTAGGATTATTCACTATGCGAGTAAAAAATCACTTATTTATTTCTTAGGTAAATAACTCATTGGGTTGAGTGATTTTTCTTTATAGCGGATCTCAAAGTGTAGTCGGACAGAACTGGTTCCAGAGCTACCCATTGTGGCAATTTGCTGACCCGCATTCACATTTTGCTGTTCACGCACCAAAATAGTGTCGTTATGTGCATATGCACTGAGGTATTCGTCATTATGCTTAATGATAACGAGGTTACCATAACCGCGTAATGCGCTACCTGCGTAAACCACTTTACCCGCAGCAGTGGCAACTATTGGTGAACCTTTTGTACCACCGATATCAATACCTTTATTGCCGCCAGGCGCACTTGAGTAACTTTCAATAATATTACCTTGCGCAGGCCAAATCCACTTACCAGAAGCTGCCGCTGGTGCTGGTGTTGCAGCAGTTGTAGTATTTGTATTCGTTGTTGGTGGCGGTGTCGTTGTTTTTGGTGGTGTTGTTGCCGGTTTAGTAATCAATGGTCCCATAGCACCATTGTTTGTTGGTTTAGCGTGTGCCGTTTGAACACCAGCGCTACTTGATTGATTAATAACCGATGTATTGACATTGGTATTAGTACCCGTGTTGACCTGACGGTTACCAATATTCAACACCTGCCCTACGTTTAAGCTATAAGGTTCTGGGATGTTATTCATTGATGCCAGTTCTTTTACATCACTATCAGTTATCCAAGCGATATAGAACATAGTATCACCGCGTTTTACGGTGTAAGTATTACCGTTGTAGTTTCCTTTTGGAATACTGTCGTAGTTACGGTTATACACAATGCGTCCAGAGCCATCAGTGTTTACATTTTGAGCTGCAACTGACGTTTGAGCGCGAGGCTGGCTTTGAGACTGAACCACGCCTCCATTAGTCGAAGCGGAGTTCACCTTAATAGAAGGAGGAGGTGACGATTGTAAGGGGGTAGTTCTTTCAATAGGTGTCGCATTACTGTTAGTCATCACAGGTGCGGTTGATACCGTATTATTTGAAGAGCTATCATTTACAGAGGTAATTGGCGCAGGACGATAAGGTGTATCTGCACAGCCTGTTAATGCAAATCCAATTACCGAACACATGATTGCCCAGCGGACATGCTTAATTGGGCTTTCTGAATTCATACTTCCTTCTCCCTTTAAAAAGGCATTAGCATCTAGCAATTTGTCGAGTTAAACAAAAAGACTGCAATTTTTTGAAAATGTTTCATTTATTAGTGCAGATTACGACAAGCTATTAAAAAGCAGTAATAAAAAACGGTCAGATTTATCTGGAAGTTATGCTAACTCACCTGCGATTAAAGGAACAAATCTAACAGTTTCTATAGATTGATAGTGAAAATCATTACCTAAACGTCGGATAAACTTCAGTATTTGTTGTTGTTCACCAACAGGTATGATCATCCTGCCACCATCGGCTAACTGCATCAATAACTGTTGTGGTACTTCTGTTGCACACGCTGTCACTATTATGGCATTAAAAGGAGCTTTTGATGACCAACCTTCCCATCCATCACCATGACGTGTCGAGATATTATGTAAATCAAGATGTTTAAAGCGCCGTTTAGCTTGCCATTGCAATATCTTTATACGCTCAACGGAACTAACATGATGAACTAAATTTGCTAATACTGCAGTTTGATATCCCGAACCTGTACCAATTTCTAATACAGAATCGGTACTTTGTAATTCCAGTAGCGTTGTCATTTTGGCAACAATATAAGGCTGTGAAATAGTTTGCCCATTGCCAATAGGCAAAGCCGTATTTTCATAAGCCTTATGAGAAAGCGCTTCATCAATAAAAAGCTCTCTTGGTACTTTACTCATTGCTTCCAACAGGCTCTCATCCTTGATACCATGCTGTTTTAACATTGTCAGTAAGTCTTTCATTGACCGACTTAACATGTTTTTTTGACCTCTGCTTTATTTAACCAATTTTGTAGTAAATCAAGTGCTTTATAGGCTGTTAAATCGACATGTAATGGGGTTATCGAAACATAACCTTCGTCAACAGCAGCAAAATCTGTATCAGGGCCTACATCATTTTTTTCACCTGGAGGCCCAATCCAATAAAGACTATTTCCTCGAGGATCAGTATGTGTATAAACATGTTGTGAAGCATGTCGACTACCACAACGTGTAATACGAAAACCTTTTACTTCATCAAGAGGAATATCAGGTACGTTAATATTGAGAATATTTCCCGCTCTTAACGGTACTTGTTGTAACATTGCCAAAACTTCACAAGTCACTTGAGCGGCTGTCTCAAAGTGCGTTTCACCATCAAGTGAAACAGCAATGGCGGGTAAACCTAAAAAACGCCCTTCTGTTGCCGCTGCAACAGTACCTGAATAAATAACATCATCACCCAAATTAGGACCATGATTAATACCAGAAACCACAATATCAGGACGAGGACGTACTAAATGGTTTACACCAAGATAAACGCAATCTGTCGGTGTTCCCTCAACAATCGCAATATCCCCATTCTCAAGCTCTTGCTTACGTAGAGGTCTGTCAATTGTTAAAGAATTAGATGCAGCACTACGATTACGATCAGGTGCAACAATTTGTACATCATAACGCTGGCGCAATGCTTTAGCGAGAGTCTGTATCCCCTTTGCCATCACACCATCGTCATTACTCACCAATATTTTCAGCATCATCATTCCCTAATAAAATTAATTCACGTACAACGCTAGTTGCAAAGCTTCCTGCGGGTAAAAAGAATGACAGAGAAACAGTGGTGTCGTCTACCCAATTCCATGACATATTTTCTGGTAATACATTGATAGCACGTCTTGTATTATCAACGCGTTCTTGTCGAGCTAGTGACCAGAAGACTTCATATTCTGCCAGATTTTCAGTTTCAAAATCCAATGCTTGTGATTGTGTACCTAAATCACCTTTACCTGGCAAAGGTGCCGTAATATGAACATCATGCTCTTCATAACGAGTTTGTGTTTGAGCCAATTCTGCTTCATCAACAACAAACCAGCTACCTCTTCCATGAAGCTGCATTGCATCACCGAGTATCACTTTTGAATATAAATCATATTCCAATCTTTTGCTGACAATATGATTAAACATCGCACTACGGGCTGCTGAGAGATAAAAGCTACGTTTTCCTCGTTCTTTTACGCGGATTTCGTCCGTTGCCCAACGCATGGCTTGTCGTAAATTATCACCATTACGACCGAATCGTTGAGCACCAAAATAGTTAGGAATACCTTTTGCTTTTATTTGCGCTAATCGAGTATCAACAAAATCGCGATCAGAAATTTCTCGTAACACCAATGTAAAGTGATTACCTTTTAGCGTTCCTATACGTAATTTACGTTGTTGGCGAGTCGTTTCTAGAATTTCACAACCTTCTAAAACAAGCTGACTAAAATCGGGCATCTCTTTACCCGGCATTCGCAGGCAAAACCATTGTTCAGTAACAGCATTTCTGTCTTTTAGTCCAGCGTAACTGGCATCACGCGGATGAATACCTACAAATTTTGCTAATTTTTCAGCAACAAAAGCCGTGTTACAACCTGTTTTTCTGATTTTCACCATGACATGCTCGCCTTCACCATCAAGGGTGAAGCCAAGATCTTCACAGACAATAAAATCTTCAGGAATTGACTTTAGTAAGCCTGTTGCTTGTGGTTTTCCATGTAACCAATGGAGTTCAGGTAAATCACTCATTCAGGTAATGACTCTTTCATTAATAAAACGACAGCTTCACAGGCAATGCCTTCTTTTCTACCAACAAAGCCAAGCTTTTCTGTTGTAGTCGCTTTCACATTGATATCATCAACATGGCAATGAAGATCTTCAGCGATATTGACGCGCATTTGCGGTGTATGAGGTAGCATTTTGGGTGCCTGAGCAATAATCGTGACATCTAAATTACCAATTCGGTAACCTTTTGCTCTCACGCGTGAGAATGCTTCACGAAGGAGTACACGGCTATCTGCACCTTTGTATGCAGGATCAGTATCAGGAAACAATGTGCCAATGTCGCCCATCGCTACCGCGCCTAAAATAGCATCTGTAACCGCATGTAATGCAACATCACCGTCAGAGTGAGCTAACAGCCCTTGCTCATAAGGAACTCTGACGCCGCCAATAATAATGGGACCTTCACCGCCAAATTTGTGTACGTCGTAACCGTGTCCAATTCTCATTTTATTATGTGTTCCTTATACTGGTGATTTGGCGTGAGAGGAAAAACTCTGCAAGCGCTAAATCTTCTGGCTGAGTAACTTTGATATTATCTGCACGCCCTTTAACTAATAAAGGTTCATATCCAGCAAACTCCATCGCTGAGGCTTCATCAGTGATCGTCGCTTTTTGTGAGAGTGCATTTTCTATATTTTGTTTTAATAACAATGCAGGAAAGACTTGTGGCGTTAATGCATGCCATAGGGTTGTTCTTTCTACTGTTTGTTCAATATGATTATCTTGTTGATGACTACGTTTCATTGTATCGCGAACAGGTGTCGCAAGAATGCCACCACAAAATTGTGGGTTCACAACGTTTTCATCAATTAATTTAATTAGATGATCAAGATCGCCAAAATGTAGGCAAGGTCTTGCGGCATCATGAACTAACGCCCATGTATTTTCAGAAAAGTGTTGAGTGACATACTCTAAACCAGACAATACAGAGTCAGCGCGTTCACCACCACCATTAACCGTAATTATTCTTTCATCTTGCGCTAAAGGTAACGTGTGAAAATAGCTGTCATTAGGGCTGATCGCCACGATAATGTGCGTTATACGTAAGTGTTTTAATAAGGCATTAATGGTATGTTCAAGAATAGTCAATCCGCCAATCTTCAAGTATTGTTTTGGGCAGACTGATTGCATTCGACTTCCAATACCGGCTGCTGGAATAATGGCAACAATAGGAAGAGTTGAGTTTGTTATATTCATTATGATATTTGTATCAGGACACACTATTAATTCAATAAATTAACGACGTGGTTGAGATTTATCGCTCACAATTCGGAAAAATGTCTCATTAGGCTTTATCATACCTAACTCACTACGAGCGCGTTCTTCTAACGCTTCTTGCCCGCCATTGAGGTCATCAATCTCTGCAAATAGACGATCATTACGCTCTTTTAACTGCGTATTTTGCGCCAATGCAGATTGAACTTCTTGAGTTACTTTGTTGTAATCATGGATACCATTTTTACCTAACCACAATGAATATTGTAGCCAACCAAGTAAAATCAGAAGTAAGACTGTTAATTTCCCCATTACCACCCCCAAGATTAATGGGCTAATCATCCCACAACTCAACAACAGACGCCACAAAAGCGCTGGAATATATTACATTATTATTCCTCTTCTCCTCACTATAAACGTGGGTAACATCTATAAAATCCAGACTAAGGTGTGATTTTTTCTTATTAAGATGAAGTGCTATGGGGTTACTTTATAAATAAGTGAATGCTCAATTAAAGCATGAATTGTATTTTAAATGATATACAAAAATAAGCGTTTTTACTCTAATTGCATACATTATCTCTACACATTTCCCCCTTTTTATCGGCGGTTCGTGTAAAGATAATTTAATGCCATCATAAAATTAACGGTAAATTTGGTTTTGCCGTAGATATGCGAGGATTTGTTGGGTTAGTTCACTTATAGAAAGTGTACCGTCTAAATGTAATTCAGGATCAATGGGCTGTTCATAAGGTGAATCTATACCTGAAAATTGCGTTATCTCACCACGTCTTGCTTTTTGATAAAGCCCTTTCGGATCACGGGCTTCACAAATAGAAAGGGGAGTATCAACAAAGATCTCAATAAATCTTCCTTGCTCAAAGCGATCTCTCACTTGTTGTCTGTCTTTTTGGTAAGGAGAGATAAAAGCCGTTAAGACAAGAAGCCCCGCATCGACCATCAATTTAGCCACTTCCCCTACACGGCGAATATTCTCATGCCTATCTTCGGCACTAAATCCAAGATCATTACACAATCCATGGCGTAAGTTATCCCCATCTAATAAATAGCTATGAATAGGCGAATGCTTTTGTGAATATTGATAAAGCGCTTGTTCTAGTGCATCGGCAAGTGTGGATTTACCTGAGCCAGATAACCCTGTAAACCAAAGCACACATCCTTTGTGTGCTTGTTGTGATTCGCGTTCATTTAATCCAATTTTATGAGGATGCCAAACAATATCGTTGCTTATCACCACTATTTTCCTCCAAGAAGATCTCTTGCTCCCCAATGGGGAAAGTGGCGACGGATAAGCTGGTTTAACTCGACTTCAAAAGCATCATATTGCGTCATCGTTTGTATCGCGTTATCTCTCGTTTCTCGAATAAGCCCAGCACCTACGGTGACATTGCTTAGTCGATCAATCAGTATTAATCCTCCGGTATCAGCATTAACTTGATAGTTATCCAGCACCAGAGGCTCTTCAAATGAGACTTCAACACTACCAATCGCATTTAAACTTAAATTATCTGTTACTTGTTGGGTGAGTTTATTTACATCCACTTGATAATGAATATTTTCTATTTTGGCGCGGCTTTTTTTACCTGCAATTTTGATATCCAGAGTATGGCCTTGTACTAAAGGCTGCTCTGACATCCACACCACATCAATTAACGCATGAGTGCTAATATTGGCAGTTGTATCATTATCATCAACGATAATATCCCCACGACTAATATCAATTTCATCAGCCAGAACCAATGTGATTGCTTGCCCTGCTTTAGCTTGCGTTAAATCACCATCAAAAGTGACAATACGTTTGATCGTTGTATGTTTTCCTGAAGGTAATATTTTGATTTGTTGCCCTTGATAAAGCACGCCTGAAGACACCGTTCCGCTGTATCCTCTAAAATCTAAATCTGGACGATTTACATATTGTACAGGGAAACGCAGTGATTGAGACTTAGAGCCTAACTTAACTGGCGCATCTTCCAATAATGAAAGCAATGTTTTTCCTTGATACCAAGGCATATTCAATGAGGGAGAAACCACATTGTCACCATCAAGAGCGGAAATAGGGACAAATTCAATAATAAGATCTGTTGGGAGTTGATCGGCAAATTTAAGATAATCTTGCTGGATCGAATCAAAGGTCGCTTGCTGATAATCCACCAGATCCATTTTATTGATCGCAACGATTAAATGGCGGATCCCAAGGAGTGTGCTGATAAAACTGTGTCGCCTTGTTTGTTCTTGTACGCCTTTTCGAGCATCGATCAACAGAATAGAAAGTGAACTTGTTGATGCACCTGTCGCCATATTGCGAGTATATTGAGCATGTCCTGGCGTATCAGCAATAATAAACTTACGTTTTGACGTTGAAAAATAGCGGTAAGCAACATCAATCGTGATCCCTTGCTCTCTTTCCGCAGCTAATCCATCCACCAGCAAAGCAAGATCGAGCTTTTCACCTTGAGTACCGATCTTTTTACTTTCATTTTGTAATGTAGAAAGCTGATCTTCGTAGATCTGCCTTGTGTCATGAAGTAAACGTCCTATTAATGTACTTTTTCCATCATCGACATTTCCACAGGTTAGAAATCGCAGTAATCCTTTATTCTGTTGAGCCTTAAGATAGCGATCTACACCGCCCTGTTGTGCGATTTCACCCGCGACAAGTTGATTCGTTTTTATGGCTAAAAGTCCCATATTTCCTCCGATTAAAAATAACCTTGGCGCTTTTTCAGTTCCATTGAGGCCGACTGATCACTGTCAATTAAACGCCCTTGTCGTTCGCTGCTGGTGGAAATCAGCATTTCTTCAATAATGGCGGGTAGAGTTTCTGCTTGTGAAGGAATAGCACCCGTTAATGGCCAGCATCCCAGCGTTCTAAATCTCACTTTTTGCTGTGTGATCACTTCACCCGGTTTTAGATCAATTCTGTCGTCATCTACCATAATTAAGGTGCCATCACGTTCAATAACGGGTCTATTTTTTGCAAAATAGAGAGGAACAATATCGATATTCTCTAAATAGATATATTGCCAAATATCGAGTTCCGTCCAGTTAGAGAGTGGAAATACACGAATACTTTCACCTTTATTAATCTGTCCGTTATAGTTTTTCCATAATTCAGGTCGTTGGTTTTTCGGATCCCAGCGATGTTTTCTATCTCTAAACGAATAAATACGCTCTTTAGCTCGTGATTTTTCTTCATCACGGCGTGCACCACCAAATGCCGCATCAAAACCATATTTGTCTAAGGCTTGCTTTAGCCCTTCTGTTTTCATGATATCCGTGTGTTTTGCACTACCATGAATAAATGGATTGATCCCAAGTTCTACACCTTGCGGATTGCGATAAACGTTAAGATCAAAGCCATATTCTTTAGCCGTTTTATCTCGAAACTCATACATTTCTCGGAATTTCCAGCCAGTATCAACATGCAATAAAGGAAAAGGTAATTTTGCGGGATAAAACGCCTTACGAGCTAAATGCAACATCACCGAGGAATCTTTGCCTATTGAATAAAGCATGACGGGATTTTCAAACTCAGCGACAACTTCACGCAGAATATAAATGCTTTCTGCTTCTAATTGCTGAAGATGAGTTAATTGTGTTTCATTCATAACAACCTCGTTTTAGGCAAAATGAACCAAAGGTGAATGGATTGATGATGTTGATTGGGATTGTCTATCGCCAAACCAAGCAAGTTGGTGATGTAGTGCTGCGACTTCCCCTACAATTAATAAAGCGGGCATTGGCGCTTTTTCGGCTAACTGCGCTAATTGTGTTAGATTTCCCGTGAAAACTTGCTGATCACGACGTGTACCACAACTAATCACCGCGATGGGCGTTAATGGAGAACGTCCAAGTTTGATTAAACGCTGGCTAATAAGCTCGGCTTTTGTTGTTCCCATATAAATTGCTAGCGTATGGTTCGCCTGCGCTAATGAAGCCCAATCAGGCTCTATTCCATCGGGTTTACAATGTCCTGTCATAAAGGTGACAGTTTGTGCGTATTGACGATGCGTTAATGGAATACCAGCGTATGCACTTGCGCCACTTGCCGCAGTAACCCCTGGAATAACTTGGAATGAAATACCATGCTGTACTGCAACCTCTAGTTCTTCGCCACCTCGTCCAAAAATAAAGGGATCGCCCCCTTTTAATCGGACAACACGTTTACCAAGTTGCGCATATTTCACAATCAGCGCATTGGTTTCTTCTTGAGAAACACTATGGTGTCCTGCTCTTTTACCTACACAAATAGTGTCAGCGTCACGACGAACAAGCTCTAAAACCTCTGGACTCACTAAGCTGTCATAGAGCACAACTTCGGCTTGTTGAATAACCTGTAAACCACGCAATGTTAATAATCCCGCATCACCAGGACCAGCCCCAACTAATGCTAGTTCACCTTGTTGGATCTCTTTTTGTTTCAATTGTTGTGCAAGCAAGGCTTCTGCTTGTGCCAGCTGATCACTTGCCACTAAAGCGGCGAATTTACCACTGAAGGCTTGCTCCCAAAAACGGCAACGCGCTTGAAACGAGCCCAGTTGCCGTTTCACTTTATTGCGCCATTTCCCAGCAATTGTTGCCATTGTGCCTAATGAGTTTGGCAATAAAGCTTCTAATTTTTCACGTATCATTCGCACTAAAACAGGAGCTTTTCCTGCCGATGAAATCGCAATCAAAATGGGGTTTCTATCGATAATGGCGGGAAAGATAAATGAGCATTGAGGTTGTGAATCCACGACATTGACAAAAATATGCCGTGCTTGTGCATCAAGATAAACTTGCTGATTAAGCACACTGTCATCCGTTGCCACAATCACAAGCATCATTCCTAATAAATATTCAGATTGATATTTGGCTGATACCCATTCAATTTTTTCTTGCTGATAAGCAAGATGTAATTCATCACACAACTGAGGTGCAATCACTCTTAAGCGAGCGCCTGCTCTTAATAACAGAAAAGCTTTACGCGCAGCAACATGACCACCACCAACCAATAACACTGGGCGTTCTTTTAATTCCACAAATAAGGGTAGGTAATCCATACGCGCATTTCACCTTCGTTGTTCACTTTATAACTAACGACTATAAAAGGTGCTTTAAGGGTTATGAAATGACAAAAAGCTATGTGATGGAACAGAAAGGAATAAGGAAAAATAAAATACTTTCAAATAGTTATGATTTTAAGAAATGACAAAAAGGGCAATAGATAAGCTCTATTACCCAATTATTTATTGGCAGATAATGACGTTATTCGTGTAATCCACACTCACGTTTTAAGCCAAAAAATCGTGTTTCTTCTTCACTCATACCCTCTTCCCATTTTCGAGTTGTATGAATATCTCCCACTGAGAGATAACCCTGCTCCCATAAAGGATGGTAAGGTAAGTCGTTTTCTTTAAGATATTGATAAACTTTCTTATTATCCCAATCTACGATGGGTAAAAACTTAAAAATCCCTTTTGTGATTGAAAGCACAGGCAAATGTTCACGACTTTTAGATTGCTGACGACGAAGACCTGCAAACCACGTTTGAGCCTGTAATTCACGTAAAGCTCTTTCCATTGGCTCTACTTTATTTATCTGGTTATAACGCTCAATACCTTCAATGCCTTCTAACCAAAGTTTGCCGTAACGCGCCTCTTGCCAAGATGAAGATATTTCAGCTCGATAGACCTTCAAGTTAAGTTGTAACTGCTGCGTTAGACTATCAATAAACTGGTAGGTTTCAGGAAATAAGTAGCCCGTATCAGTCAAAATCACGGGGATATCAGGGTATTGTCTTGTCATTAAATGCAAACAAACCGCGGCTTGAATACCAAAACTGGAGCTTAATACAAAGGCTTTAGGTAAATTATCTAAAGCCCAAGTAACCCGTTCAATGGCGTTTAATTGCTCTAACCGTTGATTAATCTGGCTCAAAGCATGTGTCTGCTCTTCAACAGGTAACTGTTTTAGCGAAGCAAGCTGAAATAGGCTCATACCGCCTCCTGCACTTCATAAAAATCAATAGCAGAATTAAGTATGGGTTTAACAACATCAGTGCGAATAAGAAAATCACCAAAACCTTCATTGTTATGACGAGAAACTGCCCATTCACCAATCAGTGAATCAAGTATTGCGATGATTTCTTGTGAGGTAATATTTTCGCGATACATTCTCGGAATACGTGTCCCGATACGATTACCCCCTAAATGTAAGTTATAGCGATCAGGTGCTTTCCCCACCAGCCCAACTTCTGCAAGCATTGCTCGACCACAGCCATTTGGGCATCCCGTTACGCGCACAACAATATGCTCTTCACTCACACCATGTTTAGTCATTAAGCTATCAAGTGCATCGGTAAATGCAGGTAGGAAGCGTTCTGCCTCTGCCATTGCCAATGGGCAAGTTGGGAAAGAAACACACGCCATTGCATGTTCACGCAGAGGTGTAACGTTATCGTTAATCAAACCATATTGACGTGCAATAGCTTCAATATTGGCTTTTTCGCTTTCAGGTACACCTGCGACAATTAAGTTTTGATTTGCGGTAAGGCGAAAATCACCTTGATGAATTTTGGCGATTTCAGCAACACCTGTTTTTAATGGAGCATCAGGCGCATCAATCAGCCGTCCACTTTCAATAAATAAAGTCAGGTGCCATTTATCATCAACACCTTTTAACCAACCAATTTGATCGCCTCGATGGGTAAATTCATAAGGTCGAATAGCCTCAAAAGTGACACCTGAGCGACGTTCAACCTCTTGTTTAAACGTTTCTACGCCAACACGCTCTAATGTGTATTTTGTTTTTGCATTTTTGCGTTCAGTTCGATTTCCCCAGTCACGCTGAGTTGTCACAATCGCTTCTGCAATTGCCAATGTATTCTCAATAGGGATATAACCAAACTCACTGGCTAAGCGAGGAAAGGTATTCTTATCGCCATGTGTCATAGCTAAACCGCCCCCCACAAGTACATTAAAACCGACTAAATGCCCGTTTTCAGCAATCGCAATAAAATTCATGTCATTCGCATGAAGATCAACATCATTATGAGGCGGGATCACCACTGACGTTTTAAATTTTCGTGGTAAGTAGGTTTCCCCCAAAATAGGCTCTTCGTCTGTGGTTGCAACTTTCTCTTTATCTAACCAAATTTCCGCATAAGCATGAGTGCGAGGTAATAAGTGTTCTGATATTTTTTTCGCCCACTCATACGCTTCTTGGTGTAATGAAGATTGTACTGGGTTTGAAGTACATAAGACATTACGGTTAACATCATTCGCAGTAGCTAGAGAATCCAACCCTGTTGCTGCAAGCATCTGATGTGCGGGTTTTACATTACCTTTTAAAATGCCATGAAATTGAAATGTTTGACGATTAGTAATACGAATACTGCCATAAAGCGTATTTTCAGTCGCAAACTTATCAATGTTAAGCCACTGTTTAGGCGAAATAATGCCGCCGGGTAAACGGCAGCGTAGCATCATGGCATGGCGAGGTTCTAGCATTTGCTCCGCACGTTCAGCACGAATATCTCTGTCATCTTGCTGATACATGCCATGAAAGCGAATTAACAAAAAGTTATCGCCTTCAAAGCCACCAGTTAAACCATTTTGTAAGTCTTCTGTAATAGTGCCGCGTAAAAAGTGACTCTCTTTTTTCATACGTTCACTATCAGCCAGTTTCCCTTCAACCACTAAGGGCGCTTGAGTGTGTGATTTCATTTAATAGACATCCCTCTGATAACGCCGTTCTAGGCGTAGCTCACTTAAGTATTCATCTGCTTCTTCAATATTTTTATTGCCATACTCCATCACAATATCTAACAACGCCTGTTCAACATCTTTTGCCATCCGAGATGCATCACCACAAACATAAAGATAAGCACCTTGCTGTAACCATTGCCAAATCTCATTACCACGTTCACGCAATTTATCTTGTACATAAATTTTATGTGCTTGATCCCGTGACCATGCTAAATCGATATGAGTTAACAGACCGCTTTTGACATAACGTTGCCATTCCACTTGATAGAGAAAATCTTCTACAAAATGAGGATTACCAAAAAATAACCAGTTTTTACCTGTTGCAGCGTCATTTTCGCGCTGCTGCATAAAACTTCTAAAAGGTGCAATTCCAGTACCTGGACCAATCATAATGACAGATGCGGTGTTATCTTCAGGGAGACGAAAATGTGCATTTTTTTCGATAAAAACATTGACGCTATCGCCTTCTTTTAAGCTATCGGCTAAAAAACCAGAGGCTCCACCGGTATAAGTACGCGAGTTAACGTCGTAACGTACAACCCCTAAAGTAAGGTGTACTTCGTCTTCTACTTCTTGTTGTGACGATGCAATAGAGTAAAGGCGAGGAGTTAGTGGACGTAAAATATCAACAAAATCTTGTGCCGTGGGTTGAGCACAATATTGACGCACCATCTCATTAATAGGATGTTTGTCTGCATATTGCTGAAGCTTGGTTTTATCAGCTACCAATGACAATAGATCTTCATGACGTGTCAATTGGGCATAGGCTTTTACGATAGGTGCGCTATTTTGAGTTAGTTCACAATGATGCAGCAACGCTTCTTTTAAGGTGAATGTTTGAGATTTTAACGTGACAGGTTCATCACCTTTTAGCCACAACAAGGCAATAAGTTCATCAACTTTTTCAGGTGAGTTATTAAACCAAACGCCTAGCGCATCACCCGGTTGATATTGTAAATCAGAACCTTCAAGGCTGATTTCAATATGGCGAATATCTCTATCTGAATTTCTGCCTGTGATTTTTTTATTAGTCAGTAATGTAGCAGTAAAAGGCGCATCTCGATGATAAATAGAGGCATTAACTATATCTGTCGTACCTGACTGTGTTTGTTGCAGGATTTGCGTACTTTGTTCTGGTACTCTTGCTTTTAAGAGCTCTGTAAGCTGTTTTATCCATTCATCCGCAACAAATTGATATTCAACATCGGCATCAACTCTTGGTAATAAACGTGTTGCTCCCAGTTGTGCGATTCGCTCATCAAAGTCTTTTCCTGCCTTACAGAAATGCTCATACGAAGTATCACCTAAGCTCAATACTGCATAAGCTGTTTCTTTCATTTCAGCGGCTTTTTTAGAGTTCAGATATTTATAAAAAGCTATCGCTTCTTCAGGAGGATCACCTTCACCTTGCGTCGATGCAATGATGATCAAGGTTGTTGTTTTATGGATCTGCTTAAACTTATATTCACCTGCGGAATATAGTTCTACATTCAATTTGTGAGCAACCAGATTATCTCGTAACTGTTCTGCAAGGTGACGCGCATTACCGGTTTGAGAAGCAGAGATCAATGTAATGGTTTCCTGCTCTGGCACTTGTGCTGAGGTAACCGTTGTCGATGTGGGTATGACAGAAGGATTAAGCTGTCCCCACAAATAGCCAGATAACCACGCAATCTGCGCTGTTGAGAGATCTTTTGTTGCGTCCTGTAATTTACTCAATTGCTCCGAGGTTAATGGAAGCATTGATAATAATGGAGGTTGATTGCTCATTTATCCTGCCTTAAAAAAGCGAAGCACTTATCTGTGCTTTATTGTTCTTTGATAATATTTCTAATATTGAGAGGGTATCCCACGACTAGAAGGTGAATTAAAGACCTGTTGGCTCTATCTAATAACCTTAAATGCTAAATTTATTTATTGGTTTCCTTTATCAATATAATGAATAAGCAAAAAGGAACATAATAAGCCATTAAGATTAAGGGAGATTAGGCGTGATACGCTAAATCAGCTACACTGGTAGACTTCGTTCTATTTGTGTCTTTTTTTTACTAATTAAGTCAAGAGAGTTTTGATGACAACCACCATCTTTAAAGATTTTCAGTTTGAAGCAGCCCACCATTTGCCACATGTTCCTGAAGGCCACAAATGTGGGCGTCTTCATGGACACTCTTTTCTTGTTAGATTAGAACTAACAGGTGAAGTTGATGAACATTCAGGTTGGCTTATTGATTTTGCTGATGTGAAAGCCGCATTTAAACCTACTCTTGAGCGTCTAGATCACTACTATCTTAATGAAATTGAAGGCCTAGAAAATCCTACTAGCGAAGTGCTGGCAAAATGGATTTGGCAACAAGTAAAACCGTCATTGCCATTATTATCTGCGGTGATGGTAAAAGAGACGTGTACGGCGGGATGTATTTATCGCGGTGAATAAATCGGGTTTTACATTAACCCATTATCACTTAAAAGAAAATCAGCCTTTTATTGGCTGATTTTTTTATATTAAAAACGCGATCACGCAATATTTAAATACTTATGCGTTTGCATCGAGAAACGCCAATTACGTTCAATACAGGTTTTAATACATAATGCTGTCGCACTCTCTTTACAACTAATGGGCTGTAAGGCAACAACAGGCGCAGGGTGCTCTGTGCGTAATATCAGTAAGGCATCTAACGCTTCAATATCTTTTTCACGCCCAACGGGATGTTTTATCTCATTAGCTCTATTAATTGCGCTAGGTAATACCGTAAATCCCCCTTTCATGCCTACTTTTGGGGAAAGTGTCACCCATGTTTTCTCACTACATAAAATATCGTGAGTACCACTGGTTTCTATCTGACAGGCAAAACCTGCTTGCTCCAATCCTTCTGTTAAAGGGCGTAAATCATATAAGCAAGGCTCTCCTCCCGTGATAACCACATGTTTTGCACTATAACCTTGCCGTTGGAAAAGTGATAAAATCTGGGCAACACTGGCTTCTCCCCAAGTATCGCTTTCTTGCGTTTTAATAGGAATATCGCCAAGAGGAACTTTTTTTTCGTCTTCTTTTTCCCAAGTATGTTTGGTATCACACCAACTACAACCTACAGGACAACCCTGTAATCGAACAAAAAGTGCAGGAACGCCAGTAAAAACACCTTCACCCTGTAAGGTTTGAAACACTTCATTAATGGGGTATTGCATAAGAAACTCTGATATCCAATGAATGCTGATGATTATTACAGATAACTATCTCACCGTAAGAGGCTTTATGATAAGGTACATGGTTTGTTTTGAATAGCTAACGTGCGAGAAGACACTGAAAAAGAGGATAGAGTTCCTCCGTTGGACAGAGATGGGAATACTTTAGATGCAAAAAGAGAATCAACTTTCACGAGGATTATCAGGGCGGCACATTCGTTTCATGGCGCTTGGCTCTGCAATCGGTACAGGTTTATTTTATGGCTCTGCGGCTGCCATTGAGAAAGCGGGTCCGGCTGTATTGCTTGCTTACCTTATTGGTGGTGCAGCAGTATTTATGGTTATGCGTGCATTAGGTGAAATGGCAGTTCATCATCCTGTTGCAGGCTCTTTTTCACAATATGCAAGCCATTATATGGGGCCTTTAGCTGGCTTCTTAACTGGCTGGAACTACGTTTTTGAAATGCTGATTGTATGTCTTGCTGACGTCACGGCATTTGGCTTTTATATGAAACTCTGGTTCCCAGATGTTGATCAGTGGATATGGGTTTTAGGAATAGTTTGCTTTATTGGTGCCTTAAACCTTTGCCATGTCAAAATATTTGGTGAAATGGAATTTTGGCTTTCTATTGTTAAAGTGACCGCCATTATCGCCATGATCATTGGTGGTGTTGTCATTATGATGTATGGTTTTGGCCAACAAACTGAACACCCTATTGGTATCTCTAACTTATGGGAGTTCGGCGGCTTTATGCCAAATGGCATAGAAGGAGTAATAGCCTCACTTGCCATTGTGATGTTTGCGTTTGGTGGGATTGAGGTCATTGGTATTACTGCCAGTGAAGCTAAAGATCCTGAAAAAACCATTCCTAAAGCTATCAATGCCGTACCGTTTCGTATCTTATTATTCTATGTACTGACGATTTTCATTCTAATGTGCATTTTCCCTTGGCAACAAATCGGCCATAACGGTAGCCCATTTGTACAGATTTTCTCAAATCTAGGGATCAATTCAGCGGCAAATATCTTAAACCTTGTGGTTATCACAGCAGCAATTTCTGCGATCAACAGTGATATCTTCGGCGCCGGTCGTATGATGTACGGCATGGCTCAAGAAGGGCAAGCACCAAAATCTTTTATGAAGCTCACTCGCAATGGTGTGCCTTGGATGACGGTGCTAGTGATGTCTGTTGTATTGTTGCTGGGCGTAGTACTTAACTACCTTATTCCAGAGCAAATCTTTGTTTTAATCGCTTCTATTGCGACATTTGCAACAGTTTGGGTGTGGTTAATGATTTTGCTTTCTCAAGTTGCTATGCGTCGCAAGATGAGCGCAGATGAAGTGAAAACGCTTAAATTTCCAGTACCGCTATGGCCTGTTGCACCAGCACTGACTATCGTATTTATGGCGTTTGTTATCGCAATCTTAGGCTATTTTGAGTCAACCAGAATGGCATTGGTTGTCGGTATGGTATGGGTAGCTATTTTAACTGTTGGCTATTATGTCGGTATCAAACCGAGAATGAACCAGAAATAAATCACATTTCTGAATCAAATAATTCTGAGTTAAACAATAAAGGCTGTGGATTAATTCACAGCCTTTTTCTTTATTATAAATTATGCGATTTTCACTAAGCCAGAGCTTGTTTTAAATCAGCAATTAAATCATCCACATCTTCAAGACCAATCGATAGTCGAATTAAACCATCACTAATACCATGTCTTTGTCGTTCTTCTGCACTATAAGTGGCATGAGTCATTGTGGCAGGATGTTGAGCTAAAGATTCGCAGTCTCCTAAACTCACTGCTCGACTAAAGAGATTTAAACGATTGAGAAACTCTCTACCCACTTTTATGCCTCCTTTTAGCTCAATAGCTATCATGCCACCAGATAAACGCATCTGGCGTTTGGCGAGTTCATATTGAGGGAAAGAAACTAATCCCGGATAATGAATAGTTTCAACCTTAGGATTATCTGTAAGATATTCTGCAATACGTTGTGCATTTTTACAGATCTGCTCCATCCTTATGCTCAGTGTTTTTATTCCTCGTAATATTAACGAGGCATCATGAGGAGATAAACAAGCCCCCGTCATATCCTTTAAACCTTCAACACGTATTTTATCCGCTAAGGCGTGCGTGGTAATAATCGCTCCCGCAGTGACATCCCCATGACCTGATAAATATTTGGTCATAGAATGCACAACAATATCAGCACCAAGTTTTAAAGGTTGCTGTAAATAAGGCGAGCAATAAGTACTATCGACCATGACTAAAATATTATGTTGATGCGCAATTTCTGATATTTTTGCAATATCACTCACTCGCATATTAGGATTAGCCGGAGTTTCAAAAAAAATTAATTTTGTTTTCTCAGTAATCGCTTCTTTCAGTTTTTCAAGGTTAGTTAAATCAACGTGCTTTATTTTAACACCAAATTTAGCAAGTCCATGATTAAAAAATGTAAAAGTGCAACCATAAAGCGTCATATCAGCAATGAGTTCATCACCAGGCTGAAGTAACGACCAGCAACTAGAAGTAATTGCCCCTATTCCTGAAGAAAAAACAACGGCGCCTTCACCATTTTCTAATTGTGCTAAACGCTTTTCTAATAACTCTAAAGTAGGGTTTGAGATCCGAGAATAAAAATACCCTTTTTGTTTTCCAGCAAAGCAATCAGCACCATATTGTGCCGTTGGAAAAACAAAAGTGGATGTTTGAAAAACAGGAGGCACTAATGCCCCCTGAGAATCTAACGGAGAATAACCATAATGTATTGCTTGAGTATTAAAATGTTTATTACTTTGCGTCATTACATCTCCTATTTATTAATTAACTTTCTATTAGTTTGTTATTTCCCCCGATAATTTGAACTGTTCTTAAAATAATTGAAATCCCTTTAAGAGTATCAGGATTTCTTAATAATGCAAAAGTTGAACCTAATGTATATTTTTTATCTTGATAAAGAGATTCTTTCTTTGCCATATTATAAGCAGCACTTAACTCCCATATTGGAATTAATGTTTCTTCAAACGCAACCGAAATTTTTTCAACTGTTGCATTATCCATAATATCTATTGAGTCAGATATTAAAGATAATAAATCGACGATATTATCAAAGCGCTTTAATGCTAATAATGGTCTTGCTTTTTCTAATAAATGTTGAAGATGTAATTTATCTTCATCAGATAATAGTTGAATATCTGCTGGGCTTAAGTTATTTTCACTCATTATTGTATCCCCTATAATAATCCTCTAACGGTTGCCCAATATAAACCTCGGTTATAACTATTACGCAGTAATCCGCCTAGCTTTGTCGGTGGTGTAGGAATTACGTCATGTTTATAGTCATACTGTAATGGCATACCTGCTGATAATCCCATTTGTGCGACCGCTTGCACACGACCATCATAAATCGCAGCAGGATAACCGTAACGAAGTTCACCACAGATGTTATTTGCAATTACACCCGCTTGGTTATGACAACTACCGCCGGCTTTACTAATCGGTAAATCAACCGTATCACCAAGAACATACACTTGATTTAATCCATAGACTTGCAATGTTTCAGGATCAGTAGGTAACCAACCTTCACCATTATTATGTTCACTCAAACCAGTATTACGAATCGCCTCAACGGCAGTAATAGGCGGTGTACTCATAAGGATATCAAATGGCTCTTCCTCGCCCTCTTTTGAGTAAGCTATTTTCTTATCAGGATCAACATGGCTCAACGTAAAGCCTCGCTTAGCTTTAATATCTCGCTCAGAGAATACGGCCGGAAGAACTTCACAAACTTCCTGTTGCATAAACAGACAGTTTCTTAGAAGTTGAGCAACCGTAGGATAGGTATAAACAATTTCAATATTATTTCTCACCCGACGCTGACGAAGAAGCTCATCCAGCATCAATGTTGTCTCCATAGGAGCAATACCACATTGATGCGGTACATTAGGTGTTTCAGGGAAGCTAACAGTAATAAATACACGGCCTTTTTCAATTTTAGCTAATTTATCAGCAAGTGTTCTTGCGGCTTCATATTGGTAAAAATGATTTCCCGCTTCTTTTAAGCCTTCAATTCTATGAGGACTAGGAACACAACCTGTTGCTAATACTAAAAAATCATAGTTATATTTTTTATTAGACTCGCAATAAATTACTTTATTATTAAAGTCAAAACGTTCTGCTTTATCAATAACAAATTCAATTTCGGGTCTTAATAAACTTCTTTCTGATCGCATTAGCTCTTCTTTTAAAAAAAGATTAAATGCAATATACATAAATGCAGGTTTGTAATAATGATTAGGATTATCTGAAATAAGCGTAATTTTAATTTTATTTGAAAAGATTTCGTCATTTAATTTTTTAGCTAGGATATTAGCAAGAATAGTTCCGCCGGTACCACCGCCAATAATAACTATATTTTTTGTTGGCATTTTATTTCCTATATCTAGTGATATTAGATAGACCAAAAAAGTATAGTAAATAACGTTAATATAACAAATAGATTAAATAGATAGATAAATTACCCATAAAATAATATATCTAATTGATAGATGATATAATCATATTTAATTTAAATATTAAAAATTAAATATTAACTTATGTTATTATTACCTACTAATAAAATGTCGCGATTAAAGGATGATGGTCAGATGCATCTGTGATTAAGACCTCAGCTTTATTCAACGATAACCCTCGATAAAAAATATAATCCAAAGGTTTACCAAAGGCTTTTGTACGCCAATCATTATCAAAAATAACTTCTTTAAGTCTTAACGCTCTTGCAAAACGTTTTAATACATTGACTCTTGGGCGGCTCCACGCATTAAAATCACCCGCTAAAATAACAGGTCCTTTGTGATTCATGATATGAACAGATAAATTGCTCAATTGACGCTGATAAACATCGACACCAAAACTAAAATTAATCGCATGTACATTAATAACCATTAAATGATCACCCGTAATTAATGGATATACCGTAATTAATGCTGATTTGGGTAGTCGTAAAAAGGGCTCTTTCTCTCTGAGAGGGCAGCAATAGATAGGATGGGAACTTGATAATGTCATCACACCAGCTGGGTGTTGTTGAAAAGCCAAAGCAGGGACTTGGTCTGCAATTAAATGGTGAATTCCAGCAAAACGTACAAGCTCAGGTGTAGTTTGAGCTTCTTGTAACAAAAGCAAATGCGTATCTGTTGAGAGCGTTTCCAACATATTACGCCAATTGAGTCGTTGCTGTTTATAGATATTCCAAACCGCAATTTTTAGAGTGCCTTCAGTGTAAAGGGGCATTCCGATAGGTAAGGTATCCTTTCTTTCACTTAAAGGTGGGCTGGGCTCAATCCTTTCAACAGGTTGACCTGCTACAAAACGCACTGAATAATTCGGTTTTTTCGCCATTAGCAACCTCAGATAAACAGCAAGATATCTTGCTATAACTAAAGTATACCAAAGCCAAGCTTCGCTCTCACCCTTTAAAAGGACACCATAATCAACAAAAGTAATTATTTTTATATATAATAGTTATGTTTACTTAAAATTATCCGATTAATTTATTTTTTATTCTAAATTTTAAGCAAAAAAAAACCTAAGTCGTTAAACTTAGGTTTCTTAATGTTGGCGGAACGGACGGGACTCGAACCCGCGACCCCCTGCGTGACAGGCAGGTATTCTAACCAACTGAACTACCGCTCCGCGTATTCTTTGCGCGATTAATGTTATCTAACACTAACGCTTTAATTAATGCCTGGCAGTTCCCTACTCTCACATGGGGAGACCCCACACTACCATCGGCGCTACAACGTTTCACTTCTGAGTTCGGCATGGATTCAGGTGGGTCCGCTGCGCTATGGCCGCCAAGCAAATTCGGTATCATTACCCGTTACTGTTGTTTCTTTCTCAGTAACCAGCAATATTCAATCTTAAACAAGCTTACTTCATCGATGTTCGTCTCTCAGACAAAACACCTTCGGTGTTGTCAGGTTAAGCCTCACGGTTCATTAGTACTGGTTAGCTCAACGTATCGCTACGCTTACACACCCAGCCTATCAACGTCTTAGTCTTAAACGTTCCTTTAGGTCACTCTAGGTGACAGGGAAGACTCATCTCGAGGCAAGTTTCCCGCTTAGATGCTTTCAGCGGTTATCTCTTCCGCACTTAGCTACCGGGCAATGCCATTGGCATGACAACCCGAACACCAGTGGTGCGTTCACTCCGGTCCTCTCGTACTAGGAGCAACCCCTCTCAATCTTCCAACGCCCACGGCAGATAGGGACCGAACTGTCTCACGACGTTCTAAACCCAGCTCGCGTACCACTTTAAATGGCGAACAGCCATACCCTTGGGACCTACTTCAGCCCCAGGATGTGATGAGCCGACATCGAGGTGCCAAACACCGCCGTCGATATGAACTCTTGGGCGGTATCAGCCTGTTATCCCCGGAGTACCTTTTATCCGTTGAGCGATGGCCCTTCCATTCAGAACCACCGGATCACTAAGACCTACTTTCGTACCTGCTCGAGCCGTCACTCTCACAGTCAAGCTGGCTTATGCCTTTGCACTAACCGCATGATGTCCGACCATGCTTAGCCAACCTTCGTGCTCCTCCGTTACTCTTTAGGAGGAGACCGCCCCAGTCAAACTACCCACCAGACACGGTCCCCGACCCAGATTATGGGCCTAGGTTAGAACATCAAACGTTAAAGGGTGGTATTTCAAGGTTGACTCCATGCAGACTGGCGTCCACACTTCTAAGTCTCCCACCTATCCTACACATCAAGGCTCAATGTTCAGTGTCAAGCTATAGTAAAGGTTCACGGGGTCTTTCCGTCTTGCCGCGGGTACACTGCATCTTCACAGCGAGTTCAATTTCACTGAGTCTCGGGTGGAGACAGCCTGGCCATCATTACGCCATTCGTGCAGGTCGGAACTTACCCGACAAGGAATTTCGCTACCTTAGGACCGTTATAGTTACGGCCGCCGTTTACTGGGGCTTCGATCAAGAGCTTCTCCTTACGGATAACCCCATCAATTAACCTTCCAGCACCGGGCAGGCGTCACACCGTATACGTCCACTTTCGTGTTTGCACAGTGCTGTGTTTTTAATAAACAGTTGCAGCCAGCTGGTATCTTCGACTGGCTTCGGCTCCGTCCGCAAGGGACTTCACTTACCGCCAGCGTGCCTTCTCCCGAAGTTACGGCACCATTTTGCCTAGTTCCTTCACCCGAGTTCTCTCAAGCGCCTGAGTATTCTCTACCTGACCACCTGTGTCGGTTTGGGGTACGATTGTTGGTAACCTGAAGCTTAGAGGCTTTTCCTGGAAGCAGGGCATCAATTGCTTCACCACCTTAGTGGCTCGTCATCACACCTCAGCATTAAGTGACCGGATTTGCCTAATCACTCTGCCTACATGCTTGAACCGGGACGACCGTCGCCCGGACAACCTAGCCTTCTCCGTTCCCCCATCGCAGTTACCACCAGTACGGGAATATTAACCCGTTTCCCATCGACTACGCTTTTCAGCCTCGCCTTAGGGGTCGACTCACCCTGCCCCGATTAACGTTGGACAGGAACCCTTGGTCTTCCGGCGTGCGGGTTTTTCACCCGCATTATCGTTACTTATGTCAGCATTCGCACTTCTGATACCTCCAGCATACCTCACAGTACACCTTCGCAGGCTTACAGAACGCTCCCCTACCCAACAACACCTAAGTGTCGCTGCCGCAGCTTCGGTGCATGGTTTAGCCCCGTTACATCTTCCGCGCGGGCCGACTCGACCAGTGAGCTATTACGCTTTCTTTAAATGATGGCTGCTTCTAAGCCAACATCCTGGCTGTCTGAGCCTTCCCACTTCGTTTCCCACTTAACCATGACTTTGGGACCTTAGCTGGCGGTCTGGGTTGTTTCCCTCTTCACGACGAACGTTAGCACCCGCCGTGTGTCTCCCGTGATAACATTCTTCGGTATTCGTAGTTTGCATCGAGTTGGTAAGTCGGGATGACCCCCTAGTCGAAACAGTGCTCTACCCCCGAAGATGAGTTCACGAGGCGCTACCTAAATAGCTTTCGGGGAGAACCAGCTATCTCCCGGTTTGATTGGCCTTTCACCCCCATCCACAAGTCATCCGCTAATTTTTCAACATTAGTCGGTTCGGTCCTCCAGTTAGTGTTACCCAACCTTCAACCTGCCCATGGATAGATCACCGGGTTTCGGGTCTATACCCTGCAACTCATTCGCCCAGTTAAGACTCGGTTTCCCTACGGCTCCCCTATTCGGTTAACCTTGCTACAGAATATAAGTCGCTGACCCATTATACAAAAGGTACGCAGTCACCTCACGAAGAGGCTCCTACTGCTTGTACGTACACGGTTTCAGGTTCTTTTTCACTCCCCTCGCCGGGGTTCTTTTCGCCTTTCCCTCACGGTACTGGTTCACTATCGGTCAATCAGGAGTATTTAGCCTTGGAGGATGGTCCCCCCATATTCAGACAGGATAACACGTGTCCCGCCCTACTCGTCGAGTTCACAATAACAGCATCTTCAGATACGGGGCTATCACCCTTTACTGCCGGACTTTCCAGACCGTTCTCCTGATGCTGCTATTGATTAAGACTCTGGGCTGTTCCCCGTTCGCTCGCCGCTACTAGGGGAATCTCGGTTGATTTCTTTTCCTCGGGGTACTGAGATGTTTCAGTTCTCCCGGTTCGCTTCATTAACCTATGTATTCAGTTAATGATAATATCCATTGGATATTGGGTTTCCCCATTCGGAAATCGTCGGGTATAACGGTTCATATCACCTTACCGACGCTTATCGCAGATTAGCACGTCCTTCATCGCCTCTGATTGCCTAGGCATCCACCGTGTACGCTTATTCGCTTAACCTCACAACCCGAAGGTGTTTCTCTCGAAGACGACTTTAAAGGTCATGGCTACACAAGCATCAATTCGTTGTTGGGCAGTGCTCGTAATGCTCACATACTTATGTATGCTGCGCTTACTGCGCGCTGTCCGCCTAGAATTGCTGTTGCTCGCTCATGACACTCGCCTTGGAGTATCACACATTCAAGGTCTGAGATTTTGAGAGACTCATCAATATACCTCGGTGATATATTGATTTGTTTTCAATTTTTCAGCTTGTTCCAGATTGTTAAAGAGCATAATAGGTAAAATAACTCATGCGAATTATCTTAACTATTCTCTGATTCTCATCAGACTATAGTGTGGTACGCCTTTCACTCATACCGCGCAATTGGCGTCCCCTAGGGGATTCGAACCCCTGTTACCGCCGTGAAAGGGCGGTGTCCTAGGCCTCTAGACGAAGGGGACTTCAGTCAGCTTCGCAGACGCGCTTTTGCTCGTTCTTCATCAGACAATCTGTGTGAGCACTGCACATAACACGTATCTCTTAGGTAAGGAGGTGATCCAACCGCAGGTTCCCCTACGGTTACCTTGTTACGACTTCACCCCAGTCATGAATCACAAAGTGGTAAGCGCCCTCCCGAAGGTTAAGCTACCTACTTCTTTTGCAACCCACTCCCATGGTGTGACGGGCGGTGTGTACAAGGCCCGGGAACGTATTCACCGTAGCATTCTGATCTACGATTACTAGCGATTCCGACTTCATGGAGTCGAGTTGCAGACTCCAATCCGGACTACGACAGACTTTATGAGTTCCGCTTGCTCTCGCGAGGTCGCTTCTCTTTGTATCTGCCATTGTAGCACGTGTGTAGCCCTACTCGTAAGGGCCATGATGACTTGACGTCATCCCCACCTTCCTCCGGTTTATCACCGGCAGTCTCCTTTGAGTTCCCGCCATCACGCGCTGGCAACAAAGGATAAGGGTTGCGCTCGTTGCGGGACTTAACCCAACATTTCACAACACGAGCTGACGACAGCCATGCAGCACCTGTCTCAGCGTTCCCGAAGGCACTCCTCTATCTCTAAAGGATTCGCTGGATGTCAAGAGTAGGTAAGGTTCTTCGCGTTGCATCGAATTAAACCACATGCTCCACCGCTTGTGCGGGCCCCCGTCAATTCATTTGAGTTTTAACCTTGCGGCCGTACTCCCCAGGCGGTCGATTTAACGCGTTAGCTCCGGAAGCCACTCCTCAAGGGAACAACCTCCAAATCGACATCGTTTACAGCGTGGACTACCAGGGTATCTAATCCTGTTTGCTCCCCACGCTTTCGCACCTGAGCGTCAGTCTTTGTCCAGGGGGCCGCCTTCGCCACCGGTATTCCTCCACATCTCTACGCATTTCACCGCTACACATGGAATTCTACCCCCCTCTACAAGACTCTAGCTGACCAGTCTTAGATGCCATTCCCAGGTTAAGCCCGGGGATTTCACATCTAACTTAATCAACCGCCTGCGTGCGCTTTACGCCCAGTAATTCCGATTAACGCTTGCACCCTCCGTATTACCGCGGCTGCTGGCACGGAGTTAGCCGGTGCTTCTTCTGCGGGTAACGTCAATTGATAAAGGTATTAACTTTATCACCTTCCTCCCCGCTGAAAGTACTTTACAACCCTAAGGCCTTCTTCATACACGCGGCATGGCTGCATCAGGCTTGCGCCCATTGTGCAATATTCCCCACTGCTGCCTCCCGTAGGAGTCTGGGCCGTGTCTCAGTCCCAGTGTGGCTGATCATCCTCTCAGACCAGCTAGAGATCGTCGCCTAGGTGAGCCATTACCTCACCTACTAGCTAATCCCATATGGGTTCATCCGATAGCGCAAGGTCCGAAGAGCCCCTGCTTTGGTCCGTAGACGTCATGCGGTATTAGCTACCGTTTCCAGTAGTTATCCCCCTCTATCGGGCAGATCCCCATACATTACTCACCCGTCCGCCGCTCGTCAGCAAGAAAGCAAGCTTTCTCCTGTTACCGCTCGACTTGCATGTGTTAGGCCTGCCGCCAGCGTTCAATCTGAGCCATGATCAAACTCTTCAATTAAAAGTGTTTGATGCTCAAAGAAATCGAAAACTTAGCTATTCATAAATGAATTTACTTTTGTTGTTCACTCTTCAAGACTTGATACATCTAATATTTTAGAAGATATCGTCTCTGCGAGTGCCCACACAGATTGTCTGATAATTTGTTAAAGAGCAGTGCAACATTCGCTGCCGTTTCCGGTCTTCTGCGTTGTTGCGAGGAGGTGCATTCTACATCTTCCTCATTCAGTGTCAAGCGTTTATTTTCAAGGCTTTTCACTTTTTTTCTTCGTTCTCTCAGTCAGTTCGCTTAGCGCCCTGTGCCGTGACAACGAGGACGCATTATAGGGAGTTTTCTGAGGCTGGCAATAGTTTTTTAAAAAAAAATGTTCGTTTGTTGGTAAATTAAACGAAGTGCCTATTTTTTGTGGCTTTTTAGCCATTTTGGCAAGTCTGCAAGGCTATCGAGAACAAAATCTGCACACTGTTGTGCCTCTTCAGTTATCTCTTTTCCAGTGCGAACAAGAATTTTATGACCCACTCCCGCAGTTTTTGCTGCCAACATATCTTCTTTTTTATCGCCAACCATATAAGAAGAAGCCATATCGATGTTTAATTGTGCTTTTGCATCCATAAACATACCTGAGGCTGGTTTGCGACAATCACATTCTTTCTTATATTCTTCTACAGTGGCATCAGGATGATGAGGACAATAATAGATACCATCTAAATCAACACCTCTATCTGCCAAAGACCAATCCATCCACTCTGTTAGATGTAAAAATTGATCTTCACTATAGTAGCCACGCCCAATGCCCGATTGATTAGTCACTAGTACCAAGGCATATCCCATAGCTTTTAATTCAGCCATTGCCTCAATCACGCCATCGATAAATTCAAAGTTATCAATTTCAGACACATAACCATGGTCTATATTAATAGTTCCATCGCGATCTAAGAAAATCGCAGAAATCCCCTTGCTCACAGCATTACTCCATTTAGATATTTTTATTAGTATCGCATGTTTTTTCTTATATAGAGAATGATATCCACGGCTTTCTTTCTTTATTAGTCTTCAACTCTTTTTTATTGACTTAGCCGTCTAGACGCCTTAACATCTATTTTAACTCGGGCAGAATAGTCTTTATGTCCCATATCTACTTATATAAAGAAAAACATGATTAAACTGACGAATATAAACAAAGTATTTAAGCAGGGAGAGCGTTCTATACAAGCGCTATCAAATATTAACCTGCATGTGCCACAAGGGCAGATTTTTGGTGTTATCGGATCGTCAGGTGCGGGTAAAAGTACACTTATACGTTGTGTGAATATGTTAGAAAAACCCACTTCAGGTGAAGTGCTTGTTGATGGGCGTGATCTCACAAAGTTATCTGATAAAGAATTAACGAAAGCACGTCGTGGTATTGGCATGATTTTCCAACATTTCAACTTACTGTCTTCACGTACCGTATTTGATAATGTGGCACTGCCATTAGAACTTGATAACACACCTCGCGCTGAGATTAATAAGCGTGTTAATGAATTACTTGAATTAGTTGGTTTATCAGATAAGAAAGAGTATTACCCAGCAAACTTATCTGGTGGACAAAAGCAACGTGTTGCAATAGCGCGTGCATTAGCAAATTCACCCAACGTTTTGTTGTGTGATGAAGCCACCAGCGCACTTGATCCAGCAACAACACGTTCTATTTTAGAATTGCTGAAAGACATTAACCGTCGTTTAGGCCTCACCATTTTATTAATCACTCATGAAATGGACGTTGTAAAACGCATTTGTGATCAAGTCGCAGTAATAAGTGGTGGTGAATTAGTTGAAAGTGATGCAGTGAGTGAAGTTTTCTCTCATCCAAAAACACCTGTTTCTCAGGCTTTTATCCAATCAACACTACAATTGGATATTCCTGAAGATTACAAAGAACGTATGAAACCAGAGTGGGAAGAAGGTTTATTCCCATTATTGAAACTTGAATTTAACGGTCAATCCGTTGATGCACCATTAATGTCCATCGTTGCTCGTCGTTTTGACGCAGATATTAATATCTTAAGTTCACAAATGGACTATGCCGGTGGTGTGAAGTTTGGCGTGATGTTAGCTGAGCTACACGGTAAGAATGGTAATACTGAAAAGTCGATTGCGTTTTTAGAAGAGCATCATGTGAAAGTAGAGGTTCTCGGTTATGTCTGAAGGAATGGTTTATTTATTAATTAGTGGGATCTGGGAAACCTTAGTCATGACCTTCGTTTCAGGCTTCTTTGGTTTTGTCATCGGGCTACCACTTGGTGTTTTACTTTATGTCACTCGTCCTGAACAAATTATGGCAAATCCACCTGCCTATCGTGTTATCTCAGCACTTGTGAATATTTTTAGGGCTATCCCTTTTATTATCTTACTTGTATGGATGATCCCTTTTACTCGCTTGATTGTAGGAACATCTATTGGCTTGCAAGCAGCCATCGTGCCATTAACTGTTGCCGCAGCACCTTTTATTGCTCGTATGGTCGAAAATACGCTATTGGAAATCCCACAAGGATTAATTGAAGCATCTCGTTCTATGGGTGCAACACCAATGCAAATTATTAAGAAAATTTTATTACCAGAATCTTTACCAGGCTTGATTAATGCTGCAACCATTACACTAATTACATTAGTGGGTTACTCAGCGATGGGTGGTGCTGTTGGTGCAGGTGGTTTAGGTCAAATTGGCTATCAATATGGTTACGTTGGCTATAATGCAACTGTAATGAATATTGTGATTGTTCTACTCGTTATTCTTGTTTTTATCATTCAGTTTTTCGGCGATCGCTTAGTGAAGCTGACAACACATAAATAATTAGATTGAAGGTTTCAATTATTAAATCGAAACCTTTTAATTAACAGATCAAATAAGGGTAAATGTATGTCATTGAAATTTAAATCGCTCGCAGTCGTAAGTGCTTTAGTTGGCGCATTAGTATTAGCTGGTTGTGGTGAAAAAGAAAAAGATCCAAACCATATTCGTGTTGGTGTTATTTCTGGCTCTGAACAACAAGTTGCAGAAGTAGCAAAACAAGTTGCTAAAGATAAATATGGTCTTGATGTAGAACTCGTTACTTTCAATGACTTCGTAATGCCTAATGAATCATTAAGTCGTGGTGATATCGATCTTAATGCATTCCAACACAAACCTTATTTGGATCAACAAATTAAAGATCGTAATTTCAAGATTACTGCGGTAGGAAATACGTTTATTTACCCTATCGCGGGTTACTCTAAAAAAATTACTGATTTAGCTGATTTACCTGATGGCGCTCAAGTGGCTATCCCTAACGATCCAACTAACTTAGGTCGTTCACTGCTGTTATTAGAAAAAGTGGGATTAATTAAATTAAAAGATGGTGTAGGCTTATTACCAACTTCTTTAGATATTATTGAAAATCCTAAAAATCTAAAATTAGTAGAATTAGAAGCACCTCAATTACCACGTTCATTAGATGATCAAAAAATCTATTTGGCGGTAATCAATACCACTTATGCAAGCCAAGTAAACTTAACACCAGCAAAAGACGGTATTTTTGTTGAAGATAAAGAATCTCCATATGTAAATATCATTGTTGCTCGCGAAGATAATAAAGACAGTGAGAATGTGAAGAAATTTATTCAAGCTTACCAAACTGATGAAGTTGATAGTGCTGCAAATAAAATCTTTAACGGCGGTGCTGTAAAAGGCTGGTAATACGTTAAAATTTAACTTAATTATAAAAAAGGCGGACATTTGTTCGCCTTTCTCTTTTTTACTTGGCTAATTTGCATTAAATTAGTGCCGTTTAATTTTTGTATAGACAATAATAAAGAGGATATAACCCATGCACATGCGCTTGCTACTTCTTGGCATCATGGCGCTGTTTATGACAGGCTGTTCAATGCAAAAATCATCTGATGTTGATCAGTCTAAATTTACGGATATGCGTTTAAATAAACCAGGACAACCACAAAAACCGAGGTCACAAACTTTACCTTCAGTGCGTATTGTTGAAAAAACAGAAGACCTTTTAGGTGCACCTTTTAAAGATCTCGGTATTGTCGCTGGCGAATCTTGTCGTCAAACATTACAAGACCCTCCAGCAAGTTTACCTATTGCTAAAAAAAGAATGGCAACAAAAGCGGCTTACAAAAATGCGAATGCCGTTTTATTGCATGAATGCCAAATTGTCACAGGCTTAGGTTGCTATCAATCCGCCATTTGTGAAGGCACAGCCCTACTCATTACAAAATGAACACCTACCAAATGAATCCTATAGGGTATATTTCAAGCCCTTATAAAGAAAAATTTGCCGTTCCACGCCAACCTGGATTAGTCCAGGATGGTGGCGGTCAACTTATTCTACATACCCCTTATAATCACCCCGATGCAGTCAGAGGTTTAGAACAATTTAGCCACCTTTGGTTACTGTTTGTTTTTCACCAAACAGCACAACAAGGTTGGCATCCTTTGGTTCGCCCACCGAGATTGGGTGGAAACGCAAAGATTGGCGTTTTCGCCACCCGTTCAACCTTTCGTCCTAATCCAATTGGTATGTCGTTAGTTGAATTAAAAAAAGTAAATGCCGAAAATCAGTCTGTTATTTTAGAATTAGGCAGTCTCGATTTAGTGGATGGCACTCCTATTCTTGATATCAAACCTTATTTACCGTTTGCAGAATCTCGACCAAATGCGATTGCAGGTTTTGCACAAGAAGCCCCTAATAACGAAATGCCAGTTTTCTTTTCACAGATTGCATCAGAACAACTGCAACACTATGCAAGTGAATACCCTCATCTTTCACGCTTTATTACCCAAGTATTACAGCAAGATCCTCGTCCTGCTTATAAAAAGGGAGAACAAAGTGATAGAATTTATGCGGTACACTTACTCGAATTCAATGTTCGCTGGCAAGTCAATGGACAACAGACACTTGTTCTTAGTGTAGAACCGAGGTAACTTGCTATTATCTTCATTGATATTGCTATCATGAATAATCTAATCTGAGAGTCATTCTCATGTCTTTAGACAAATCAGATTGAAAAAAATGCTTTGCCCCTTTTGGCAGACCTAAGTCACTGGTAGACTAGAGCGTGTTGACCTTTGATGGTCGATTTTTATTCGAATTAAAAGCATTTTAGGCAAGGAGAGGGGCTCGCCGCCTAGTGAACTAGGCTAGCGCCTCTCAACGCAGAATAAAATGAGTGAAACGTCTTTTAATCGAACCCGTAGGGCTGTTTTTATTTTTAAGTGGTCATTGTTAATATCAATCAATGCCCAAACCCAAAATAGTTGAATATGTTGCTTGTTTTATAAATTTCTTTTGCTGTAAAAATAAGCAGCAAAGATCAACACGCTCTAAAGTCTTTCTCTAATTATATTGATATAGACTGGCGTGACAGTCAGCCTAAGTATTTTTGTTCTAATGGAACCTAATAATGCGTACTAGCCACTATTTGCTCTCTACTTTAAAAGAGACACCTGCTGATGCAGAAATTGTCAGCCATCAACTTATGCTTCGCGCAGGCATGATCCGTAAACTCGCTTCTGGTCTTTATGATTGGATGCCGACAGGGGTTCGTGTTCTAAGAAAAATTGAAAAAATTGTTCGTGAAGAGATGGACAACGCAGGATCACTTGAAATTTCAATGCCCGTTGTTCAACCCGCTGACTTATGGCTAGAAAGTGGTCGTTGGGAACAGTATGGCCCTGAATTACTGCGTTTTTCAGACAGAGGTGAGCGCCCATTCGTTTTAGGCCCAACTCATGAAGAAGTTGTTACTGATATTGTTCGTAATGAAATTACCTCTTACAAACAACTTCCACTGAACTTATATCAAATTCAAACTAAATTCCGCGATGAAGTACGCCCTCGTTTTGGTGTTATGCGTTCTCGTGAATTTATTATGAAAGATGCTTACTCTTTCCATATCTCTCAAGAGTCTTTACAAGAGACTTACGACAGAATGTACGAAGCTTACAGCAAAATTTTCTCACGTATTGGTTTAGATTTCCGTCCAGTACTTGCAGATACAGGCTCTATCGGTGGTAATGCCTCTCATGAGTTCCAAGTTTTAGCAGACAGCGGTGAAGATGACATCGTCTTCTCAACTGGCTCTGACTATGCAGCCAATATCGAATTAGCAGAAGCAGTAATGCCTGCAACTCCACGAGCTGCCGCAACTGAAGAATTACGTTTAGTGGATACACCAAACGCTAAAACAATTGCTGAATTAGTTGAACAATTCAATCTACCCATTGAAAAAACAGTTAAGACACTGATTGTTCGTGGTACAAAAGAGAGTGGTCACCCATTAGTTGCATTATTAGTCCGTGGCGATCACGAACTTAATGAAGTTAAAGCAGAAAAATGCGCTATCGTTGCAGCACCTTTAACTTTCGCTACTGAAGCTGAGATTCGCCAAGCTGTAAATGCAGGCCCAGGTTCATTAGGCCCAGTTAATCTGCCACTACCTGTTATTATGGATCGTTCTGTTTCTGTGATGAGTGATTTCGGTGCAGGTGCAAACGTTGATGGTAAACACTATTTTGGTATCAACTGGGAGCGTGACCTGCCTGTTGCTGAAATTGCAGACATCCGTAATGTTGTTGAAGGCGATCCAAGCCCAGACGGTAAAGGAACGTTACTAATCAAACGTGGTATTGAAGTTGGTCATATCTTCCAACTTGGCACAAAATATTCAGAAGCATTAAAAGCAACCGTACAAAACGAAGAAGGTCATAACCAAATCGTTACTATGGGCTGTTATGGTATCGGTGTAACTCGTATTGTTGCTGCCGCTATTGAACAAAATCATGATGCTCGCGGTATTATTTGGCCAGATGCAATTGCACCATTCCAAGTTGCTATTTTACCAATGAATATGCATCGTTCTTATCGTGTTAAAGAAGTCGCTGACAAACTTTATGACGAATTACGTGCTCAAGGTATTGATGTTCTGTTTGATGATCGTAAAGAACGTCCGGGTGTAATGTTTGCTGATATGGAACTTATCGGTATTCCACACACGATCGTGATTGGTGATCGTAACCTCGATAACAATCAAATCGAATATAAAGCACGTCGTAGTGATGATAAATCACTAGTCAATGTTGATGATGTTGTTGCCTTTATCAAAGAGCAACTCGCTTAATCATTAAGCCTCTTGACAATAAGAGGCTTCATTGAGCAACAAAAAACCCGCAAAAGCGGGTTTTTTATTAGGAATAGAATAACTAAAACTTAGCTTCTGCTACCACGATGATTTCCACAAGAACCATGACGATTAAAACGAGGTTTTTCATCTGCAACAACTAAAGCTCGGTCATATTGACCGTCTTCCATTGAAGGACGAATACTGTAATAACCATTTACTTCGAGGTAAACAGGTGTTCCACCCTCAACACCCGTTGAGAAATAGCCTTTTTCCAATTCAATACCACTAGCTGCGTAAACACGCCCTGATTGGCAATCTTTAAACGTACCTGCATCAGCAAAATAAGTGAACTCGCCGGCAAGCTGTTTAGGTTGAACCTTAGCTAAAGTATAATTTAGTTCTGAATTAATAACATTGCCATCAATATCAAGCATGACTAATTTATCTTCACGAGGTAAATAATAGCTCTTCTCACCATAACTATTAGTCAATGTCAGCTTATCTTTACCTAATACCCATGTTCCTGATTCAAAGAAACTACGTTTATCATCAGGTGAACCTTGATAGCTTTGCTCCATAACATAAGAGCCATCTTGATTAACAAGAATTGTCGTGTCGATGCCAGAGCAATCGGCACAAGGCAGAATACTGTTGTAAGTTTGGTCTACAATTTTTCCATCAAGTGATAAGCCAATATTATTTTGGCAACCTGACAGTATAAATAACCCAGCAGCAACGGCTGCAAATAAAAATTTTTTCCCCATCATCGACTCCCTACATTCTGGGTACTTTTTAATAAATCATTCTCTATATGATTCTAACATTTTTTAAAATAAAAGGGGGCAATAAAACAAGCTTTAAGATAAATGCACCCATAATTGTTAATTATTTCTCAAATCACTTCGAATAAAGAACTATTTCAGAAAATTATTATAATAACTATTGTGCTCACATCGAATAACAGCATAATGATTTTATTCTGAATTATTCACTGGCGGCAACACCGCCACGAAAGAGTGGTGAGGGAATATGTCAACAAATACAGAATATCAACCAATTAACTGTGATGATTATGAGTATCTGGAGTTAGCATGTCAGCGTGGTTTAGCACTCCATATTGAACTGCATGATGGTGAGCTTATTGAAGGTGTTGCGGATGACCTTTTCTTAAGCAAGAAAGTTGAATACCTAAAAGTCAAAACGTCTGAAGGCTCTAAAGATTTACGACTGGATGTTATTGCCAGTTTTTCTAATCCCGAACTTGGGACAATTGTTATAAAATCGGAATAACCGAATAAAGAACAACCGCCAACCGGCGGTTGTTCATTCATGAGCCTTTCGCCACTCAATAGTAATAGCGTGTTCTGATGTTGCTTTTCCCTCAAAAGTAACAAATGTGTCAATAGCTGCAATTAACGTATCATTATAATAAATCAAAGGGATCCGGGTTCTACGCCAAGGTGCAACTTCAAGCTCTTGCCAAATCTTTTTACTATGTCGAGCATGCTCTCGCCCTACAATACGTAAAGATGCTTGTGTTAAACCAAAACGCACAGTGACTTTTTCATCACTCGAAGGCTTTCTGACAGTGTTTTTTCCAATTTCGGCTACGAGTGATAGAGCACCTAATCCATTAGGTAAACATAAAGGCTCATTGAGCGACCACTCAATAGCATGCTCAGCAGGCTCTTTAATGATTGGAACTAGATAAAGGCGCTGTTTATAACGTCTGACTTCATCTTGATAAAATTGTAATCTAGGTTCGGCATCCGCTTTGGCTAAAGCCACTTCTTGCCATAGTCGTAATATTTGTTGTCTTGAAGGCATGGTTTTATTGTGTTTAGCAAACCAGCGCCTCAGTAAAGCATTGCGCTTTATAACACTACAATGGGCAAGTTGATTAATATCTAAGCTGTGTTCACTGTCCATTAAACCATTAAGTTCAGAATCTAATAGTTCGTCTAGTAGTGCTTCTTGTTCACCACACAATGCAGCACTTCTAGTTACCGCTTGTGAAAAATGAGGCCAACGTTGAGCTAGTAAGGGCATAACACGCAATCGTAAAAAATTGCGATCATAACGATCATCTTGATTACTATCGTCTTCTATCCAATTTAATCGTTGCTCTGTCGCATAGGACTCGATTTGCTCACGAGTAATATTAAGTAATGGTCGAAGTAAATAACTATTCTCAAACAACATCTTGGCAGGCATTGAAGACAATCCAGCAGGGCCACTGCCTCGCTTTAAAGCCAGTAAAAAAGTTTCAGCTTGATCATCTTGGTGTTGAGCAGTTACTAATACTTGTTGTGGCTGTAAATATCGGCGAAAGGCTTGATAACGCGCCTCTCTTGCACCACTTTCAAGGCCACCCTCTTTAGGATCTACATTCACTTTTTCACTGATAAAATCGACACGCCATTGCTGACAATATTGTTTACAGTGGGCAAGCCAATCATCTGCTTTGATATTTAATCCATGATGAATATAGATAGCTGCTAATTCTAAAGGTAACTGGAATTCATCACGCAAACGAACAAGCCCATGCAATAAAACTGTTGAATCTACCCCACCACTAAAACCCACCAAAATTTTAGTGTAAGGATCAATCTGTTGTTTGATTTCTTCAAGAAGTGAACAGTTTTCCAGTTCCATAGCATTATCATTTATCTGTGAATTCAGATGATTATGTTAAGCTTTTCTACCTGATTTTGCACGAATACAAAGCATTCCTGCAATTAATACCATATCCAAGGATCTTGAATGGCTCATATAAAGAGCCAAAAGAAAGCAGAATATTGATTATTCTGCCTTTGAACAAAAGCTATTTATGCTGTAAAACCACCATCGACCAAATAAGAGGCTCCAGTGACAAACGAAGCTGCGTCACTAGCCAAAAATGCTACAACATTAGCCACTTCTTCTGGCGTACCAAGACGACCAATCGGGTGCAATGTCGCCAACTTTTGCTTATCTAGTTCACGCCCATCTAATAAAGGTGTATCAATATACCCTGGACAAACCGCATTAATACGAATACCTTTGCTTGCATAATCAATAGCAAGTGTTTGTGTCAGTAATTTAACACCACCTTTTGATGCACAATAGGCAGGAAACTCGTGTTGACCAACAAAGGAGCAAATCGAACTACAATTAACAATTGCACCTGATAGTTTGTTTTTCAGCCAATATTGAATAGCTGCACGATTAATCAGAAAGAGCCCATTAAGATTAACGTCTAATACCCCTTTCCATTTTTCATATTCTAATTTATCTGCAATGTTATCAGTTAAAACACCAGCATTAGCAAAAATGAAATCCAGTCGCCCATATTTATTTACTACATAATCAATAAGTTGTTCGTTCTCTTTTTCACTTTTCACGTCCATTTGTATAAATTCACCCGAAAGCCCTTTTTCTTTTAGGTATTTTTCTGCTTTTTGTCCTCGAGTTAAATTACTGCCAATGATAACAACAGATGCGCCTAAGGATAAAAACTTTTCCGCAGAAGCTAATCCAATCCCGCTATTACCACCTGTAATTATCCCAACCTTACCATTAAACGATATCATCGCTTTTTCCTCACAAAAGAAGTAAATGACCCTATAAAATAATAGATAGGGTTGATTATTCTTTTAGTAAAAAAGTGAATTAATATTGTTTTTGAGATCAACTTAACATATTGATATATAATGTATTATAGTAAATATAACCTCATTTTATTATCTCAATGAGGATAGTTTTTAGAGACAAAAAAACCTCATGTTATCAACATGAGGTTTTCTTTTACTTTTTGAATAACATGGTGCTATCAGCAGTAACCGTATTCCATTAAACGTTGGTAGCGACGGTTTGTTAGCTCTTCTGATTCAAATGCATCTAACTCGTCTAAATCAGCTTTGATTTGTGCTTTTAAAGACGCTGCAATTTCATCATAGTGACGATGTGCGCCACCTAAAGGCTCAGGAATAACTGTATCAATCAGCTTAAGCTCTTTTAAACGATTTGCAGTGATACCCATCGCTTCTGCGGCTAATGGTGCTTTATCAGCGCTTTTCCAAAGGATAGATGCACAACCTTCTGGTGAAATAACAGAATAGGTGCTGTATTGCAGCATATTCACTTTATCACCAACACCAATGGCTAGTGCACCACCAGAACCACCTTCGCCAATAACAGTACAGATGATTGGCACGCCAAAGCGTGACATTTCACGTAAGTTACGTGCAATCGCTTCTGATTGACCACGCTCTTCAGCACCAACACCTGGATAAGCACCAGGAGTATCAATAAAGGTGATAATAGGAAGATTAAAACGTTGCGCCATTTCCATTAAACGAAGCGCTTTGCGATAGCCTTCTGGCGCTGGCATACCAAAGTTACGGCGGATTTTCTCTTTCGTTTCACGCCCTTTTTGGTGCCCAATAACCATCACTGGACGACCATCTAAACGAGCGATACCACCAACAATGGCTTTATCATCAGCATAAGCACGGTCGCCTGCTAATTCTTGGAAGTCAGTAAAGATACGATGAATATAATCCAGTGTGTAAGGTCTTAATGGATGACGTGCAAGTTGTGCTACTTGCCATGCACCAAGATCAGAAAAAATCTTACGCGTTAGCTCTAGGCTTTTTTCTCTTAAGCGTGAAACTTCTTCATCGATATTAATATCAATTTTTTCATCATGTTGGCTAACTGCGGTTAGCGAATCAATTTTCGCTTCTAACTCGGCAATTGGCTGTTCAAAATCCAGAAAATTAAGACTCATAACATTCCTATTTTAGTCAAATTCTAATTCTACCTGCTCATTACCCAGCAGAGTTCGCAGATCCGTTAAAAGCATATCTGTTGGCGTTACACGCCAAGTCGCACCAAATCGTAAACGTGCACAGGCATCATGCTTTTCAAAATAAAGGTGAACCGGTATCGTGCCTGAACGATGAGGTTCTAAAACGCCGCGAAGACGATTTAATAATTGCTCATTAATTTGCCTGTCCGATAATGAGATAGCAAGTCCTCGTGCATATTTTTCACGGGCTTCGTTGATATCCATAAGTTCGCGGACTGTCATTTTAAGCCCACCATTGAAATCATCAAAGCTGACCTGCCCAGTAGCAATTAAAATCTTGTCTTGTTCTAATAAATGTTGGTATTTATCCAATGCATCAGAAAATAACATAATTTCTAAGCGACCTGAACGATCATCTAAGGTACAAACGCCGATCCGATTTCCACGTTTCGTTGTAAATACTTTAGAAGCAAGTACTAAGCCTGCTACCTTCACCATTTGACCACGAGGTGTTGGTACTAAATCTTTTAGACGCGTTCCTGCCGCATATCGTTCAATTTCTTTTAAATAACGTGTGATCGGATGACCTGTTAAATATAAACCTAACGTCTCTCGCTCACCTTCTAAAACGACTTGATCTGGCCATTTAGGTATATTGGCATAAGAACGCTCAACTTGTTCAGGAGCTTCAGCTAACACACCAAACATATCCGATTGGCCTATTGCTTCAGCCTTGGCATGTTGGTCTGCGGCTTTTAATGCATCTTCTAATGAAGACATTAAAGCAGCACGATGAGGTCCCAGCTTATCGAATGCGCCTGACATTATCAGTTTTTCCATCACTCGGCGATTCAATTTTTTGGTTTCTGTTCTAGCACAGAGATCAAAAATATCTTTAAAGTGACCGCCTTGCTGACGCGCCTCTACAATCGCTTCAATTGGCCCTTCACCCACACCTTTAATGGCACCAATACCATAAACGATTTCGCCTTCATCATTTACGTGGAAATGATAAAGACCGCTATTAATATCAGGAGGAAGAACCTTTAAGCCCATTCTCCAACATTCATCAACTAATCCCACCACTTTTTCAGTGTTATCCATATCTGCCGTCATTACAGCAGCCATAAATTCAGCTGGATAGTGGGCTTTTAGCCACAATGTTTGATAAGAAACTAATGCATACGCTGCTGAGTGTGATTTGTTAAATCCATAACCGGCGAATTTCTCCACCAAGTCAAAGATCCTCATAGCAAGCTCACCATCGACACCGTTTTTAATAGCACCCTCTTCAAAAACAGAGCGTTGCTTTGCCATTTCTTCAGGTTTTTTCTTACCCATTGCGCGTCGTAACATATCCGCGCCACCTAGTGTATATCCCGCAAGCACCTGTGCAATTTGCATAACTTGTTCTTGGTATAGGATAACACCATAGGTTGGTTCTAGAACGGGCTGTAAGCTTTCATGTTGCCACTTAACATCAGGATATGAGATCTCTTCAACACCGTGTTTACGGTCAATAAAGTTATCTACCATGCCTGATTGCAATGGCCCCGGACGAAATAGGGCAACAAGTGCAATCATATCTTCAAAACAGTCAGGACGTAGGCGTTTGATGAGATCTTTCATACCACGAGATTCTAACTGGAATACCGCGGTCGTTTCTGAACGCTGCAACATGTCAAAACTGCGCTGATCCGTTAATGGGATCGCCGAAATATCAACAGGTTCGAGAGACTTTTTAGCTCGTCGGGCATTAATCATCTCTAATGCCCAGTTAATGATGGTTAGTGTTCTTAAACCTAAGAAGTCGAATTTAACAAGACCCGCGTATTCAACGTCGCTCTTATCAAATTGTGTAACGGGGTTATTTCCCTCAGCATCACAATAAAGTGGCGCAAAATCGGTGATTTTCGTTGGTGAAATAACGACACCACCCGCGTGTTTACCCGCATTACGCGTCACACCTTCTAATTTACGAGCCATATCAATAAGAGATTTAACCTCTTCGTCGGCTTCATAAATTTCTGGTAATTGAGGCTCGGCTGCAAACGCTTTTTCCAGCGTCATACCTGGATCAGGAGGAACGAGTTTTGAAATTCTATCAACAAAACCGTAAGGGTGTCCTAAAACACGACCAACATCGCGAATAACGGCTTTAGCCGCCATCGTACCAAATGTAATGATCTGAGATACCGCATCTCGACCATACATTTCAGCAACGTGGTCGATAACTCTATCCCGTTTTTCCATACAGAAATCGACGTCAAAGTCTGGCATCGATACACGTTCTGGGTTAAGAAAACGTTCGAAAAGTAAGTCGAATTCAAGAGGATCAAGGTCAGTGATTTTGAGTGAGTAAGCGACTAATGAACCAGCACCAGAACCACGCCCTGGTCCTACAGGAACACCGTTATCTTTAGACCACTGAATAAATTCCATCACGATCAGGAAGTAACCTGGGAATCCCATTTGGTTAATCACTTGCAGCTCAATATCAAGACGCTCATCATATTCAGGGCGTCTTTTTTGTCGCTCTTCAGGATCGGGAAATAAAAAGGCTAAGCGTTCTTCTAAACCTTCTTTCGATTTTTTGACGAGGAAATCTTCTGTGCTCATATCCCCAGTTGGGAATTGTGGAAGAAAGTATTCCCCTAAGCGGATCGTGACATTACAGCGTTTAGCGATTTCGACACTGTTTTCTAATGCTTCAGGTATATCAGCAAATAATTCACACATTTCTTCTTCTGTGCGCATATATTGCTGAGGACTATAATTCTTAGGACGTTTGGGATCAGATAACGTAAAACCATCATGAATTGCGACACGAATTTCATGTGCGTCAAAATCATCACTGTCGAGAAAACAGACATCATTGGTTGCAACGACGGGCAGACCTTTTTCAGAAGCCAGTGCTACTGCTTCATGAAGATAAGTTTCCTCATCAGTACGACCTGTACGAATAAGCTCTAGATAATAACTATCGGGAAAATGAGTTTGATAATATTCAAGGCACTGATCAACTAAAGCGCGATTTCCGCGAAGTAGGAACTTACCCACATCCCCCATTCTACCGCCAGAAAGCAACAAGAGCCCTTCTTTGTAGGTTGTTAACCATTCTTGTTTAATCGTCGGTCCAACAGCACCATAACCGTGTTTGTAAGCTTCTGAAATCAATAAAGTGAGGTTTTGGTAGCCTACATTATTACGGGCAAGAATAGTAAGATGAGCATATTCATCACCTAATAATTCTGTTTCAAGGTAAACATCAGCACCAATGATAGGTTTAATGCCAGCACCATGTGCAGCACCATAAAATTTCACTAACCCACATAAGTTAGTGAAATCAGTAATCGCAAAAGCAGGCATTCCCAGCGAAGCCACTTTCTTCACAAGAGGCCCTGTTTTTGCCAATCCATCGATCATTGAATAATCGCTGTGTACCCTAAGATGGATAAAACGAGGATCTGCCATAGTGTTTAATTACTCTGTGGATTACTTTAAATTTAAAGCACGTTTTACAGGCGCAAAACTTTTTCGATGATAGGGTGTTGCCCCTAATAAGGCTAGTTTTTCCATATGGAAAACAGTTGGATACCCTTTATGTTTAGCAAAACCATAATCAGGGTAAAGCTTATCTAACTCTTCCATTTCTCTATCACGAGTCACTTTAGCAAGAATAGAAGCTGCACTAATTTCTTGAACTAAACTATCACCTTTTATAACCGCTTGAGAGGCCATTGGTAATTTAGGACAACGGTTACCATCAATTAAGACCATATCAGGTGTTATTGATAATCCCGCAACAGCACGTTCCATTGCTTTCATGGTTGCCCAAAGAATATTTAATTCATCAATTTCTTCTGGCTCTGCACGACCTATCGCCCAGCATAATGCTTTTTCTTTTATTTCGTCATAAAGAGCATTACGCTTTTTTTCTGTTAGCTTTTTGGAGTCTGTTAATCCTTCAATTGGATTTGCTGGATCAAGAATAACAGCAGCGGTAACTACTGCACCGACTAATGGGCCTCGACCAACCTCATCAACTCCAGCAATAAGATTTGCTTTTGGATATACAAATTCCATTATTTCTCTACCAATTCTAATACTGCATTTGCTGCTTGCTCATCCGCATTACAACGAATATCACTATGTAGCTGTAAAAATATCTCTTTTAATTGACGTACTTTTTCTTCATCGGTTAAAAGAGGTAAAAGTTGTTGTGCTAACGCTGAGGGTTCGCACTCTTCTTGCAATAATTCTTTGATAATTTCTCGGCCAGCTAACAAATTAGGTAACGAGACATAAGGCGTTTTAACTAACCTTTTTGCTAACCAGAAAGTAAATGGTTTCATGCGATAGCCAACAACCATCGGGCATTTCGTTAACATGCATTCTAATGCAGCTGTGCCTGATGCTAACAATGTCGCATCGCTCGCTGTCATTGCTTCTCTTGCTTGCCCATCAAGAAGTTGTATTTCAAGTTCTGGTGCCACATTTTGATGTATCTGTTCAAATTGGGCTCGTCGCTTAGCATTAACTAATGGCACAACAATATGAAGAGCAGGGATTTGCTGTTTTAGTAACTGTGCTGTTTTTATAAAATCAGCACTTAGCATTTCAACTTCAGCATGACGACTACCGGGAAGCAGTGCTAAACAAGGGATTTCTTCAGATATCCCTAGATGTTCACGAGCAGCCTTTTTATCTGGATTTAAGGCTATGGCATCAGCCATTGTATGACCAATAAAACGACAAGGAACCTGATACTTATCATAAAACGCTTTTTCAAAAGGCAGAAAAGCTAAGACGAGATCTGTCGCTTTACCAATTTTGAAAACACGTTTTTGACGCCAAGCCCACACAGATGGACTGACATAGTGAATAGTTTTGATCCCTTTTTGCTTTAAACGACCTTCAAGAGTGATATTAAAATCAGGTGCGTCAATCCCCACGAAAACATCTGGTTTTAATTCTGAGAATCGTTGAGTGAGATCTTTTCTGATCTTTAATAAGCGAGGTAATCGTTCGAGAACTTCAACGATCCCCATGACGGCAAGCTCTTCCATCTCATACCAAGCCTCACAACCTTCAGCTTGCATAAGAGGCCCAGCAACGCCGACAAAGCGAACATTGGGATGCATTTGTTTTAGAGCGCGGATTAATCCCGCGCCCAAGATATCACCGGACGTTTCACCAGCAACTAAGCCGATAACTAACGGACACTGAGTAGTAGATAATTGGCCTGACAAGGTCATATCCTAATTAGCGAATGATACCGCGGTTAGATTTTGCTGAGTTCTCCAGAAAATCACTGAACAGTTTGACATGCGGATTATTATTATCAGCAACCAATTGTCCAATTTCTTCACGCGCTTCTTCCAGTGTTTTACCATTACGATAAAGTACTTTGTAAGCATTACGAATTGCATGAAGATCTTCTTTAGCAAAACCTCTGCGCTTTAACCCTTCAATATTCAGCCCATAAGGAGTCGCGTGGTTTCCTTGTGCAATAACAAAAGGAGGAACATCTTGTGCCACGCCTGAACATCCACCGACCATCACATGAGAGCCAATTTGGCAAAACTGATGAACGGCGCTCATACCACCGATAATCACAAAATCACCTAAAGTGACGTGACCACCCAGTGTGCCGTTATTTGCAATAATACAACGATCGCCAATGATACAATCATGTGCGACGTGGGTATTAATCATCAGTAGATTATCGTTACCAATTTTTGTGATATTGCCACCTTGGGTTGTTCCACGGTGGATAGTCACACTTTCACGAATAAGGTTTCGATCACCAATAATGACTTGCGTTGGTTCACCACGATATTTCAGATCCTGATTAACTTCACCGATAGAAGTGAATTGATAAATCTGATTATCTCGGCCAATGCGTGTATGCCCATTGATAACAACGTGAGATTTGATGTCAGTACCTTCACCAATCTCAACGTTAGCACCAATGACACAAAAAGGGCCAATGCGAACATTAGCACCGATTACCGCACCCTCTTCAATAATTGAGGAAGGGTGAATTACTGCGGATTTATCTATCATAGGCTAGACCTCACGGCGGCGAGCACACATCATTTCAGCTTCGCAAGCAATTTCCCCATCAACTTTAGCGACGCCTTTAAAGCGAGCAACACCACGACGTTCTTTAATGAATTCTACCTCTAGGATCATTTGATCCCCAGGTAAGACAGGACGTTTAAAGCGAGCACCGTCAATAGCAGCAAAATAGTAGAGTTCACCAGGTTCCAGCTTTCCTACACTTTTGAATGCTAAAATACCCGTTGCCTGTGCCATGGCTTCGAGGATCAGTACGCCCGGAAAAATTGGTTTTCCTGGAAAGTGACCTTGAAAGAAAGGCTCATTAAAAGATACATTTTTTACTGCTCTTAGAAATTTCTTTTCTTCAAAATCAAGGACACGATCAACCAATAAGAATGGGTAACGGTGTGGAAGTAAATCTAAAATTTCTTCGATTTGCAGAGTATGATTCTCACTCATTGCAATACTCTTCCTGTCTAATAAAACTGAGTCTAATTAATAATGACACGACCTGCTGTGACTCAAAAAGTGAGTTAACCCGCAGGTCGCAAAATGGGTAACATTCGTCAATGACGTATATTGTTACTTGTCGCTACTTTCTACTTGACGTTCAAGCGACTTGAGCCTTTTTTGCATTTCATCAATTCGCAACACAAGAGCTGCGGTTTTACGCCATGCTTTATTCGATTGCAGCGGAATTCCTGAAGAATAAACACCCGGCTCAGTGATAGGACGCATTACCATTCCCATACCTGTTACCGTGACTTTATCACAGATTTCCATGTGACCATTGATAACACTTGCTCCACCAATCATACAATAGCGGCCTATTTTCAGGCTGCCCGCCATGATGACACCACCAGCAACTGCGGTATTATCACCAATAATAACGTTATGTGCGATTTGGCACTGGTTATCAATGATAACACCATTACCGATAACTGTGTTATCTAATGCGCCTCGGTCGATTGTAGTACATGCACCGATTTCAACGCGATCACCAATCACTACTGAACCTAATTGTGGAATTTTGATCCAATTACCACGTTCATTAGCATAACCAAAACCATCTGAACCAATCACTGTACCTGACTGAACCAAACAATCTTTACCAATGATAACTTCATGATAAATAGATACATTTGCCCATAAACGGCTATTATCGCCAATATGTGCTTTTTTACCCACAAAACAACCGGCACCAATCACAACATTATCACCAAGGATAACATCAGATTCGATAACGGCATTTGCACCCACTGATACATTTTTTCCTAACTTAGCGTCAGGAGAAATAACAGCACTTGGATGGATATCCTGTGCTGGCTGCGGTGTTGTATCCATTATCTGTGCCATTTGAGCATAGGCAAGATACGGGTTTTTCACCACAAGTGCGGCAACGGGACAAAACGGAAGATCAGCTTCTGTTAATACAACAGCAGCAGCCTGACATTCACTTAATTTTTCACGATAGCGACTATCGGAAAGAAATGTAATTTGTTCGCTATTTGCTAGGCTCATTGAAGCAAGACCGGCGATAGTGATATCACCATCGCCGTGTAACTGTGCATTCAACTGCTGAGCAAGATCAGCTAATCGAATTGAAAACATCTATTATTTAACCTGTTTTTGAACCTGAGCAGTAATATCTTTACCATCTGCGAAATAAGGTACAGTGTTAGCATCAAGGATCACATCATAGCCTTCTTTCTTCGCTACTGCATCAACAGCGTCTAATACACGTTTCATGATTTTGTTACGTTCTTCAGCTTGACGACGGCTAAAGTCTTGCTCAAAAGCTTGTGCTTTTTGTGCATATGCTTCACGTTTAGCAACCAGATCTTTCTCTGTATTTGCACGTTGTGTTGCATTCATAGTTGGCGCGTCTTTTTGATATTTCTCAACAGCTGTCTGTAATGCTTTACCTAAGTTCTGCAATTCAGTGTCACGTGATTTGAATTCATTTTCCAATTGTTTCTCTACCGCATCACGGTTAGGAATTTGTTGGAGAACTTGACCGATGTTCACAACACCTACTTTATCTGCGGCTTGAACACCTGCTGACATGGTCAATGCCATTCCTAGGGCAGCGGCACATAACAATTTTTTCACGATTAAACTCCTTAAAACCAAAAATAATTTTTTGTCAGAAATCGGATGCCTTTTTCAGCATTGTGAATCAGGCATCAACTTTACTTACATCGCTACCACGTTCTACCAATATTAAACTGGAATTGCTCTGATTTATCGCCTTCGTAATCTTTTATTGGCTTAGCATAAGAGAATACTAACGGACCTAAAGGAGATAACCATTGTAACGCAACACCGGTTGAAACACGTATATCACTTGCACGGCTATAATCAGGCATACCTGCTGTCCAAGCTGAGTTAGTGCTACTCCACTTAGTATCCCACACCGTACCTGCATCAACAAACAGAGAGGTTCTAACTGAAGATGAGTATTTATCATCTACAAATGGCGTTGGAGTGATCAGCTCAAAACTTGCCACAGCCATTGCGTTACCACCGATAGCATCGCTAGATGGCTCACCTGGTTTTGGCTTACCATTTGCATCAAGATAAACCGCTTTAGGACCGATATTATTTGAACGGAAACCACGAACTGTACCCGAACCACCTGCATAGAAGTTTTCATAGAATGGTAATTCTTTACCACCTAAACCATCACCGTAGCCTAAACGACCTTTAAGTAAGGTTACCCAAGACTCTTTCTCATTAATTGGGTAATAGTACATACCGTCCCAAGTGACTTTATAGTACTTGTTGTCAGAGCCCGGTACAGTCACACGTCCACTTAAGTTACTTCTCGCACCTGATGTTGGGAAGAAACCTTTGTTTAAGTTATTAAATGTCCAACCCATACTGACAGTATAGTCATCAGCATTAAACGATTCACGTTTATCAAAGCCTGGATTTTCACCCATACTTTCTAGGTAACGCCACATTGCAACCTGCGGTTCCATACGTGACAGACCATTATGAGTATAGCCTAAGCCAAGACGTGCTGAGTTATATTCATTAATTGGGAAGCCTAATGTACCATCTACACCATAAGATTTATTGGTATAACCAGATAAATCAGCATCATTAGCGCGGAAGTCATTATAGAAAACTCGACCGCCTAAACTCACACCATTAACGGTAAAGTATGGGTCAGTCACAGATAATTCTGCGTAAGTTGAGTAATCATTTTTACTCGCGTTAATAGCAACTGCGTTACCTGTACCTAACCAGTTATCTTGAGTAACACCTACTTGGAAGCTCACGCCACTTTCAGTACCGAAACCGACACCAAAGTTAAGAGAGCCTGTGTTACGCTCTTTGACACGATAAACGATATCAACCTGATCAGGAGAACCTGGAATACGCTGAGTTTCTGTTTCAACCGTTTCGAAATAACCTAAACGATTTAAACGCTCTTTACCTTGTTCAACTAAATCGCTACCTAACCATGCACCTTCCATTTGACGCATTTCACGACGTAAAACAGAGTCTTTAGTGATGTCATTACCAGCGAAACGGACTTGACGAACATAGAAACGGTTTCCTGCATCTACGTTTACATGCAGTTTGACGGTTTTATTTTCATCATTAATTTCAGGGTTTGTCATAACGCGAGGATAAGCATATCCATAACGACCTAACAGATTTTTTATATCATTTTCTGTTTTAGTGACTTGCGCGCCATTATAAAGAGAGCCGGGTGCAATTTCGATAAGCTCTTCAATTTGTTTAGTGTAGCCCGCCGTATTACCATTGACTTCAGTATTTTCTACTGTGTATTTATCACCTTCTTTCAGGTTAATGGTAATGTAAATTCCTTTTTTGTCTGGCGTTAAACTGACATTCGTCGATTCAATATCAAAACGTGCATAACCACGATCAAGATAGAAGCTTCTTAATGTTTCTAAGTCACCAGCCAGTTTTTGCTTCTGATATTTTTCATCAGCCGCTAAGTTCCACCAAGGAACATCATCACGTAATTGGAAACGGTTAACGAGCTCAGCCGTAGAAAATGCTTTATTACCAACAATGTTGATTTGCTGAATAGTTGCTGAAACACCCTCTGCAAACACGAGTTTTAAGTCAACACGATTACGAGGAAGAGGTGTAACAACCACTTTTACAGTTGCATTATATTTACCAACACTATAATAGAAATCTTCAAGCCCTTTCTCGATATTCGCTAGCATTGTACGGTCAAGTGTTTCACCGATACGAATGTTAGAAGCATCAAGATTCTGTTTTAGCATCTCTTCCTTGATTGCTTTGTTACCAGAGAAAGTAATGCTGGCAATAGTTGGACGCTCTTTTACTTGAACAATCAGAGTATTTCCGTCACGCAGGACACGAACATCATCAAAGTTTCCTGTCGCAAATAATGAACGGATAGTTCGGCTGATATCATCATTACCGACCGAGTCTCCAACCCGGACAGGCATGTTCAGTAATGCTGCACCAACGGCGACGCGTTGAAGACCTTCAAATTGAATGTCCTGAACTACGAATCCGTCTGAACCGTATGCAGTGGCGCTGCCCAGCAGCAGCGACGCTATAAGCAACTTTTTCATCGCCATCGTTGTTTTGTGTTTTCCTAACCGGTCCCTGCTTACCAATTATAAGCGAGAGAAATCATTGAAAAGTGCAAGTCCCATTAAAAGCATCAGTGCCATAATACCAATACGATAACAGAAATCTTGTACACGCTCAGATACCGGCCCTCCCTTTATCTTCTCGATAACCAGGAAAAGCAGGTGCCCGCCATCTAGGACAGGCAGGGGAAACAAGTTAATGATCCCCAAATTGACACTGATAAGCGCCATAAACATCAAATAATAAACAAAACCAGAATCAGCAGACATTCCTGCGCCTTTCGCGATAGAAACAGGTCCACTAAGGTTAGTTAATTTGACGTCACCAACCACTAACTTGCCAATCATTTTGACAGTTAAACCCATCAACTGCCATGTTTTATCAGATGCTTCATAGAGCGCTGAAAATGGGTTGTATTGCTGCATTATCAAATATTGCTCATCAGGAGGTAATATTTGCAATTGCGCACCAACTTGCCCTACTTCAGTACCATCTTTCAGTGCAACAGCTGTCGGTGTAATATTCAACATCAACGACGAGCCGTTACGTTCAACAAGAAGCTCCAAGACTTTATTTGGACTTTGTCGAACAAAATAAGTAAATGGATGCCATGTATCAATTGGCTGACCGTCAACTTTAACGATACGATCCCCTGCCTGTAAACCCGCTTTTTCAGCAGCGGAGCCTTCCGTAACTTCAATAATCTTTGAGTCTAACCTTGCGCCAACAGGCATTATCCCTAGGGACAAGATAGGATCTTGTTTTTCAGGATCAAAATTCCATTGTTGTAAATTCAGTATATTCTCACTCTCAGAAAGAGAATTTAGATCTGAAACAACGAATGAAACCTCTTTGGCACCAATTTGACTAACTAACGCTAAACGAACTGCATTCTGATCAGGCGTTTCGATACCTGCAACGGATTTTAGTTCCATTCCAGGCGTTAATTTTGCTTGTTCTGCGATAGAATTAGGACGAATGTCTGCAATTATAGGTTTTAATGCAGGAACACCTATCATAAAAACTATCCAATAGGCGACTATCGCTAACAAAAAGTTGGCAATAGGTCCTGCGGCAACAACCGCAGCACGCTGACCAACTGTTTTATTATTAAATGCAAGATGACGGCGCTCAGGTGCAACCTCAGCGACTCTTTCATCTAACATTTTTACATAGCCACCCAAAGGTATCCATGCGATAACAAATTCAGTGCCATGTTTATCTATTTTGCGCCAAATTGCTTTTCCAAAACCAATAGAAAAACGCTCGACATAAATACCACAGCGCCTAGCTACCCAAAAATGCCCAAACTCATGTACCGTAATTAAAATACCTAAAACGATAATAAATGCGGCAAGATTCCACAGGATACCCATTACTTACCTTTATAGTTTAAAGCCAGAAGAAATCAGAAAGACCAATCCTGCAAAGACTGGGATAGCCGCAGTCAAACTATCAATTCTATCAAGCACACCACCATGTCCCGGTATCAATTGGCTACTGTCTTTAATGCCTGAAACACGTTTAAACATGCTTTCTGCTAGATCACCAAATACCGATACTATGACGACAACGCCAGATATTAATAACAAGTTATTGGGTACTTCAGTCACAGGTGCAAAATAAGTAAATAACCACGATGCAACACCTGCCGTAATCAACCCACCAACTAAGCCTTCGAGGGTTTTACCTGGGGATACTTTAGGCGCCATTTTATGTTTTCCCATTAAACGACCGAAAGCATAAGCACCAGAGTCAGCAGCCCAAACTAATAACATGACATACAGTAACCACCATGCGCCTGTATAAGTGTCAGTGTTATAACCCAACATACGCAGCGCCATCATGCCACAATAAAAGGGAACAATCGTCAATATACCGAACAATAGCTTAATAAAAACTGAATTTTTCCACATATTGGCTGAATTAGGATAACTTACAACTAATAAAATTGCTGCTACCCACCAAATTAAACCCGCCCACAAACCATTTTTTATCATTGGAGTATCTAGTAGGTGGTCAAAATTAGGTAAAGAAAATTGCATAACGAGTAACAATGCAGCAAAACCGATCCCTGTTGCAATACGTTTGCCTTGAGAATGCCAGCCAATAAATTGTGCCCATTCCCAACCCGCTAAGCCTGATATTGCGATAATCACTAATCCAAAACCTGCTGGAGGAAGTAGAAATAGTGCAGCAATAACAATAGGGATTAAAATTAATGCGGTGATGACACGATACTTAAGCAAGTTATCCTCCCAGATTTATAGTATCTGTTTCTGATGTAGTACCACCGAAACGTCTTTCCCGTTTAGCAAAAGCATCTAATGCATTCTGAAAAACTTGTTCATCAAAATCAGGCCATAAAACCTGTGTAAAATAAAGCTCAGCATAAGCAATCTGCCAAATAAGAAAATTACTTATGCGATGCTCACCACCTGTACGAATAACAAGATCGACTTCAGGCTGATTATGCAAGCAAAGATGTGAAGATATTGCATTTTCATTAATATCTTCGAGACTAATTTCCCCTTTTGCGAGGGATGTCGCTAATTGTTTTACGCTTTGAGTAATATCCCACCGACCGCCATAATTAGCGGCAATATTTAAATTAAGCCCTGTATTATTCGCAGTGAGTGCCTCAGAACTTTTAATTCGGTCCTGTAAACGACGGCTAAAACGGCTAATATCACCAATAACAGTTAATTTAACATTATGTTTATGCAGGCTCTTCACTTCGTTATCTAAAGCGAAAACGAATAACTCCATGAGAGAACTCACTTCCTGCTCTGGTCTATTCCAGTTTTCGCTACTAAATGCATATAACGTTAGTGATTCAATTTTGTGTTTTACGGAAAAGCTAACTGCATCCCGAACTGCTTTAATTCCCGCGCGATGCCCCGTTACTCGGAGCTTCCCTTGCTTTTTTGCCCAGCGTCCATTGCCATCCATAATGATAGCAACATGCTTTGGTTTTGATGCGGATGAATCATCACTGGATAAGTTCACTCAATTTAACCCTTTGCTAATCTGATACTGATACAGACAGTCCTCTTCGGATAACCTATGCACAAAAAAAAACCGTGTCACCCACGGCCCTTGGCAAAGCCTCAAAGTTGCTAAAGCAATAGCCTTAGTAATGAACTGTTAATTTTCATTATTGTCTTTAGTGATTCGGCAACTATACCATTAGCCAGAAAGACGAACAAACACCCTATATTAAATATAATCACCATTATACAAATTGGGTGATTATCTGATGAGTTTCTAATCTTGCTAATTTATCAATTTCTAGGACATCATTAATACTTTGAGGCTCTGATAAGTCAAAATGTTCAACAACTTTGCGATTAATTTTAGCAATATCAGTAAATTTCACTTTTTCGTGTAAAAATGCATCAACAACCACTTCATTAGCCGCATTTAACACTGTTGTTGCCGCTTGCCCACGTTTTGACGCTTCAATAGCAAGTGCTAAACAAGGGTAACGTTGATAATCTGGGCGAATAAACTCTAGAGATTGAATCTCAAAGAAATCTAATGCTTTTGCACCAGATTGAGTACGATGAGGATAAGCCATTGAGTACGCAATTGGTGTTCTCATATCGGGCTCACCAATTTGAGCAATAATACTGCCATCTCGATAGCGAACCATTGAATGAATGACAGATTGTGGATGAATAATAACTTCCATTTCTTCTTCAGAAGCATTAAAGAAGTAACGAGCTTCAATATACTCAAGCCCTTTATTCATCATCGTTGCAGAATCAACCGAAATTTTACGCCCCATAGACCAATTTGGATGCGCACACGCTTGATCTGGCGTCATTGCATCCAGCTCTTCTAATGGCGTATAGCGAAATGGCCCACCAGAGCCTGTTAACAAAATGCTTGTCACACCTTCATTCGCTAAAGATGCATGACCTAGGTTTTCTTGAATTGCTTTAGGTAAGCTTTGATAAATTGCATTATGTTCGCTATCAATGGGTAAAATTGTCGCACCATATTTAGCAACCGCATCAAAGAAAAGACGCCCACTCGTTATCAGTGATTCTTTATTCGCTAACAGAATTCTTTTGCCTTTTTCAATGGCTGCAAGTGTCGGTTTTAATCCTGCAACACCAGTTATAGCAGACATGACCTGATCAGCTTCATCAAGAGCTGCAATTTCATTGATCGCATGAGAGCCAGATAGAATTTCTGTTTTACAAGATGTATTAGCGAGTAACTGTTTAAGTTGATTTGCACTTTTTTCATCAGACATCACAGCGTATTTAGGCTGGAAAGCAAGGCACTGCTGTGCCATCTTGTCTGCATTTTTACCTGCGGCTAGAGCAAGGACCTGATACTCATCAGGATTATTTTCAATTACGGAAAGAGTGCTAGTTCCGATAGATCCTGTTGAGCCTAATATAGTTATTTGTTTCATTTATTAATCAATCAGTATGTCTACAACGTTTTAATTAAAGAGAATTATATCAGTATGGCAAGGTAAATGAGGATTAAAGATGAAAACTTTAATAAATAATGTGACAAAAGAAGGTATTAAGCACGAATTTTCAAATAAATAATTAAAAATAATGCCGCTAAAGAGCGGCATTATCGAAAAAAGATATAAAAATTAGAATTCCATTAACTCTGCTTCTTTCAGCGCTAATGCATCATCAATTTTTTTAATGAACATGTCAGTTAACTTCTGAATGTCATCTTGTGAACGGCGTTCATCATCTTCGCTGATTTCTTTATCTTTCAGTAATGCTTTTATTTTATCGTTAGCATCACGACGGATATTACGAACAGAAACGCGACCTTGTTCTGCATCACCACGAACAACTTTGATTAAGTCTTTACGACGTTCTTCAGTTAACGGAGGCAGTGGAACACGGATAATGGTGCCAGCAGATGAAGGATTTAAACCTAAATCTGATGCCATAATCGCTTTTTCAACAGCTGGTGCTAAAGTACGGTCGAATACAGTGATTGCCAGTGTACGGCCATCTTCTGCGACAACGTTAGCAACTTGGTTTAATGGCGTTGGTGCTCCGTAGTATTCAACTACAATGCCATCTAAAAGGCTAGGAGACGCACGACCAGTACGAACTTTATTAATCTGGCTTTTTAGTGCTTCAACGCTTTTATCCATGCGTTCTTGAGCATCTTTTTTGATTTCATTAATCACGTTATAAACCCTTGGGAACTGGTTATCTTCCAGTCGATATGAAATCATATCGACATAAATAAATTGGCGTACTCTAGATGTTAACGCCAAATTATACCGTTGTCTCTGTGTATTAAGCGTGAGAAATCAAAGTTCCTTCACTTTCACCCATTACAACCCGACGTAATGCACCCGGTTTATTCATATTGAATACGCGGATAGGTAAATTATGATCTCGGGCTAATGTGAATGCAGCAAGATCCATGACTTTCAATTCACGTTCTAATACATCCTGATAAGTCAGTGTTTCATAAAGTACTGCATCAGGATCTTTGGTTGGATCGGCAGAATAAACGCCGTCCACTTTCGTTGCTTTTAATACAACGTCAGCTTCAATTTCAATACCGCGTAAACACGCAGCTGAATCGGTAGTAAAGAATGGGTTACCTGTACCAGCCGAGAAAATAACGACTCGACCGTGGCGTAATAAGCTAATTGCTTCTGCCCAACTGTAGTTATCGCAGACACCATTCAGTGGAAATGCAGACATAAGGCGTGCGTTTACATAAGCACGGTGCAATGAATCACGCATTGCTAAACCATTCATTACTGTCGCGAGCATTCCCATGTGGTCACCCACAACACGGTTCATACCTGCCGCAGCAAGACCCGCGCCACGGAACAAGTTACCACCGCCAATTACGACACCGACTTGTATACCTAATTCAACGAGTTCTTTGATTTCCTGAGCCATGCGATCAAGTACGCTCGCATCGATACCGAAACCTTCGGCGCCTTGCAGGGCTTCGCCACTCAGCTTTAATAAAATTCGCTGATATACAGGTTTTGCATTGGTAGCCATGGTGTTCTGTCCTAAGCAGATTAGTTAATTGGAGGTTTTAGATAGCTTCTCTTTTTAACAAAAAAAAGCAAACAGCCAGTGGAGATTACAACAAAACAGAACCGCCATTAGGCGGTTCTGTTAACGCTAAGCGTTATTATTTGCTCATTGCAGCAACTTCAGCTGCGAAATCAGCTTCAACTTTCTCAATACCTTCACCAACTTCGAAACGAACGAAGTTGATAACATCAGCATTGTTTTCTTTCAGCAGTTCACCAACAGTTTTGCTTGGATCCATTACGAAATGCTGACCAGTCAGAGAAATCTCACCGGTGAATTTGTTCATGCGACCGATAACCATTTTTTCTGCGATTTCGCGTGGTTTACCTGATTGCATTGCAATATCCATCTGAATTTGGTGCTCATGTTCAACAACATCAGCAGGAACATCTTCAGGACGAACATATTCTGGTTTGCTTGCAGCAACGTGCATAGCAATGTGTTTGATCAGTTCTTCGTTAGCGCCTTTAGCTGAAACTAAAACACCGATGCGAGCACCGTGTAGGTAAGTACCTAATTCGTCAGCTTCTAATACAGCAACACGACGAATGTTGATATTTTCACCGATTTTAGCAACTAATGCAGTACGTGCTTCTTCGAATTTAGCTTTCAGAGCATCGATATCATCAGTTTTGTCTGCTAATACAGCAGCCATAACTTCTTTACCGAAAGCGATGAAACCAGCATCTTTAGCAACGAAGTCTGTTTCACAGTTCAGCTCAACCAGCGCACCGAATTTACCATCAGCAGCAACTTCTGCAAGGATGATACCTTCAGCAGCAACACGGCCTGCTTTTTTAGCAGCTTTAGCTTGACCTGATTTACGCATGTTGTCGATTGCTAATTCGATATCACCATTAGCTTCAACTAGCGCTTTTTTACATTCCATCATGCCTGCGCCAGTACGTTCACGCAGTTCTTTTACCAATGCAGCGGTAATTCCAGACATTTGTTTCTTCCTCGACTTTTCTATGGACTAGCCATAGATGTTCTCATAGCAGATGTGTAAAGGGGGCCTATTGAGGCCCCCTAACCAATATATAGCAATACCTGGTTAAATAAGGGCTCTTACGAGCATGCCTTATTATTCAGCTTCGACTAAGCCTTCTTCAGCCTGAACAGCCAGATCTTGAGAACGACCTTCACGAACAGCTGTAGCTGCAGCGGTCAGATATAATTTAACCGCACGGATTGCATCGTCATTACCAGGGATAATGAAGTCGATACCATCTGGATCAGAGTTAGTATCAACGATAGCAAATACTGGAATACCCAGGTTGTTTGCTTCTTTGATAGCAATGTGTTCGTGTTCAGCATCGATAACAAACAGAGCGTCAGGTAAACCGCCCATGTCTTTGATACCACCCAGGCTGTTTTCTAACTTACCAAGTTCACGAGAACGCATTAACGCTTCTTTCTTGGTCAGTTTGTCAAAAGTACCGTCCTGAGATTGTGATTCTAAATCTTTCAGGCGTTTGATTGACTGACGAACAGTTTTCCAGTTAGTCAGCATACCGCCTAACCAGCGGTGGTTTACATAAAACTGGTCACAGCTTTCTGCTGCTTCTTTAACAGCTTCAACGGCAGAGCGCTTAGTACCAACAAACAGGATTTTGCCTTTACGAGAAGCAATTTTGTTCAGTTCAACCAGAGCTTCATTGAACATTGGAACAGTTTTTTCCAAGTTAATGATATGAACTTTGTTACGCGCACCAAAGATGAATGGTTTCATTTTTGGATTCCAGTAACGAGTTTGGTGACCGAAGTGAACACCAGCTTGCAGCATATCGCGCATTGAAACAGTTGCCATTTTAGACCTCTATAAATTTAAATTTGGGGTTATTTCGTCCACAAATCCCATACGACCGACTCATCAGCTGTAAAGGTTTGGCCTTTACATAAGAGCACCCCGGCGTTATGTGCCGATTTGTGTGTGTAATTAACACAATTGAATGTTTCAGATTTACGGCTATTACTCACAGTGTGATGCAATAACAGAACTCCGGCGCGCTTTATACCATAAATAACCTCAAGAAACCACTATTACTTGCGTTTACCACGGGCTTATTTGACATAAAAACACATCATTTGAACAAAGAAAAAAGCGAGACTAACGCAATGATGAGAAATATTGCTCTAATATCAATTTGCTAGAAAAACACAAAATAGAAAAGCGCAATATGTAAAGACAATCAGATTAAGAAGGCGTAATGTTCGTCATTATTCTCGATATCAGACAGATTGCACATATCCTCTTTATTGGCACGCCTACTTTCTGCTGATATTATAAATGGTAATCAGAATTATTTCTCATCATCATTCATTTAACCTGCAATACAAAATATGAATACAACAAAGTGTGTTATCTAATTCGTATTGTGGCTTTTAATCTAGACGAAGAACTCAAATGGCTATTGTAATCAAGACAGAAGAAGATATTCAAAAAATGCGCGTCGCAGGTCGTCTTGCGGCAGAAGTTCTTGAAATTATCGCACCGTTCGTAAAACCTGGCGTAAACACCGCTGAATTAGACCGTATTTGCCATGAACATATTGTTAACGCACAACAGGCTATTCCTGCTTGTCTTAACTATCATGGTTTCCCTAAATCAGTCTGTATTTCGGTTAACGATGTTATTTGCCACGGTATTCCTAGCGAAGAGAAAATCCTTAAAGATGGTGATATCGTTAATATTGATGTCACTGTCATTAAAGATGGTTTTCATGGCGATACTTCAAAAATGTTTATCGTAGGTAAACCAACAATACAAGGTGAACGTTTATGTCGTATCACCCAAGAAAGCCTCTACCTTGCCATTAAAATGGTTAAACCAGGCATTCGCTTACGTGAACTTGGCAAAGCAATTCAAAAATTTGTTGAAAGTCATGACTATTCTGTTGTTCGCGAATATTGTGGTCATGGTATTGGTGAAGGATTCCATGAAGAACCTCAAGTTCTACACTACGATGCAGATGATAGCGGTGTTGTGCTACAAAAAGGCATGGCATTCACCATTGAGCCAATGGTAAACACAGGTGATTACCGTATTCGTACAATGAAAGATGGCTGGACTGTTAAAACTAAAGACAGAGGTTGGTCAGCACAATACGAACATACGTTAGTCGTTACCGATAATGGCTGTGAAATCATGACATTACGCAAAGAAGAAGAACCGTTTATTTCTGCGGTATTAGTCAACGAATAAGCTTCTTTTTAGCTAAAAATGTAAAAGCGACATATTTTTTCGAGATGTGTCGCTTTTTTTATTTTATTTGCTATGAAACAGCAGAATTACTAGTCAGGTTATCGTTTTAACATTAGTCTTAATGTCATAAGCAAACATTGAGAAAGAAGACGAACAATGACTCATAAAAACGCATTTCAAACACCGCCCCCTTCCCCTTTTTTGCTGACAGAAAATACCCTAAATTGTGCTGAGCTTAAGCAATCAATCGAACAATTTCAGTCTTGGTTAACAGAGGCTTTTCACCATGATGTTGATGTCGCTTTATTACTTCAAGCCCGTAGCCATTTCATTGATCAACTATTAACACAATTATGGCGCTATACACAATTATCCGATTATCCAGACCTTAGTATCATTGCGGTCGGTGGTTATGGCAGACAAGAATTACATCCACTTTCTGATATTGACCTTCTCTTTTTAAGTGAAACACCTTTATCACCAGAAGCAGAAGATAAAGTCAGCAAACTCATTACATTACTGTGGGATGTACGCCTTGAAATTGGTGCCAGTGTTAGAACAATGGAAGAATGTCTTTTAGAAGGTCTTTCAGACTTAACGGTTGCAACAAACTTACTAGAAGCACGTCTTATTTGTGGGAATAATTCACTTTATCAGCAATTAATTAACCATATTTTTAGCCAAGGATTTTGGCCATCACCTGATTTTTTTGCTGCAAAAGTTGAAGAACAAAAACAGAGACATCAACGATACCATAGCACTAGTTATAATCTAGAGCCTGATATCAAAAGTAGCCCTGGTGGACTACGCGATATCCACACTCTAATTTGGGTAGCACATCGCCATTTTGGTGCTGCCTCAGTATCTGAAATGGTGAATTTTGGTTTTTTAACGCCAGCGGAAGGACAAGAGCTATTAGAGTGCCAATACACGCTATGGAAAATTCGCTTTGCTCTCCATCTTGTGCTTTCTCGCTATGACAATCGTCTATTGTTTGATAGACAACTCAATGTTGCTCAACTTTTAAATTATGAAGGTGAAGGCAATCAGCCCGTTGAAAAAATGATGAAGGATTATTATCGCGTAACTCGTCGTGTCAGTGAGTTAAATGATATGTTACTTCAATTATTTGATGAAGCCATTCTTGCTCTGCAACCTAATGTAAAACCGCGACCTTTAGATAATGAATTTCAACTAAGAGGCTCATTAATTGATGTCGTTGATGACAGTTGCTTCCTTGATGATCCTATCGCTATTATGCGCCTCTTTTTACGTATGGCTGAGCATAAAGAGATCACCGGAATTTATTCAACAACACTCCGCCATTTACGTTACGCTCGTCGGCACCTAGTTCAGCCGTTATGTGAGTACCCACTCGCACGTCAAGTTTTTATGCAGATCTTGCGCCATCCTCGTGCAGTTTCTGGTGCTTTCGTTCCCATGCATAAACACAGTGTATTAGCGGCTTATTTCCCTCAATGGAATAATATTGTGGGTCAGATGCAGTTTGATTTATTCCATGCCTATACCGTTGATGAACATACAATTCGTGTTTTACAAAAACTTGAAAGTTTTGATTCTTATGAAAACCACGAACAACATCCGCTTTGTGTTGATATTTATCCCAAACTTCCTCAACTTGAATTATTACGTTTAGCTGCACTTTTTCATGATATTGCCAAAGGTCGCCATGGTGATCACTCCGTATTAGGAGCCCAAGATGTTGCTCATTTTGCTCAGCAGCATGGTTTAAATCAAAGAGAATCGGCATTAGTTGAATGGCTTGTTAGTCATCACTTACTTATGTCTGTTACAGCGCAGCGACGTGATATTCAAGATCCTGACATTATTTTTCAGTTTGCATCAGAAGTAAAAAATGAAAGCCGATTACGTTATCTTTTGTGCTTAACGGTTGCGGATATCTGCGCAACCAATAGCAGCCTATGGAATAGCTGGAAACAGAGCCTATTACGTGAACTTTTTTTATCAACAGAAAATCAGCTACGCCAAGGTATGCACTCTATTCCCGATTTACGTGAACGTATTCGCCATCATCGTTTGCAAGCACTAACTATTTTACGAATGGAACAGGTTGATGAAGATAAATTGCAGGCAATTTGGGGACGTTGCCATGCCGACTATTTTTTACGGCATACACCAGAACAAATTGCATGGCATGCACTTGCATTAATTGAGCATAATAGCGCTGAACCTATGGTACTAATCAGCCAACAAACTGAACATGGTGGTACTGAAATCTTTATTTGGTGTGCTGATAGGCCTTCCCTTTTTGCATCTGTTGCAGGTGAATTAGATAGACGTAATTTAAGTATCCATAATGCTCAAATTTTTACTAACCGCGATAATATGGCTATGGATACTTTTATTGTGTTAGAGCCTAATGGTAAACCTCTAGCAATTGATAGATATAATGCAATCCGCAACGCTCTGATCCAAGTTGTATCTGCCCCTTATAACGCCAATGCAAAAGCACGCTCATTACCCGCCAAATTACGCCATTTTGACGTTCCGACAAAAATTAACTTTATCGCTTCGAATCATAACAAGCGCACTTATATGGAACTATTTGCACGAGATCGTCCGGGATTATTAGCAATTATTGGTAAAGTGTTTGCTGATCTTTCACTTTCATTACATGGTGCCAGAATAACCACAATAGGCGAACGTGTTGAGGATTTCTTCGTATTAACCGATAGCGAAAATAAGGCATTAAACCAAAAAATGAAGGATGAAGTCGTAGAAAGGTTGACAAAAGCCCTAGTTTCAAAGGATAAAATATAGGAACCCACGACAATACATATAGGAAATACTATTAATGCAAGCATTACAATCTATTATTGATAACGCCTTCGAACATCGTGCTGATATCACTCCAAACAACGTTGAGCCTCATATTCGTGATGCCATTAATAGCGTTATTGCACTGCTAGACAGCGGGAAACTGCGTGTCGCGGAAAAAATTGACGGTCAGTGGGTGACTCATCAATGGTTGAAAAAAGCGGTTCTGCTCTCTTTTCGTATTAATCACAATCAAGTGATAGATGGCAATGAAAGTCGCTATTTTGACAAAGTACCTATGAAATTTGCTGATTATGATCAAGCACGTTTTGAAAAAGAAGGTTTTCGTGTTGTTCCTCCCGCAGCAGTTAGACAAGGGGCTTACATCGCTCGCAACACTGTTCTAATGCCATCTTATGTCAACATTGGTGCTTACGTTGATGAAGGTAGCATGGTTGATACATGGGCAACAGTAGGTTCATGTGCTCAAATCGGGAAAAATGTTCATCTCTCTGGTGGTGTTGGTATTGGTGGTGTTTTAGAGCCACTACAAGCAAACCCAACCATTATTGAAGATAACTGCTTTATTGGCGCGCGTTCTGAAATTGTTGAAGGCGTTATTGTCGAAGAAGGCGCAGTTATTTCAATGGGCGTTTATATTGGTCAAAGTACCAAAATTTATGACAGAGAAACGGGTGAAGTTCATTACGGTCGAGTCCCTGCTGGCTCTGTTGTTGTCTCTGGTAATTTACCGTCTAAAGATGGAAGTTACAGCCTTTACTGCGCCGTAATTGTGAAAAAAGTTGACGCTAAAACGCGTGGAAAAGTAGGCATTAATGAATTGTTAAGAACTATCGACTAATATAAGAACAGCGGATAGAATTAATTCTGTTCGCTATTCTTTCACTCATCTTTCTATCAGGTGCCAATATATGTACGATAATTTAAAAAATTTAGGGATCCCGCATCCTGAAGATATTGACCGCTATACTCTACGCCAAGAAGCTAACAACGATATTTTAAAAATCTATTTTCGCAAAGATAAAGGTGAATTCTTTGCAAAAAGCGTAAAATTTAAATATCCACGCCAACGTAAAACAATTTCTGATGGTCAATCAGGACAAGGTTTTAAAGAAGTAAATGAAATCAATACTAATTTACGTTATGTTATTGAAGAATTAGATCAAATTTGCCAACAAGACCAAGTAGAAGTCGATTTAAAACATAAAATTCTGGACGACTTGCGCCATCTTGAGCACGTTGTAGCAAATAAAATTGCTGAAATCGAAGCTGATTTAGAAAAACTGACTCGTCGTTAATAACAAGGCATTTTAGTTGTTATGTATGTCAGTTTTATAGAAAAACACCGCTTAGTTACTGTATAAAATAGAAACAAGCGGTGTTTTAAAATACAGAATATGGCTCATTATTTTATTAACCAATTAAATATCAGATTATTTTCTACTTAATTTAATAGGCTAACCCAGTTTTCAAGCCACTCGATTGCAAATACTTCTGGCTCTGCGACATCCATACCGTCTATTTTTAATATTTCACCAATACGCTTTGCTTGGTGCTCTTGTAGCAACTCATCAAATTGCATCCCGGCACCACAAAAATAGTCATAGCTACTATCACCTAAGGCAATCAAGCCATAACTTAGGTTTGGCTGATATCCTACATTATCACGTAGTTCATGAAATAGAGGTGCGATGGTATCAGGTAAATCACCTTGCCCTGTACTTGACGTTATCACAAGTACTGTTGAATATTTTTCCCAATCTGCAAGTGTACCTTCTTCATAAACATTAGCTTGATGATTATGCTCAAGTAAAATACGCTGCGCCTCTTCAGCAACTGCTAATGCATTACCATAAACTGTACCCACAAAAATGCCGATTTTAGCCATAATATTTAGCCCACTTAATGCTGTTTGATAACTAATAAACTAAGCATCAAACATATAATATTGTCAATTCATTCTCAATGAGAATAAATTCAGCCATCCTTTTTAAAAAGGGACTGCTTAAAATTATTCCACTTATTCTTTTCTCCATATAAATAGCCTAATAAACTTTCAGGGTACGTTATTTTAGATAACTTTGATGTAATTATTAAGATAATATCATTAATAGAAAAATATTTATTTACTTCTTCTTTATAAAGTTCAAGATAAGATGATATTTTATTAACCTCACTCTTATAATCAATTAATAAACTCACAGATTCATTATGTCTTTTAGGAAAAAAGAATTTATATACTTTAGAAAAAAAACCTGTTTCCTTTCTTTTTATACACTCATCTAATAATGATAAGCACTCATTTGTTTTTGTTGTAATTTCATTAATCGAACTGCAAGAACTATTTTTAATTGCTATATTGGAAACTTTATTTTTTATTTTCTTTTCATAATCATTATAAGCATTGGAGAAAGACTCCAGCGACTTTAATTCAATCGCTAAGGAATCTGTATTAGATTCCACCTTTCTCGTCATTTCTAATAACTTATTAATCTCGATTTTTTCTAATTTTTTTCTCTAAAGAAATTAATATAATCTTGATAAAAAACATCAAGCAATCTATGTGTTTCATTAAATTCCCTATAAGTACCCAAGCATTTTACTATATATTCCCCATCATCTTTTTCATTGAAATTTTTATAAAAATTATCAAATAAACCATCATTCTTAATAAAATTAAAGGTATTATTAGCATTATTAAGACTTACACATTTATGATATTTATTGAGTACATTATATAATTCATTAATATTTTTATTAAGAAAATTAAATGATATTTCAAATTTAGTAAGCTCAGATTTAATATTTTCTTCATTCAATGGATTATTAACTTTATTAAGATGAGTTTCAATATTATTGTCATCTTCATTTTTTATTTTAACTTCATTTTCTAATTTAACTTGATTATTAGCAGCTTCTACATTACCTAACTTAACAAATATATATTTTTTCTTATCTACTATAAAAGGTAGGTTACATCCAGGATTTAATTCTATTGTTTTATTCTCTATCTCTTTAATTAACTTACTAATAGATTTTCTCTTAAATCCACACAAAAAAACCTTCTCAAAAAATAAATTAATAGCTGGATTATTATCTTTATTAAGAATTTTATCTTTCAGAGAAGAGAAGCCTGTTTCACTAATTATAGTATCAATAAATTTTTGTACAGTATCTAATGAGTTAAGGTTTATAACTTTAAGACAATTAATATTTTCTCTATCTAAAAAAACACCACCGCATTTATTATTAGCTTTATTAATTTTATCTAAATGATGAGGAGCATCTTTTATATACTGATTAATTAAATTAGTTAATTCACTTTTTATTTCAGTGAAAAAATTCTTATCAATATAAATGTTATTACTTTTATGTTTTAAAACAAAAAAACTATCATTAGGTAATGAGTTTGAACAATTAGCTATTTTTTCAGATAGTAAAAATACTACATTTTCTCTTTTATCATTTACAGGTAAAACATTTGCTAATTTATTGAAATATAATTCCATTATTATTACTCACATTCAATTATAATATTACAATCATAATACTATTGAATAGCAGATAATAATTTCAAAAAAGAGTTTAATTCATATGCGCTATGATATAAAAAAACACGCTCAATAATAAATTTAAGCGTGTTATTTTAATTAAAGGCTATTATTTATCACTCACCAGAATCCAAAGACCGAATATATTCATCCATTTCAGTTTTTAGATTATCTGACTTAGGACCAAAAATCGCTTGAATACCCGAGCCAACAACCACAACACCTGCAGCACCTAGTCTTTTCAACTCATCACGATCGACTTTTTCAATCTCTTTAACGCCAATACGTAAACGAGTAATACAAGCATCTAAACTACTGATATTGTCTTTGCCACCAAACGCAGCGACTAAAGATTGTCCCATAGCACTTTTATCCGCTTGTTTTGCATTTTTATCTTCTACTTCTCGACCTGGGGTTTTCAGGTTTAGTTTCACGATTAAGAAACGGAAAATAGAGTAATAAGTTATCGCATAAAGTATGCCAATAATTGGGAATAAATACAGTTTACTGCTATTACCACTTAATACGATAAAATCGATTAAACCATGAGAGAAACTTGTTCCATCACGCATACCTAACAAGATACAAATAACAAATGCTAAGCCCGCTAAAATAGCGTGAATAACATAAAGAATAGGTGCGACAAACATAAATGAGAATTCGATAGGTTCTGTGATCCCTGTTAAGAAGGCAGTTAATGCCGCAGAAATCATGATACCACCGACTTTTACACGGTTCTCTGGACGTGCTGAATGCCATATCGCAATCGCGGCAGCAGGTAAACCAAACATCTTAAATAAAAAACCACCTGACAACATACCCGCAGTTGGATCACCTGCCATATAGCGAGGAATATCACCGTGGAATACTTGCCCTGCACTATTTACGTATTCACCCACTTGCATTTGGAACGGCACGTTCCAGATATGGTGTAAACCAAATGGTACTAATGCACGCTCTACAACACCATAAATACCAAAAGCAACAGCAGGGTTTTGATACGCAGCCCATTCAGAAAAACGTTGAATTGCTGTACCAATAGGGGGCCAAATAAAGGCTAAGATAATCCCAACAAAAATAGCGATTAAACCTGAAATAATAGGAACAAAACGCTTACCAGCAAAGAAGCCTAAATACTCAGGTAATTTGATGCGATAAAAACGATTGAACATAGAGGCGGCAATAATACCAGCGATGATCCCCCCTAATACTCCTGTATCAGTAAGGTGCTGAGCCTCAATTTCTGCTGGTGTTAAACCTAAAACCCAAGGAGCAACCACAATCATAGTTTTAGACATAATGCCATAAGCTACAACAGAGGCCAGTGCTGATACCCCATCATTATTGGTAAAACCTAACGCAACACCAATGGCAAAAATAAGTGGCATATTAGAGAAAACCGAACCACCAGCCTCTGCCATAACTTGAGAAACAGAAGAAGGGATCCATGAAAGATCAGCGGAACCAACCCCTAATAAAATACCGGCAATAGGTAGTACAGATACCGGTAACATCAAGGACTTTCCGATTTTTTGTAAAACAACAAATAGGTTTTTAAACATCAAGCAGACTCCCGGAATGTGGGTTTTTATATGTTGTAAGTTTTTATTTGTTTAAAGTAGTGTGGGTTTTATTTCATAAACTTATCTAATGATAAGCCTTATTTATTTTACATCATAAAATAAATCGCTTAATGAATACATGATAGCTGTCACGTTTCAAACATGTGGTCAGATCAATTAATAGAATTATATATTTTACAAATAGTTAAAATAGATTATAAATTTGCGCAAACCATTAAGACTTAAGTAAAAAAGCCTTAATAGTCACGCAAAGAAAGTAATATTTGAAATTAAGAAAGGAATTAAAAATGATGAGCTAAATCTTCACCATACTGCTCTAATTCAGGTCTTAATCCACGCCAACCAAATTGATTAATAAGGTGTTGCCAAGGCAGATCCCATTTAGCTGTTAAGTTAAGTGGTTGCAATGTGATTGGATGAATTAAGTTTAGATGGCTTGCATGTAACATCAAGCGATGAGATTGAAAATGATTTACAACACCACGGTTTTGACGTAAATCACCATGAGCAGTATCACCAATAATCGGGTGTCGAATATGAGACATATGGCGACGTAATTGGTGCTTGCGCCCCGTTTCAGGACATAACTCTAATAAACTAAATCGAGATGTAGGATAACGCCCGATCGCAACCTCTTTTTCAACAATACCTAATGGCTGACAGTGCGTCACGCAATCTTGAATTTGTGGAGGTTGAGTTGCAAATTTGTCTGCAATTTTGTCGAGCTCCTCAACTAAAGGGCTATCAATAACAGACGCCTCTTCAACGTATCCTCGAACAACAGCGTGATAAATTTTTTCTGTTTTATGTTGTTCAAAAGATTGAGATAGCGCCCTAGCAACATCAGAAGAAAGTGCCATTAATAGAACACCTGATGTAGGCCTATCTAAACGATGAACAGGGAAAACATGTTGCCCTATTTGATCTCTTAGGGTCTGCATCACAAACACTGTTTCATGTCTATCTAACCAACTGCGGTGAACAAGCCAACCCGCAGGTTTATTCACCGCAACAAGATGTTCATCTTGATAAATAATATCTAGCATTATCGACCTTATGATTTAAACATTGCGTCAAGTTCACGCAAATGATTGAGTAAATCAGTAACATCTCGACTCTTATCTTCTTTAAATGCTTCTTCGTAATAAGGTGCGATTGCGAATTTATTAGGTAATGGCATCTCGTTTTCAATCATCGATGACAATCGCGGAATTAATACCCACTGCAACCATTCATGAGCACTCATTGTATCAATACAGAAAGGCTCAACACTTTCAAATGCTTGTTCAGTAGGAGATTCTAATTGCCATAGCTCAATGTTCTTCATCTCTTCTTCAATCAAGAGCAATTTTGCTAAAATGCGTTGTTCTGGTGTCATCATTTATCCCTTATATAAAACTTACGAATAAGGATAACATTGGGATGGAATAGCAGAAAACAAATAAAAAAATAAAAGGAGCCGAAACTCCTTTTAGACAAGAAAAATAGTTGTCTGTACAACACATGCATCCAAGCAAGACCGTTTTTATCTATCCCTGTGATTAAGTCCGTATCCACATTAATGGAAATATCCTATTTCCTGTGTCCTTGATTACTCTACATTTTATCGGTCACCAAACAGTCCCTTATTTGGTGAACGTAGAATGCCAATAATTGATTAGTTAAACAACCCACAAAACAAAAGCAATTAAATAGCCATAACCATAAATAAAAACAATGAGTTAATAACTTATTGTTCTACTTAAATAAACCGATTTTATTTTTATCAGTGACGTTTTTTGATAAAAAAATACACGCTTTTTTGTAAGACATATCTCACAAGAAAAAAGGTTTATAGACTACGTCACTCATTATATACAGCGACTAATTCTGATAGAAAGAGAGATAAATTTTCAGCTAAAACTTCTCTTTTCTGTTTGCCGAAAGTTTCAAGAATAACTTCCCCCGAAACATTACATACAGAAATTATTTCATTTTCTGAATCTGTGGTGCCGATAAACAATGTTGGTGTAAGTTTTAAACGCTTTTGAGTCACCAAATGACCAATAATATTTTCTTGTAAGCGAATAAAATCCTCTTCACTCCACACTTGGATCAGGCTGAAATCTACCTCTCTAAAGCGAACCTGCATATCTCCAGCATACTGAGTGGTAAAGTAATTGTGCAATTCAGGACGAATAATAATCCCCATTGCTTTTTCAACTTTTTCTAGTTTATCTGTTCCTACAAAAGGTTGCGGTAACCAGTAAACAACTTCATCGCCTGTTCTTGATATACAAATAGAAGGAACACCATAAAGATCTTCACTTGCAGGAGGTAAGCCTGATTTTTCTTGCCATAAATCAACATACTTTTGCGTAAAGGCTTTTAATTCAGAGGAGATGTTTTCAGTCATGATTATCTGTTTTATCTATTTAAATAAGAATTTCCTTTATGTTACCTGATTATGTCACTAATTCAGAGCATCAAAAATAAAGCATTCATATACTATTGATGTTTCAATAGTATAATTAACCTTCTTTTATTTTCAGCTAAAGTTAGGATGTAAATTATGTCTTTATATCAAGGTGATAAATCTCTTGAAGCATTATCTCTGGGCAAAGAGACTCAATATCATGATCAATATGATGCCGGATTATTGCAAGGTGTACCACGTAGCCTAAATCGAGATTCACTCTCTTTAACTGCTGAAAATTTACCTTTTCATGGTGGTGATATTTGGACCATGTATGAGCTCTCATGGCTTAATAGCAAAGGCTTACCACAAGTTGCTATTGGTCATGTTGAATTAGATGCAACCACTGAAAATCTTATTGAATCTAAAAGTTTTAAATTATATCTCAATAGTTTTAATCAAACTCGTTTTGAAAGTTGGGATATCGTCGAAAAAACCTTACTTAAAGATCTAACGACTTGTGCTAAAGGCAAAGTTAATCTAATCATTTATCCACTTTCGCATTTTACATCACAACCTATTGTTGATTTTGCTGGAGAGTGTATTGATGAACAAGATATTGAAATTGATAATTATCAGTTTGATATGCAATGGTTAAACGAATCGACAACCGATACACTAGTTGAAGAAACCCTTGTCAGCCATCTGTTAAAATCAAACTGCCTCATTACTAATCAACCAGATTGGGGCTCAGTTGCTATTCAATATAAGGGTAAAAAGATTGATCGTGAAAAACTACTACGCTATTTAGTTTCATTTAGACAACACAATGAATTTCATGAACAGTGTGTTGAGCGAATTTTCCACGATATCATGCAATTATGTGCGCCAGAAACATTAACTGTTTATGCAAGATATACACGACGCGGTGGATTAGACATCAATCCTTGGCGTAGTAATTGTGAGTTTGTTCCAGAAATTAGTCGATTAGCCAGACAATAACGGAATAATGCCTGTATGTTAATATGATCTGTGTTATACCAAGATCAGTTGCACTTCAGTTTGTTATTTCAGGAGAAAAAGGAGTCCTACGTGATAACTCATGTCAGCCCATTAGGTTCCATGGATCTGCTTTCACAGCTAGAAGTTGATATGCTAAAGAGAACCGCAAGCAGTGATCTTTATCAGCTGTTTCGCAATTGTTCTCTCGCTGTTCTCAACTCTGGTAGCCTTACTGATAGTAGTAAAGAACTGTTATCTAAATACCAAGATTTTGATATTAACGTACTGCGCCGTGAACGTGGCGTAAAACTAGAGTTAGTCAATCCTCCTGAAGACGCTTTTGTTGACGGAAAAATTATTCGCTCATTACAAGCTAACTTATTTGCAGTGCTTCGTGACATATTGTTTGTTCACGGGCAAATCACAACAGCAAAACGTGATCTTCACCTGAACTTAGAAAATAGTACTCACATCACTAATACCATTTTCTCGATTTTGCGTAATGCACGAGCTCTTCATATTGATGAAGATCCTAATATGATCGTTTGCTGGGGTGGTCACTCAATCAATGAAACTGAATACCTTTACGGCAGAAAAGTAGGTAACGAATTAGGGCTACGTGAGCTTAATATCTGTACGGGTTGTGGTCCCGGAGCAATGGAAGCACCAATGAAAGGTGCTGCTGTGGGTCATGCTCAACAACGTTATAGAAATAGCCGTTTTATTGGTATGACAGAACCGTCAATCATTGCGGCAGAGCCACCAAATCCATTAGTTAACGAACTGATTATTATGCCAGATATTGAAAAACGTCTGGAATCTTTCGTACGAATTGGACATGGTATTATTATTTTCCCAGGCGGTGTAGGAACAGCAGAAGAATTGCTGTATCTGCTTGGTATTCTTATGTCTCCAGAAAACCAAGACCAAGTATTACCACTAATTTTAACTGGTCCTAAAGAAAGTGCAGACTACTTTAATGTATTAGATGACTTTATCGCCAATACATTAGGCGATGAAGCTCGTCGTCATTACCAAATCATTATTGATGATGCACCTGAAGTAGCTCGTATCATGAAAAAATATATGCCATTGGTAAAAGATAATCGTCGTAGCACAGGTGATGCTTATAGCTTTAACTGGTCAATGAAGATCAATGCTGATTTACAACATCCTTTTGAACCAACCCATGAAAACATGGCATCACTTAACCTAAGCACAAATCAATCACCAGAAAAATTAGCCGCTGACTTGCGTCGTGCTTTCTCGGGTATTGTCGCGGGTAACGTAAAAGAAGTGGGTATGAAAGCGATTGAAGCTCATGGTCCTTATAAAATTCATGGTGATAGTGAAATCATGCGTCGCATGGATATTTTATTAGCAGGCTTTGTTGAGCAACACCGTATGAAACTTCCCGGTGGTACAGCTTACCAACCGTGTTACGAGATTATCAGCTAATTTATTATGATACATTTGCTGATTATTGATGCTTTAAACCTGATCCGCCGCATTCATGCGGCATCAGGTTCTTCCTGCCTTACAGTGTGCGAACAAAGTGTCAATCAACTACTTGGCCACACACAACCTACTCATGCCGTAGCAGTTTTTGACGAAGAAGACAGAGACGGTAGCTGGCGACATAAACTGTTACCCGATTATAAAGCGGGTCGCACACCAATGCCTGATGACTTGCGACAACAATTACCTGAAATTAAAGCAATGTTACTTAATTTAGGAATACAGAGCTGGCACTCAGGTGGTGATGAAGCTGATGACGTTGCAGCAACATTGGCAACTAAAGTGGCAAATGCAGGTTTTCGAGTCACGATTATTTCAACGGATAAAGGCTATTGCCAGTTGCTTTCGCCCTCTATTCGTATACGCGATTATTTTCAACGACGCTGGTTAGATTTAGAATTTATTAGAGCTGAGTTTGGTGTTGAGCCATCTCAACTTACCGACTATTGGGGATTAACAGGCGTAAGTAGCAGTAAGGTTGCAGGCGTTCCTGGTATTGGGCCTAAAAGTGCTACCGAGCTTTTACACATTCACCCAGATCTAGAATCACTCTATCTGCATATTGATGATGTTCCGACTAAATGGAAAAACAAACTTATTACCCATAAAGAGTCTGCATTTATCAGTCGGAAAATCACGACATTACGTACTGATATTCAATTAAACGGTAATCTACAACAGTTACGTTTAAAATAGCCAAGTTCCCACACGTTAAAACTTAACGAGCGAATATCTTTGAATAACTCGCTTCCATTAAAAAAGGCTAAGTTTCTATTTATAAACTTAGCCTTTTATTGCCATCAACAAATCGATGTACTTTGAACAGTTTTAGAACTCACGATCTGGTCGATAAGCAGCCCAAATATTTTGAATATGAACCGTTATCTCTTCTCTATCATGATAAAGGTGCTTAGCTTGGATCTTAACGTTGATCCCTTTTTCCGCTAACTCTGACTTTATTTTTTCAAGGATATGAGAGACTTCCTCATAGCGCTTTTTCATTGGCAGTTTTAGATTAAAGATAGCTTCGCGACACCATTCATTAGCAATCCAAGTTGTCATTAATGCAGCAACTTTAGCTGGCTTTTCAACCATATCACAAACAAGCCATGTGATATTTTTAGTTGTAGGCTCAAATTTAAAACCATCAACTTGGTGATGACGAACTTGTCCTGTATCCATCAAAGATTGTGCCATTGGGCCATTATCAACAGCATGTACCATCATACTGCGTTTCACTAATTGATATGTCCAACCGCCGGGGCATGCTCCTAAATCAACCGCTTTCATTCCACTTGCTAAACGCTCTTCCCACTCCTCATAAGGAATGAAAATATGAAATGCTTCTTCAAGTTTTAATGTCGAACGACTTGGTGCATCTGATGGGAATTTTAATCGAGGAATACCCATATAAAATGCGGAATTATTAAAACTATAAGAGTAGCCAACATAACAACATCCCGGTGCAATAAAAAACACATGGATAATAGGGCGGCTAAAATTCTCTACTTTCAGCAAAATTTTCTCATTACGTAAATGATTACGTAATGGCACCGTAAATTTACGGCAGAATTTTAATAATTCTTTGCTTTCGTTAGTATCTGCAACTTCAACTCGAAGTTCACCCGCTTTTTCGACAGCACCTTTTAACATTCCAACAATCGGTGTAATTCTATCTTCTGGCGGTAAATCTTTAAGTAATTCACCTGTTACAAACATCTGACGAGCAAAAATTAATTCACGGAAACTCACTTCACGCGCGATCTTGTCTGCTTCACCTTCTTGGTAGCATTCAAAGATCACATAACCGCTTCCCTCTTTAACACGAGGAAAGCCATAAACGCCGATTTGACCTGCTTTATCCGTAATCTCAGCCGCGCACTCTTTTTCAAAACCTTGGCGACAATATAATGCAACTTTATTCATGGCGAGACGCCGGTGCCCTTAGACGCAAAGCGCCAATAAAAATTAAAGCCCAACCAATAAGAAAACTAAATCCACCAATTGGCGTAAAATAAGATAACAACCTAACTTGTGTTAGCGCCATACAATAAAGGCTACCACTGAAAAGTAGAATACCAACACCAAAGAAAATACCTGCCCAATAAAACCATAAAATGGTTTTACGCATTAACATTGCCGCGATCCCGACAAGTAATAAGGTATGGACGATTTGGTAGCGCATCGCTAACTGAATGTATTCCCAATGTTGTGGCGATAAATGCGGTGCAAGTTTATGAGTTGCAAATGCACCAAAAGCAACATAAAAGAAGCCACTAATCGCGGAAAACATAAGCAATGTACGACTATTCACTGTTTATTCCTTCCTATCTAGAAGATATTTGCCAATCGCAATATTAAGATGATGTCAGTAAACCCAGCTTTTCTTGCTCATTCGCTGCTTGAGATAAAATCCATTGGCGAAAAGCCGCAATTTTACCTAATTCAGCCTGGCTATCTTGGCAAACTAAATAAAATGCATTTTTACTAACAAGGACATCTGGAAAAGGTCTTACTAATCGACCTGATTCTATTTCACTACGTGCCATTACATTATTAACTAATGCAACGCCTTGTCCATGTACAGCGGCCTGTATCACCATTGAACTATGGCTAAAAATAGGCCCTTGTTGCACATTTATCTGATTTTGTATCTCTAATTGACGTACATAAGCTTGCCAATCTCGACGAGATGTATCATGTAGCAATGTATGATAAATCAGATCGGATGGGGTTTTTAGTGGTTTTTCACCTGTAAGTAAAGATGGTGCACAAACAGGGATCAAATATTCCGCATAAAGGCGGTCTGTACGTAAACCAGTCCAATTTCCTCGACCATAAAAAATAGCTACATCAACATCATCAGCCAGCTTATCTTCTTCTCTATCAACAGCCTGAATTCGCACATCAATTCCCGGATAAGCTTGATTAAATCCAGATAGCCGTGGTACTAACCATTGAATAGCAAAACTTGGAGAAAGGCTAACAGTAAGTGCGCCTTTCGCGCTTCGAGCTAATAATTTGCGAGTTGCCTCGTTAATTGATGAAAAGATTTCCTTAATATCGAGGTAATAACTCTGCCCTTCTTCGGTTAATAAAAGAGAGCGGTTGCGTCTTCTAAATAATTTTAGCCCAAGGAATTCTTCTAATGTTTTAATTTGGTGGCTCACTGCTGCTTGTGTCACAAATAATTCTTCAGCGGCTTTAGTAAAACTTAAATGACGTGCCGCTGAATCAAAAACCCTAAGCGCATTTAATGGCGGTAAACGTTTAGACATATTCGGTTCTTAAACCCCTATTTTGGCTATTAGTAGATCCTAACTTTCATCATTAGTTTTTTTTATGCGAAGCATTATAAATTGTCCCTTGATGATTAGCCAGTAAATACCTATAGTAAGCGCACTTCCTAAGCCGGAACGAAAAGTTGTGTAGTAGTAATACTGCAAAACTTTTGGCTTTGTGGTTGTGATGTTGTGTTTGCAAGTTGTCTGGAAATTCCAGACTTAGTAGCTGATGCTACTGTTTTTTTTCACTTCCTGTACATTTACCCTGTCTGTCCATAGTGATTTTATAGTGCACCGCCAAGGCGGTGCTTTTTTTATTCCTTATTTTTCTCTACTTTTGAATGACTCACACATACCGTTTTGATGTTTTCATCCATTTTTTATAATGAAGTTATCATCTTTATTCTAAAAAAACTCACCACAAATTATCCCCAATAAATTAAAACAAGAAAAAATAGGATATTAATCTGATCTCAGTGATTTGTTATTGAGTGAACTTTCATCATCTTAATCGTGTTATTATGAGCACAATGACTTATAACAAACGGATGCCTTTAGGTTTCCGTTATAAATAAATATAATTAACTGTATAATCTATACGCCCTATTTTTAACGACAAATCACGAAAATTTATTCGTCTACCAATACAGCCTAACTATGAACATATTTTCACCTGATTTATTTCGACAACAATTTCCAGCTCTTAAAGAAAAAACTATTTATCTCGATAGTGCAGCAACAGCATTAAAGCCTCTCGCCATGATAGAAGCCTCAGATGCGTTTTATCGCCATAATTTTGCGACGGTTCACCGTAGCCAATATCAGCATGCTAAAGAGACAACGCAACAATATGAGGCGACACGTCAACAAGTTGCCGAATTAATCAATAGTGCTGATAGTGATACGATTATTTGGACAAAAGGCACCACAGAATCACTCAACTTTATTGCTCAAGGTTATTTTCGTCCACGCTTACAAGCAGGTGATGAAATAATTGTTAGTGAGCAAGAACACCATGCAAACCTTATTCCTTGGTTGATACTAGCGGAACAAACAGGCGCTAGAGTGATCCGTTGGGCTATTGAGGATCATTTTTTACCTTCAATTAATAGCTTAAATGCTTTAATCAATAAGCGGACACGAATTGTTGCTGTTAGCCAAATGTCGAATGTGACAGGTGCTCAAATCGCATTAGATAAAGTGTCTCAATGCGTTCATCAATATGATAATTGCTTACTGGTTGTCGATGGAGCGCAAGGTATTGCGCATCACCCAACAGATGTCACAGCATTTGATATCGATTTCTATGTTTTTTCTGCTCATAAACTTTATGGCCCTAATGGGTTAGGTATTTGTTATGGTAAACGAAAACATTTAGAGGACATGGCACCTTGGCATGGTGGTGGGAAAATGCTCACTAACGCAACATTTGATGGTTTTACTCCCGCTCCGATTCCTCAGCGTTTTGAAGCTGGAACGCCTAATGTTGCGGGTGTTATTGCATTTTCAGCCACATTAGCCTGGTTAGAAAAACAAGATATGCATCATGCTAACCAATATGCTCTTGAGCTTGCAGAAGAAGCAGAGAGGCGTCTGAGTGAGCTAAATGGTTTTATCAGTTACCGAGCCAGCAACTCATCGATTGTTTCTTTCAATTTCGAAGGTGTTCATCATAGTGATTTAGCAACATTAATCACAGAGAAAGGTATTGCATTACGCACAGGGCAACACTGTGCACAACCTCTTATTGATTCATTAAATATTTCAGGCTGCTTACGCATTTCTTTTATGCCTTATAATCAACTTTCTGATATTGATGCCTTTATTGACGCTGTTATTTTTGCGTTAACACTCTTAAAAGACGAATAACCATCATGACCAACATTACAACACAGCATCCTTTTGGCAATGAAATTACCCTAGATATCTTGCTTAATGATTTTCAAAAATCAAAAGCATGGGAAGATAAATATCGCCAATTAATTCAACTTTCTCGTAAATTACCTGCATTACCTGATGAATTAAAAACAACAGAAAAAGAAATCAAGGGATGTGAGAACAGAGTGTGGCTAGGCGTTGAATTAAATAATGACGGCAAATACCATGTTTATGGTGATAGTGATGGTCGTATTGTAAAAGGCTTATTGACTATTATTTTAGTCGCTGTTGAAAATAAAACGGCACAAGAAATAGCTGATATCGATATGTTAGCTATTTTTGAACAATTAGGATTGGCTAATCAAATTAGCCAATCTCGCACTGACGGAGTGAATGCGATTATCGCACGATTGAAATCACTCACATCCCAGCATTAAGTTTTATACTCTAAATAATTCAAGATGTAGCTAGGCGACAAGTGAATGAGTCGCTAGGAGCATACATAAGTATGTGACTAGTGCGAATGAACGCCGTCAACAACGCTACAACTTGAAGTATGACGAGTACGTTGCGCCTTTGCTAGCATCTTCTTCAAAGCATGAGACACCGCAATAAAACCAAACGATGCCGTTACCATCGTTACTGCACCAAAGCCAGCTGAACAATCCATACGTTTCACACCATCCGCCGTACTTTTTGCCGCACAAACCGTACCATCGCCTTGTGGATAAACGAGTTGTTCTGTTGAGAAAACACAATCAATCCCTAATTTTCCCTTACTATTTTTTACGACATTAAAATCAGATTTCAAACGCTCTCTTAATTTAGCCGCTAAAGGATCTTGAATTGTTCTTGCTAAATCAACCACTTGGATTTGTGTTGGATCAATTTGTCCACCAGCACCACCCGTTGTGATCACCGGAATTTTATAACGACGACAATAAGCTAATAATGCAGCCTTTGGTCTTACACTATCAATTGCATCAATGACATAATCAAAGTTGTTATTCATCATTTCAGCGACATTATCAACCGTGACAAAATCATCAATACTAGTCACTTTGCATTCTGGATTGATTTCTAAAATACGCTGTTTCATCACATCGCATTTAGGCTGACCCACGCTTTCTTTTAACGCATGTATTTGACGATTAGTGTTAGTCACACACACATCATCCATATCAATTAAGGTGATGGCACCAATACCACTACGTGCTAATGCTTCAGCAGCCCAACTGCCGACCCCGCCTATACCCACGACACAGATATGAGCCTGAGCAAAATAAGACAACGCGTTTTGCCCATAGAGTCGCCCTATTCCAGAAAAGCGTTGTAAATATGAATCTGATAATGAATTTTGCATAATGCGATAACAACCTAAATAACAGAAATAATCATGGCTCTTAATATCCATAGCCATGTCGTTTGCATAATTTTACCGTTAATAACGAACAGATAAATAGCAAATCGTTTTTATAACGAAGGATTTAATAAGTTAAGTTGTGATTTTTTTAATACCCAAACACGCCCATAATGATTATAAAAACCTGCCATATGACCCGCATCTTTACCAATTCCATGATAAATATCGAAATGATGCCCTTTAATTGCCCCGCCTACATCTAATGCCACCATTAAACGCATTTGATATTCGCCTGTAAAATTACCGGTATTATCAAGTACAGGAATTTCAGCAAGCAACACAGTTCCGGCAGGAATAATACTTCTGTCAGAAGCCACAGAGGCAAGTGCAACAAGTGGGATAGCACTAGCGCCTCTAACCGGTGTAAAAGGCTCTGGTTTGAAAAAAACAAATGAAGGGTTTTCTTCTAATAATTTTCTCACTTCGGTATCACTATGTTTATCTGCCCACTCTCTGATAGCCAGCATAGACATATCTTTTCTTTCTACTTCGCCATTATCAATAAGTACTTTACCAATACTACGGTAAGGGTGTCCGTTTTTCCCTGCATAACCAAAGAACGTTAAAGGTTTACCATCACCAAAATCAACATAACCACTTCCCTGAACTTCCATCATAAAATTATCCATAATGGAGTTACTGTAAGCTGCAATTAAAGATTGGCTTAATGCACCATTATAAATAGCAGCACGAGACGGCAACTTTGAACGGCTATTAGCTGGCATTTTATAAAGAGGGTATTGGAATTCACCTTGTTGTGTTAAACGGGCTTCAAGAACAGGCGTGTAATATCCAGTAAACTGAACGTTACCGTACTTATCGACGCCTTCCATTTGAAATGCAGAAAGATTGAATTGACGTAATTGTCGTGTATCTGCACCAGATCGTAACCAGTTTTCTACCGCCTGATAAGTTTCTTTATTGCTATTGTATAAGCGGGATGATGTTTGGTTTATCTGGCTTACTTGTTGTAAGTAATCAGGACCATTAATCGGTGTACCTTGCGTATTTGGCGAGCTTACCTCAATAAGATCTTGCTTAAGCTTTCCATCTTTATACTGTTGCCCTTGCTCTGTTGGACGATGACATCCAGTCAAGGCAAGCGCTAACATACCTAAAATTAACGATTTTCGCCAAGTAACCATTTTTTTCCCGCTTAATAACTAAATTTGAGTACTGATTTTGAATGAGAAAGATACCAAAGCCAAATCAATAAAGATAATGAATATACATGTTGTACCTGCATTCTATTATCACCCAATCAATATGACTTTTAAACATCAAGTATATGCTCGCTAAATAACTTGAAGTATGACGAGTATAACTGCCTAAATTTGCATCTTGATGTGTTATTTCTGACCGTTTTTAAAAGAAAACTGTAAAAATTTCATAAAAAACTTGCAACTCAGCAGATCCTGAGTATAGTGCCCCTCTGTGGAGACGCGGGGTGGAGCAGCTTGGTAGCTCGTCGGGCTCATAACCCGAAGGTCGTCAGTTCAAATCTGGCCCCCGCAACCAATTCACAAAGCAGTAAGTTATAGTATCAGTCGCGGGATGGAGCAGCATGGTAGCTCGTCGGGCTCATAACCCGAAGGTCGTTGGTTCAAATCCAGCTCCCGCAACCAATTCTATAAACAACAATTCAGTCGCGGGATGGAGCAGCATGGTAGCTCGTCGGGCTCATAACCCGAAGGTCGTTGGTTCAAATCCAGCTCCCGCAACCAATTCTTTTCAATGTTATTCCTCATTTTTACCATCTCTCTTGATTTATTAATTCAAATCTATTACCCAACTTATTTATACATTTATTCTGATCATTCTCTTTTATTTTAATAAGATTATTGTGTTGAAAAACAATAAGACATTCCAATAGAAAGCAGATGATATTCACTTTCTACTGGAATATGAAAAGAAGGTATAAAAAGAATTTAACTACGATCAGCTAACGTTAATTCACCGCCATTAGCAAAATAAGCTTTGATGCCTTTGAAAATAGATTCTGCAATCTGTTGCTGGAATTTTGCTGTTTTCAGTTTTTTCTCTTCTTCGATATTACTGATAAAGGCCGTTTCAACCAGAATTGACGGAATTTCTGGCGCTTTTAATACCGCAAACCCAGCCTGATCGACTTTATTTTTATGCAGTTTATTAATTCCACCCATCAGCTTAAGCACTTCACTACCAAATTTAAGACTGTCGTTGATAGTGGCTGTTTGCACAAGATCAAGCATTGCATGGTCAACGTAGCGGTCACCACTTTTACTCACACCACCAATTAAGTCAGACTCATTTTGTGTTTGAGCAAGATAACGCGCTGTATTACTGGTTGCACCAGTTTTTGATAATGCAAAAACAGATGAACCTCTTGCAGAGCGGTTTGTAAACGCATCAGCATGGATAGAGACAAATAAATCTGCCTGCATTTTTCGCGCTTTAGCAACACGTACAGTCAATGGAATAAAGACATCTTCATTACGTGTCATATACGCCTTCATTTTGGCATCTTTATCAATAAGCGTTCTTAAGCGACGAGCAATTTGTAAAACCACATCTTTTTCACGAGTTTTATATTTGCCGATTGCTCCCGGATCTTCTCCACCATGACCAGGATCGATCATTATAATAATCGGCCTATCACGCCCCGCTCTGCCAGGTTTACGTGTGTCTGTTTGTGCGGGTACAGCTTGTTGTAAATCACCGTCGTTATATTCACGCAATAGTGCTAATAGTGGATCATCTTCAGTATCAGCCCCATGACTTGGGTAGAAATCTAGCACTAAACGGTTTTTAAATTCAGCCACAGGTTTAAGCGTAAACATTTGTGGTTGTACAGGCGTTTTTACTTCAAATACCAGTCGCACTGTTTTAGGTGTATTTTGACCAACCCGAATAAGTTTTAAATACGGATCGCTAGTCTGAACTTGATTAGCAACACCTTTCAATACGCTATTAAGTTGAATACCTTCTAAATCCACCACAATACGTTCAGGGTTTGACAATGCAAACTGACGATATTTCAGTGGTGTACTGGATTCTATAGTCACGCGAGTATAAGTCGAGGCAGGCCAAACCCTCACAGCAACAATAGATGCTGTGGCTGCAAGACCAACAGGACTAATACTTAACAATAATAACGCGCCAATTCCTTTAACAAGACGACGACGAGTTTGATTGTGCTCAGAATGACTCATGAAAATATTCCAAAAAAACGATTAACGTCAATAAACTCTAAAAAGAGATAAAAAAAGTTAAGAACAAAAAACTTTACCCAATCCACACTTCACTGTCACTTAAAAACAGCACAATTACTCACTTTTACACGAATATTCTGCCTTCAGGGAAAACAATAAGATAGGATTTTACTTGCCATTCCTCTCCAAAAAGAATAAAAATACATTAAATTCGAATAAAAATTCACTTGAGAGGGTTTTATGAAAGAGCGTAGCACCGAATTGGTCGATGGATTTCGCCACTCGGTTCCGTATATTAATGCACATAGAGGCAAAACATTTGTCATTATGCTAGGTGGCGAAGCCATTGCTCACGAAAACTTCCCATCTATCATTAATGATATTGGGTTGTTACACAGCCTAGGCATTCGTTTAGTGGTTGTTTATGGTGCTCGCCCACAAATTGATACTGCTCTTGAAATACAAAAAGTATCTCCGATTTATCATAAATATACGCGCATCACAGATAGCAAAACCTTAGAAATCGTTAAACAAGCTGCGGGTACATTGCAACTTGATATTACAGCTCGCCTATCAATGAGTTTAAGCAATACGCCATTACAAGGTGCGCATATTAATGTTGTTAGTGGTAACTTTGTTATCGCGCAGCCATTAGGGGTTGATGATGGTGTTGATTATTGTCATAGCGGAAAAATTCGCCGTATTGATGAAGAAGCTATTCATCGCCAGTTAGACAGTAATGCTATTGTATTAATTGGCCCTGTTGCAGTGTCTGTTACTGGTGAAAGCTTTAATCTCACCTCAGAAGAAGTGGCAACACAGCTTGCGATAAAACTTAAAGCACAAAAGCTGATTGGTTTTTGCTCATTCCAAGGTGTTATCGATGAAGCAGGTCACATTGTTTCTGAACTGCTGCCTAATCAAGCTGAAGATAAAATTCGAGAGCTACAAACAGAAGGCGATTATCACTCAGGTACAGTAAGATTCTTACGGGGAGCTGTTAAAGCCTGTCGTCGTGGTGTAGAGCGTAGCCACTTATTAAGTTATCAATCTGATGGTGCGCTTATTCAAGAATTATTCTCTCGTGATGGTATTGGTACTCAAATCGTCATGGAGAGTGCGGAGAAAGTTCGTAGAGCAAATATTAATGATATTGGTGGCATACTCGAACTTATTCGCCCATTAGAACAGCAAGGTATTTTAGTCAGACGTTCAAGAGAACAATTGGAAATTGAAATTGATCAATTCACTATTATTGAACGCGATAATATGACTATTGCATGCGCAGCGCTCTACCCTTATCCATCAGAAAAAATTGGTGAAATGGCCTGTGTTGCAGTGCATCCTGATTATCGTAGCTCTTGTCGTGGCGAGGTCTTGCTACAGCGCATTTCAGCGCATGCTAAGCAATTGGGGTTAGAAAAGCTATTTGTTCTAACAACTCGTAGCATACACTGGTTTCAAGAAAAAGGATTTGAACCCGCTGAAATTGATAAATTACCCATTGAAAAACAAGCACTCTATAATTACCAACGCCGTTCTAAAATTTTGATTTTAGACTTACATAAAGAGTAATTACCAAGCACAAAAAAAGACAGGTATCCCTCTCAATGCCTGTCTTTTATTATTTTCCATTATCAACTAACCGCTAATAACGTAATTTATCAATTAAGCCACTTCGACGTTGAATACGCGTTTGTATTGCCATTTTCACCATAGATTCCGAAGCATAAAGAGAAAGCTTCTGTTTTGCGCGTGTTAATGCGGTATACAACAATTCTCGACTAACAACAGGTGAAAATTTATCGGGAAGAACTAATGCTGTATGGGTAAATTCCGAACCTTGTGATTTATGCACCGTCATTACATATGCAGTTTCGTGTTGTGGTAATCGGCTAGGTTGGATCGCTTTCAATTTTCCATCAGGTAATTGGAAAAAAGCTTTCATTTCACCTTCATCGTTATTGAGCATAATGCCAATATCACCATTAAACAGACCTAACGTACTGTCATTTCGTTGGATCATAATGGGACGCCCAATATAATTACTTTGATAACTATTTGTAGGACGCCGGATCAATCGCTGGCGATGCAATAACATTTCAATTCTGTCATTTAAACCACTCACACCAAAAGAGCCTTCTCTTCGTGCGCACAATAAACGGTATTGGTTAAATGCATTAAGAATAATATCAGGTGATGCTTTTTGAGAAACTAAAGTGAGATACTCTCGATAAGCATTAACAGTATCTTGTATCATCAGTAAATAACTTTCTTTTGACTCTAAAGCAATAAAGCTCACATCTTGAGGCTCTAATGCTATTTCAAGCTGTTGTGGGCTAACCTCTGCTTTTTTCAACAACGCAATAGCTATTTTGGTTTGTCCTTTATTAACCGCAAAAGCAAGTTGTCCTATCCCTGAATCTTCACCAAAACGGTAGCTTTTACGTAATAGACACAGAGAATCACTGACGACAGACACTGGAGTTTGAGAGACAGGAATAATATCCGTAGATTTAACCAATTCACCTTGAGTTAAGTGATTAATCTGATCAAATCTTTTTTGACTAAAACCATCTTCAGAAAAACGGCAAATATCACCTAATACAGCACCCGCCTCAACAGAAGCAAGTTGGTCTTTATCACCTAAGAAAATGACGTGACATTTTGATGGAAGTGCATCAATCAAGCGTGCCATCATGGGTAAATCAACCATTGAGGCTTCATCAACAACTAAAATATCAAGCTGTAATGGATTATCTTTATGGTAACGCACTTGCTGACTTTCAGGCTGAGCCCCTAATAAACGATGAATAGTTTGCGCTTGCTTTGGCATCCACTTATTTTCTTCTTCGCTTAAATTAAGTTGCGCCAAAGCCTTACCTAAAGATTCCGTTAATCTCGCAGCGGCTTTTCCAGTTGGTGCCGCTAATTGAATAATGGGCTTATCATTTGATGTGAGCATCACAAAAGCCGCTAAAATTTTAGCAACTGTCGTGGTTTTCCCCGTTCCTGGCCCCCCTGAAATAATAGAAATGGGGCTTGTGATAGCAACACTAGCAGCTACTTTTTGCCAATTTGTTTCTTGGCTTTCTTTCGTTGCTGGAAAAAGCTGGTTGAGTACCTTAATTAATTCATTTTCATCAATATCAACAATGCTGTGCTCTTGCCTAAAAAATTGCGCTACTTTCTCTTCATAGCTCCACATTCTTTGTAGATAAAGAAGTCCATTATCTAAAATAATGGGAGAGGAAAGATCATCGTTACTTTGACTAACGCAATGACAATGAGTCAACTCTTCTACTATTTTTTTAGCAGAAGGCTTACCCATTTTTTGCCAAATTTCTTGTGCAAACTCTTTTTGTCTACCATCAAACAGTTGATCTTTTTGAATAATACTCAATGGTAAACAAACATGCCCCGCTCCAGTTTGAGCACTCAAATAAGCAAATACAAATAGTAAAATAGGGTTTTCATCTTCAACCAGCATTTGTGCAAACCGAAGATCTAAAGGTCGCAATAAGTTTTGTGTAATCGCTTGTTCTAATAGTTTGATCATTTTTATTTCTCACCGACTACATCGGATTTGCTACTTTTACCTGTAAATAATGAATCTAACGCCAAAACAAAAGCTTCATCAAGCAAATAAGCGTAAACCCCATTTCCGGGATGTTCTTTATCTATACCCCGTAAAAAAAGATAATAAATACCACCAAAATGAGTTCGATAATCATAATCAGGAATACGTTGCTGTAAAAAACGATGTAACGCTAAGGTATAGAGTTGATATTGCAAGTCGTAGCGATGATCCATCATTGCATTCATCATCGCTTCTTGTGTGTAATCCTCACTCGATTCACCTAACCAATTCGATTTATAATCCACAACATAGTATTTACCTTCCCAAGAAAAGACTAAATCAATAAAGCCTTTGAGCATGCCTTCTACTTGTTGAAATTGCAAAGTAGGACAACGTTTTGATAGAGGATCAAACTGACTAATTAATTGAGTCAATTGAGCTGATGATACTTCTTTCTCAATAGGTAAATAGAATTGTAATTCATCAAGTTGTTGTGATTTTGGGATATCAGCAAGACATAATCCTTGAGAATTAAGAGGCGTATGAAACAGCGTTTCCATCCATGTAACTAAAAGAGGAGCCCACTTTTCATCAAAGCCTTGAGCGGTCAATTGTCCTTGTATCCACAGTTCATCAATAGGCTGCGAAAAATCCAACACTTCAAGCAAACTATGTAAGAATGTTCCTGCTACTGCACCACGAGGGAAATGATGAATAGAATTTTCATCAACCTCTCCTTGTTGCTTCTCACCTTTAGCATCTGTATCAAGCCCTGGTGCGATAGATTGCACCAAAGCCTCAATATCACCCAAATCAAAATGATAATTACGATTTGAATGCTGATAGGTTAATCCTGAATAACTCGTTATACGCCAATTATCATGGATCTGACGTTTAAATATAGCGGCTTCAAGTTTTGTTTCTGCCATTAATTGAGGCTGATAGCGATGTGCTGATATGTTATCAAGCGTTGTTACTCTGATATTATCATCTAATAAAGCGTGAATTGATTGATGTAATAACTCACTATCGCCTTCTTCACCTTGCTGTAATAAATACCCTAAAGCATTTTTATGCAAATCAGTAAGTCCTGATTTACGTTTAGTCCCTTTAACAAGAGGCGCAACACCAACATAACAGCAGAATTTAGATCGTGTTAATGCCACATAAAGTAAGCGTAAATCTTCAGCTAAGCGTTCTTCATCCGCTAAACGTAAACTTTCAGGTCGGCTAAAAATATCTAATTTCGCGTGAAATTTTTCTCTGTCATGATAAAGCGCCCCTCTTTGTTCTTGGTAATTACAAGCAAAAGGTAAGCAAACAATAGGATATTCAAGGCCTTTAGATTTATGGATAGTACAAATTCGCACAAGATTTCGGTCGCTTTCCAAGCGCATTTGTTGACTTTCAGATTGCGCATCAGGATGAGAAATCTGTTGTGCTAACCAACGAATAAGGGCGTGTTCACTATCAAGTTGTAATGATGTTTCTTGTAATAATTCACCAATATGCATGATATCTGTAAGCCGGCGCTCCCCATCAATACTTGCGAGTAAATTTTCCGCAATTTGATTATCCATCATGATTTTACGCAACATTGGTAAAACACCACGCTTTTGCCATAGTACATAGTAATCAGCAAATTTCTCCACGTAGCTATTCCAGTCCGCCTCATTGCGGTTCAAATCATCAATTTGCCTTGCGCTAAAACCAAATAATCGGCTGGCTAAAGATGCCCGTAAAACACGTTCTTTCTCTGGTGTTACAACCGCTTGTAATAACCACAGTAGATCTTTAGCTTCATTGGTTTCAAATACACTTTCACGATTGGATAAGAATACGGATTGTATTGAAAGTAAATTCAGTGCATCACGGATCAGTATCGCTTCTCTACGGCTACGCACCAGTACCATAATATCAGCAGACGTAACCGCTTTTCTTGCACCTTGCTCAATCAGCCAAGCCTGTTGCTGATCCCCGGCTGATAACCAATCACGAATTTGTGCAGCACATTGCGCTGCCATGATTTGCTCATAATTTCCCGTAGAAACACTTTCGCCTTCAGCAAGCCAAAAATTAAAAGGCGAAATCGGCTCATCATGATAAATAAAGGCCATGTCTTGGTTTTTTTCAGCCGAACTTACTTCAATAAAAGGGATATGTTCAAATAAAAATGGGGCCTTGGAACACATAAAAAGCTTGTTAACTGCATTCACCATACCCGGCGCAGAGCGCCAGTTAGTATTTAATGTGTAGTGATGAGATGTCTGCTTTCGTGCTTGAATATAAGTAAAAATATCCGCACCACGGAAAGCATAAATTGCCTGTTTGGGATCACCAATAAATAGCAAACCACTATTTTCATACTCACCATAAATGGCATCAAAAATACGATATTGTTGAGGATCGGTGTCTTGGAATTCATCGATCATTGCAACTGGATAACGTTCACGAATAGCTTGCGCTAAAGCCTCTCCACTTTCACGTTTTAACGCTCTGTCTAGACGTGTTAATAAATCATCAAATCCCATTTCACCACGACGCATCTTTTCATTTTCAATACCTTGGCGTATTTCAGGGATGGCGTTGGCAAGAATAACATCACGCAGAGTTAGGCTCTGCTTTGTTAATCGTTCAATTTCAACAAAAAGAATATGCTCTGGTGCAGGGCCTTTCGTTGCCTTTTCATTCAGCGTTTCTTGAGAAAAACGAACCAAACAATCAGGTAATTGATAGCTTTTCGTTTCTAATGTTGATGCCCACAGAGTAATTTCTTCAATCCATTTAGGTAAGAAACGACTGCTATAACTACGTTTATCAACACCTGAAGCGGTTATCCATGCTTCAACTTCATGATGATGTTCATGCCAACGAGCTTTCACCTTGTTAATTGCTTCAATAACCGCTTGATGACGCTCTTTGACTGATTCATTTTCACTGTCTAATGCCACACCTTCGATTTCAGGCATTTCACCTTGTAAATAAGGCTGTATTTCATAAAGTAGTTGTTCAGGGCCAGACCAAATCTGGCTTACTGCATTAGCAACATCATAAGAAAGTGGATAACAATGACGGCGCCAAAAGTCAGCACATACCCGTTTTTTAAGCTCATATTCATCTTGGATCAAGACTTGTTCAAACAAGACTCCTGATTCAAATGCATTGTTTGCCAACATACGCTGGCAAAAGCCATGAATAGTATAAATAGCCGCCTCATCCATTTGTCGTTCTGCTTCTAACAACCACTGTGCAGCCAGCTCTTTATTCGGGATTTGTTTAAGTAATTCGTGGTAAGCGTTATCACTACTTTCAACATCATGACGGATACAGGCAAGTCTTAGTTCATGGATATTTTTACGAATACGGGCTCGTAATTCATCTGTCGCCGCATCCGTAAATGTCACAACTAAAATCTCTTCAACACTGAGAGGGCGGTAGAATGCAGACTCTCCGCCTAATCCAAGAAGCAACCGTAAATACAACAACCCTATTGTATAAGTTTTCCCTGTTCCCGCTGACGCCTCGATGAGGCGTCTTTGGTACAGAGGAAGTGTATACGGGTTTAATGGCTGTGCCTGTATCACATCACTCACTCTTTAATTTCCTCAATAGGTAAGGTTTTTTGTAATTCACTTACCGTAGCATAACGTTTCCATTGTTTATTGTCGGCGTAATCAGCATCTTTGCCATCTTTACCAATAATTTGAGAAACAAAAATAAATCCGTTTGGTTTTATAATTGCTTTTTCATAAAACTCAATAGCTTGTTTTAACGTTACTTTATTAAGCTCAGCTAAGAATTTTTCACGTCCATCATATTTTAAGTTATTACGATGGAAGTCATTTCGATAAAGAGAAACTTCTTCATAGAATGTTTGAGGTGGCTGTTTAACTTCGGTAATAATCGCTTGTTTATACTGATTAAAATCAGCCTCTTTCATTTTTTTCAAACGCTCATAAGCTTGTTGATAAAATGCGTTATAGCGCTCATTTAAATAGACAGGTGGTTTTGCATTACTTTGCAGTAAAAAGCCGATACCTGATTGCTCACCCATAGTGGCTTGATAAGCAAATACAGCATAACCAAGTTGCTCTTCTGTTCTTAATTGATCATAGAACCAAGGTTTGATAATAGACGATAACACTGAAGAAATTGCCTGACCTTCAAGGCGGCTATAACCTGTTGGGATATAAAGCTCACCTAATGCGTTATCTGTGCTCTTCGATTTATTTTGGAATTCAACTGCATTTAATTTATTGAATACTAATGTTTCACCGATCCAATATTCTGTGCCTTGATTACCTAATAATTCGTGTGCAGATTTAGCAATATTGCGGCTTTGCTCTGGCGTTAAGTTACCAATAATCAGCGCTTGAAGTGCAGCGTTTTTAATGACTTCACGGCGATTATCAATAATGTCTTGCAGTGTAATTGACTCTAATGCTTTGAGTTTGTCAGCTTCTTCATAGTACGGGATCGTATTTAATCGACGAGCTGGCAGCATAGCTGCTTCAAATGCTTTTAAGTTATGGGTCACTTCAAGTTGTTCACGATACCAAGATTTAGCTTGATCTAGCTCTTCTTGAGTTGATTCAAAACTCATGTAGTTTTTCAGTGTCGCATTAACGAGTTCTGGTAAATGTTGCGTATAACCATTCATTGAAAAATCAATACCTTGTCCTGATGTAGATGAGATATTCATTCCCGCAACAGAAGCTTGGTAAGATAATTCACTTAATGCTAGACCTGCAAGATAGTCTGTTAAAGTTTGTGTCACTTGTTGCTTAACAGTGATATCCGATTTTTTATTCACCAAACTTAATGTCACACTCGCTTTCGGTTCATCAGAAAAATAGTGTGATGGCATATAGAACAGACGAGCACTTTTATCCTGCCACAACAATTGTGGTTTGATGATTTTACTGTCCGCATCAATCAGTGAAAGATTATCAGGGATATAAGGGTTAAGTGCTGGCAATGATAATGAAATATCATCTGATAATGTTTGCCATGTTTTTAATTGTTTATCTGTGATTTTATCAACCTGATAAGGCGCGTTAACAAAGTAAGCTTGTTTGTTAGAAGGTTCATTAGGACTTATTACCCAAATACGAGCCTTCTCTGGTGTCAGTGAATCAAGACGTGAAAGGATAGCTGAAGGCTCATAATTATCAGCGATATAGTCTGCATTAAGGATATTTTTGACTGGATAACGCAGCATCATATCCGAAATGCCTTCTATGTAATTCATATCTCTTACAATAGAGCCATAACGGAATGAGAGATCTAATACATTCGCAATTTCATCAAAGTAACGCTGACTGATACCTTCTGTTTGAATTAAACGAATGTACGAAAAGATAGCGGAAATCACTTTGTCTTTTTGCGCTAACCCTTTATCGGTTAACGAAACATAAATAGTAAACGAGCCTTGGTTACGATCAATATATGGCTCTGAGAACGCACTAATATTTTCGGCTAAACCTTGGTCTTGTAACCATGTTGCTAAAGTGCCTGAACTACGATTACCAATTAAATAGCCAATGTATTCGTCCGTTTTACTGCGAAAATCAGCAACGTTGTTATCTATACCAAACTCAATTTGTAAAGTCTTTTGCGGTTGAGCGGGTACTAAGTGGATCATTAACCCTTTTTCTTTATCCGTCATGGCAGGTACAGTGGTGACAGGCACATCTGCCTTTTTATTCGGGATACGAGCGAAAGTGTCTGCGGCTAATTTAGATAATTCATCAAGTGACTTATTACTGTAAATTACCCCATTCATTAAGTTGCCAGAATAGTGCGTTTGATAGAATTTAATTAATTCATCTTGTAATTTACTGTTTGGCTTATCACTCAGCGTTTCTAAATTTCCGCCCATAAAACGGGAACTTGGATGAGCAGGGTTTAAGGTTTCTGCCCTGACTTGCCAAAAACGCATACCATCGCGCGCACGCGCCATAGTTAATTCTGCATTAACAGCATTACGTTCACGATCTGCATTTTTAGGATCAAGTAAAGGTTCAGCTAAAGCATCAGCAAGTCGATCAACCGCTTCATTAATGGCACTATTTTCCACTTCTAAATAGAATGCAGTACGATAAGTCGTTGTACTCGCATTATGAGAGCCACCATTCTTTTGTAAGAACTCAGACATGCTGCCTGATTGAGGATATTTCACCGATCCCATTAACACCATATGTTCTAAATAGTGCGCAAGACCTTGCTGACTATCAGGATCTTCTAATGCGCCAACAGGTAGCGCAACTGCCGTTAATGATTTAACTGCTTTTTCATCAGAAACCAGTAATACAGTCATTTCATTAGGTAGTTTAATCGCTTGATATTGCCGTGGATCGCTCTCACTTTTTTCAATGCTATCAGGCAATACTTGCCAGAGTGGATCAGCGGCAAAGCTGTTGATACTCACTAGCATCAATAGCAACATGATCCATAGTTGCGAGCAGTACTTTCTCATCGGATATGAGCTCCCTTATTTTTTCAGAAATGGAATTATTGGTTTAAATATTGTTAATGCCGTCTGTTTGACCGTTTGTAAAAAAGGCTCGTCTAATTGAGAGAAAGCACGCTGAACATACATATCACTCATTTCACCATCTCGATTATAGCTATCCGTTAAATGTTGCATCAGTACTAATTCTGCTTTCTCAAGTGTCTCTTCATCATCAAGTAAAAACTCTTGTGATTTTTTATCATAGCAAGCTTGTAACCAAGCCCAGCCACTTTTCGCAAATAGCGCTAATGGGCTGTTTAACCCTTGTTTATAGTCACTGATTAACTTGTCTAACGTTGAATAGGCAAATTCAGGATCAACCGGTAACAAACACCATTGAGTCTCTTTTCTGCCGTAAAACCGACTCTCGCCCGTTCCCTGTTTCAAACAATAAACTAGGTGCTCAATCCACAGCTGCAATAAGTCATTAGCGGTTAAGCTGGCTGGCCGCCAACGTAATAAACCATCAGCTTGTACCTCATTTAAACGACCAATCAATGGCATTGCACTAAAGCTTTGCTCTAATGTGACAGAATGTGTAGCTAATCGTTCACTTCTTATCTTTTCAGCTAAAGGAAGTAACTCTTCTATTTGCTGCTCCCAATAAATTTGACCAAATGCACTTGCAGGAAGTTGACCTGCTGCTTTGATACGCTCAAACAAAGCTTCTGTTGAGGTTTGATCAATTAATGCTTTTAATAACCATTGATTCAATAGATAACGTTGAAGAGCATTTATCACAAATGGCTCTTCTTCAGGTAATTCTGTTTCTTCAATAACAAAGTTTGTTTTTAACCTTTGTTGGAAGAATGCTCGAATAGGATGACGATAAAAACGTGCAAGCGCATCAACAGAGACTTGATCTATTGTGTCATCATCGTTTAGTGGCTCGGTAAAAGTTTGATGAACCATTCCTTGCCCACTGGCAGCAGGCAGCCATTCAGAGGCATAAGAACGAAAGAAAGCGCCTATTTGGAAATTTTCTTGAGCAAAAGGAACACGGCTATGTTGTGTTAATAGATGCTGATTTATACGAGCCGCACTGTCATCGACATTGAGTTCACCATCCTCCGGTAAACGGAAATTTTGCCCAATATAATCTTGTAACTCTTTGATTAAGACTGATGGATTGCATTCTCGATCGTCACGGATCGATTTTCCGATATAGCTGATATAAAGGTATTTTTCAGCTGAGCTAAGCGCTTCAAGGAATAAATAGCGGTCATCATCACGACGTTTTCTATCACCGCGACGGCGTTTTTCCGCCATTAAATCAAATCCTAACGGCTGAATATTACGAGGATAAATACCATCGTTCATACCTAATAAACACACTGCCTTAAAGGGAATGGAGCGCATAGGCATTAGTGTACAGAAATTAATGCTGCCAGCTAAAAAACGCTGACTAATTTTTTCATCATCGAACCGTACTGTTAATTCATCACGAATAAGGACTAGCGGAATTTCATTTTGATATTGTGCTTTCAATCCATTTTCAATCACTTTTTGCCATTGTTGGATAATAAGCACTAAAACTAATTCCGTTTCCTCATCAGACTCAAAAAAGGCATCAACTAATTGTTGTCCAACTTCTAGCCATGATTCTAATGAACGAGTTTCACTTAAACGTGTACGCCAATCACTTAATGTATAAAGAAAATCAGCGAGATGACCTGCAAGCTCCGCAACTAATCCACTGGATTCATCATAAGGAAGCACACCTTTCCAAGGACCATTTTCACTTTCCATCGCATAACCAAGCAACATGCGCAGTAAGCCAAACTCCCATGTATTTTTGCCCGTGATTGGCAATAAGAATGAAGCCACATTCTCATCATCTAATCCCCAGCGTATGCCTGACTCATCAACCCAACGACGTAGTAGTTTTAGTTCATTTTCAAAAATAGAAAAATGCCCTGCTAAAGCAGGGACTTCAAGCAGTGCCAACACTTGTTCAGCGGTAAAACGACTTTGAGGAAGTTCTAGCAACGTAATAAAAGCCTGTAATACAGGATGCGCTTGACGCGCTTTTCTATCTGAAATAGCAAAAGGAAGATAACGTTCTGAAGGTGCATTACCAAACACTGCTTGAATATAAGGTGTATAGCTATCGATATCCGCAACCATCACAATAATATCGCGCGGTAACAATTCAGGATCTTGTTCTAATAAATGCAGTAATTGGTCTTGCAGTACTTCGACTTCGCGCTGTGGGCTATGGCTTGCATGGAAAGTCAGTGAGTGATCATCTGGTGAAATCACACGTTTATTTTCACTACACTCATAAGTTTCAAGTGTTGTACCTAATTGCGAAAAATCTTCTAAATCAAGAATATCTGCTTGTAATTGATGAAGTAAATTATCTCTTGGGATCTCAACAAACGCATCTAACACATCGGTATATTCAAGTTCAGAGAGGAAATAAAGATTATCTTTACCTAGTTTTCCCCATGATGCTAATAGCGGATTACCGATGTTTTGCTCGCCCTCATCATTAAATAACGAAGAAGCATTTTTTTCATCTTTAAACCAAGGCGATTCATGCAATTGCTTATAATGGCGTGGCTTTCTGCTATTAAGACGAGAGAGAAATTTAGGATCTTGAATATCTCCCCAATAGTAACGGCAAGGATTAGTAAAGAGTAAATAGATCTCAGTATGACGCCCTATCGCTTGTAATGCCTGCAAATAAACTTGAGGTAGAGCCGAAATCCCACAAATAAAAATACGAGGTGGAAAACAGTGTTGAAGCTCCCCTTCTTTTGCATTATTTAAAGTCGAAATAAATTGCTGATAAAGATTAGAACGGTGCCATTGAGGCTGATTAAGATCTTTTGTGTATTGCTGTAATGCTACCCACAATATTTTTTGCCAGCGTTGATTTTCACTCAACCCTTCGATTAACTCATCATTTTCCCACGAAGCTAACCAATCTGAACGATAAACTAAATATTGGTCAAATAAGTCAGCTACACGTCCTGCTAACTGGTGAAGTTTACGTTTATCTTCATCATCATCAAGGTAATGCAGTAAGGGTTTAAATTCTTCATTAGGCAAAAATTCAGGAAGTAATGCCATTAATTTCCATGTCATCGCATCTTTAGAAAAAGCGCTTTCTTTAGGTATACCTGATAATACCCGAGTAAACATTTCCCAAATAAAGGTTGCTGGTAATGGATAACGGATATTAGCGGCAATACCCAAGCTTTCGGCAAGCTGGATTTGCAACCATTGAGACATTCCAGGGCTTTGTACAAGGATCACTTCTTGTTCAAAAGGAGAAGAAAGTGGCCTGGTCTGCATAAAGTGCACCATAAGTGACTTTAGTAATGACAACTGATTTGAGTGATATATATGAAACATCAGATCCTCATCTTATTAATAGCATGACCAGTAATACAGCCTTATTTCGGGTAATACATTATTGGCAACATAACCTTCTATTTGCTGACAACCTTCAGACTGTAAAAGTGAGCGTGTCATTATTCTGGGGTTAGATGCGAAATAATCAGGTGATTTATCAGACATTTGTTCAAATAAAACAAAAAGTTCCTGCCCTGACTGCTGAATTTGAATTAGCTGCTGAAAATCAGCTTTTAATGATTGACTATACCCTATAATAGCGACAAAACTAATATTAAAAAACAGCAATATAAACATTGTATTAAGTAATATAGAGCCACTTTCTGATTTATTTTGAATGTTATCTATAACACACACTCCTTATGCACTAATGGGCAATAATCTAGCCATCCGCTTGGATGAATAGTTATTGTTCTATTTTTATCCTTTAAGATACTAACCCATTGGTAATGATATATTTTATAACCTTTTAAGCTTTCTGCTTGTCCTTGAAGTAAGCCCTTATCTAGAGAGATCAAAAGTAGACAGCTTTTTATTTTAGGATTTGCATGAAAAGTATGACATTGCCATTTATTTAATCGAGTTGATGAAAGATCCCAATTAAGTGCGATCCCCCACTGCAATGCAGATTCAGCAAATAAAAAAGCTTGCCGTGCTTGTAACTCTTGCATCACTATTTGTTGAGACTGCCTGTAATGATAAGCAAAGCTTCCAAGCACAGATAAACTCATCACAACAAAACCCATCACCATTAATAAACTTGCAAATCCCTGTTCATTTTTTCTGTATGTAAAATCAGTATTCATAACAAGGTCACATTCCTTAAACGAATGATATTTTGATAATGTGACTTCACTTTATGATTTTGTTTTAAATGAAATTTTAAGGAGATTGAAAGATAAAAAAGAGACATCCCTTTCATTAAGTGAGGCTTTGTATAAGAACGCAAAGTAAATTCAGTCACCTCAATTTCATTACTCTCAAAAAAACGTTGCCATCCTGAAGAAGCGCAATCTTTGACTCCTCTTCGTTGTTCTAGTTGTCCATTTTTAAGACGGTATCCAAAATAATCACTCTCTTTTGAAGAAGGCAGTTCCCATTTGCCATTGCTGTTTATGTCGTAAGCAAAAATAACGCAGGAGTTTTTTTCTTGAAGGGGATATTGTCCTATCTTTAAAGAAGACTCAGCCAAGCCGTTTGGCTTCAACGTATTAACACAACTGTCATAACAATACCCTGTGCGTCTTAATTGTGCTTCTAACACCAATAACCGTTCTCTTAAAAAAATATCTAACTGGTATTGTTGGTAAGAGTAGATCAGTGTGTTCATTATTTGAGGATAAGCTCGACTGATACATAGAAACAAAACCCCACTTATCGCGATAGCAAAAAGGTATTCCATCAACATCATGCCAGACGAAAATGAAATTCCAGATCGTTTCAACATGATGAAAATGCCTTCATGCTCTGACTACATGCTCTTATTCTGCCTAATGATGAAATAATAATTTTCACTTCGCCTTCTACACTGTGAAGAACAAAGCTCATGGGCTTTAATGTTTGACGAATTCCACCGAACGTAAAATTTGAAACTGTTGATTGCTTAAGTTGAATGCCTGAAGCTAATTGAAAAATATCTTGTTGCTCTGATAAATGGCGAGAATGAAGAGGAGTCGCAATTATTTTATTATTTGGTGATAACAAAAGCGTAATTTTAATTCTTACATTAAATAATAGAGCTTGTTGTTGCTGATAAGAAAGAAAAGCAATGGTTTCACGCACGCTATGCAGTAACTGACGCTGGTAAGTAAAATGCTGATAAGCAGGAATTGATAAATAGCTTAAAATAGAAACTATCATCATCACAACCAATATTTCAAGTAAGCTTATACCAAATTCGCCCTCTTGCTGATGCACCCTACTTAGGCTTATATCCATGTTATTATTCATTTATTCCTCCTTTTAACCTACTGCGAGAATGCAGACAAAACATTTAAAGGTAAATAAAGGAAAGTGTTTTTTTCGAACAACAACGCAATAACCGTATTTTCAGAATAAATACAAAATAAGGGTAAAATGAAAAAAGCCCCTGTTTATTGCTAAACAGAGGCCTTTAAAGCAAGGAATAAATTAAACTGTAAATGGATATTTTATTGCTTCATGGCATTGATAACCTTCAACAGTAAAATCATCCGTTGTTACCCAAGTTTCAATATCTTCCAACGTTTTGATTTTTGGATTGACATGTAATGTTGGTAACGGTAATGGCTCTCTTTTTAACTGCACATCACGCATTAGTGGTAATTGATTTTCATAGATATGTGCATTGATTATCTTATGAAATGCTTTACCCGGCTTATGCCCTGTAATTTGAGCCACCAGCGCCAATAAAACAAAGCACTGAATTTGGTTGAAATTCAAACCTAACGGCACATCACAACTGCGCTGATAAGAGGTTAAATAAAGCGTATCCCCCACAAGTGAAAAGGTATGCGTATGCATACAAGGGCGTAAACAACCCAGTTCCGTTTCACCCGGATTATAGAACGTTACGATTTCACCACGATCATCGATACCTTTAGTCAGGTTATCTACCACTTTACGCAGTTGATCAAAATGAGAACCATCAGGGCGTTTCCATTGACGTCCTTGAACGCCATAAACACGCCCCATATCGTCTTCGCCTTTACGATGAGGGTTATTTAACCATGCACCATTTTCATTCGCATTGGCATTCCATGTATTGCAACCAATTTCACGAAATTGAGCGGCATTGTCATAGCCACGTAAATACCCTAACAGTTCTGCAATGGCCGCTTTATAAAAACTTTTTCGTGTTGTTATCAGCGGAAATTGGTTATTCGCAACATCATATTCCAGATCGGCATTAATCACCGTTAAACAACGGGTTCCTGTCCGTTTATTATCAATCCATTGCCCTTCATCGATAATGCGTTGACACAATGCCAGATACTGCTTCATGTTGTCTCTCTTGTTAATTAGCTAATAATAAAAAATTTATCTCACACTATTTGTGAGCAGATGTTGGGTTTTGTGCCGTTTTTTTATCTTGACGATAAGCCCATACCATAAAAATAATACCCAACAGAATCATTGGAATTGAAAGTATTTGCCCCATACTCACACCACCAAATAATCCTAGTTGTGCGTCTGGTTGACGGAAGAATTCAACAATAATACGGAATGCGCCATAACCAATCAGGAATAGACCTGACACACTTCCGACAGGACGACTTTTGCGCACAAAAATATTCAGAATAATGAATAACACCACGCCTTCTAACAGCATTTCATAAAGCTGAGAGGGATGACGAGGTAAAACACCATATTCTTGAATAATAGGCAGTAACGTTGTTGGATCTTGGGCAACAAGCTGGAGATCCGCAGAACGCGAGGTTGGGAATAAGAACGCCCAAGGCGTATCTAATGTGACACGTCCCCATAATTCGCCATTGATAAAGTTACCAATACGGCCTAACCCTAATCCAAATGGAATTAACGGTGCAACAAAGTCTGCCACTTGGAAAAATTTACGTTTAGTGCGTTTAGCAAACCAAATCATGGCACAAATGACCCCAATTAAACCGCCATGGAACGACATTCCGCCATCCCACACTTTAAAGAGGTAAAGAGGATCATTTAAAAAGACAGGTAGGTTATAAAATAAAACATAACCTAAACGACCACCGATAAATACACCCACAAAACCGACATAAAGTAATGTTTCAACTTCATTTTTATTCCAACCACTATTCGGTTTTGCAGCTCGACGATTTGCAAGCCATAAGGCAAAGACAAACCCAACTAAATACATCATACCGTACCAGTGTAGTGACACAGGCCCGATAGAGAACATAACGGGATCAATCTCTGGAAATTTAAGGTAGCTTATACTCATTATTCCCTACTTCACTTAATCAATAATTTCTGTGCTGGTTATTTATTGCCAACACAAAAAAGGCTTATACGAAGGTCTGCTAGATACCTCCGCGAATTAATCCACCTAATCCTTGCCGTTCCATAAATTCAGAAGACAATTTTTTGATTTCTGTTGTGGTTTCAGCTTGCAACACCTGTTGCATAAAAGACTGTAACATCACAGGATCAAGATGGCGCAATAAGTATTTTACCCTAGGTAAACTACGACCACTCATGCTTAACTGCCTAAAACCGAGCCCTATTAACAGCAATGCCCCTATTGGCGTACCCGCCATTTCACCACAAACACTCACTGGCAACTGATAATATTGGCATTGTGTTGCAATCAAATTCAGTGAACGCAATAACGCAGGATGCAAATTATCATAGAGTGATGCTACATGGGTATTATTACGATCGACAGCAAGCAAATACTGAGTCAAATCGTTTGTTCCAACAGAGATAAAATCGACCCGATTAGCTAATTGTGACAACATAAACACCAACGAAGGAACTTCAAGCATGATGCCTAACGGTGGTGGAACACACTCACACTTTATTTCTCGACTGACTTCATCACATGCTCGTAGCAGCAATGTTCTTGCTTCGTCAATTTCATCAAGACTTGTCACCATCGGCAACAATATTTTCAAATTTTTAAATTCGAGATTTGCTTTTAGCATTGCACGTAGCTGAATAAGGAAGATTTCAGGTTGATCGAGCAATATTCTTATTCCTCTCCAACCTAAGCAGGGGTTTTCCTCATTAATTGGCATATAAGGAAGTTGCTTATCAGCACCAATGTCTAAAGCGCGCAATACAACGGGTTTATCTGGAAAAAAAGAGAGAATTTCACGATAACGGTTTTTTTGTTCATCTTCAGAGGGAAAACCGCTTTGCAACATAAAAGGTATTTCGGTGCGATATAAACCCACACCATCTATTCCCACACTAATGCGTTGCTCATATTTTATATTTAATCCCGCATTCAATTGAACACTAACTGCTTCACCGTTTTTTAAAACCGCTTGCTGTTCAAGTTGATCTTCTGCAATTTGGCTTAATACACTCTCTTCATCAATAATTTGTTTATATTCTTGAGTAATAAAAGGCTCTGGCTCAATAAATATTTCTCCACGATAACCATCAAGAATAAGCATGCGATTATGTAACAGCTCAGGTTGAATATCTGCTCCCATAATCGCGGGTATTCCCATCGCTCTAACAAGAATGGCAGAATGTGAGTGAGTTGCGCCATCTCGAACAATGACACCAGCAAGTTGTTGCTCTGGTAACTCCGCCAATAAACTGGCACTTAATTCATCAGCGACCAAAATAAAACGCTCTGGCCAAATATTGGTTGAGCTTAGATCATCATCTAAATGGAATAATAAACGCTGTCCTAATGCTTTAAGATCAGACGCTCTTTCTCGCATATAACCGTCTTTCAGGCTGGAAAATTGCGCTGATACTTTCTCAACCACCACTTTAACTGCCCATTCTGCGACATAACCTTGTGTGATTATCGCGGTCATTTTATGTTTAAGCTGTGGATCATTAAGTAAATGCGAGTAGAGATCAAAAATGGCCGCACTCTCTTTTTGTGCATTCGCCATAAAACGCTTACTAAAACGGCGACATTCTGCTGTTGCATCTTCTAAAGCAACAGTGAGTCGATTGAGCTCTGCTTTTATATCAAGTGCACTGGCTTTAAATACATTTTCAAGGATTGGCTGAGCGACTTCTTGCCAGCCATATGCCATCACCACACCCGTCGAAACCGAAAGTGCTTTAATACGGCTTTGGCGATATTGTCCAAAAAGCCCTTTAGTTTGTACTTGCGATAACGTTGCACCTAATTGTGTCGCCAGTGTCACCATAAAAGATTCTTCGCTTTCATTAAATAAGCGACGCTCTTTTTGCTGAACGACTAATACACCAAGGAGTTGGCGACGATAGACAATAGGTACACCGAGGAAAGCACGGAGATCATCTTCTTTAACTTGAGGAAGGTATTTAAAGCTAGGATGCTCGCGAATATCAGCGAGGTTGATGAGCTCTGAAAGACGCCCCACTTCACCAACAACGCCTTCATCAAACGAGAGGCTAACGGCTCTCCCTCTAGGTTTTTTTAACCCTTTGGTCGCCATAAGATAAAAACAACTACGTTGTTTATCGGCAAGATAAATAGAACACACATCCGTGTGCATTGCCTGACACGTTTCCTTGACTAAGAGTTCAAGCGCTTCTGGAAGCCCCGCTGCCATAGCCACTTTTTCTACAATTTCTCGCAAACGTGTCAGCATAGTGTTATCTAATACCTTTTACGCCGATATCCATACGATGGACGAGGTAAAGACACTTGTTCTTGCAACGGCATGACTACGGGTGCGAACTCTTTCATTACACGTCGATAAACATCGCGTTTAAAAGAGACGACTTGTCTAACAGGATACCAGTAACTCACCCAACGCCAGCCATCAAATTCTGGCGTTTTGCTTTGTTGAACATTAATGTCTTTATCATTACTTGTTAACTGCAAGAGGAACCAACGCTGTTTTTGTCCAATACAAACAGGTTTTGTGTCCCAACGCACCAAACGCTTCGGTAACTTGTAACGTAACCAGTTACGTGTGGAGGCAAGAATTTTAACATCCTTGCGACTTAACCCAACTTCTTCGAACAACTCTCGGTACATTGCCTGCTCTGGCGATTCTCCAGGATTAATTCCCCCTTGAGGAAATTGCCATGAATGTTGCCCATAGCGACGAGCCCAAAGCACTTGCCCTTGCCGATTACAAATTACAATCCCTACATTCGGGCGGTAGCCATCATCATCGATCACTAGACTACCTCAATAACCAAATTTGAAAGATAACTCATTGTTTCATACTACCCACAAACGGTAAACCTCTATCAACAGACTTTGCACGACGCGCGTATTTATCTACAATGGGAAAGTCTCAACGGGGTGCCTTTTTAGGCTGAGAAAAACTCGTGGAACCTGATCCAGCTAATACTGGCGTAGGGATTTGAGTCAGGATGTTGCAATATTCATTGGTTTGCCATCCTCACTCCTCAGATCCTACCTGACTTTTACTGAGGAACTAAACGTGTTAACTAAATCGCTTCGCTTTACTTTCCTTCTGGGCGCACTGGGCATTGTAAGTACTTTTTCAACTCAAGCCTTAGCACAAAAACCCACGCTCACTGTTTACACTTATGATTCATTTACCGCAGATTGGGGGCCAGGGCCTGCAATAAAAAAAGCGTTTGAACAACAATGTGATTGCGAATTAAAACTTGTTGCCCTTTCTGATGGTGTTTCTCTGCTTAATCGCTTACGTATGGAAGGTGATAAGAGTAAGGCTGATATTATTTTGGGTTTGGATAACAATCTGATCCACGCAGCAAAAGAAACGGGACTTTTCGCACCAAGTCATATCGATACATCAAAACTCACCCTACCTGAAAAATGGGCTGATGATACCTTTGTGCCTTATGACTACGGTTATTTTGCTTTTATCTATGATAAAAACCGCATTGCTAATCCCCCAAAAAGTATGGCTGAACTGCTAAATAGCAAAGAAAAGTGGAAGATTTTGTATCAAGATCCTCGCACCAGCACACCGGGTTTGGGTTTAATGCTATGGATGCAGTCACTTTACCCTGAAAATACGGCCTCTGAATGGAAAAAATTGTCAGAGAAAACGCTGACAGTGACTAAAGGTTGGAGTGAGTCTTATGGCTTATTCTTAAAAGGTGAAGGTGATTTTGTGCTTAGTTACACATCATCTCCAGGTTATCACATTTTAGCGGATAAAAAAGATAACTATGCAGCGGCAATTTTCGATGAAGGGCATTACTTACAAGTCGAAGTCGCGGCAAAATTGAAATCGAGCAAACAACCTGAATTAGCTCAACAATTTATGCAATTTATGCTCACCCCTGCTTTCCAAGAAACTATTCCTACAACCAATTGGATGTATCCTGTTATTGATATGCCATTACCTGACGTCTATTCCGTGATGCCTAAACCCGAAAAATCATTACAATTCGATGCAGATGTTGTCGCAAAAGAGCGCCAAACATGGACTCGTAATTGGCAATCTGCGGTTAGTCGCTAATGGGAAGATGGCTTATCCCGGGGCTATGTGCCTCGGGTTTACTGCTTATTGTGGCGTTATTGTCATTTGGCGCATTGTGGTTTAACGCACCAAGTGGTGAGCTGACCTCAATTTTTGCTGATGAATATTTATGGCATGTTGTCCGCTTTACTTTTTGGCAAGCCTTTTTATCTGCGCTGTTTTCGATATTACCTGCTATTTGGCTCGCCAAAGCACTCTATCGACGCCAATTTAAAGGACGAACACTGTTTTTACGCCTATGTGCCATGAGTCTTGTGTTACCTGTTCTAGTTGCACTTTTTGGTATTTTAACGGTTTATGGCAGAGTGGGATGGATTGCTCAAATTTGTGAATGGCTAGGGATCGACTACCAATTTACCCCTTATGGTTTGCAAGGCATTCTATTAGCTCATATTTTTTTCAATATGCCATTAGCAACCCGAATGCTATTACAAGCACTCGAAAGTATTTCGTCAGAACAACGCCAATTAGCCTCACAGCTTGGCATGAATGGCTGGCAACGTTTTCGTTTTCTTGAATTTCCCTATTTGTGGCGTCAAATTCTGCCCACGGCATCACTCATTTTTATGCTCTGCTTTGCAAGCTTTGCCACTGTATTGGCATTAGGCGGAGGTCCTGCGGCAACGACTGTTGAACTCGCGATTTATCAAGCGTTAAGCTATGACTACGATTTACACCGCGCTGCACTGTTAGCGTTGATCCAGCTTTTTTGTTGTTTAGGTTTAGTACTTATTAGCCAAAAGCTAAAAGGCACCCTTTTTGTGGGAAGCAGTCAAAAGCTACATTGGCGTGATCCCTATGATCCTATCTTTAGCAAAATAACCGATGGTTTAGTGATCACTCTTGCGATCCTCTTTTTAGTACCGCCAATTCTAGCGGTAATAACGGACGGTCTTAACAGTCAATTTATACATGTCATACAACAACCTGTACTTTGGCAGGCGTTTACTACCTCACTGATTATTGCGGTTGGTGCGGGTATTGTTTGTGTTGTATTAACGATGATGTTGCTATGGAGTAGCCGAGAACTTCGCTTACGGCACTTTAAAAAAGCAGGACAAGCCATGGAAATGAGTGGTTTGATTATTCTGGCGATGCCGGGGATTGTGTTGGCAACAGGCTTTTTTCTTCTATTCAACAATACGATTGGATTACCCGAATCACCGTATGTTTTAGTCATTTTAACCAACGCATTAATTGCTATTCCGTATGCATTAAAAGTACTTGAAAATCCAATGAATGACATCGCTTCGCGTTATGGTCTTTTGTGTCAGTCGCTCAATTTACAAGGTATAAATCGACTCCGTTGGATAGAATTACGCGCATTAAAAAAACCAATTTCACAAGCCCTTGCTTTTGCTTGTGTGATTTCTATTGGGGATTTCGGTATTGTGGCTCTTTTTGGTAATGAAACCTTTAGAACCTTACCTTTCTATCTTTATCAGCAAATTGGCGCTTATCACACTCAAGATGGTGCCGTGACCGCCATGATCTTATTGCTACTTTGCTTCACTCTTTTTAGCTTAATAGAACGATTGGCAGGAAAATCTCATGATTAAATTAGAGCACCTTGCTTACACCTATGAACACCAACATCTCTTATTTAATTTAACCGTTAATACGGGAGAGCGTATCGCTGTGTTAGGTCCCAGTGGCGCTGGAAAAAGCACATTACTCAGTTTAATTGCGGGTTTTTTACCGTCAGAAAAAGGAAGCCTTTTTCTCAATGGTGAAAACCATACTAAAACAGTCCCTGCTAAACGTCCTATCTCCATGTTATTTCAAGATAATAACTTATTTCCACATTTAACTGTCAGACAGAATATTGGTTTAGGGTTAAATCCCAGTTTAAAACTGACTGATGCGCAAAAAGTACTATTAGAAGATCGCGCTAAACAAGTGGCTCTCAGTGAATATCTTGAACGCTTACCATCCCAATTATCAGGTGGCCAGCGCCAACGTGTCGCAATTGCGCGCTGCTTGGTACGTGAACAACCGATTTTATTACTCGATGAGCCTTTTTCTGCATTAGATCCCGCTTTACGCATTGAAATGCTGGCACTACTTGAGCAACTTTGTGATGAGAAAGCGTTAACCTTATTGATGGTTTCGCATAGTTTAGAAGATGCTGCAAAAATCGCCTCAAGAGCGATTGTGATTGATAACGGTATGATTGTGTATGATGGAAATACACAATCACTAATAAATGGTGAAGTGGATCAATCACTTATTTTAGGTATTCCGTTTAATTAATCTCAGCCAAAATTAACTGTATAAATAACCACTATATTGACTATAATAAACACATATTTAGTGAATTATTTGTGTTTATTGGGTGCTCATGATTGGTCATACGGAACAAGGTTTTATTCTTACTCGCCACTGGAGCGACACACCAAAAGGTATTGTCGTCTCTTATTGGCTGGCGACAGATCATGGTCCGCATAAAGTGACTGTTCCTATGCAACGTGCTATCGGTTTTGTTGCCCGTCAACATGAAACTGTTTTACGCTCACTCGTTAATAAAAATCCTGATATTGAAATTCGCCCTCTCGAGTTAAAAGATTTCGAAAGACAGCCCGTTTTCGGTGTTTATTGCAAACAATACCGCCAACTTGTTCAACTTGAGCAACAACTTAAAGAGCATCACATCCGACTTTATGAAGCAGATATCCGCCCACATGAACGTTATATGATGGAGCGCTTTATCACCGCACCAGTCTGGTTTCGTTATCAACAAAATAATATTGCTACATTAAAACCCGCTCCTGATTATCGCCCAACGCTTCGAACCGTGTCTTTGGATATTGAAACCAGTGAGTTTGGTGAACTTTACTCCATTGGACTTGCAGGTTGTGGCGATAATGTGGTGTTTATGCTTACTGATGAGTTGCCCGTAGAGTGTGAAAACCAGCAACCTCAAGGCTATCGTTTATGTTATGTCAGTAGCCGATTACGTTTAATTGAAAAGTTAAATGAATGGATACAACACTATGATCCCGATGCCATTATTGGTTGGAATTTAATTCAATTCGATCTACGTATTTTGTACACACATGCCCAACGATATGGCGTCAGTTTATTATTAGGTCGTCAAAATAGCCCGTTAGAATGGCGTGAGCATGGATTTAAAAAAGGACATTTTTTTGCATCGGCTCAAGGTCGTTTAATTATCGATGGCATTGAAGCATTGAAAATGGCGACGTGGAATTTTCCCTCTTTTAGCCTCGAATCGGTTGCTCAAACACTGTTAGGTGAAGGTAAAGCCATCGATACACCTTATGCCAGAATGGATGAAATTAATCGGCGCTTTAAAGAAGATAAACCTGCACTGGCTTATTATAATTGGCAAGATTGTGTCTTAGTGAACCGTATCTTTGATACGACATCTCTTATGGCATTCTTATTAGAAAGAGCCTGTGTTACAGGGCTTTCAGTTGATAGAAGCGGTGGCTCTGTCGCGGCTTTTACTCACCTCTACTTACCCTCAATGCATCGCATTGGATATGTCGCGCCTAATCAAGGTGAAAAACCTGAAGAGCATAGCCCCGGTGGCTTTGTGATGGATTCTGCTCCCGGCTTATATGATTCTGTTGTTGTGCTTGATTACAAAAGCCTTTATCCCTCTATTATTCGTACTTTTTTAATCGATCCAGTAGGAATGATTGAAGGAATGCACCAACCTGACGAAAACTTTTCTATTTCTGGATTTCGCCAAGCACGATTTTCACGAGAACGGCACTGTTTACCCGCTATTGTGTCGCAAATTTGGCATGAAAGAGATAATGCCAAATTACATAAAAATACCCCGCTCTCTCAAGCGCTCAAAATCATTATGAATGCTTTTTATGGTGTTTTAGGCTCTGTGGGTTGTCGCTTTTTTGATCCTCGTTTAGCGTCTTCCATTACGCTACGAGGTCATGAAATTATGAAAAAAACACGAGAATTAATTGAGGCCAAAGGTTATCAAGTTATTTATGGCGATACGGATTCAACCTTTGTTTGGCTGAAATCACCTCACACAGAACAACAAGCACAACAGATTGGGTATCAATTAGTACAAGAGGTAAATCAATGGTGGAAAACACATCTCTTTGAAAACTACCAACTAGATTGCAAATTAGAACTAGAATACGAAACCCATTATCGCCGCTTTTTAATGCCCACTATCCGAGGTATGGAAACGGGTAGCAAGAAACGCTACGCCGGACTCAGCAATGATAAAATGGTATTTAAAGGATTAGAAACCGTCAGAACAGATTGGACTCCCCTTGCTCAAAAATTTCAACAAGAGCTTTATACACGCATTTTTCATCAGCAACCTTATCAGCAGTTTATTCGTGATTATGTTGCGGATACGCTTGCGGGAAAATATGATGAGAGATTAGTGTATCGTAAACGGTTACGTAGAAAATTATCAGAATATCAGCACCACGTCCCCCCTCATGTCAAAGCAGCACGTAAGGCTGATGAATATAATTTATCCCAAAATAGACCGCAACAATATCAGCAAGGCGGTTGGATTAGTTATATAATTACCCTCTTGGGGCCTGAGCCATTAGAGCACATTACCACTGCACCTGATTATGAGCACTATATCAATAAGCAATTAATGCCTATTGCAGATGCAATCCTACCTTTTATACAAGATGATTTTTCAACCTTGTTAAATGGGCAAATGACACTCTCATTTTAAGTTGTGTCATTTTGCAGGTGACGGTTTGCTTTGCATCTATTAACATAACGCCCCTTTGGTGATAATTAGCTTTTCTTTGTTCAAGGAACAAGCACTTTTTATCCCGCAGATTTTAATGACAACACCGCAATACTGCATTCATTAATAATTCCTAAATTATATATTTGAGAGCTGAGTTTATATATATGCCTTTTACTCTTGGTCAACGTTGGATTAGCGATACTGAAAGCGAGCTTGGACTGGGTACTGTTGTGGCAATTGATGCCCGCATGGTTACCTTACTTTTTCCTGCCTGTGGCGAAAACCGCCTTTACTCCCGTCATGATGCACCAATAACGCGGGTGATGTTCAATGCAGGGGATACTGTCACCAGTCACGAAGGCTGGAAACTCGCCATCGATAACGTTGTAGAAGATAACGGCCTACTTATCTATCAGGGTGTACGTTTAGACACTGAAGAGCCTGCACAATTACGTGAAGTGTTCTTAGATAACAAACTCACTTTTAATAAACCTCAAGATCGCCTTTTTGCAGGTCAAATCGACCGTATGGATCGCTTTGCATTACGCTACCGCGCTCGTAAGTTTATGAGCGAGCAGTTTAAGCAAGCACAAAGTGGTTTACGTGGTATCCGCGCAAGCCTTATTCCTCATCAGCTTTATATCGCCAATGAAGTGGGTAAACGTCATAACCCCCGCGTATTATTAGCTGATGAAGTGGGTTTAGGTAAAACAATTGAAGCTGGTATGATTATCCATCAACAATTAATGGATGGTCGTGCTGAGCGCGTGTTGATTATTGTGCCTGAAAGCTTACAACATCAGTGGTTAGTTGAAATGTTACGCCGTTTCAACCTCCGTTTCTCACTGTTTGATGATAGCCGTTATAGCGAATCTTTATTAGATAGCGATAATCCATTTGAAACAGAACAGATGATCATCTGCTCTTTAGATTTTGTGCGTAAAAACAAACAACGTTTTGAACACTTGGTTGAAGCAACATGGGATATGTTAGTTGTCGATGAAGCTCATCACCTTGTTTGGAGTGAAGATGCTCCAAGCCGTGAATATCAAGTAATTGAAGAATTAGCTGAATCTATTCCTTCGGTATTGCTATTAACCGCAACCCCTGAGCAATTAGGTCAAGAAAGCCACTTTGCCCGTTTACGTCTGCTTGATCCAAGCCGTTTCCATGACTACAACGAATTTATTAATGAGCAACAAAAATATCGCCCTGTTGCTGATGCTGTCACTATTTTGCTATCAGAAGATGATTTAAATACCGAACAACAAAATATCATCAGTGAAATGATCAGCGAGCAAGATGTTGAGCCATTACTGAAAGCGGCAAATACCCAAGGTGAAGAACGTACTAAATCTCGCCAAGAACTTATCCATATGCTAATGGACAGACACGGAACAGGTCGTTTGCTATTCCGTAACACTCGTTCTGGCGTTAAAGGTTTCCCGAATCGCTTACTTCACGCGATAAAAATGCCACTGCCAACACAATATCAAACCGCAATTAAAGTGGCTGAAATTATGGCGGCGAAAAAGAGCCTCGAAGTTCGTGCAAAAGAGATGCTTTACCCTGAACGTATTTACCAAGAATTCGAAGGTGAAAACGCAACATGGTGGAACTTTGACCCTCGTGTTGAATGGTTACTGGGTTTCTTAACTGCAAATCGTAATGAAAAAGTACTGGTAATTTGTGCTCAAGCAGCAACCGCACTGCAATTAGAACAAGTTTTACGTGAGCGTGAAGGTATTCGCGCGGCAGTCTTCCACGAAGGTATGTCATTACTTGAACGCGACCGTGCAGCTGCTTATTTCGCGTCTGAAGAAGAAGGCGCACAAGTTCTACTATGTTCAGAAATCGGCTCTGAAGGACGTAACTTCCAGTTTGCTAATCAACTAGTTATGTTTGATCTGCCATTTAACCCTGATTTACTAGAACAACGTATTGGTCGTCTCGATCGAATTGGTCAAAATCGCGACATTGATATTAGCATTCCTTATCTTGAAGGTACGGCTCAATCCGTATTATTGCGTTGGTATCACGAAGGCTTAGATGCCTTTGAGCATACTTGTCCAACAGGTCGTACTATTTATGACAGCAAATATGATGCTCTCGTCAATTACCTTGCGCAACCTAATGAATTAGCGGACTTTGACGAGTTTATCGCTGCTTGTCGTAAACAGCATGATGAAATGAAGCTCAAACTTGAGCAAGGCCGCGACCGCCTATTAGAAATGCATTCTAACGGTGGTGAAGTTGGCGTTGAATTAGCGGGTGAGATTGCAGCGCAAGATAACGATCCTGAGTTAGTGAACTTTGCACTGAACTTGTTTGATATCGTCGGTATTAATCAAGAAGATCGCAGTGATAGCTTAATTATTTTAACGCCATCCGATCATATGTTAGTGCCTGATTTCCCAGGATTACCGCAAGATGGTTGCACCATCACATTTGATAGAGAGCAAGCATTATCTCGTGAAGATACCCAATTTATTAGTTGGGAACACCCAATTATCCGTAATGGCTTAGATTTAATTTTATCTGGCGATACAGGAAGTTGTGCCGTTTCTTTATTAAAAAATAAAGCATTGCCAGTGGGAACGCTGTTAGTAGAACTGATTTATGTGGTCGAAGCGCAAGCACCTAAACATCTTCACTTAAGTCGTTTCTTACCTGCAACACCAGTTCGCTTATTACTTGATCTGAAAGGTAATAATCTTGCATCTCAAGTTGAGTTTGAAAGCTTTAACCGCCAATTAAATGCAGTTAATCGTCATACTTCGAGCAAACTGGTCAATGCGGTACAAAGTGAAGTCCACCATGTACTTAAAGCCTCTGAACCGTTAATGGAAGTTGAAGCGAAAGGACTTATCCAAAAAGCGAAAGAAGAAGCGGATCGCGTGCTGACTCATGAATTGTCGCGCTTAGAAGCTTTACGTGCGGTAAACCCAAATATTCGTGATGATGAAGTCGAAGCAATTGAAAATGAACGTGCTCATATTCTTAACCATTTAGATGAAGCAACGTGGCGTTTAGATTCAATTCGCCTCATTGTTGTTACCCACCAATAATCACCGTTAAAGCGGGGAGTATTTTACTCCCCGTTGTTTTGATGAGATATCCACCATGATGGAAGTGTATAACCCGCCGACAGATCCTTGGTTACATGTTTTATATCAAGATGAGCATATTATTGCCGTCAATAAACCCAGCGGATTACTGTCAGTACCGGGCAAAGCGCCAGAACATAACGACAGTATTATGTCGCGCATTAAAGCTGAATTTCCTAATGCTGAATGTGTGCATCGCCTTGATATGGCAACCAGTGGCGTTATTGTTGTTGCACTAAATAAAGAAGCAGAGCGTGAACTAAAGCGTCAATTTCGTGAACGTGAACCCAAAAAAACCTATATCGCACGCGTTTGGGGACATATCGAAAAAGAAGAGGGATTGGTTGATTTACCTTTGATTTGTGATTGGCCTAATCGGCCAAAACAAAAAGTCTGTCATGAAACAGGGAAAGCGGCGCAAACTTTTTATGAAGTGTTGGAATATGAAGAGAATGCGACAAGAGTGAAACTCTCACCAATTACTGGGCGTTCACATCAATTGCGGGTACATATGCTAGCGTTGGGGCATCCAATTCTTGGGGATCGCTTTTATGCACACCCACAGGCAAGAGCGATGGCGCCTCGCCTGCAGTTACATGCTCAGGAATTATTTATTACGCATCCTGCTTTTCGATCCCCGATACATTTTGAATGCCTTGCCGATTTTTAATGTCTTATGACACTAAAACAGTCACTGAACTCAATGAAGCAAGGAGCAGGCAAAGCGCTAATCCCATAACCCCAACAAGAACACGGACGTTTGACATGGATATAGTTCCTTTTTTAAGAGAAGAGAGAATGAAATAATTAAATTTCACTTATATTTTACCGTGATAAATAATAAACTCAACTCAGTCTAAGTTATCTCTATCACGGAATAATTCTCTCTTTTCTCATCTTCTTTTACAAGATGTTAACGAAATCCTTTTTCTTTTTTAATCAAATCATAAGCAACTTGTATAGACTGTGCTTTTTGTTTTGCAATTTCCATCATTTCTGGCGGTAAACCTTTCGCTACAAGTTTATCCGGATGATGTTCTCCCATCAATTTTCTATAAGCTCTTTTTATGGTTTTAACATCATCATTCTCATCGACGCCAAGTACCTTACACGCATCAGAGAGCGTTGGGCCTTGAGGTTGGGGCTGATAACCCTGTCCATTTTGATAATGAAAATTCTGACCAGCCTGCATCATTGCTAATATATGTTCAAAATGCGCACGAGAAAAACCTAGCTCATCGATAATGATAAACAACATTTTTCTTTCATTTGGATGCAGTTGACCATCTGCAAAAGCAGCTTGTAATTGGATTTCCAGAAACATCTGAAGTAAGTCACGGCGCCCAACACAAATTTGCCGAACACGTTGCAATGTGGCTCTTAATGGAAAATCGGATGATTTACCTTCTCTAAAAGCTTGTTGCGCGGCTTGGCGACCAACACCATGCAGATTCATGCGATCCATTAATTCGCTGGCAAGAGAGATATCGGTTTGAGTCACTCGCCCTTTTGATTTTGTCAGATGGCCTAAAACTTGAAAGGTTGCAGCAAAGAAAAAAGCTTGTCTATCACGCGTATAGCGCCCACCACTTCCTAATTTACTTCGTTGCATGTCATAGAGGTGCCCAAGAAAAACACCAATAACAATGCCCCAAAAGCCTATTCCTGCAAAACTACCAATGGTAAGGCCTAATAATTTTCCCCAATAGCGCATAGACTCCTCAAATCTTCAATGCTCTGACTGCAATTTTGCATTATCATACTATTCATTTGCTTGCACACCTAACACCAAGCAACCTCTAAATAGACTTTTTCTTAAAATGAAGAGATTTACTGTTTCTCTTTGGACTGAGGTAATGCTGTTTTCGTTTAAATTGTGTTAAAGTAAAATGAGTGACCAAACGAATAACTTTAGCGTTGTTATACAGCACGAAATACCGCATCAGCGCGGTGTTTTTTTGTTTCTAATAAGGCTATAACCCTATTTCAACACAGAAACATCGAAAAAATGAGGCATACGCCTATTTTTCGGTTACCGTTAGAACAATGTTCAGAACGTTGGGCTGGTGCCGCATAACTCCCTGCGTTAGTTTCTCGCTGTTTATCAGCACGAAGCCACTGATGACGGAAGCACATAAATACTTATGAAAAAAAGTTATCCCACACTGCTGGCCACCCTAGTTTGGGCCACAATATACGGTCAGCCTGCTTATGCTGATCTTGCCTCCCAATGTTTACTGGGAGTTCCTGTTTATAACAAACCATTAGTACAAGGCGATCCTAACAGCTTGCCCGTCACCATCACTGCAAATGATATGCAAGGTGAATATCCTCGCATGGTCAAATATAAAGGTGATGTTGATATTAAACAGGGAAACCAAACCTTAAGTGCCGACAGTGTTGAACTGACACAGACTGAGGGAGAAACACCATTAAGAATGGTCACAGCAACAGGAAATGTGTCTTATGATGATCCTCAAATCATCTTAAAAGGCCCGCGAGCTTGGTCTAATCTTAATAATAAAGATACGGATATTGAGCAAGGTGATTACCAAATGGTTGGTCGTCAAGGCCGTGGTTACGCAGACAAAATGCAAATGCGTGGCGAAAACCGCTATACCATTATGGATAAAGGCATGTTCACCTCTTGTTTACCAGGAGATGATAGCTGGAGCGTTGTTGGCTCAGAGGTTATTTTAGACCGTGAAGAGCAAGTCGCTGAAATTTGGAATGCGCGTTTTCGTGTAGCCAATGTGCCTATCTTTTATAGCCCTTATCTTCAATTACCAATTGGTGATAAACGCCGTTCTGGTTTCTTAATTCCTAACGGAAGCTATTCCAGTAGCTCTGGATTTGATTTCCAACTTCCTTACTATTGGAATATAGCTCCTAATTATGATGCGACCATTACGACTAACTATATCAGCCGTCGTGGTTTAAAATTAGATAATGAATTCCGTTATTTAACGACTCCAGGTCGCGGTACGATTGCCGTTGATTGGATTAATCACGATAGCCAATACAATAAAGACAAAGAAGAAAATAAAGCTGGCTATCTTCCTCGTGATTCTGCAACACGCTGGTTATTCTACTGGGGACATAGTGGCGTCATGAACAATGTGTGGCGATTTAATATCGATTACACAAAAGTAAGTGATAACAAGTACTTCACTGATTTCACCTCTCAATATGGTAACACCACAGATGGTTATGCAACTCAGAAATTTAGTACGGGTTATGCGCAACAGAACTGGAATGCCACATTAACAACCAAACAGTTCCAAGTCTTCTCTGATAATAAAGATGCAAGGGCTTATCGTGCAGAGCCACAACTTGATCTCAATTATTATAAGAATGATATCGGGCCGTTTGATTTCCGTACTTACGCTCAATTTGTTCGCTTTACCAGTGTGGGAGATAACACCCCTGAAGCAAATCGTTTCCATATTGAGCCAACGATCTCACTGCCTGCATCAACAGGTTGGGCAAGCTTTAATAATGAACTGAAAGTGATGGCAACTCATTACGATCAGGACATTCCTGAGGCTTATAAGAAAAGATATCCTAACCAATTAGATGACAGTGTTAATCGTGTATTGCCACAGTTTAAATCTGATATGAAAGTGGTTTTCGAGCGCCAATATCAAACCAATGATATTACCCAAACCCTCGAACCTCGTGTGCAATATCTTTATGTTCCTTATAAAGATCAGTCTAATATCAATAACTTTGACTCCGCATTATTACAATCAAACTATGGCGGACTTTTCCGCGATAGAATGTATGGTGGTTTAGACCGCATTGCTTCTGCAAACCAATTAACCACGGGTGTAACTTCGCGTTTTTATGATAGCGAATTAGTTGAACGTTTTAACGTTTCTGTAGGTCAAATCTACTTCTTTGAGCGTCCAAGAACAGGTCCTTCTTCTATTGGTAATGAGATTATTAATAGCAAAGATGAAACAGGTTCAATGGTATGGGCGGGTGATGCCTACTGGCGGATCACAGATACTGTAGGTATGCGTGGTGGTTTACAATATGACCGTCGCTTAGGTAGCGTCTCAATGGGCGATGCGATTATGGAATATCGCGCAGATAGCGATCATCTTCTACAGTTAAGCTATCGTTATGTTGATCGTGACTATATCCAAGCAACGCGTGTTCGCCCTTATGATGGTGGTATTAATAAACTTCCTGAATACCAAAAAGGTATTTCACAAATCGGTGTCGTAGGAAGTTGGCCATTAGCAGAGCGTTGGGGACTTGTGGGTGCTTATTACTTTGATACCAAAGAATCAGAGCCTGTTAGCCAAATGGTTGGTCTACAATACAACACCTGTTGCTGGGCTGTGAATGTGGGTTATGAACGGAAAATTGTTGGCTGGAAAGTTGACCACAGCGATATTGATAATAAATGGTCTGTCAATGTGGAACTCAGAGGCCTAAGTAACAATCATAGTTTGGGTAGCCAGAAAATGCTTGAACGCGGTATCTTACCTTATCAAAGAGCATTCTGATTTAATCAGACTACGGAATTGGCTGAATAAATATGTCACCCCGCAATAAGATGCGGAAAATACATAATGGGAAACTTATGAAAAATTGGAAAACGCTGTTTATCGGCTTAATGATCACGGTCGGTGCAGCCACCAGCTCAACAACATTTGCTGCTCAAGAATTAAACCGTGTATCGGCGATTGTCAATAACGGTGTCGTTCTAGAAAGTGACGTCAATAGAATGCTACAGACAGTCAAAATGAACGCAAAAAATGCGGGACAAGAGATGCCTGATGAGCAAGTTCTTCGCCAACAAATTCTAGAGCGTTTGGTGATGGATAACATCATTTTGCAAATGGCACAGCAAATGCAAATTGATATTCCTGATGCCGCAGTAGAATCTACAATTCAGGGTATTGCTGCTGAAAATAAACTCTCTCTTGAGCAACTGAAAAAGCGTCTTGCTGCCGATGGGATTTCTTATAACGAATATCGACAAGATATCCGTAAAGAGATGATGCTAGCTGAAGTTCGCAATAATGAAGTGCGTCGCCGTATTACTATTTTGCCTCAAGAAGTTGATTCTCTTGCTAAGCAAATTGAAGGTCAAGCAAGCCAAAGTATTGATCTAAACCTGAGCCATATCTTAATTCCATTATCAGAAAATCCTGCGCCGGCAGAAATGGAAAAAGCAAAGCAAGTCATTACTCGCATTATGAATCAGCTTAAAAATGGTGCAGATTTCGGCAAATTGGCTGCAACTTATTCTGCTGATCCACAAGCTTTAAATGGCGGTAATATGGGTTGGGCATCTATTGATGAATTACCAACCCTATTTGCAAAAGAATTAGCAAATGCACAAAAAGGCCAAATCGTAGGGCCTCTTCACTCTGGTGTTGGCTTACACATTATCAAAGTAAACGATATTCGTGGTGGTTCTAATACCCTTTCTGTTACGGAAGTGAAAAGCCGCCATATTCTGCTAAAAAGCTCGCCAATCATGAATGATGAGCAAGCCTATGCCAAGTTACAGCAGATCTCTGCCGATATTCGCAGTGGTAAAATAACCTTTGCCGATGCAGCAAAAGAATACTCTGAAGATCCAGGTTCAGCATTACGCGGCGGTGAGTTAGGATGGTCAATGCCTGATGTTTACGATCCGGCATTCCGTGATGCGTTAATGCGCTTAAATAAAAACGAATTAAGCCAACCTGTTCGCTCAAACTTTGGCTGGCATTTAATTGAATTAGAAGACACACGTAGTGTTGATAAAACAGATGCCGCGAATAAAGAACAAGCATACCGTTTACTCTTCAACCGTAAATTTAATGAAGAAGTACAAAACTGGATGCAAGAGCTACGAGTAGGGGCTTATGTGAAAATAATGAACGAGAATAATGCAAACTAAGCAAATAAAACCACTTGTTATCACCCCCGGCGAACCAGCCGGGGTTGGTCCTGACCTTATTATCTCATTAGCACAAATGAGTTGGGATTTACCTTGGGTTGTTTGTGCTGATCCTCAGTTACTTAAAACAAGAGCAGAATTGTTAAACCTGCCTCTTTCATTAGTTGAATACGATCCTGCTACGCCACCTCAAATACACACACCAAGCCAAATTTGTGTACTCCCAATTGCACTTCACACTAATGTCATTCCGAGTACATTAGATGCACGCAATGGTTTATACGTTGTAGAAACATTAGCTCGTGCTTGTGATGGTTGCCTAAATGGTGAATTTTCGGCACTCGTGACTGGACCAGTTCATAAAGGCATTATCAATGATGCAGGTGTGCATTTTACAGGACACACCGAATTTTTTGCTGATCGTAGCCACTGTGAACGTGTCGTTATGATGCTGGCGACAGATACATTAAGAGTCGCATTAGCAACCACACATTTACCATTACGAGATGTGGCGGATGCAATTACAGGTGAGCTTCTGCATGAAATTATCACTATTTTAAACCACGATTTAAAAACCAAATTTGGTATAGCAGAACCTCAAATTTATGTTTGTGGCCTTAATCCTCATGCAGGAGAAAGCGGTCATATGGGGCGTGAAGAAATTGATATTATTGAGCCTGCATTAACACAATTACGTCAGCAAGGCATTCATCTTCATGGTCCTTATCCTGCTGATACCTTATTCCAACCTAAATATTTAACACATGCTGATGCGGTACTTGCGATGTATCACGATCAGGGATTACCTGTGCTAAAATACGAAGGTTTCGGTCGTGCCGTGAATATAACTCTCGGCCTTCCTTTTATCCGTACTTCTGTTGATCATGGCACCGCCCTTGAGCTTGCAGGTACGAAAAGCGCAGATGCTGGCAGTTTTTGCACCGCATTAAATTTAGCCATTAATATGATACAAAATTGTAATGAATAATAGAGTCCATCAGGGGCACTTTGCCCGCAAACGCTTCGGGCAGAACTTTTTAACAGACAGCTATATTATTGAAAGTATTGTTGAATCCATTTATCCTCAACCTGGTGAAGCCATTGTTGAAATTGGTCCTGGTTTAGGTGCAATTACAGAGCCAGTAGGCGCAAGAATGGATAAAATGACGGTCGTAGAAATTGACCGTGATTTAGCCGCTCGTTTAGAAGTTCATCCTACATTAAAAGACAAGCTGACCATTATTCAGCAAGATGCTATGACGATTGATTTTGCGCAATTAGCAAAAGAGCGTCAGCAGCCTCTGCGTGTTTTCGGTAACTTGCCTTATAACATTTCTACACCACTCATGTTCCACTTATTCAGTTTTGCTGACGCAATTTCTGATATGACATTTATGTTGCAAAAAGAAGTGGTCAATCGCCTTGTTGCTGGTCACGGCAGCAAAACTTATGGTCGCCTAAGTGTGATGGCGCAATATTATTGCCAAATCATCCCTGTACTTGAAGTTCCACCAACTTCATTTAAACCGGCACCTAAAGTTGATTCAGCAGTTGTTCGCTTGATCCCTTACAAAGAAAAGCCATACCCAGTAACGGATATTACAATGCTTAGCCGTATTACCGCTCAAGCATTCAATCAACGCCGTAAAACACTACGTAATAGCTTAGGTGGATTACTCACAGCAGAAGATATGATAGCTCTTGATATCGATCCAACTGCAAGAGCAGAAAATATTTCTGTTGAGCAATACTGCAAAGTGGCAAACTGGTTATCGCAAAAGCAAGACTCACAAGCATAAGATAAAGCCAGAGACAGGAGGCACTATGTTTACCTCATCAAAAGTGGCGATACAGGTACAAAGCGTTTACATTGAAAGCCAATCTTCCCCTGAAGATGAGCGATATGTTTTTGCTTATACCATATCAATTCATAATTTGAATAAATGTGCAATTCGCCTCCTGCGCCGCTATTGGTTGATCACCAATGCACAAGGTAATACCACTGAAGTTCGAGGTGAAGGTGTTGTTGGCGAACAGCCGCTTATTGAACCTGGCACACAATATCGCTATACCAGTGGTGCCGTTCTTGAAACACCAATGGGAACAATGGAAGGTCATTATGAAATGATTGACACTGATGGTCGATTATTTCAAATAGAGATCCCTGTTTTCCGCCTTGCACTTCCAACATTGATAAACTAACTATGGCAACTTATTTAATTGGTGATATTCATGGCTGTTACCATGAACTGCGCCACCTTCTTGATAAAGTCAGTTTCAATCCAGCACAAGACACATTGTGGTTAACGGGTGATCTTGTTGCACGAGGCCCTGATTCTCTTGAAGTACTGCGCTTTGTAAAAAGCTTAGGGACTTCACTTAAACTCGTCTTGGGCAATCATGATCTTCATCTTTTAGGTGTATTTGCAAAAATTAGCCGCAACAAACCAAGAGATAAGTTGAATGATTTACTTAATGCGCCAGATGCAGACGAATTAATTAATTGGTTAAGACGCCAACCTGTATTGCAAGTTGATGAAGACAAAAAAATCATCATGGCTCACGCAGGGATCACGCCACAATGGGATTTAGAAACAGCCAAAATGTGCGCTCGTGAAGTCGAAGCTATTTTAAGTAGTGATAGCTACCCTTTATTTATTAACTCAATGTATGGTGATTTACCAAACAACTGGTCACCAGAACTTTCGGGTCTAGCGCGATTACGCTTTAGTACTAATGCACTCACTCGTATGCGTTACTGCTTTCCTAATGGTCAGCTTGATATGATTTGCAAAGATAAACCACAAGACGCGCCTGCACCATTAAAGCCTTGGTTCGATTTGCCAAGCCAATTACCTGAAGGTTATAGCATTATATTTGGGCATTGGGCCTCTCTTGAAGGGAAAGGCACTCCTGATAATATTTATGCGTTAGATACGGGATGTTGCTGGGGTGGGGATCTCACTTGTTTACGTTGGGAAGACAAACAATATTTCACTCAATCTAGCCTATCTGCACCCAAATAAATCACTTATTATCCCCTTCCTTCTTGAAGCGCAAAAATGGCTACATTGCCTTTTGCGCTATGCGGGCTTTATCCTCACATATTACCTAAATTACTCTTTTTTATTCTAAAGAGAACATTTTACATACAAAAACGAACACTTTAAAATCCCCCTAAATTTAACTGTTAATAATCAAGATGTTATTTTTTTTCATAGCAAAATAAGTATAGAAAAACACGATATTAAGAATAAAAAATCTCTATATTGATTAATATCTCATATATTATTCTTATAAAATGAGTTTATTAAAATATAAATAATGATTACATTTAATAAATCTTTATAAATAAAAATTTTAGTTAGAATAATAAATCTTATTTTTTATTATTCTTATATTAATAAAATAGGAATAATAAAAAGGGAGATATTTAATCTCCCTTTTTATTTAATTCTTGTTATTTTCTTCTTTTTAATATTTCGAAGCAGTAGTTATGTGAGTTATTTTCATCTGCTTCATGGTATTCCATAAAGGTAGAATCCCACTCATCAGGCTCATAATCTGGGAATGTTGTATCACCGATGACTTCAGCATCGATATGAGTTAGATAGAGTGTATTTGCCATAGGCAGAAATTGCTCATACACTTTTCCACCACCGATAACCATAATTTCTTCATGATTTTCAGCAGCTTGCAAAGCTTCTTCTACGGATTTAACCCAAACAACATCGCTATCTGTTCCTGGCTGGCTACTTAAAACAATATTAAGACGATTCGGTAAAGGACGTCCAATAGACTCATAAGTCACCCGACCCATAATAACGGGTTTATTTAGCGTATTCTTTTTAAACCATGCTAGGTCGCCCGGTAATGTCCAAGGCATTGCCTTTTCCATACCAATAATGCGATCCATCGCTAATGCTGCGATTAAACTAATATTCATTTACACACCTACGGGTAAAGATGGGAAAAAAACTGTTCACACTATACGTAAAGCTAAAACCTGAGTCGATACAAATTATGCTTCCTTGATAATAAATAATTGCTTTATACTCGAAATGTTAACTTAATCATATAAGATTCAATCATTATAATATTGTTATATACAAGGCGCTATTATGCTTGAAACTTCTTTAGTTGTTTTTACAATTGCTTTACTTGGTATGATCTCACCAGGTCCTGACTTTTTTCTCGTTGTAAAAAATGCTGCACGTTATCAACGATCTGCGGCAATGATGACCGCAATGGGTATTGTAGCTGCATTGCTTGTGCATATGTCATATTGTGTTGCAGGTATTGCTGTGCTTATCACCACAACACCTTGGCTTTTTTCCATCTTAAAATATGCTGGAGCCGCATATTTACTGTGGATTGGTTTTCAGAGCTTACTCTCAAAATCTAATCATTCGATTGATGAAAAAGCAGCACAACATTCACAAATCAGCTTTAAAAAAGCCTTTATGCAAGGTTTTCTCTGTAATTTACTTAACCCTAAAGCCACCTTGTTCTTCCTTGCCGTTTTCACTCAAGTATTAAGTGTTGATTCCAGCATCGGTGAAAAATTATGGTATGCCTTTATTATTTGGGGTTTAGCTTTAGTCTATTGGCCTTTATTGGTTCTATTAATCCAAAGTGCGCCAGTCAGAAAAATGCTCAATAAAATCCAAAAAAGCATTGATAAAGTGCTGGGTGTAGTACTGATTGGTTTGGGGATTAAAGTAGCATTAAGTTAACCTTATCTTCTGAGAAAAGCACCTTTATAGGTGCTTTTCTTTTCACTTAGCACTCTAGCCGTTTAAACACATCTAAAATTTGATCCACTCTAATAAGATATTGTTCTTTATCTATTCCTATATATGAATCATCATTAATTTTATTTAAATGTTGGAAAATATAGCTATTAATATCTTTAATAATATTATTTGTATTTTTCATAATTTTATTAAATTGTTCATGATTTATACAATCTAATTTATATTTATTTATCACATCATTCAAAACTTTTAAATAATATTCTGCCGCACAATAACGATTAAAATATTCTTGTAATTTTTTTACTTCTTTCGTTTCTTCAACGCCTTCAATCTCTTCAACTACAATACCAATAAGATCTTTTATAAATTCATTAAAATCAATATTTTTATTAATCATATTTTTCATGATATTCTTAAACGCTTGCTTTAATTCATCAGAACGTTCAATGACATAACTATTTTCTAAAAATAAATCTAGTTTTTTTACTTTCAGGCTAGATTCAAAATCACTTTTATTCTTATCAAAGTAGTCTTCAATAATATCGAAGAAAATTTTCTTTTTTATTTCATTATTTACTTCTGTAATTAGAGAGTTGAATAGAAATAAATAATTTGATATACATTTTGATTCAATGATTAATTTAAATGGATTAAATTTACGCTTATTATCTTCTAAGAAATATGCTATTTTTGTTACTAATAATAAATCACCTTTTGTTTTAACATACTGACCAACAAACCAATTAAATGAGTTTAATTTATTATTATCATTATAATCAATAATAAAATCATGCAATTCTTTTTTGCTAATAGTTATTTTATCAAGATCCTTTACCTTCTTTTTGCGTATATCATCAGTTAAAAATTTTGATAAATTAAACATCCATTTTGTTTTAATAAATTCTATTTTTTTCTCTACATTAAAAATAGACTTTATTTTCTCTACTATTTTATAGATAAAAGATTTTTTTTCGACTGATAAAAAGAGAGAAAGATTGATATTTTCTATCTTATTAATTCTATTTCTAGCTTTATTTAAATCAACAGAAAATTCATTACATGAATAATTAAAAGAAGTATCATTACTTATTGATTTAACCATAATTGTCACACTCTATTAAATAATAATACTTATACTTAAATTAATAATTTTAAATATAAAAAAAAGCCCTTATTACTAAGGGCTTTAATATTTAAATTAATTAATACAATTTAGAAATTAATTTTCAATGTTGCATTAATTCCACTTGAACTTACATCACTATTATATTGACCTTGGTAAGACAGCCCGAAAGTCGTTGATTTACTTAATTGCGCATCAACACCTAAGCCAACACCAAATAAATTATCCAGTTTGCCACCTCGTAATGTTGCATCACCAGAATTTGATAAGAAGAGACGTGATTCAGGGCGATTGTCACCAAACAAGTGGCTTGCAGAAATATCGCCTTTTAATGCCATATTTATATTACCTGCCATAAATGGATAGCCACCACGTAAACCGATAGTACCCACTTGAATATCTTGTGAGTCTGTCTTAGTGGTAAATTTCATATTACCGACATTCTCATTGATATCATCAGTTGATACACGTAACCAGCTAAATCCTGCATATGGTTCAATAGAATACTGATTGGTATTAAATTGAGTATAAGCCCCTTCTAAGAAAATTTGAGTAATTTTTGCATCATAACTGGTAGAGTTATAACCTGCATTTTGTCCTATCCAAAGTGTTCTTTTTGCATCTCTATCTTGGTTAGTATGTGTGAAACCATAGTTCAATGAAGCCACGTCATACAAATTAGAAACACCGTAAGCACCAATATGAATATCGTTGCTGTCTATTTTACCGTGCTCATTACCTTTATATTTGGTTGAACCCGCACCAAAGAACAGACCCGCCTTAGTATTTTCAGTCACATCAATTTCTGCGCCTAATAAGCCGACATAGAAATCAACATCCATATTGCTGTGACCATAATCAGCATTACCCCATTGACCAATGCCTGTCATCCAAATACGTGCGTTGCTGTTATCCAATTTAGCATAGCGACCTTGACCAATACCCATGGCTTGATCTTTCACTATCCGCGTTAACCCTAAAACATTAACCACACTCGCACTATTGGCATTTAAATACATATCACTACCTAATGATTCATAGGTCTTATTCAGATCTCTTTCATTCATTGGTAATACTACATTAAATAGATCACCACTACCTGTATTATCTAAAGCATTGGCAATAGAACGACCATTTTCATTATTAGCAAAAGTCGCTAAAGACGTATTTTCTTTTTTACTTAATGTGCCTGTAATGGTGTTGTCTTTTACAGCAACATTTTTATCAAATAATGCATAATCATTATTTGAAGCTACATTGTTATTCGCTAACATTTTAGCTTTAACGCGATTATCAACTAAATTGTCTGCATTAACGGTGCCTGTTGCGACAGTATTATTTAGGTAGATATCTTTTAATTGCCCTTCATTATCAGCACCAACGTCTAAATTCGCGCCTTTGTTGAGTGCAATATCACCAACATTAACATCATGTCCAACGGTAACTAAATAAGTCCCTTTATCGTTGATATTAATATTAGCTTTGTGGCTTTCATTTGAGGCCAATTGACCTTTTTGAGTAAAAGTATCGTTATAGCGATCAATAACACTTAATTTGCCGCCATTCACATTGACCGCTTCTGTGCCAAATGATTCTGTAAAGCCATATAAAGTACCTTGTTCGACTGTTGTACCTCCGCGATAAGTATTATCGCCAGTCATCACTAATGTACCTTCACCTTTTTTAACTAAAGTGCCGTCATATAAACCCGCGTCAATTTTAGCCTGAATAGCATCAGCACGTTTTTGGTAATACTCTTTACGCCATTTTTCAGCATCTTCTTTGCTGACAATGTGTGAGGTTGGATCTGGGTTACCATCATTGATAACAAAATCAGTTCCTAAATTGTAGTCACCTCCCGCAGCAATGCCTTTGTCTTTATATTCAGTTAACCAGGCAAGATCTTCTTGTTCACGTAAATCTAAAGCTACTTGTGAGATATCATTTGTCCATACATCAAGTGGCATCATGCTTAGGTCATACTCAAATTTACCTAAGAATTGACCAGGTCCATACATGCCTTTATCTAAATCTGGTGTACCCCAACCATAACGCACATCAGGAGTGCCTTCTGCCGCAGTCCAGCTATCATATAAAGAGCCATCTGGATTACGGTGATTAGCCGTTGTAAACATCACATCACGCACTTGCATTGCATTCATTGAAGCATAACGTGACATTAATACACCCATCGCGCCAGTAACATGAGGCGCTGCCATTGATGTACCACTAAAGGTATTCCAGCCAGCATTGCCCTCTTCATCAACAACTGAAGAATAAATAGCACGACCAGGTGCAACAACCGTCCACCATTTCGCATTACCCGCTTCATTAAAGACTTTAATTAATTGATAGCCTGATTTATCGGCTGTTTGCTCTAGTCCCGCAACTGCAATCCAATGTTTTTCTGCCTCAGGATTAAAATAAGGATAAAGAGGACGATAATAAGGCTGGGCAAAATCTCGGTTACCTGTTGTAAACACTTGTACTACGTTAGTCCCTTTTACGGCGTCATAAGCGGCATCAACAAAGGAAGGCTTATCACCATAGACTTTTTTGAAATAGAAATATTCGTATTCAGTTTGCGCTGTGGTATCAACAGGCATGTGTACAGTGGTATTTCCCCCATCAGGACCTTTAGTTGGAATAGTATTAACAATTCGAGGGTTTGTTCCCCAACTGTTATTAATTACCTGCGCCCCTGCATCTACCATCGCTTTCCAGCCAGTATAGAAATAAGCGTAATCTTGATAAGGGCCGTAGTTATTGCTATCTGTTGCGCCAGTATTTCCTAAATAAACATCAGAACCCCACGCAACCCCATGCATGCCATTACCGTCACGGTTAGCACCGACTGTTCCTGTAACGTGTGTACCATGTGTATCATTCACACCTTTGATCCAACCTCCATCAACATCAAAGGCTTGACCTTTTTCATAATGCCCGCCCATTTCTTGAGGATAACGCATCCCTGTTGAGCCATATTGACCTTTGGCTTTCACCGCATGAAAACGTGAACCACTTAACTCTTCATGTGATAATAATGCACCAGAGTCCATTACACCGATTTTGGCACCTTGCCCATGAAAACCAAGTGCATAAGCACTAGAGGCATTCATAGCAGCCAGCCCCCAGTCTTTTTGATATTCTTGGCTTTCCCAACTTTTGGTATCTCCTAATTGCCCAGCTTCTGAATATGCTACGGAATATCCAGAAAAAAGAAGTGCTGATGCAACAATGGAAAGTTGAAATATATTATTATTTATTTTATTTTTTTTATTCATTTTGTGATGATGACTTAAAGCTATTTCTTTGTTCATTCTGTACCTTCAGTTATATTAAAATTTAATAACATTAATTAAGGATCAAAAATAAAAGACGCAAAGATTCTCTAGTTTCTAGAGAAATAATTACTTGAAGGGCATCTCAAAAATATGATTTCATGCCACAAAAATAGATAGATTGACTACGTAATCACAAATTAATAGATAGATTAAACAAAATCAGATCACTTGTTATTATATTACAAACAACAAAAATTAACCTATCTCAATATTAACCTCATTAATGACAATATTTAAATCAACTTAATAAAGAGAACTTAAATAAATAAACAAAAATATCAAATTGATTAACAATTTTTTTTGAGAATATTTTTCTCTATTTAACTTTAGTCTAAAAAATATAATCCACATTATTTTTGATATAAAAAAAACAGTATCTTTATTTTAAAAATACTGTTTTCCTTTTAATTGGTGTTACTACTTAGTTTTTATTCTAAAGGCGTAACTTCCATTTGTCCTACCATACCTTTATCTGCATTTTCTAATAACTGACTGTAATATAGAAAAGGAAAATGCGAATAAGAAGGTTGTTTTAATTCCACCAGCAATTCACTTTGGCTTTCAATCCAAACAGTATCTTTCCAGCCAAAATCTGCAGGTGCGGGTTTCTGACCATTATGGTTAATCACTTTAAAACGAGCACCTTCAATATGGAATGGTTGCGGCGTCGGTACTGTTACAAGCCAACGCTCCCACCCATTTTGCTTACCGACTAAATCAATTCTTGAAAGCTCCCAACGAGCATTATTTATTCCCGGAGGACTGTTATGCAGTTGAATGGTTCTAGGCTGAATAGAGGTGGTGATTTGTGTGTCATCTACCGCTAATTGTGCAGGTGCTTTGTCTGTTACTAATGACATTAACCCAGTTGGTTTAATGGTTAATATATTGGCATTACGTAGTAAATCTGAAGGTTCAAAAATACCACGAAGTCTATCCATAAAACCCGCACTTTGCCCTGCGGTAATTGTGACTTCACCACCTTCAGACATATCAACCAATATTTCACGTCGCTCACCCGGAGCCATTGGAATTGATTTCAGCTCTACGGGAGATGTTAATAGACCTTGATCAGAGGCGATAAGGTAAAGTGAACGACCATCATTTGCGGTTAGTTCATAACGACGAGCATTAGATGCATTGACTAAACGTAAGCGGATCCAACCTCTAGAGACTTCAATATAAGGATCTTCACGTCCATTGACTAGCAATGTATCACCATAGAAACCATCACTAGCGGCTTCTTTGTCATATTGTGGTGTACCAAAATTATCAATCCGCTTATCTTGAATAATGATCGGAAAGTCATTCACTCCATAATGTTTTGGTAAAGGTAGGGATTTGCTCTCTTCATCTTCCACAATCCACATTCCCACCAACCCATTATAAACATGAGGTGCCATTTTAAAGGGAGTATTGGCGTGATACCAACATGTTGCTGCTTTCTGACGAATAGGCAATACTGGCGACCAGTAAGCGCCAGGTGACATTAATCTTGCCGCGCCACCGACTTGTGTACCCGGAACTAATAAGCCGCTTACCGTCATTGATACCGCTTCATTAAGGCGATTACTATAAATAAGTTTTATATCATCGCCACTTTTTACTTTGATTGTCGGTCCCGGAGTTGAGCCATTGATCCCCCAAACTTCCGCTTTTTGCGTACCATTAAACGCCCAATGAACATTTTGCAACGTCAAAAACAGCGGCTGACCACGACGAGATTCCAACAATGGCGGTATAGGTAATTGTTTATCATTGACTGATTCAGCACGAACAGAAGAAGATATAGAGCCCAGACATACCGCTAAGCCTGAAGCCTGAATAAACTGGCGACGACTAAATGACATACTTTCTCCGCAACAAAATACAAATATTCCTATCGCATAATCAAAAATGCTGTGACAGGAAAAAAAAGCTGCTGTGATTTAAAGACAAAAGGACTTAAATGAAATTACAGGAGCATAATAGCGCGGATGTGACATAAATCCTAAAAATAGTTGATAATCAGCACTCTTATATCCCCGCCCGCATTGGGCGAGGGTTTACGGCGTTTTTTGCTAACAAAGAAACTAAATAAGTATTAATTTAATTTACCTGGAAAATCACGCTTATTCATTTCTTCAACTTCTTTATCTAGCTCTTCGATTTTCGCTTTCATAATTTGACGACAATCTTCTGCTAATTCTCGAACTTGATCTTTGCTGTATTTTGAAACATCAATTGGAGGCAACATTTCAACAATAACGTAACCATTATTCCAACGATTTAGCTTAATTTTATCCTGTGTTGTAGAAACACAAACAGGAATAATAGGCACGCCAGCTTGAATGGCTGCATGGAACGCCCCTGTTTTAAACGGTAAAAGGCCGCGACCACGGCTACGAGTTCCTTCAGGAAACATCCAAACAGAAATCTTCTTCGATTTAATTTGATCAGCAACTTGTGAAATAGTGCCATGCGCTTTAGAGCGGTTTGCTCTATCAATCAAAATATTACCCGTTATCCAATACAACTGACCAAAGAAAGGAATAAAAATTAAGCTTTTTTTACCCACTGTTACGGTATTAGGTTGTACCGCATTTGACATCGTCACCATATCAAAATTGTTTTGATGGTTTCCGATATAAATACTTGGGCCATAGCTTTCCGCTTCTTTTGGAAAACGCTCAACGAGTTTAATCCCAAAAACAGTAGATAACTTGCCGAATAAGCGTCCGTAAGTCATTACATGTTTAGGATTTCTTGGTGAAAACATGCAATAAATCATTCCAAACGTCACCACAATAATGGTGTAAAGAATGACAATGATGCCTCGAATAATGGCTAACATAAGTTTTAGCGTCCTAAATAGAAGTGGGTCAACAGACCCACTCAATATCAATTAAGTATTAGATTTAATTTGTTTCAATATCAATATGATCGATAACTTGAGCACCGCGAGGTAAAGAGGTTCCTCGGCGTCCACGTTTTGCTTTAAAGCTAACTAACTCATTCATCGACATTGTCATTTTACGTTTACCAAAATGCAGGGTAACAGAGGCATTTTCAGGTAATACTCGTAACCAAGCGACGTTATCCTCACCACTTGCTGCTTGTGAAGCTGGAATAGAAACCATCTGGTTTCCCTTTCCTTTTACCATAGTGGGTAATTCTGCTGCTTCAAAAATCAGCATTCTACCGCCTTTAGTAATGATCATAATGAGATCAGTGAGCTCATTATTCAAGCGTTGTGGCGGTAATGGTAATGCATTTTCAGGTAAAGTCAGTAGTGATTTTCCTGCTTTATTTTTAGAAGTTAAATCATCAACCTGACAGATAAAACCATAACCAGCATCAGATGCCATTAAGATCTTATCGGTATTTTCGCCCATAACAACATGACGTAATTGCGCACCTTTCTGAACTTTTAATCGTTCAGTTAGCGCATCGCCTTTGCTACGACCAGAAGGTAATGCATCAACATCAACAGTATAGCTTTGACCTGTGGTATCAATTAAGTGTACCGGTTGATTACTCATACCTTCAACGGCATCAAAATAGTCATCACCAGATTTAAAACCAGCTGATTTAGCATCAATGTTATGTCCTTTTTGGCAACGAATAAGCCCTTTTTCAGACATAATGACGGTAACAGCTTCAGGATGTAGATGTTTTAACGGAATAGGTTCATCACCCGCATTACCGCTAAAATAGTTGATCTCTTCTGCTTTAAGCACTTCTTGCTGACCATCAACAGTAAAGATTAATGCTTCATCTTTAGGTGCAAACAGCATTTGTTCAATCACATCGCCTTGCTCTTTTCCTAAAGACACCAAGCGAGTACCACGTCCTTTTTTATTCATTTCATTCAGTTGTTCTGCTGAAATGGCTAAAATACGTGTTTTGTCAGTGATGATAATAAACCAGTGTTGCTCATTTTTCTTTTGAGGATCAACTAAAAGCGGTGCTAATAATTCAGTCTCTTCAGAAACAGTGAGTAGCCCTTTACCTGTCTTATTCTTCGTTTCCATCTCATCGTAAGAGAGAACCGAACCATAACCTTCTTTTGTTGCCAGTAAATATTCTTGTCCAGCACTTCCCGCTAACATGTATTTCACGCTGGCTTCAGGTGGAAAAGTTAACTTACCAGTTAGTGGTTCGCCTTGGCTACGTCCTGAAGGCATATCATTTGGACTTAAGGTATAGCTTCGACCTGTGGAATCAAGGAACAGAACAGGCTGATTACTCATGCCTCGTACTGCACTGTGATAACTATCCCCTGCGCGATAACTCATGCCACTAGGATCAATATCATGCCCTTTTGCATTACGTACCCAGCCCATTTCAGACAGCACAATAGTCACAGGCTCTGATGGCAACATATCCTGTTCATTCACCACTTTCGCCTCTTCTTGAGGGCGAATAGGCGAGCGTCGATCATCACCAAATTCTTTCGCGTCGGCTTCAATCTCTTTTTTAAGTAAAGTATTTAAACGGCGTGGTGAACTTAACAATTTCTCAATGCTATCGCGTTCTTTTTCAAGCTCATCACTTTCGCCTTTTAGTTTCATCTCTTCAAGTTTGGCTAAATGACGCAAACGTAGTTCTAAAATAGCTTCTGCTTGAATGTCTGATAATTCAAAGCGACGCATTAATTCTGCTTTGGGTTCATCTTCATGACGAATAATTTCAATCACTTCATCAATATTGAGATAAGCAATTAATAAACCTTTGAGGATTTCTAAGCGGCGTAAAACTTTCTCTAAACGATGATTTAAGCGGTTTGTCACTGTTTGGCGACGATAAACTAACCATTCGTTTAAAATAGTTAGTAGTCCTTTTACTGCTGGACGGTTATCTAACCCAATCATATTCAAGTTAACGCGATAACTTTTCTCCAAGTCAGTATTCACAAACAAGTAGTACATGACTTGTTCTAAATCAACACGATTACTACGAGGAACAATAACAAGTCTAGTAGGATTTTCATGATCAGATTCATCACGTAAATCTTCAACTAAAGGCAGTTTTTTGGCTCTCATCAATGCTGCGATTTGCTCAAGTACTTTGGCGCCAGAAACTTGATGAGGCAATGCAGTGATCACTGCACATCCCTCTTCTTTTTGCCAAACAGCACGCATTCTGACAGAACCACGCCCTGTTTTATAAATCTTCTTGATATCGTCTTGAGCGGTAATAATTTCAGCTTCAGTCGGATAATCAGGGCCTTGAACATATTGCATTACGTCAGATAATCCTGCATCAGGATTATCTAAAAGCATCACTAAAGCTTGCCCTATTTCACGCGCATTGTGAGGCGGAATATCCGTTGCCATCCCAACAGCAATACCCGTTGTGCCATTAAGCACGATATTAGGTAAGCGTGCAGGCAACATTTTCGGCTCTTGCATCGTGCCGTCAAAGTTAGGGATCCAATCCACCGTACCATGTCCTAACTCACTCAATAATGTTTGTGAATATTTAGAAAGACGTGATTCGGTATAACGCATGGCGGCGAAAGATTTTGGATCATCCGGCGCACCCCAGTTACCTTGTCCATCAATTAACGGATAACGATAAGAGAACGGCTGAGCCATAAGTACCATTGCTTCATAACATGCAATATCACCATGCGGGTGATATTTACCTAGCACGTCACCAACAGTACGGGCTGATTTTTTAAATTTAGCGTTATTACTTAAGCCAAGCTCTGACATCGCATAAACGATGCGACGTTGTACGGGTTTTAGCCCATCTCCAATAAAAGGTAATGCACGATCCATAATGACGTACATGGAGTAGTTGAGATAGGCATTCTCTGTAAATAAGTGGAGCGGTTGGCGCTCTACACCATCATGAGTCAATTCACTCATTCAATTTTTCCTCAGACTCTTGTGGTATCCATTACACTTCGATGTCAACTTCATCGCCTTTCTCTTGTAACCAATTTCGGCGATCTTCAGAGCGTTTCTTCGCTAACAACATATCCATCATGCCTAGGGTTTCTTGATAATTTTCATCATCAATAACCAATTGCACTAAACGACGCGTATTAGGATCAAGCGTTGTTTCACGCAGTTGAAGTGGGTTCATTTCACCCAAACCTTTAAAGCGCTGTACGTTAGGCTTTCCTTTTTTACGGCTTAAACGTTGTAAAATGGCATTTTTTTCTGATTCATCAAGGGCATAATGAACTTCTTTACCTAAATCGATACGATAAAGTGGTGGCATTGCCATATAAACGTGCCCTTCCTTAACAAGAGCAGGGAAATGGCGCACAAATAAAGCACACAATAAGGTTGCGATATGTAAACCATCCGAGTCCGCATCCGCAAGAATACACACTTTACCGTAACGCAGTTGGCTTAAATCATCACTATCAGGATCCATACCAATTGCTACCGAAATATCATGGACTTCTTGTGACGCAAGTACTTCATCTGAAGAGACTTCCCATGTATTTAGGATTTTACCGCGCAGAGGCATAATTGCTTGATATTCACGATCTCGAGCTTGTTTAGCAGAGCCTCCAGCAGAGTCCCCTTCAACCAAAAACAGTTCGGTGTAACGTAAATCTTGAGAAGTACAATCAGCCAATTTACCCGGCAATGCTGGCCCTGAAGTGAGTTTCTTTCTCACCACTTTTTTAGCAGCTCGCATACGACGTTGAGCACTGCTAATTGCCATTTCAGCAAGTAACTCACCGACTTGAACATTCTGATTTAGCCATAAGCTAAACGCATTTTTTACAGCATTTGCAACAAACGCACTGGTTTGTCTTGAAGAGAGTCGCTCTTTGGTTTGCCCTGCAAATTGAGGATCTTGCATTTTCACTGATAATACATAAGCACAACGCTCCCATGTATCATCGGCAGTTAATTTAAGACCTCTCGGTAGTAAATTACGGAATTCACAAAATTCACGCATTGCATCTAACACACCTTGGCGTAAACCATTTACGTGTGTACCACCTTGAACTGTTGGAATTAAGTTAACATAGCTTTCAGTGAGTAGATCGCCACCTTCAGGCAGCCATAACATAGACCATTCAACAGCTTCATTATCACCTTCAAATTTGCCTGTAAAAGGCTCTTCAGGAAGGCGAACAAACTCAGCAACCGCTTCACTTAAATAATCGGTTAAACCATCAGCGTAGCACCAATTTTCTTGGGTATTGTTTACTTTATCGACAAAAGAAACATTAACGCCCGGACACAGTACTGCTTTGGCTTTTAATACGTGAGATAAGCTTTTAGAAGAAAAACGAGGAACATCAAAATAAGAGCCATCAGGCCAAAAATGCACACTCGTTCCTGTGTCCCGTTTTGCACAGGTGCCAATCTCATGTAACTCTTCAACTTTATCGCCATTTTCAAAGGCAATTTGGTAAATTTTACCATCACGACGAACAGTTACTTCAATACGCTTTGAGAGGGCGTTAACAACCGAGATCCCCACACCATGTAACCCGCCAGAAAATTGATAATTTTTATTAGAGAATTTTCCTCCGGCGTGGAGGTGAGCAAGAATTAACTCGATAGCAGAAACGTTAAGTTCAGGGTGAATATCGACAGGCATTCCTCGCCCATTATCGATAACTTCGATAGATTGGTCTGCATATAAAATGACATCGACCTTCGATGCGTGTCCCGCAAGCGCCTCGTCCACGCTATTATCTATCACTTCCTGTGCCAAATGGTTCGGTCTTGTTGTATCTGTATACATCCCCGGACGACGACGTACAGGCTCTAGACCATTAAGAACCTCAATATCCTTTGCGTTATAACTTGATTGAGTCATTGTTTTAATCTGCGGTTCGCTGTTAGAAAAATACTGTTTATAATAACAGGTGTTGGCGGCAATATGATATTAATTTTCGGCTAGATACATCAACCTACGTTTTACAGGTTAATCGACCGAAAGGCTAAATTATCTTTAAAAATTGAATAATTTTCGGAAAAAAACGTTCAAAACCCACAAAAGCATGGTTTCCATCCGATTCTATGGTTTGCCTACACGCGCCAAGATATGAGACAGCTTGACGATAATCAAGTATTTCATCTCCAGTTTGTTGAAGCAACCAAATAAGTTCCGGTGAGGTAATTGCAGGAATACGCAAAGCAAGCAACTCATCCATATGGTGAGGTTCTAGCTTATATTTTTGATGTGTATAAGGATTTTCGTTTTCACCCAAGAAATCTTGCAAAAGATCGAAAGGACGTATCGCAGGATTAACAACAACAGCAGGTAAATTAAAACGTTGAGATAGCCAAATAGATAAATAGCCACCTAATGATGAGCCAATTAATCCAAGCTTGTCATCTGCACTCTCTTTAACTAACGTTTCAATTAGCTGAGCGGCTTCTTGAGGATAAGGTGGCAGTTGAGGTACTAACAATTCAATTTCAGGATGTGTTACTTCAAGCCATTGACGAAAAGCCTGTGCCTTTGCTGATTGAGGTGAGCTATTAAAGCCATGCAAGTAAAGAATACGAGGCATAACTTAATAGCCATCCGCATCAAGATCAGGACAAAATTCAGTGCCCGCTAAACGGTAAACTTGTGTTTCAATTTTGCCCTTCTCATCAGATGAAAGTGACATTTCCAAATAGCGCCAGCCCGGAGAAACAGTATCTAATGTAAAATTCGTACAATGAGGGCGAAACTGAATGCATGTAGAAGGCGTTGCCAACAAACGAATGCCATTCCACATTTCATCCATTTCTTGGTGAATATGGCCACAAAGCATCATTTTGACTTGAGAGTGATTTCTTAAACGTTCTGCCAATTCTTGAGAATTTCTTAAACTGTGTTGATCTAACCATGTACACCCCGAAGGCATAGGATGATGATGCAACAAGATAATCGTATCTCTGTGCTTTTGACTTTCGAGACAACGTGTTAGCCAATCTAACTGACAATCTGATAACTCACCATGAGGAACGCCTTGAATTTGGCTATCTAATAACAGCATTTGCCAATTATCACCAATCAACACTTGTTTAGCTGACAAAATTCCTGCCTGATTTAAAGCATCAATCATTGCAGGTTGATAGTCATGATTACCCGGCAACCAAACACAAGGAGGTGTTAGCGTTGCAATGCCATCAGCAAAATGCTGATAAGCTTCAAAGGTTTGATCTTGAACTAAATCACCTGTCGCAACAATCAAGTCAACATCAAGACCCTGCTCTCTAATCGTATTTAATACCGCATGGTAGCTACGATAGGTATTTATACCCAGCAGAGTGTCTTCCACATTAGCAAAGAGGTGGGTGTCTGTGATTTGTAATATTCTTACGGTGTTTTTGTGTTTCACCGATAATTCAAGCTGGCTTTCCAAAAGGTTTCCTTGTTTCACTCTCATTAGCCGTTATGTTAACGTATTTTCGTAGTAAAGATCTGCCAACCAATACACATTTCAAAAGATTAGTGAGAAATATTCTCGCTTTCAATCACGTTTTTTTCACTTCATTTTACAATTTAATTCATTTGATATCGTACACTTAGAGATAGTTACTCTACTTGATAATATTACTAAAAACATCCTTTAAAGATTGATTAATGTATTAAATTATCGACCAACGCTTTCTTAACGCAACATGATGAAGTTGTAGCCATTGAAGCGCGATAACGGATGCTGCGTTGTCAATAATCCCCTCTTCGACCCAAAGATAAGCTTGTTCTCTGCTGACAACATGAACACGAATATCTTCATTCTCACACGCTAATCCATGAACACCTTTTGCTGTTGTTGCATCAACTTCACCAACGTAAACATGCATTCTTTCGCTCGTACCACCGGGGCTTGAAAGATAACTCACAATAGGTTCACATCGTCCAACAATAACACCCGCTTCTTCTTGGGCTTCACGTCTAACAACATCTTCTGGACTTTCTCCTGGTTCGACCATACCCGCAACCACTTCAAGTAGCCAAGGTGTATCACTGGTTTCATACGCAGGAATACGAATTTGCTCAATTAACACCACTTCATCACGTTTGGGATCGTAAGCAAGCAAAACACCTGCATTGCCTCGTTCAAAAACCTCTCGCTTAACTTCTTCACTCCATCCACCTTCAAAAAGGCGATGTTTAAAGCGATATTCGGTCATGCGGAAAAAGCCTTTGTATAAATCTCTTTGATTGAGCAATTTCACATCTTCACGACCGTATAAAAATGGTGTATTTTCCCTTTTCTTCATACAATGTTCCTTAAGTTACATTTAAGAGTCTTTTTATTGCTTACGTTTAATACAGATTTAAAGAAATTTGCCAACAATTCATGTAAAGTTAATCTAAAATAAAAGGATATGGCACAAATGGCTACCCCTAGTTAGGGAAACAATCTGCTAGAATTATCCCCAATCAAGATTAACAGAGGCAACTCAGCGAAACTGTTGCAACAAGGAATTAAAATGAAAAAACTGCTCTCTCTTTTGGTCACGATGAGTTTGGCAGGATTCAGCACTGCAAGTCAGGCTGAGGATCTGCTTCAAGTTTATCAAAAAGCAAAGGACAGTAACCCTGAGTTACGCAAGTCATTAGCTGAACGAAATCAAGCTTTTGAAAAAATTAATGAAGCTCGTGGCTCATTATTACCACAATTAGGATTAGGCGCATCCGCAGATTATAAAAGTGGCTACCGCGATAATAGCAACACCGAATCCAACGCTATTGGTGCAAGTTTAACGCTGACTCAAAGTGTGTTTAACATGGCGTTATGGCGCCAATTAAATATTCAAGAAAAAACAGCGGGCATGAGCGATGTGACTTACCAAACAAGTCAGCAAAAACTGATTTTAGACACCGCGACCGCTTACTTTGATGTTTTGCGTGCTATCGATTCATTATCATTTATTGAAGCGCAAAAAGAACAAGTTTACCGTCAGTTAGATCAAACAACTCAACGTTTTAACGTAGGTTTAGTGGCTATTACTGACGTACAAAATGCGCGTGCAAATTACGATAGCGTACTGGCGCAAGAAGTGGCTGGTCGAAATCAATTAGATAATGCATTAGAAAAACTACGCCAAGTAAGTGGTATCTATTACATTAATCTAGCATCACTAAACATCAGCCGTTTTTCAACAACTTCACCAGACTCTATTGAGAAACTGCTAAAAGATGCTGAAGAGCGTAACTTAAGTTTATTAAGCGCACGTTTAGGTCAAGATTTAGCGCGCGAAAATATTCGTTTAGCACAATCAGGTCACTTACCAACAGTAGATTTAAATGCATCAACCGGTGTGTCCAATAGCCATAGCCACGGTAGCGCATTACCACCAGCAACAGCGGGTAATAGTCGCAATAGTTACAGTGGTCAAAATAGTATTGGTCTATCTGTTAGTATTCCTCTGTATACTGGCGGCAAAACAAGCTCACAAGTTGAACAAGCACAATATGGTTTTACGAGTGCTAGCGAACAATTAGAATCGGTTTATCGTTCTATTGTCCAAATCGCGCGTTCTTCTTATAACAATATTTCTGCATCAATCAGTAGCATTAAAGCGTATCAACAAGTTGTTGTTTCTGCGCAAAGTTCATTAGATGCAACTGAAGCGGGTTATCAAGTAGGTACTCGTACTATTGTTGATGTGTTGAATGCCACCACAACGCTTTATGATGCAAAACAGAAATTATCCAACGCACGTTATGACTATTTAATTAACCAATTAAATATTGAATATGCGCGTGGTACATTAAATGAAAATGACTTAATTCAGTTAAATAATGCACTAGGTGCAGAAGTTTCTACTTCACCAGATAGCATTATTCGCTCGTTAACAAGCCCTGCTCTTAACGTTGCACCTTGATCGTGAATTAAGAATTTAGTCACTTATAAAAAACCGCTTTCAGCGATAAACTGATAAGCGGTTTTTTTTATGCTTCCTCTCCGCATAAGATATTGTGTTATGGCTTAAATTAAGATCTCAGCAATATCTATATTCTTGTATTAACAAATACCTTAATTACAATTAGGTTAAAAAGAGAGGATTTACCTAATTTCATTACTCTTAACCTTATAAAGATCACAAATTTCTGGTTATCCCTGATGATTAGGCGTTTCTTATTTATTTTCTAGACTATTTAACCTATCCTAGATTTTATTTTGAACGTTTTACCTTTTATGGATCTTATCAATATGCCAATGAAACGTACCAAATCGATTAATCGTGATGCTTTCCGTAAAGCATTTCGTCCTTATCGTCTGGCGCCTGTTGCAATCGCCATCACTGCTGTATTCGCGCTTTCAGGATGTGAAGAGAGCGATGAGACAGTTTCACTGTATATGAATGCACAAGAATGTGCTCAAGCGAATCCTTCACAAGCGGCACAGTGCGAAGACTCTTATCGCACTGCATTGCAAGAAGCACAGCGTACAGCACCGAAATACGCAACATTAGAAGACTGTGTAGCTGAATTTGGTGATGCACAATGTACACAAACAGCGTCTATCGATGGACAGCCTGTTAGTACCGAAAATGCCAATAATTTAAGCCCAGACAGCTCACAAATGGCTCAAGCTAACTCTGGTGGTAGCTTCTTTATGCCATTAATGGCGGGTTATATGATGGGTCGCCTAATGGGTGGCGGTGCGCCAGCACAACCTCTGTTTAGTTCACGTAATCCAACAAGCCCTGCGAATGGTAAATTTGTGGACGCAACAGGCCGTAACTATGGTCCAGCAGTTGGTGGTCGTCAAATGAACGTACCAAAAACAGCCATGACACCAAAACCATCAACAACCTCGACAGTAACTCGTGGCGGCTTTGGTAATACAGTTTCAAGACAAGCAGCGGCTCAACGTACCAGTGCAACAAATAATAACCGTAGCTCAACTGGTTCATCTTCTTATCGTTCAGGTGGTTAATTAAAACCATGAAACGCGAAAATATCATTGAACGCCCAGATTGGCGTGAAAAAGCCACTGAATTTGGCTTTAATTTTCATACAATGTATGGCGAGCCTTATTGGTCTGAAGATGCTTATTATCAATTCTCAATGGAAGAGGTTGAAACGTTAGAAGAAACAACAGAAGAGTTGCATCAGATGTGCTTACAGGTCGCTGATAAAGTGGCTAATAGTGAAGAGTTGCTGACTCGTTTTCAAATTCCTCGTCACTGCTGGGATTTTGTACGTGATTCATGGAAATCATCTCAACCTTCGCTCTATTCACGTCTTGATTTAGCCTATGACGGCAAAAGCCCAGCAAAACTGTTAGAAAATAATGCAGATACGCCAACGTCGCTGTATGAATCTGCTTTTTTCCAATGGATCTGGCTTGAAGATCAAGTCAACGCAGGCCGTTTACCGCAAAATGCCGATCAATTTAATAGCATTCAAGAGAAGTTAATCGATCGATTCGCAGAGCTTCGTGATCAATACGGAATGCGTTATCTGCATATGTCTTGTTGCCAAGATACTGAAGAAGATCGCGGTACGGTTCAATATTTACAAGATTGTGCTGAAGAAGCCGAAGTTACAACTGACTTTGTGTTTATTGAAGATCTAGGTCTAGGTGAACGTGGTGAGCTAACTGATCTGCAAGATCAGATAATCAGCAATATGTTTAAGCTTTACCCTTGGGAATTTATGTTCCGCGAAGACTTCTCAACTAAGTTAGCTGATGCGGGAATTCGTTGGTTGGAGCCATCTTGGAAGAGTATTATCTCGAATAAAGCATTACTGCCAATGCTTTGGGAGATGTTCCCTAATCACCCAAATCTGCTACCTGCTTATTTTTATGATGGTAAAGCACCTGATTCATTATCACGTTATGTTATCAAGCCACTGTTTTCACGTGAAGGTGCAAATATTCGTATTGTTGAAAATGGCAAAGATATTGCTGTTGCAGATGGTCCTTATGGTGAAGAAGGCTTTATTGTTCAAGATTTTCATCCACTACCAAAATTTGGTGATAGCTATACATTAATTGGTAGTTGGTTGGTTAACGACCAATCCGCAGGTATTTGTATTAGAGAAGATAGAGAGCTTATCACTCAAGATCTCTCACGCTTCTATCCACATATTATTTTAGATTAATAGAAATCTTAAAATTATATTGAGCACCTTATTGTTTATAAGCAGTAAGGTGTTTTTTATTGCAAAAACCTTCTCATTTTATGATTTCAATATATGGCTATATTCCAGAAATAATCATATCCATAGCAGATACAATCGCGGTATGGATCTCTGGTTTAACACACACGATATCAACTGTTCTTAACTTATTCTTTGCTACAACGGTTATAGATTTCGTCATAACAACATATTTCTGATTATCTATTTTAATAACGGGTGTCAATATTTCTACTTGAGAATTCTTATATGATAGCTGAGTAATCGGTATAATAACCCGAGAATCAAGATCACTTAGTAGCTCATTTTGAATATCAATAAAATAAGGGTATTGTTCTTTCGATTTAAGGGATTTGTTACGATATACCGTATATTGAGACATTAAATAACCCCATATTCATCGTCATCAGTAAACAACCCCATTTCTTGTTCAAATTCATTAAGAGCTTGGATGCCATTTTTGTTTTCCGCTTTCCACTGTTCTCGCTTTTTTTCACGAATTGCATCAGATAACATTTGATCGAGTGTTGCTGATAAATTAATTCCAAGCGCTCGCGCTTCATCCACCAATTTTGCAGTTAGATACACATTAACTCCTCGTTTATCTTTTTTACTCATTGCTAATGTTTTCATTATAAGCTCCATTTATGCGCATCATTTATGTGCATAAGTGTAGAGCAGATAATTATCAACATCAAACTAGAAGATATTCAAAAAAACATAATCGATTTATTTAATGAAAGATGAAAAGTATTCATTGAATAGTAATGAAGCTTATCAGAGATTTATCCAAATAAAAATAAAATCAATATAAACAAAAGGTTAAAATCATTTATTATATCTATATAGAAAATTGGAAAGGTCAATAACGAGGGAAATATAATGAGTCGATACATTATATTTAATATAAAAAAGGTCAAATTCCACAAAAGTGCATTTGACCTTTAGATATTATAAATTAGTTTTTATTGAACAATCTTATCCAATTTGAAATGTCATCATACTGAGCGATTTATTAATGATATCATTATTTAGCAACGTTACTTTTTCACCTTCCTGTTTTAAACCTAATAGGTATAACGCGGGTAAAAAATGCTCTGCTGTTGGATGTGACAATCGTCCTTCTTCCGTTGATAAAATCGTAAAGAGCTCAGTTGGCTCTTTGTCACTTTGCAAGCTACTTTCTATTGCTTCACTAAACGAAAGTGCCCAAGGATAAGGCGTTGCATCACTGTTTTGCCAATCCATCATTCTTAAGTTATGAACAATATTACCGCTACCAATAATTAAAACGCCTTCTTTACGTAGCTCAACTAATTTTTGACCTAATTCGTAGTGCCATTGTGCTGATTGACGCGCATCAATGCTTAATTGAACAACAGGAATATTTGCCTTGGGATACATTTTTTCAAGTATCCCCCAACTTCCATGATCTAATCCCCATTGATCCATATCGAGTTTTAATTTAATCGGATCAATAAGATCTTCAATCAGCGCTGCTAAACCTATTGAGCCTCGCGCTGGGTATTCTATTGCATACAATTCTGGTGGAAATCCATAAAAATCATGAATTGTCTTTGGTTGCGACATTGCTGTTACATAAGTTCCATCGGTATACCAATGGGCTGAAATCACTAAAATCGCTTTAGGTTGAGGAAGCGTTTCCCCTAATTTTGACCAGAGGCGAGTGTATGTATTATCTTCTAATACATTCATTGGACTACCATGCCCAATAAACAGCGCTGGCATCATTTTTGTTTCCATAAACCACCTCTTATGGCGAGTGTTCTTATCACATAAGCATACTGCCTTCTTACTTGAAATATAGTCAAAGAAGTATGAAATAGTTATTCAAAAAATATGAAAAAAGCCACCTAAGTTTCCTTAAGTGGCTTGATATAAGTGTGTGTGTGTGTTTTCAGTGTCGTTTATAACATGTTAATTTCAGCCAGCTTTTTTCTCCTCACGAAGACGATAAGCCACTAAATCTTCAATAGTTAAGACTGGCATATTGTGCTTTTTAGCAAAAGTGATCACTTCTGGTGCTCTTGCCATTGTGCCATCATCGTTTGTTAACTCGCATAACACTGCAACAGGTTTAAAACCGGCTAAAGTTGCTAAATCAATCGAAGCTTCAGTGTGTCCGCCACGCGTTAACACACCGCCAGGTTGAGCACGTAATGGGAATACGTGACCTGGGCGATTTAAATCACTTGGTTTTGCATTATCAGCTGCCGCTGCACGTACTGTGGTTAAACGATCTGATGCTGAAACACCCGTTGTAACACCTTGTGCCGCTTCAATTGTTACCGTAAACGCGGTATGAAAATGACTGGTGTTATTTTCCACCATCATAGGCAAATCAAGTTGTTGACGGCGTTCTTCTGTAATGCATAAACAAACAATGCCACTACCATGACGAATAGACATCGCCATCTGTTCTGTGGTCATAGTTTCTGCTGCGAAAACCATATCGCCTTCATTTTCACGGTTCTCGTCGTCGAGCACCATCACGCCTTTACCAGCACGAAGGGCTTCTAGAGCAAGTTCAACACGCTCAAATGGATTACCGAATTCGGAAAGTAGCGTCTGATTCATGGTAAAAAAACCTCAATAATTAATGAAAGTTACCAGAATCAGGGCAGTCTTAGGAGTGGATCTCTGCTTAATAAATACACAAGCAGAAACAACAGGAATGGATACAATAATCCTACTGATGCTATTTTATTCTCTCCCATCCAGACTTTAACTGTCGGCTCCAGAATCACACTGGATCTGCTGACCTTTGCATTACAATGGCAACACAAAGCGCTCGCGGGCTTTACCTAAGTATTTAGGTATCTACCGCCGGTGGGGACTTACACCCCGCCCTGAGATTAACGGTGAAACTATACGCTTTAAAATTATAAGAGGCAATCATCAATCGGTGACAATCTTTGTTTCATCACATTATCATTTTATGACATACGGTTATTTAACGATTTATAATAAAAAAGTAACAATAATCTTGATATCTGGTTTAATTCCCTCAGTCCTCATATTACACTTAGCCTCAGCTTTCTATTTTATTTGTGAGGACTTCCCATGTTGGACCCGAAAAAACTTGAACAAGTCGCGCGCCAAATCCAAAACGTTCTGCCACAGGGCATTAAAGATTTTGGTGATGATATTGATAAAAAAATCCGCACTGTTCTACAATCTCAATTAAACAAATTGGATTTAGTCAATCGCGAAGAGTTTGATGTACAAACTCAAGTCTTATTACGTACTCGTGAAAAACTTAATCGTTTAGAACAACGTTTAAATGAGCTAGAAGCGGGTCTGCTTGCAAAACCTCAAGCTGAAGTTGCTCAAATTGAAGAAGTTGAAATTGTGGTAGAGGCGCAAGCTGACAATAAAGCTTAATTCGTTCACTTTATTGCTGATTTTAGTTTAGTAATAAAGCAAAAACCCTGTATCTCACAAAGACGCAGGGTTATTTTTTATACATAACAAGTCAATTGATCACTATTTTAACTCTGGCCAATAGTCTTTATTAACTTCAATTAAATCATCTAAAATTGCTTTTGCGACAGTCGCACTTGGCACCGTTTTGGACATTGTAATAGCCTGCCACAGTTTCAAATATGATTTTTCAATCCATGCTTCTACCACTAATTTTTCAACTGCAACTTGCTGACTCATCATCCCTTTTTGGAATAATGGAATTTTGCCCATCACTAACGGCTCTGGCCCGTGACTTCCGACAATGCAAGGGATCTCAACCATTGCATCAGGATCAAAATTAATAATTGATCCATTATTAGGAACGATCAGTAACATTCTTTCTTGAGTATTAAATGCGATCGCCGTTGCGAGATCGACAATATAAGAGGCATGTTCATCTATCTCAAGATGACCCGCTGATGATTTACCCGCTGCCGTAATGGCACGACAAGCACTGAAAACATTCTTTTCTCTGTGCTCCATCACTTCATTCGCACGCGTATGGTTAGGATCAGAATGCTCAACAACATAATCAGGGAATAGATAATATTTAAGATAAGTATTTGGCATCGTATCAGGATCTAATGCCCACACATCTTTTGCTTTACCGAATGTATCATTCCAGCTTGCTTCAACAGGCTCCCCTGCCACTTTTGGAATATATCCATGTTCAGCAACATGCTTACGGATAACGGGTAATAAATCATTACCTTGCAAATCTTCAATTTGCGTCCACCAGCCAAAGTGATTTAAACCATAATAACGGACACGCATCTCTTTACGTGACTTTAATCCTGCAATTTGTGCCATGCGTGATTCAATACCAATTGGCATATCGCAGATATTTAAGATTTTTGCATTTGGTTTTAAACGGCGGGTAGCTTCAGCGACAATAGCTGCTGGATTAGAATAATTTAGCATCCATGCATTTGGTGAATATTTTTCCATATATTCAACCAATTCTAACACGCCACCAATAGAGCGCATGCCGTAAGCAATACCACCAGGCCCACACGTTTCTTGCCCTAACACACCGTGACGTAAAGGAATTTTTTCATCTTTTTCACGCATTGGGTATTTACCGACACGAATATGTGCCATGACAAAATCAACATCAGTAAAGGCTGTTTTAGGATCAGTGGTATAGCAAAATTCAATATCAGGTGCTTTTTCAGTAAGAATAATTTCACACGCTTTAGCAATAGTTTCTTGCCGCTCGGCATCATTGTCATAAAATTTGATGGCTCTTAATGGAAAACGCTTTAAATTTTCCAATAGCATCAAAATAATACCGGGTGTAAATGTGCTACCGCCACCTGCAATTACGACTGAGAACTTCTTCATTATATAGCCTCCGACAAGGTGATTTTTTGTGTATCTTCTTTCATTAATTGTTCAATTTTGTCTCTCACTTGAGAAACGTGTAGCCCGATAATAATTTGTAATGCATGACCTTTGCGCACCACACCATGTACACCGAGCCCTTTAAAATAGGCATCTGTTTCAACTAGTTCGCTATCTATCACTTCAATACGTAAACGTGTTGCACAGTTATTTAAAGATTTGATATTTGCACTTCCACCTAAGCCATCGAGAATGCCTTTAGGTAGTGCCAACTTTCGGTCTTCTTTTGCCGATTTGGAATTATCTGAAGCCTGTGACTTTTTATTTTTATAATCTTGTTTGCTATAGAGTTTGATCTCTTCATCATCTTCTTCACGACCAGGTGTTTTTAAATTAAGTTTGATAATTAACGTTCTAAACACCACAAACCAAATCATTGTAAAAATAAGGCCGATGACTATCTGTGTAATAATCATTCCGTAATGGTTATGAAACATTGGGATCCAATTCATCGGAAGGAAATTGTCAATGATCCCACCGCCCATATTCCCAACAACCCCAAAGTGATAGAGGGTTGTGGCTAGTGTGGCAGCTAATACGGCATGAATGGCAAATAAGAGAGGTGAGATAAATAAGAACGTGAATTCTAATGGTTCTGTTATTCCCACAAATACAGCGGTCAATGCAGAAGGTATAAGTAAACCAGCAATTTTAGCTCTATTTTTAGGTGCCGCAGTAAAATAAAGAGCAAGCGCTATACCAATAGAACCAAAAACTTTGCTATTACCATGTAGCGCAAAACCACCTTCAGGAAATAATTCTTTTAAAGATTGGGTACTTTGACTGAAATATTGCATATTTTGAGCCCAATCAACTTGAATACCATGTTCAGTGACCGCTGGGCCAAAAATAAAAGGTCCGTAAATAAAGTGATGTAAACCAGTAGGAATTAAAATACGCTCAAGAAAGGTATATATCCAAACACCCAAAGAGCCCGATTCAACCATAAATACTTGCAAAGATTGAATACCAATTTGCACTTTAGGCCAGAAAAATAACGTTATCCACGCTAACGGTAACATCATAAAAAAACTAATTAATACGACATAAGATGTTCCTTGAAATATACCTAGAAATACAGGAAGTTGTTTATCGAAATAACGATTATGTATACTCGTGACAATACCAGCGATAATAATTGCACCAATAATACTGGTATCTAATGTTTTAATACCAGCAATCATTGTAAGACCACTATTTCCACCGACTTCATTTGTAAAATCCACGCCAAAATAATTGCCCCAAACAATTCCCATAGCGTTAATAAAATAATTCCAAGTGAGAAAACTCACCATAACGGCAAGGCAAGCTCTTGCTTGTGCAGTTTTAGCTAAACCTATTGGTAAACCAATTGCAAAAATAAGAGGCATATTACGAAAAACAGTCCACCCTCCTTCTTCAATAATATGAACAATTTGAGCGAATAAACTATCGGGTCTTAATAAATCTTCACTAATAAATAATGGATTCTGTAATAGAATTGCAATGCCTACAACAATACCTGCAAAAGGAAATAGCAGGACAGGGGTAAACATGGCTCCACCAAATCTTTGTATTTGACTGAGCATAAAAATATCCTCTTATTTACTGCTACTGAAATGACACGCTTTTTAATTTATTTTTATTCTGTGAAATTAGATTAGATTCTTTTCTCTTTATTCTCTCATCTCAAATGAACTATTCGTGATCTGATTCATACTAATCTTTCACACTAAGTGATCTACTTTTTAGTTAAAAGACAGATCATTTTTTATTTTTTGATAACGTTCACATTTTAAAGGTATAAATGATTATGCTATATATCAAAAGATTAGATTCATATAGATTAAATAGAATAAGCTAATTTTTAGAATAAAAAGAGGTATAAAAATGATCTATAAAGACATTGCAAAAAGCCTAAGAATTCAAATAAATTCTGCTGGATATCAAATTGGCGACCCACTACCCGCAGAAAAAACATTAGCGCAACAATACAACGCATCGAGAATGACAATACGTAAAGCAGTAGATTTATTAGTTATTGCAGGATTATTAGAACGAAAACATGGCTCAGGGACTTATATTAAAGAAAAAGACGTTCATCATGAAAATGCTAGCCTAAAAGGCTTTGTCGAATTAATGGCAAATACAGGCCACAACGTAAGAAGCGAAGTGATAGAGTTTAGTGTTATTCCCTGCCCTTTATCTATTTCTAGCAAATTACGTATTAATTCAAATGAACGTATATTTTATTCAAGACGAATACGTTTTGTAGACAACAAACCGCTTATTGTTGAAGATAGTTATATGCCCGTAAAATATTTTAGTAATTTAACATTAACGCACTTAGAAGGATCTAAATTTGATTTTATTGAAAATGTTTGCCAAATAAAAATAGCGGGAAGTTACGAAACTTTCCACCCTATCATGCCAGATAACAATATTTGTCAATTATTAAAAATAGAGAATAACATTCCCATATTAAGGCTCAGCACATTATCATACAGTATTCATGGTGATTATATTAATTACTCAATAATGTATAGAAACACCCAAGATTATATTGTTGAATATCATTTAAAACGAGAACAATAATCATTAATATAAAATAATGTTGAAGCTTTAGTATTAATAATTAGATTTATTGTTATGAGAGCAAAAAAAAGCACTCCGAAGAGTGCCTTTCATTTTTATAAATGCCATTATTTCTTTTTAATCGCATTAATAATATTTGTTGTAGAAATGCCGTCTTCAAAATTCAGCACTTTTACTTCACCGCCTGCTGCCCAAACTTCTTTGCTACCTGCGATGTCTTCAGGCTTATAATCGCCACCTTTAACTAAGATATCCGGTAATACAGAGGCAATTAAGCGCTGTGGTGTATCTTCTTCAAACGCAACAACCCAATCGACAGCACCTAATGCGCCCAACACAGTCATACGCTGTTCTAATGGGTTAACAGGACGACTTTCACCTTTTAAGCGCTTAGTAGACGCATCACTATTTACCGCAACAATAAGGCGATCTCCTAATTTACGTGCATTCGCTAAATAGCTAACATGACCTGCATGAAGAATATCAAAACAACCATTTGTCATCACAATACGCTCACCGCGCTGACGCGCTAATTCGACGGCTTGTTTTAATTGTTCTTCCTCCATCATGCCAAACCCGTTATCAGCTCGACCACGAATAGCATTTTCAAGCTCAATAGGTGATACCGTTGATGTCCCTAATTTACCCACAACAACGCCTGCCGCTGCGTTAGCAAGGAAACAGGCTTCACCTAAAGGTTTGCCAGCAGCTAAAGAGGTTGCTAATACGCCAATTACTGTATCACCTGCACCTGTTACATCATAAACTTCTTGGGCTTGGGTTGGTAAATGCAATGGAGCTTCATTAGCACGCAGTAAGCTCATTCCTCGCTCTGAGCGAGTGATCAGCAACGCTTCAAGATCTAAATCTCGAACTAATTGAGTCCCTTTTTCCACCAGCTCATCATCAGTTTTACAAACACCAACCACTTGTTCAAATTCAGACATATTTGGCGTTAATAGCGTCGCACCGCGATAGCGTTCAAAATCTGATCCCTTAGGATCGATTAATACAGGTACACCAGCTTTTTTTGCCAGTTGGATCATCTCTTGAACATGAGAAAGTGCCCCTTTGGCATAGTCAGATAAAACCAATGCGCCAATAGAAGGTAATGCTTGCTGAATACGTTCATAAATAGGTTGAGGATCAACATTGCTAAATCCTTCTTCAAAATCAAGACGGATTAATTGCTGATTACGTGAAAGTACACGTAATTTTGTGATCGTTGGGTGTGTCGCAACAGAGACAAAATCACAACGCACATTGACCTGATTTAATGTATTGCTCAATGCTTTTGCGGCTTCATCAATACCTGTTAAACCCACTAAACGCGAATTAGCACCAAGAGACGCAATATTCATCGCAACGTTTGCTGCACCACCTGGTCGCTCTTCTGTGGTATCAACTTTAACCACTGGCACTGGGGCTTCTGGTGAAATTCGACTTGTTGGGCCATACCAATAGCGGTCTAACATGACGTCACCGACAACCAACACATTGGCCTTATTAAAATCCGGTAGCGTTACTTTCATCCCATACTCCACATTTATTTTCAAAATAAGCCGAAATAATACCATAACTTGTTAGGCAAAAAGAGATACACATAAGACTTCATGCCAACAAACCATTACTCTTGTTCACCAAGCCACTTCAATTTGCTTTTTAATACACACTCTCGCTCTGCGATAAAACAATGATTATCCACAATGGCAGGTAATGCTTGTAACGCCAGATGATGTAATTCATTACGCAATGTGACATAAGCATGTGTTAAAGCGAGAGCTTCATCTTCATCCATCACTTGATGCTTTGCCATTAACTCAAAAATACGCACATTATCAGACCAACGAGTTAAAGCAGGGTATTGGTGAGAAAAACGCAATACTAAATATTGCGCGATAAATTCAATATCAGTAATACCGCCAGATGAGGTTTTTAAATCAAACTTATCGGCTTGTGTTGGTGCAAGATGTTGCACCATTTTTTTACGCATATCGCGTACTTCATTTTGTAACACATCAGCATCACGAGAAAGGCATAACGTTTCATGACGAATACGTGAAAACATCTGTTGTAATTTATCATCGCCATAAATCATTCTAGCGCGAATTAAAGCTTGATGCTCCCAAGTCCAAGCTTCATTTTTCTGATATTCATCAAAAGCTTGAATAGTACTAACCAACATACCTGATTCACCCGAAGGACGTAAACGCGCATCGACTTCATACAACACACCAGAAGATGTTCTGGTACTAAACAAATGGATAATACGCTGTGCTAAACGCAGATAAAACTGGCGGGCATCAATCTTTTTTGCCCCTGTTGTCACAGTGTTTATTGGACAATCTAATAAAAAGACCAAGTCCAAATCAGAGCTATATCCTAACTCCCATCCCCCCAATTTACCGTATCCAATCACCGCAAAACCCAGCCCATCACGATGAGCTAAATGTTCAGGTTCACCATAACGTTTCACCATATATGACCAAGCTTGATAAACAACAGCATGAATAATAGCTTCCGCTAAATATGTTAAGTGATCACTAACCTTCATTACTGGCAATACACCTGTAATATCTTCAGCGGCGATGCGTAGTAATTGGGCTTGCTTAAACTGGCGTAATGCTTCTAATCGTTGCTCTTCATCTTCTTCTGGTACACGTAATAAATATTGACGTAATTCATCACGATACGCATCTAAAGGTAAAGGTTGATAGAGAGAATTAGGATCAAGTAATTCATCTAATAGTAAAGGATGAAGCGCTAATTGTTCAGCAATCATCGGAGATGCCGCACAGAGTCGTATAACATGCGTTAAAACTTCATCCGACTCTTGCATCAACTCTAAATACGTTGTACGACTCACAATGCTTAATAGCAAAGGCGTCACACGTTGTAGTGTCACTAAAGTAAGGGGTTGCTGGCAAATTTTAGCCAATAGTTTTGGCATTAAGGCATCAAGAACATCGCGTCCTCTCGGCCCAATGGTTCGCTTGCCAATATCTTGGCGAAAATTCTGCAACGTCTGATTTATTGCCTCAAGCGCTTCACTGGTTAATGTTTCATGAAATAATGACGATGTTTCAGGCAAGCGACCAAGTAACCAAAGACGCTTAAATTCAGAGATATCGTCTTCATCATCGTTTTCGTCTTCTTCACCAATTAATTGCGTGAAAATTACGGAAACAGCCTGCATCTTGTGATTAATTTCTTGATAAAGCGCTTTCCAATCATCAAATCCCATTGCCAAAGTCAATCTGGCTTTATCTTCTTCACTTTCAGGTAAGGCTTGGGTTTGTTGATCACCAATAGACTGTAAAAGATTTTCTAATCGGCGAAGAAAAAGGTAGCTTTCAGCCAATTGTGCCGTTTCTTCTGCGGTGAGTAATTCAAGTTTCGCAATAACGTTAAGCACCGTTAATAATGAATTGCTTTGAAGCTCAGGCTCTCTACCACCACGAATTAGCTGAAAAACTTGCGTAATAAATTCGATTTCACGAATACCACCAGAGCCTAATTTTATATTATCAATCATGCCACGACGACGAACTTCACGACTTATCATGGATTTCATATTTCTAAGTGATTGAATAACACTAAAATCAATATAACGACGATAAACAAAAGGACGCAACATTTGGCGCAATACTTGGCAATACTCTTTCTTTTCTGCCCCTAAAACGCGTGCTTTGATCATGGCGTAACGTTCCCAATCGCGCCCTTGCTCTTGATAATAATCTTCCAGTGCTGCAAAGCTCATTACCAAAGGCCCACTTTCGCCAAAAGGACGTAACCGCATATCAACGCGGTAGACAAAACCATCAATAGTATGCTGATCCAGCGCTTTAATCAGCTTTTGACCTAAGCGCGTAAAAAACTGCGCATTATCTAATTCTCGTCGTCCACCTTGTGTAAACCCATTTTCAGGATAGGCAAAAATTAAGTCGATATCAGAAGAAAAGTTAAGTTCAAACCCACCTAGTTTTCCCATTCCTAAAATCAGTAATGGCTGAGGTTTTCCCTCATTATCACAAGGCGTTCCCCATTGTTGGCAACATTGCTGATAAAGCGTATCTCTTGCGCCACAAATTAATGTTTCAGCTAATACACTCAAATGTTTTAGCACACAAGGAATATCGGCTAATTGAAAAAATTGTAGCCATGCAATGCGCACTAATTGTTGATGACGAAATTGGCGTAAAACTCGCATAACGTCATCTTCATTATCAATATCGGCTAATTTTGCTGTCAATTGAGGCTCATAACTCTGCCATTCCACACTCGTTGGCGGATTTTGCCTGATATCAGTCAACCATTGAGGATTAACGCGCAAATGCTCTGTTGCAAAGGGGGTAAAAGCAAAAAACTGTTGTTCTTGTTCACTAAAAGGCGCTAACGCATTCAATTGAGAAGAGAACCCACACTGTGCTTTATTCCACAATTGTTGAAATACACCAATAACAGACATAAATAGACTCTCAAGTTGTCAGGAAATTAAGCAATAGACAGTAACCATGCCATAGAAGATAACTTAAAATTCAACCATAAAACATGATAATAGTCGGTTGCTGTTGTAAATGTTAACGGCGAAATCGCATTGAGTGATTGTTCCATAGATCTAGGCAAATCAGACTGTTTTTTGCACCAATCTGAAAATAATGCCAACATGGCAGGCATGGTAATTGTTGGTGGCGTCGGATTGGCAAAAATCGCTTCTTCTAATGCCTGTATCGCACTTAACCATTTAGTCAATTGCTGAGCCGTTGTATCACTAGGAGAAAGATTCACCACACTCAACGATAATGCAGGTTTATCTTTCGCCAAATAGTAGCCTCGAGCCGCCTTACTGCGAGAAGCAAGACGCAATCCGCCCTTTTCACCTAAATAAGTCGCTAATGCGATAACATCCGACACATTGCCCTTTTTGAGTTCTAACTCGAACTCTTCAATGGGCAACTCATATTGATGAGTGCGAACAGCACCTTTATCTAACACCACTTCAATTTGGCTATCTTGAAAATCCACCAGCCAAATTTCACGGTAAAAGTTCGTATTAAACAGCACATCAAGTTGAGACTCTAATTGTGTAAGGTCGGTATTTTCAGGCCAGATTTCTGCTGGGAAGCGTGCTAGATCTAATTTAGGTTGTTCTAATTCCACGTTATATTCTGGACGTTGATGCAAACCAGCAACGACTTTACCGGCAGTTTTAATTGTCATTTCATAACGTTCATCAACACCACGAATACGCAGCCCCATATCCCAGCGACGAATTTGATTATCTGCGGTTTCAAAGTAAAGATTAGTCAGCTTTTTGGGTGCAGTATGCTGATGAGGTAGAGTCAGAATGCGCTGAATAATGTGAGGAATAGCGGCAGGTATGGCACTCATTTTGAGTTCAGTTTCTAATTGGCTCATTCTATTTCCCTTAAGTAAATCAATTGATTAGTAAAATATTTGACGCATTTTCATTTTGCAAGTGATAGCCTAATAACAATAATGAATAAAAGGCAGATTATCCCTATATTCTACCAGTTAAGACTGTTCTCATTCTGGTTTACTATTTGCTTACGCAAACTTTACTCTTTAGTATCAGTAAAAATATTCTCTTGTATAGATAAAAAAGTTGAAAACATAATGCGAAAATTACCCTTACTTTTTCTTTCCTTACTTGGCTTAGGCTTTTCTCTGAGCTCACACGCAGAAACTCGTTATGTTTCCGATGAATTATCCACTTATGTGCATAGTGGACCAGGAAATCAGTATCGAATTGTTGGCTCTTTAAATTCTGGCTCAACAGTCACTGTACTTTCTCGTAATGCAGCAACGGGCTACGTACAAATTAAAGACGATAAAGATCGTACTGTTTGGATACCTGAAAGCCAACTGAGTGCTCAGCCAAGCATGCGTACTCGCATTCCTGCAATGGAAAAAGAGATCCAAACACTGCGCGACAAACTGGCGAATATCGACCAAAGTTGGAATCAACGTACAATAGATATGCAAAATAAAGTTTCAAACAGTGATGACATCATCAATGGCTTGAAAAAAGAAAATGAACAAATGAGAACTAAGCTCGCTGTCGCAGAGAAAAAACTCGATTTTGCTAATCAACAATTAGATGACAGACAACGCGATATCATCTTACAGTGGTTTATGTATGGTGGTGGTGTTGCTGGTGCAGGTCTTGTCTTTGGTCTGATCCTTCCACATATTATTCCGCGTCGTCGTAAACGTAATGATCGTTGGATGAACTAATATCCAACCAAAGGAACAGTGATCCCGTGAATATATATCTTGTTGGTGGCGCTGTACGCGACCAACTGTTACAGATGCCAGTAAAAGACAGAGATTGGGTTGTTGTTGGTGCAACACCTCAAATGCTATTACAACAAGGCTATCAACAAGTAGGCAAAGATTTTCCTGTTTTTCTTCATCCAGATACTCATGAAGAATATGCCCTTGCGCGCACAGAACGAAAATCAGGCTCAGGTTACACGGGATTCACTTGCTATGCAGCACCCGATGTCACATTAGAAGACGATCTTGCGCGTCGTGATCTCACTATTAACGCTATCGCTTATTCCGTTGATGGCGGATATGTCGATCCTTACCACGGCATAGATGACATCAATGCGAGACAACTTCGCCATGTTTCTGAGGCATTTTCAGAAGATCCGTTAAGAGTTTTGCGAGTTGCACGTTTTGCGGCACGGTTTGCGCCTTTAGGATTTAATATTGCACCTGAAACACTGCAATTAATGAAGACGATGGCACAAAGTGGTGAGTTAAATGCACTGACTGCTGAACGTGTTTGGAAAGAGACTGAAAAAGCTCTTGAGAGCCCCGCGCCTCAAGTCTATTTTGAAGTTTTACGTCAATGTGGTGCTTTAAGCGTTCTTTTTCCTGAAATTAATGCTTTGTTTGGTATACCTGCTCCTGAAAAATGGCACCCAGAAATCGATACAGGCATTCATGCCATGATGGTACTTAATATCGCCAGTCAATTAACAGACGATATTGCGGTACGCTTTAGTGCCTTATGCCATGATTTGGGAAAAGGATTAACACCTCCTGAAAATTGGCCTCATCATCACGGTCATGGCCCTGCGGGTGTGCCTTTAGTTGAAGCCTTGTGTCAACGTTATCGTATTCCTAATCATATCCGTGATCTCGCGCGTTTAACGGCAAGATTTCATGATCATATCCATCGTATTGATAGAATGCGCCCTTCTAAAATAATCCGCTTATTTGATGCTATTGATGCATGGCGAAAACCAGAACGTGTTGAACAACTTGCAATGGTGAGTGAAGCCGATGCGAGAGGACGTAAGGGCTTAGAAAATATTGCTTATCCACAACGTGCGTTTCTTTGCCAAGCTTTCCTTGTTGCAAATAATGTGGATATTAAGCCAATCATTGAAAGTAGATTAAAAGGCAGTGCAATACGAGATGCGCTAACCAAGCAACGAGAAGCCGCGATTATAAAATGGAAATCGCGACTTAATCAGGAACAGCGCTAATTAAGCTTTACGCTCAATAATCACACCTACATTTGTGGCTTGTGCAACAGCTCCTGGTTTCGCTAATTTAATTTTTACTCTTGGTACAGCAAAGTGCGTTATCAATAGCTGTGCCACTTCTTCAGCAACACGTTCAACTAATTCAAAACGTCGAGTCTCAACATAGTCAATAATTGCATTGCTCACACTGGCATAATCTAAACAATGAACCACATCATCGGTTTGGGATGCGCGTTTGTTATCCCATTCCATTTCGATATCGAACACTAATTTTTGTTTTATGGTTTTTTCCCAATCATAAACACCGATTGTGGTTATTACTGATAATTGCTCAATAAATACGATATCCATCACGTCATCTCTTATTTTTTCTGCTCATCGGATACCACTTCCGATGAAATATGCGTATTATCCATACATGCCTAACGAACTTACATAAACATTGGAGAATACAAATGAGTGCTAACGCACTTGGAATGATCATCTTCGCCTACTTGTGCGGCTCAATCTCCAGCGCGATATTGATTTGCCGACTGGCAAGACTACCTGATCCAAGAAAATTTGGCTCTGGCAATCCCGGAGCAACCAACGTCCTACGTATTGGAGGAAAGGCAGCTGCAGCAGCCGTTCTTATCTGTGACGTCCTAAAAGGGATGATCCCTGTTTGGCTCGCCTATTACTTAAATGTGCCTCCTTTTTACCTCGGTATTGTCGCAATAGCAGCTTGTCTAGGTCATATTTATCCTGTTTTTTTCCACTTTAAAGGCGGAAAAGGTGTAGCCACTGCATTTGGTGCTATCGCTGCCATTGGTTGGGATTTAAGTGGGCTTATCGCAGGAACGTGGTTACTCACTGTCTTACTGAGTGGCTATTCATCGCTTGGTGCGATTATCAGCGCACTGCTTGCCCCTTTTTATGTTTGGTGGTTTAAACCAGAATTCACTTATCCCGTTGCTTTATTATCATGTCTGGTACTTTACCGTCATCACGACAATATTCAACGTTTATGGCGTGGTCAAGAGAGCCGTATCTGGCATAAATTAAAGAAAAAGACTGAAAAAACAGAAAAAGAGATCATTCAAGAAGCTAAAGAGCAAGAAAAAGAAGATTAACCTCACCAAATCGTAAAGATAGGATGGATAAAAAAGCCACTTTTCAGTGGCTTTTCTTTTACTACTGACGTACTGACGCGCTACTTATTTTCAAGTGCTGGCAACTCAGCTAAAGGCCAACGCGGTCTTACTGTTACGCTTAATGGACCTTCTGTACCGCCTTTAAAGCGGATCATTCCTGCTAGTGCAATCATTGCACCATTATCAGTACACAATTCAGGACGCGCATAAAAAACTTCGCCACCTAATTGCTTCATTACGGTTTCCATTTTTGCACGTAATGTACGATTAGCACTTACACCACCCGCCATCACCAAACGTTTAAAGCCTGTTTGTTCTAACGCTCTACGACATTTTATCGCAAGCGTATCAACAACCGCATCTTCAAATGCCCGTGCAATATCAGCGCGAGTTTGGTCTGAATCATCATTTTGACGAATAGTATTAGCGGCAAAGGTTTTTAAACCCGAGAAACTAAAATCAAGTCCAGGTCTATCTGTCATTGGTCGAGGAAAGACAAAGCGACCTTCTGTGCCTTGTTGCGCCATTTTCGATAATACTGGACCACCAGGATAATCTAATCCCAGTAGTTTTGCCGTTTTATCAAAAGCTTCGCCAGCAGCATCATCAATAGATTCACCTAATAAGGTGTATTCGCCAATTCCCGTCACACTAATTAACTGTGTATGGCCACCAGAAACCAAAAGTGCCACAAATGGAAACTCTGGTGTTTTCTCTTCAAGCATTGGAGCCAATAAGTGGCCTTCCATATGATGAACAGGAATAGCTGGGACATCCCACGCAAAAGCTAATGAGCGTCCAATAGTTGCCCCTACAAGCAACGCGCCAACAAGACCGGGGCCAGCAGTATAAGCAACCGCATCAATATCTTGCGCCGTAAGATTTGCTTCTTTCAGTGCCGCTTGAATAAGAGGTACTGTTTTACGGATATGATCCCGTGAAGCAAGCTCAGGAACTACCCCACCATAATCAGCGTGCAGTTTAATCTGGCTATAAAGTTGATTCGCTAATAGGCCGGCTTTATCATCATAGATTGCGATACCGGTTTCATCGCAAGATGTTTCAATACCTAAAACTCGCATGACGCTTCCAAATTCTTCTTCGCTAACTCGCGTAATGAATCGATTGTATCATTATTTCGGTGATTTTATACGCCTTCGCAACATCTTTTACATACCAGCATGTGACAAATTCCTTTTTCTGGTCTATAATTATTCACCTATTTTAAGTGATTTAAATGTGTGGTTAGCGACTGTCGCTTTTTGTGTACTTATTAAAAAGACACAAAAGTGAGAGTTTGCGTTTCAATTTTGTGCATCTCTTTACAAAGTGCCCTGCTTTGAAGTAAAATTCCGCACCATTTTAAATGTCGGCTGGCTTAAATAATGCCAGCGCAAACCGATTTCTATTGAGGTGAGAGGCACATGCCGGTAATCAAAGTACGTGAAAACGAGCCATTTGACGTTGCTCTTCGTCGTTTCAAACGCTCTTGTGAAAAAGCAGGCGTATTAGCAGAAGTTCGTCGTCGTGAGTTTTATGAAAAACCAACGACTGAACGTAAACGCGCTAAAGCATCAGCAGTAAAACGTCACGCTAAAAAATTAGCTCGCGAAAACGCACGTCGTACTCGTCTGTACTAATATTTTGCGGCTTATACCGCAACGTATGCAGACACTGTAGTCGCAGTTAAAGGCCGTGCTTTCTTCTGAGAGCGCGGCTTATTCTCGTTCAACAACAGGCGTAAAAGGGCTTATGGCTGGACGAATTCCACGTTCATTTATCAATGATTTGCTAGCTCGAACCGATATCATCGATCTTATCGACGCTCGTGTGCCGTTAAAAAAACAAGGCAAAAATCATTCAGCGTGTTGTCCGTTTCATAATGAAAAAACGCCCTCTTTCACAGTAAATAGCGACAAACAGTTTTACCACTGTTTTGGTTGCGGCGCGCATGGCAATGCTATTGATTTTTTGATGAATTACGACAGACTCGATTTTGTCGAAACCATTGAAGAGTTAGCAGCAATGCATGGGTTAGAAGTTCCTTATGAATCAGGAACAAGCAGTAGCCCTATTGAACGACATATAAGACAAAATCTCTATCAAGTGATGGAGAAATTGAATCAGTATTATAGTAGCGCTCTCAATAAACCTGATGCACAGGAAGCAAGAAACTACCTTGCGCATCGTGGGCTTAGTGAAGATATTATTACCCGTTTTTCTATTGGATTTGTACCAACAGGTTGGGATAACGTCCTAAAACGTTTTGGTCAAAGTGCCGATAATAAAGCCTTACTTCTTGAAGCGGGTATGGTAATAACTAACGATAATGGTCGCACTTATGATCGTTTTCGCCAACGAGTCATGTTTCCTATCCGAGATAGACGTGGTCGTGTTATTGCCTTTGGTGGGCGTGTTTTAGGTGATGATTTACCTAAATACTTAAACTCACCAGAAACAGAGATATTCCATAAAGGACGTCAACTTTACGGACTTTATGAAGCGCAACAATCTAATAATAACGTCACAAAGCTATTAGTTGTTGAAGGTTATATGGATGTTGTGGCATTAGCGCAGTTTGGTATTGATTATGCCGTTGCCTCATTAGGAACCTCCACCACAGCAGAACATATCCAGTTGCTCTTTCGGACAACGGATAACATTATTTGCTGCTATGATGGAGATAGAGCTGGACGTGATGCTGCATGGCGAGCATTAGAAACCGCCCTTCCTTTTTTAAATGACGGTCGCTCTTTACGTTTTATGTTTTTACCCGAAGGTGATGATCCCGATTCATTGGTTCGTCGTGAAGGTAAAGAAGCTTTTGAAAAACGTATGGAACAAGCACATTCATTATCAGAATTTTTATTTGATTCACTCGTTCCTCAAGTGGATCTGAGTACTCAAGAAGGCAATGGTAAGCTATATAGTTTAGCCAGACCATTAATAGATAAGATCCCAAGTGAAACTTTACGTCTATATTTATTAAGAGAGCTTGGAAGCTTAACGGGAAATCCCGATATTGAGCAGATGGATCGTTTATTTGGTAGAACGCCGGTTAATCACGAGTTATCGTATCAACCGACAAAATTACGCACAACACCGATGCGTATATTGATTGCCCTATTGATACAAAACCCAGAATTCTCTAAATTAGTGCCCCCTCTCGAGGGATTAAGTACAGAAAAAATTGCAGGTCTATCACTTTTTATTGAATTAGTTTCTGTTTGCCAAGCACAACCTGGCCTAAATACGGGACAGATTATCGAACTCTATAGAGAGAATAAATTCGGTAAACAGCTTGAAAAATTGGCAATGTGGAACGATATAGATATAGATGAGATTGCAGAAAAAACCTTTACAGACACGTTAGATCATCTTTTTTTAACCGCAATGGATGAACGTTTAAACACGCTTATTGCGAAAGAGAGAACAGAAGGCCTAACGCAAGATGAACGCGAAGAAGTCCAATTGATAATACAGGCACGCGTTAAAAAGTAAATACAGAATTAAGATTAAAAACACGGCTTAATTGCCGCTATCGGTAGGTACTAAAAACCTACATTTGCTACGCTGAGGGGACCGTAGCAATCGACAATGAAAATGCCCCTCCGTAGTTATTGTTGGCTGAACAGTTATCGCCGACCGACACCAACCCAAATTACTTTGAAGTGTGGATACCGTCTTATGGAGCAAAACCCGCAGTCACAGCTGAAGCTACTTGTTACTAAAGGTAAGGAGCAAGGCTACCTGACCTATGCTGAGGTCAATGACCATCTGCCGGAAGATATCGTCGATTCAGATCAAATCGAAGACATCATCCAGATGATTAACGACATGGGCATTCAGGTTATGGAAGAAGCACCTGACGCCGATGATCTGATGCTGGCAGAAAATTCAAATGATACTGATGATGATGCTGCAGAAGCCGCAGCTCAGGTACTTTCTAGTGTAGAATCTGAGATTGGCCGTACAACCGACCCTGTGCGTATGTATATGCGCGAAATGGGTACCGTTGAACTGCTCACCCGGGAAGGTGAAATTGATATCGCAAAACGCATTGAAGATGGTATTAACCAAGTTCAATGTTCCGTTGCAGAATATCCTGAAGCAATTACTTATCTTCTTGAACAGTATGATCGCGTTGAAGCTGGCGAAGCACGTCTTTCAGATTTAATTACTGCGTTTATTGACCCTAATGCCGAAGAAATGGCAGAAAGTGAAGATGTCAACTTAGGCAAAGATGATGATGAAGTTGACAACAGCGCTGAAGACGAAGATGAAGACGAAGATGAAGATGGCGATAATGACAGCGATAGCGATGATGATAACAGCATCGATCCTGAATTAGCGCGTCAGAAGTTTACTGAGCTTCGTGAGCAATATGAAAAAACTCGCCAAACTATCAAGGCGAAAGGTCGCAACCACAAAGATACAGAGCTTGAAATCTTATTATTATCTGAAATTTTCAAACAGTTCCGTTTAGTACCGAAACAGTTTGATTATTTGGTTAACAATATGCGTGACATGATGGACAGAGTTCGTGCACAAGAACGTCACATCATGCGTCTTTGTGTTGATCAAGTTAAGATGCCAAAGAAAAACTTCATTACGCTGTTTACAGGTAACGAAACCAATGACACATGGTTCACTGCTGCTCGTGCAATGAATAAGCCTTGGTCTGAAAAACTGGCAGGTATTGAAGAAGAAGTACAACGCAGCTTACAAAAACTGCAACAAATTGAAGTTGAAACTGGACTGACAATCGAACAGGTTAAAGATATTAACCGTCGTATGTCTATCGGTGAAGCAAAAGCACGTCGTGCGAAAAAAGAGATGGTCGAAGCGAACTTACGTCTCGTTATCTCTATCGCGAAAAAATATACCAACCGTGGCTTACAGTTCCTTGACCTGATTCAGGAAGGGAATATTGGTCTGATGAAAGCGGTTGATAAATTTGAATACCGTCGTGGTTATAAGTTCTCAACTTATGCAACATGGTGGATCCGTCAGGCAATTACTCGTTCAATCGCTGATCAGGCGCGTACAATCCGTATCCCTGTTCACATGATCGAAACGATTAATAAACTGAACCGTATCTCTCGTCAAATGTTGCAAGAGATGGGGCGTGAGCCTTCACCAGAAGAACTTGCAGAACGCATGCTGATGCCTGAAGACAAGATCCGTAAGGTACTGAAAATCGCTAAAGAACCAATCTCCATGGAAACCCCAATCGGTGACGATGAAGATTCACATTTAGGTGATTTTATCGAGGATACTACTCTCGAATTACCACTGGATTCTGCAACATCAGAAAGCTTACGTTCAGCAACTCACGAAGTGTTAGCAGGCTTAACATTGCGTGAAGCGAAAGTCCTGCGTATGCGTTTTGGTATCGATATGAATACCGACCATACCTTGGAAGAAGTGGGTAAACAGTTTGATGTTACCCGTGAACGTATTCGTCAGATTGAAGCGAAGGCACTGCGTAAATTACGCCACCCAAGCCGTTCTGAAGTGTTACGCAGCTTCCTTGATGAGTAATCGACTTACTTTTCAATAAAAGTTATAACAAACGCCTGTGATATCACAGGCGTTTTTTTATGGAATTTCGATACGGTATCTACAATCTATCTAATCTACGATAGATTTCACCTACATATATTTATAAAAAATAGCCTTATTATTTATATTATTGTACCTGTGCGTAAGCTTATCCATAAATCGTTACTCTATGTTATTGATATCACAGTTATTCTCTGTTTTATTTTTTTATTGTTTAGATTGAACAGAATTTGCGCATACAGTCATTCAAAGGCTAGACCTCGTGCCAAATGGCACGTATAATCACACTCCATTAAGGCCCCTTAGCTCAGTTGGTTAGAGCAGGCGACTCATAATCGCTTGGTCACTGGTTCAAGTCCAGTAGGGGCCACCACATTTATCAAGGAGTTATGTTAATAGCATGACTCCTTTGTTTTTTCTAGGATACCTATAGGATACCAGCGAACGGTAACACTAGGTATATTGATCTCTTCCCTTTCTTCAGTACCAGTATAAAGTAGAGTTTCCTGCCTTTCTTCTCCTGAAAAAAGAGATCATACTTACAGAACTACCTGACGGACAGTTGTCACATGTATTACAACATACATTTGCAAGTTGCTTTATGATGCGCGGGGTAACATTTTGGTACTACAGTGTATTCTTGGGCACACGGATATTAAGGTAACTATACGCCGGACCACTTATCTGAAGCTATATGCCTTAATCCATTAGCAATAATTAATGATAATTGAGCATAAAAGGAAAATAAAAGTGTATTTTGACAAAAGAAAATACAAAGGCAGCTGTCCTCATTGTGAGGTGGTGATAGAGTATCACGTAATAATTTTTCCTGTTGAAAATGATGACGGAGAAATGGTCTGTACATGCGGTGCTTGCGGTGAAGAAATAAGTATTCCGTGCCTCAACCCAGAAGAGTCACATATTATAAGTGGTGCTAACAAAGATTACGTTATAGATTACAGTTACGAGGCTCCATCTTATCTTACAGAAATAGATGCAATGTTTGAATATAACGGAGATATATTTAAAAACGCACCGAGTTATAATTCCAATACAATATCATTGTATAGTTGTGAAACTTGTGATGACAATTTAGAGTTAATAGCTCATCAAGAAATTGATAAAAAATTCAATGAATTTGCTAGTGCTATAAATAATTATACAATAATTGATATCAAAGGTTACGGATTCCTACCTGAAAAAATACTCGTAGCAATCAATTTTAAGTGCTCTTGCGGAACAGAACATAAAGCGTTATTTTATAAAGACTACAATCACTGTGGCTTCGCATCAGACGATTTCTTACTCGCAAACATAACTAATACCCAAGATCTAAATGACAAGATTGATGGTACTCTAACAAAAAGTGACTCACTAGAAATTTTAAAGAAAATAATAGTCAGATGGGAACTTGTCTTTGATAGAACTTATTTAATATTCCCCTATGTTGGTTATTATAAATCCCCTGCTGATAAAACATTGAAATTGTGGAAGGAAATACTATCACAAAGCCACTCACCAAAATTAAGTATTGTAACCAAGACACAAACCTTAAACAGCTTTAAAAAAGCAGTTACAACTGAATATTTGGATTATAAAATCCTTGAAAGGTTTGACTTTACTCCAAAAGCTATAACTTCGGCTATCAAAAACACAAATTCGCACGCGAAGATATACTGTGGGGTATCGGAAGATTATGTCGAGTCCATTAGCGGCTCCGCAAACATAGCTCAGGGACCGTCAGCAGAACAACTTACCTTCAAAAGATACTATTCTTACTCTGATTTTCACCGCAGATACCTTGCACCATTCAATTTAAAAGAAATACCTGAAGACTTATTTCCATTGAAGTCTACTCATGATTGTCATGTCTTATTTGATGAGGACAACAACTTTGAGTTCAAAAAATTGTACAAAAAACAGCTCTTTAAGTTGCTTGATTGAGGGTTATCAAGAAGTGGCAGCAAAATGGCAGAACATCTAGTCATGATACTTTAAAATCCTCCACTATTCGACGGTGCAACACATTGAAAAATAGTAATTTATTGTTTTATATGAGTTTAACTTGGGGCTCATAATCGCTTGATCACTGGTTCAAGTCCAGTAGGGGCCACCAAATTTATCAAGGAGTTACGTTAACAGCATAACTCCTTTATTTTTCCCAGGATACCGCCCAGGCGGATTGTCACCTGCGGATCGTTATCAATTGCAGTTGTCATAGTTCCCCCGTTAAATACCGTTAAATGTATCAAGGCGCTGCTGCTGTTCACTGGTCAGGCTGAAAGCAAAGTCCTCATGTTCAATCTGCCACGTCCCGAAACTCATCAGAAACGCAATGGCCGGGTCTATTTTGTTGGCTGACTTCTTTTTATTGGGCTTGATATTCGCGTTTGCGTCGGTTTCCATGACAACATTAGCCATCGCCCACGCAAGCACGGGATCACCATTGTGACGAATGATTTTACGATTAACGAATACCTCGGCTGATTTCGCCACAGGGCTAAACTTCATGTAAGTTTGAGGGAATGGCTCAACATCTAACCCCGCACCTTGTAGCTGTGTCCTTAAATGGGTAGCGTTCCATGTATCAAATCCTGTCAATTTGATATTAAATTGTTGGCTGTCTCTAAGCACATCATCACGAATGCGATCATAATCAATACAATCACCAGGAGTGGTACGAAGCCAACCTGATTTAACCCATTGACGGTAAATCGCCCTGTTCTTATTGGCGGGGTTCTGTAACTGCGCTTCGGGGATATAGTGACGAGTCAATAATAACAATTCATTATCAACAGGAAAGGTATAGCAGACACTGGTAATATCACCCGTAGAAGATAAGTCCATTCCCGCATAACACGCCAAGCCTTTAAGGTCTATTTCGGTATAGTCCATTTTACACGCTAACCATGCGCCCTCGCCCATCCAAGGCGTTTCACCCTGACACCAGATATTAAAGCGTTTAGTTAACATTTCCGTCCATTGTGAGGGAATGCCTCGCGCCTTTTGTATCGTGTCATACAAAGCATCACCATCAACCGACACATTAAGATTGGGGTTTGCCTTTATCCACAAGCGTTCATCGTCAATTTCTTTTTCGTCATCAAGTTCATAAATCAAAGCAAATAACGATTCATTTTGTTCTTCACCAGCGAGGATTTGACAACAATAATCATAATGTTGTTTACAGGCTGAAATGACATTGCTTCCTGACGTTGTGATCGCAAATAAAATACCCTCAGGACGCGCACCCATCCCTAACTCAAGAGCAGAATAAACCGCATTATCAGGGTGTAAGTGATATTCATCAACAATGGCTAAACTGGGATTAGTTCCCTCAATCGTGGCGGCTTTAGCGGCAAGAGGTTTCAATAAGCTATTACGTTTCGGATTAATGACTTTATGTTGCTGTATGGCCACCCGTTTTTTAAGCGGTTTAGACAGCACACACATTTGACGGGCATCATCAAAAACAATACGCGCCTGATCTCGGCTCACTGCAGCGGTATAAATATCTTGCTGCCCGTTTTCCATCACCAAGAACCAATTAGCCAGTATTGCCGCAACGGTAGATTTTGCATTTTTGCGGGGAACCTGAATATAAGCACTGCGGTATTTTCTTCGCCCCGTTGAGATCACCTTGAAACCAAGGAGATTCGCAAAGGCAAATTGTTGCCACGGTTCAAGCTCTATCGGCTTACCTCGCAAGTGCCCTTTAACATGCGGGCAAACACGGGAGAACCCGATAAAACGCTCTACGACCTCATTATCAAAGGTATAAAGCGGATTATTTAAGTCATTATAGTAACGTTCAACAGCTTGTTTTAACCGCTGACAGGCGGGGATTTTGCCTGTTTTGATGTCACTTGCGTACTGCTCCCATGCGTTCATAGGCGATCTAATTCGTCCTCTTCCTCGGTTTCAATTGGATTTTTACGACGAGAAACGGGATCGAACCCCAGTAAGGAAGACATTTTAATCATGATTTTTTCAGCATCAGCCTTGGCACTCAATGAGGGATTACGGCTCTCACTGCCTTGACTATTGATAATGCTAAACCCTCGAGTATCTAAGTCTTCAACCGCTTTACGGTACATCGCGTAATTGACGCAATACAATTCTAAATTGTTCCAATCAGCTAACGTCAGATCGTCACGTTCTGCCAATATTTTGGCTTTTGTTTTCCACTCTTTCGTCGCTATCTCATTAAGATAAACGGGGGGTTTAGGTGCTCTTGCCATAAGTATTTCTATTTCCTAGTAAATTATTTTCAAAAAAATTACCGTGCGTAAAAATTCGAGGAGGCGTTCGGTGCCACGGGATGAAGCATTTGTCATTTTTAACTCCCCTACCCCCTATATACGTTTTCCTACCGATTCCTGAAACATTCCATTAGCGCCTTATCGCGTTCACTCTTGCGCCTTGCTATGGGCTTCACAGACTGTTTTAGTTTCGATTGACGGTATGGTTCACTGTGCTTTAAGAGTCCTTTAACTATCTGATTTACTTCATCATCACTCATTGCGGTTGTGCTCATATATCCAGTCATTGCGGTGTGTGGCCTGATCTTCCTGCTCACGGTAGTCTCCGTTCTTACGCTTCTGTTTAGTAAGAGGGTCATGCTTAAAGGTTTTGGTGTTGTGACAGCCATGACATAGTGACTGGTGATTCCAATCAGGCCAGAACAACACATCATTACCGCCATCAATCGGGATAATGTGGTCAACGATAGTTGCAGGGGTATACACGCCATTCTTAAGACAATGCACACACAACGGGTTTAACTTGAGATAGTGCAAACGGTACTTATCCCATGTAGGCGTATAACCTCGCTCACGCCTTGAGCCTCGCTTACTATCCTGTTGTCGTCTGGCTTCTCGTTTATGTTCATCACACCGTCCAGACTTCACACGTTTATTACAGCCTTGATAACTACAACGCTTTAGGGGTTGCCATGGCATCTAGTACACTCCCACATCTCGATAGGTTGACCACAGAGAATGAATAGTAAGCGGAACTTCTTTTAATCCATCACTGCCTATCATCTCTCGGTTCTCATAAAGCAAACTGATATACATTAAACAGCCCACCTTGATCGCAGGAGTGAACGACAATCCATCTTCAAATCGTTTACCGATATGTTGTTGGCAAACTTCTAATGCGGCTTCGGCATACACGATTAATATTTCATCGTCATAATCATTATCTATACGACAATGCAATTTCACTTCCTCTAAGGTGATTTCGGGTTTAGTCATCGTTCACCCCATCAGGTTCTTTTTTAACTTCAACGGTCTGTTTCCATGCCTGACTAAATTCATCACCGCCTTCACGAGGAGGCAATCCCTCACGCTCACGGGCTTCATTCGGACACATGACCCCCGACTTAATCGCGGTTTCATAACTGCGAAAACGTTCGGTGGGATTAGCGCGGAGTAAATCTGCCGTATCAAATTCCACTTGATAACGAATATTCGGTGTGGGCGAAGTCAGTAATAGCGCTGATTTAATTTGTTGCTCAAAGTTGGCTAACCATGGGCGCATAGTGATGGTCAGTAAGGCACGACTTGCCTCACTAAAGTTACTGTAGGTACTGTTGGAATACTCTTGTAAAAAGATGGGGCTAATGTTGAACATACGGGCAATATCTTCAATGGTAAAACGCCTTGAGGCTAACCACTCCGCATCTTGGTTACTCATGCCTAATTGTTCATATTCCATGCCCCCCTCAAGAATGGGGGTTTTCCCTGCATTACGTGCCCCTTTGTAGCGTTCTAGGGCTTCTAATGCCTTAGTTCCTTTGAGGCTATCGAGCCATTCACCCGATTTAATAATGCCAGATGCCATCATGCCGTCTTTCATGATACTCGCGCCGTGTCGTTGTTGAGCTAATCCTAGGCCCAATGTTTCACGGCAAATCGTGACGGGTGAGCGTCCTAAAAAACCGTCATCAGTCGCATAACGTAAATGCAAGATTTCTTCTTGTAGATAGGTTTTCACCTTACCGCTATACGGTTCAGTCACGGTATAACTGTATCGGTGATCCCCAAGTCGATTAATCACCACCGCACTAGGAGGATAAGGATGTATTGATTTAGGCTGTCCATCTTTGCCCCACGCAATCACCGCATAGGCGTTACCATTGAGCAAACAATGACGCATTAACGTGCGCTTAAATTGAAAAGCGGTCTGACAGTCATTCGGGTTTTCATTGAGAAGATAATCAACAGGATGATCACTTAACCACTCTCGTGATTCACGCCCTTTATCATTGTGTACCCGATACAGAAAACACGGCATGGAGGCAATGGCTTCACTAATGACCGTCACCGCATTCATCACGGCAGGTAAGCCCTCCGCTGTCGACGAGCTAACGTGTTCCCCTGAGTTTGTGTTAGATACCCCTGCCAGAGAAAGAAACTCATCAATACTTAAACTGCGGGATTCGGAGGCTTTACGTTTGAATGGCCACATTATTCCACCTCAACCAATTGTAACCAGCGGTCAAAATCTTTTACCGCTTGCGGTTTACTGAGTGTTAAGGAGCGTTTGGCAATTTCTACGCCACTATCAGGATAAGCGGGTAAACTGGTGATGGTGATTTCATGGAGTTCGGCTTCTAATACAGTTCTGACATACGGCTCTTGACCAATATCCCACTGATCTTTAATCGCTCGGAAACCAAAACTCATACCGTCAATATCACCTCGTTCAACCAAGGTGAGAACATCACGCCCTAGTTGCGTATCAGGCGGAGTGAGTTCAAAACGTAACCCTGTTTCATCTTCGGTGAGTTGTAATGTGCCAGAAGTCGTGCGCCCCAATAGGTTTGTGTAATCATGTTCGTATAACGCCCTGACATCACTCCCTTTTGATAAGCTGTTACTAAACGCATTTTGGGCAAATTGCTCGACAAACTCATCCCAAAGCACATGAGAGCGTAAGCCCCACTTAATCACATAACCGATAAGTTTTTTATCACTGGCAGAAAGTGTTGCAGTACGGATTTCTAACTCGGTATTTTTCATAGCCTATTCCTGACAAAAAAGAGCGCTCCTGAGATCACAGGAACGCCCCTTGAGTTATTTACCCGCGACTTTAACTTCCAACACTTTAATGGCGTTAGAATCCACCAGCCCACCGCCTAAATATTTATCGGTGTGAACTTTGATAAAGCCAGGTTCAGTAATATTGTCAGGGCGAGTACGTGTACCCGTTTCATGATCCACAATGAAGTAACCGCGTTTAAAGTCACCTAATGCAATCACATCATCAGCCATGTTTTCGAGGTAATGAACCGGTAAGCCTAATAAGGTATCAGGATCGCCAGACTGTAAACGGTCACGCCAGATATAATCACCATTGCCATTTTTCAGTTTCTGCACTTTAGCGGCAGTATTGGAATTCATCACCCAAACGGCATTTTTGCGGTATTTCGCACGTAATTTGAATTTCAGGTCAATCAGGCTATCGGCTTCAATGCTGGCAACTTCCAGTTTTTCTAATGTACCAAACGCGCGCACTTTATCGGTTTTAGCTTCACGAGGATAAGCTAAGAATCCTTTTGCTTTTTTCGTACCATCACCCGTGACAAGATCGGTTTCTTCGGTATCAACAAACGTGTCGCCAATTTCAGTGGTTAACCAGCTAAGAATATCCACATCACTAAAATCAATAATTTCTTGCGTGGTTTTGGGGTAGGCGTAGATAGGGAATAATTTGATACTGACTTCTTCTAACTTTGGTGTACCTGTTTCGGTGCGGGCTTGACCTTCTTCACCATGATTGACCTTTGCCCCACCCACAGAAACCAGTTGTTTATATTCGTTGCTGTGCGTGGTTTTGACAGTACAGATTTTACGCATCACCGAATCATCGGTTAATTGCTGCATAATCTGCTTATTCAGTTCAGGAATAACAGTATAGCCACCATCAGCCGGAACCCCTGTCGATAAAGTGCGGGTTTCCCCTGTCAGGATATAATGACGTAATTCATCATTACTGACGGCTTTATCACCTAATACGAGCTTACCTGTTTGACTGCGTTCTTCCTCTGCAATCGCTTCATAACGGGCAATTTCAGTATTCAGAGACTCCGACTGACTACGCAATTCATCAAAGTTTTTTGCTTCATCTTCGGTGAGTGAGCGTTTTTCTGTTTCTGCTTTAGTGAGCAGTGAGCGCATTTGCTCGGTGAGAGTTGCCTTTTGTTGGCGTAATTCGAGTAGTTTTTTCATGAAGTGGTTTCCGTAAACAATAAAATGTTAAGACGTGAAACCAGCTCGGAAATAGGGGAGACCGTTTAACTGGAGATACCTGTCTGATGAGCAAGGATTAAACGGTCAAGTGGCGGCTCACGTCTGAGTGCCACTTCTTAATATATATCTGAAAAACTTAAAGAAAACACCTAAGTTATTACACAGTAAACATACAAAAACATGAGTAATATTAATTTACATAACTTTACTTTTAAAGATAGCGTTTATCATGCTTTGGCATTTTTCCTCGCTCTTCCTGTAAATAAGCAATGAGTATATCCAATTGCTCCTTACTTGCTGCAAAACGACGACCTGTGAAGTCATCAACTAAAATGCCATGCCCTTCAACAAACAAAAAATGATCCATTTTCACATGATATTTGTATTCCTCAAGGGACATAGTTTCTAAATCATCAATCTGACAATCATCTAAATATTCATTACGTAACGTTGTCATATCATTCATATTATCAATCCTATACTGTCTATCATTTAGTCTAAATAACGCTTTCTAGTAAAATCATGGTTTTTGCTAAGCCACCTGTACCACTTAGTTAAAATTCATTTTAAAACAAATGATTATGGTGGTTTTTAATATGGTTTGATTATTTTTTAACCTAAACCACCTGTACAGATTTTTGGTATAGGTGGTATAGGTATAATTCTATCTGTACCTTTTGCTATACCACCCTTAAAGCCTTTGTTTATCTGAACATCCTTGATATTGGGTTAGGTGGTACAGCAAATCTCTCGTGCATGTGTTATGAGAAAAGTTTTTCAGTCTTTTCCCCTAATATTGCTGCAAACGAAGATTTTATTTCGCCAATAGCAGGGAGGTCATAATAACGCCCATTACCTCTATCTGAACGCCCTGCTACTTGGATTCCCAATGTCCTCATGATACGACCAACCGTAGAACGTGCGGCAGGAGGTTTAATATTTTCGCCATTGGCTTCACTCCAAAGCATAAAAGAGTCCACTAGCTCCGTAGTGTAAATTCGAGTTTGAGATTTAAACGGTTGTTGGCTCCATAGTTCACTATAAAAAAATTGATAGACAGGTGGCATACTGGCTAACTTCTCTTCAACTAATGCAGCAGTAACTGGCGCACGTCTTGGATCAAAGTGTGTTAAGTCATACGACAATAACCACGCCAATAACTTTTGTGCGCCGTTATCATTTATCCATTGATGTAAACGGTCAAAATAACCTTTGTTTTGTGCATAAATCATATCTGGTTCTAACACAAGGTAACGCCTTTCCCGTAACCCAGCATTAATCACCCTGTCACGGTTACTTGCAAAAATAAAACGGGCATAGTTCGGCATGATTTCGGGATCTTTACCTTTTCGCTCTAAGTTAACCGTGTCCTCGCTAATAATTGCCTTTAACTTTTCTGCTGTACGCCCATCAGTTAAATCAGCTTCATCCACAAATACAAATAGCTTATTTGCTATGGTGCTATTAAAACGTCCGGCTATTTGACCAGAACCATTCACTTGAATAGCATACATGCCTAATATCTCTAACAATGGACGAACCATGGACCCCTTACCTGTACCCTCTATGGATTTCATCACAATGGCAACAGAGGGTTTTTCTTCGGGCTTCTGAAATAAATGAGCTAGCCAACCAACAAGATATTGATAAGTTTCATTGTCGCCCGCGCAAATTACCTTTTCTAAATGCTCAAGGTAGGGAATAACATCACCCGCTACAGGTTCAATACTTAATCCTGTGTACAGGTTATAAACTTCTTTAGGGCAATTTTCAGGATTTGGATAAAAGCCAACACCTCCTAATTGCTTTGAATGACCAGGCCAATTTAACCATGCTTCACCCAATCGACGACCAACAACCCTACCTTGATCAAGAAAATTATTTCTGAATGAGTTCAATGTTTGAAAGCAATGTGTTTCCCCAGTAACTGGATTAGGACGCATACTAACAACATGGTGATCGCCAAAAGCATAAACATGCGTATAGGTTTTGTTGACTTCATCCAACATATCAACATCCTCAGCAGTAATACGTGTTCCATCACCTAACCGGTTAATAGCAATCACATCTGCTGTTTTCTCATAGTCACGAGGCCACAAATAATCAGCCCTAGCAACATCAGATAAAACCTGCCGTAATTCACTTTCGTCTATAAATTCTAAAACTAAAGATTTACGTTTACTTTCGGCTTTGTCAGGCTCCTTTGAAGAATGGTAGCCTTGTTCAATAAACCAATCAGGAGTAATTTCCCCCTCCATAACCAATGAGCGCATACGAATGGCCAGCGCATTTAAACGATGATCTTGCGGGTAACGTAAAATGGATGCGTCAGTATCTGCCTTTTGAGGTGGTGTTCCTCTTTTTACCCACAAATAAACTGTAGCGAATAAAGAGTCAGACCACTCTGGTAATTTTTTATGTCCTGCTATACTCATTTTTTCACCCCACCAGCCATAATGAATTTACCGATCAACGGGTGAAACCAATATTTGCTACCTACCTTTCTTTTTGCACCTTTAATAATGATTGCCGCAGCTTCTTTAAACTTTGACTCATTAACAATCAATTGACTACCCTGACGAACCACCAGCACACCACAATTTTTAGCTAATAATTCCGCTTTGCTGGTGGATAAACCCATTTCAGACGCTAATGTGGTTAATGGACTCATGCCCTCAGGTATAGAATGTTTACGCTGCATAACAGCAATTACTTGTTCTAACTCAACTAAGCGTGATTCATACTGGCGAACTTGCTCAGCTAATTGATTAAATTGTAATTTACTGATCATGTTTTACCTCTCTACGCTGAATTTCGTATTGAGCCGTCAATAGATTTTGCTGTATTGCGTTAATTATTCTTGGTAAATAAATCAATAAATCACTCATACCATTGAGATGTTCTCTCGCATTCTTGTCTGTGTATTCATCACTATTTAAGGAATGAGCCGCTAATTGACCTACCGTTCTCATGCCTAACGCTAAACCGGCACAAGCATCTTCTGAGTCACGAATAACATTCTTTAACTCTTGAGTCGTCATTCGATTTAAATCGTGACGGATAACAACATCATAGATATCAGCCATGCCTAAGCTCCCTCATTGTTAGAATTAATTTCTATCAAATTAAGATCTGTAATTAATTGCCCGCAATGCTCAGAAGCGATAATAGATAGCATGGGAATAAATCGAACTAACTCAGGATCGCCATTACATGCAATTTCTTTAATTAAATTAACTAAATCACCCGTTGAGATGGCATGGGTTAATAACTCATAAACCGTTTTGTTTAATACTTTAGACGCCATAATTAATCCCTCCCAACATAGGTGTATTCTTTACTAAATTGGCTAAGAGACATAATTACTGGGCTATTAAAACCATCACGAATAAACGTTACTCGATTAAACCTAACTGATAATACTTTGATGGTTTCGCCATTTTTATGAGTATAAAACTCATTAACTTGGGGATTACGCACGATTTACCCCCTGACGAATACGAGCAGAGAAAAGGCAAGGGGAATCTGGAAGTAGTGAGCGGGCTTCCTGTTCGTTATTCGCTTCAACAGAAAAGTATTTAGATTGCTGGCATGAGAAAAAACGCCATAGGAATTTAGGGTGAGTTTGGGTAGACTTATACATAGCCATAGTGTTACCTCTGATAACGTTGTGGTTAAACGCCTCGAAAGTGTTCCAGCACTTCGGGGCGTTGTTATTTTTACAGCCACACGAATACGTGGTGTACACCCACCATAAGATAAAGTGGGTATACATGTCAATGCTATTTATTAAAGATTTTTTATAGTAAGGTGTGTGTACAAATAATCTTGATAAGGACTTGGTATTCATGGCAACCGGCAATATAAATAACAAATCAGAAAAGAAAAACATCCGCTTTCCACATGAATTACTTGAAGAAATTAATTCAAGTGTAGAACGCGAAAAATCTAATTTCTCATCATGGGTTATCGATGCTTGTGAGGCAAAACTAAAATTAGAGAAACGGAAACCCAAACAATCAGGTGAATAATTAACAATCAATAATTGCTGAACTAGGTTATTGAATAATTTTGCGTTATTATCACCATTGTCATTTACACAATGATTTATAAAGTTGTTTTTTAAAGAGGTAGCATTCGCAGTGCTACCTTTTTTATTGGTTAGCGCATTGCAGATCTGTAGCTTATTGCTCAGATATAAGCATCGGTATTTCTCGCTATTCCCACCTATTTGATTTTGTTCCTGTATCAGATTTCCGGTGGCGATTATAACTTGTCTGTTATTTAAGCGTCCCCATATTGGTGACCTCAAAAAACTTCCAGTAGGGTGATACTCCTGATCTGGTGTTAGGGTTATCAGGTTTTCAACCCCTCGGTTATGGTAGATAATTTTTGTATAGTTTTTAATCCAGCCAATGGCTGAGTTAAATTCTGTGATGCCACTCATTGTGGTTCCTCCTCTGCCATAGCTGGCAACTGAGGCTGATATTCATCCCAGAGTCGATTTTCCTCTTTCTTTAAACTGATTTTCTCTGCTTTGCAGGATTGAAGGTCCCGCCCGCGCTGTGACGAAATTTTCAGATACTCATTGCTACGCCGAGTAAAGTCATTCAATAATCCAAACGGAACACCATAGGCTCCAGTCTTACGGATTGATGGGATAACGTCACGAAATACCCAGTTACTAAAACGGTGCGCTAATGTCCCGCTGGTAGCTGCTTTACGACTACGGGTAATAAGTTTGTAGAAGCCTGATTCTGAAATAATGATTAATTTTCTAGCTCCTCCGCGAGAGAGATTATGACTATAACTTAAAGTTACAGTCATCTTTTCGTCTTCATCAAGGCTCTTTACAGCTTTTGCTGTATTACTTTGCTCTAATGCGCCACAGAGGTCTGTAGCAACAAACCACGGTTCATTGTTAATTTTAATAATCCGAACCTGAACGCCCTCAAAGCGGATAACTGAAATATCGGTTTGACTGATTTCAGGGTGAGCGAAACCCTGACCGGTAACGGTCTTAATTTTATTTTTCATAATTTAGATACCTATTTTAATTTATTTTGCTACTACTCAGAGTGGGTGGTTCTGGTAGATGCAATATAGGCATCAATGTCTGATTGATAGTAAAATACCTTTCTCTTACCAATTTTATGATAGGGAATATCTATCTTTCCATTACTGGCCCAATTAGCCAATGTTTGCGGACTGACACAAAGCTCTTTTGCAGCTTCTTTTCTGGAAAGTTTTTTATCTATTCTGATTGTTTGCATAATTATCACCGTATATTTCTAATTAACATTGGTGATAACTATCAACGAAAACAACTAATTTATTCAGACCATTAACATGCTGTATGGTTACAATTACTGGCTAACCTAGCACAATAGCCAGTTATCGCCCCCAATAACTGGCTATTTGGGGAAAACTAATTCAAAAGATAGATACTTTTTAGGCCTATCCGGCTGCATACCTGATTTACTTACCCAGTTTGACAAGGTATTTCTGCTAACCTTTTCATGGTAATGAAAGCATAAAGCATTAATTAACCCTGTTTTGCTTGCACAGGGATATTTTTCCCAAGTCAATTTTATTACAGCCATTACTTCATCATAGTATGAATTCCTTGGTTTTGAAGCCTTCGCCTTATTTACATTGGATATTATTTCTTTTTCTACAGTATCGCTTCTTATAGATTGATACATAATTTCAGTAAATAATTTGGCATATCTAATTCTAAGTTGCTTAGCCAATCTTTCAAAACCCATTACCTCATGGATAGCAGCTGACTTAATTAAATCTGACAAACCACTTTCATAGAAAGAAAATAAATCTTTCATCTCATCACTATCCCTAAAAATACTTGACCCTACAAATATTTTTTCACTTTCAATATCTGATGCTAAATTAATTCTCTCCTCCCATGAAAGCTTAGATAGATGGATATTTAATTGTTTAGATACTGATTCTCTTGAAAAATTCTCGATAAGATTTAAAGATACAATATCTGCTAATAAACTTGGGTCATTTATTAAATCATTCATGTCATGATCTATCTTAGTTTTGTAGTTGCTCATATTTACAACCTATTTATTTAAAATTTCCAATAAAAAATGTTTTTTATCTTCATCAGATAAATTACGACATGCCAAAATAATTTGGTCATTTAAGCTAAGGCTTTCATTTATTAAATTTGCATTTTTTAAAATCCTATACTCTATCTTCTCTGCAGGCTCTCTCAACTCATCAGCAGAAAAATATAAATATCCCTGAGTAACATCAGCGCTTCTCATTGTTCTGTGGTTCAATAAGCGTTTGAGAATGTAGTTTCCTACCCCCACCAGCTCCGCTATTGTACCGAACGTCCGGCGACCATCATGCCATTTAAACGGGATAGGCTGTAACAAGTCCTGATTTGGTTCTGGCACTGTAGCCGCACTGATACGCTCGATAATATGCCGATACTCTTTGATAACCCCTCTTTCGCCCGGAAAAACCAAAGTACCATCACCAGACTTCATCTTTGCCCTACGTCGGAATAAAGCTAAGAGGGTATTAGTTATAGGCAACTCAAGCGGATCACCGTTCTTTGTCGTATCAATCCAGAAATAACGGCCTCCAAGATTAACCCTGTCCCATGTCAGCTCTAATATTTCTGATTTACGTAACCCGGTAAAAATAGACATTTCTACGGCATCACATATAGCAGCGGCGATATCATCCCGTTCCTGTTCGGCCTGTTCACGAATACTACTCAGGGCATTAAACCATCTGGCAAGATCATTGGTTCTTATTCGCTCTGTTTTTCTAACGATACCGTGCCACTTACGCTTTGTACTGAGAACCATTGTGGGTGGGTCAGGCAACAGAATATTTCCATGATCATCACGGTAATGATCATGAGAAAAACGGTAGATAGCCCGGAGAACCCGCGCCCAAAGATCAGCCTGTGCTTTACTTCCTGAGCCTACCCCAGCTCGCAATGTTGATTTATCCTCCCCGAACCACACAGTTCCGTCAGTGATTGCTTTATGCCGCAATTCAACCCGTTCCCGGCTGATAGATGAGAGTTGCTGTTTCATCCAGTCGCCAGAAAAATTCTGCAGGATAGAGCAATACTGTTTTGCCGTTTTCGATCCCAGCCTCTCCCCTCTGTTTTCAATGTAGGTATCCAAAGCATCCGCTAGTGTTATAGCTGCTTTCTGATGGGTGCGCTTTACCACGTTCGGGTTCTGTCCGGTAGCTGCAACATCTCCCAGCAGTTCGAGAGCCTTTGCCCTAGCATTATCAATTGTCAAATCAGGGAAGCGCCCCAGCGTTGCACGGATGAATTTGCCGTTTCTTTTTCTGGAGATGCAAAAGCTCTTTACCCCGCTGACTCCCACACGGATACGCAGACCGTTAACAACTGTATCGCCATACTCAATCTGCCCTCGCTCTGCAGGTGGCAGACTTTCAAGTTTTGCTTTTGTGAATTTGAACGTATCCACCAGAACCTCACACCAACCGATTAGGGTATCCTGCAAATCGCTTGCAGCACTCTAGGATACTTATAGGATACCAGAGTGCGGGATTTTGAGGTATTTCTAAGTAATAACTGGTATGAGACGAATTATCTAAATAATTGAAATTATATGAAAAGTATTTTTAGGTAACATTTTGGTCAAAAACTCATAATCGCTTGGTCACTGGTTCAAGTCCAGTAGGGGCCACCAAATTCTATTAAAATTATTTGCTCTCAAACATTTCCTGAATTTTATCTATCCATGTTGTAATTTCGCTTATTCCTCCTGTCGCGAAAAGAACACTAAAATCAATAAATTTTTCCCCCGATTTATTAGCAGCTCCAGCTAGAAACTCTTTCAGTAATGTTTTAAATTCAATCGAATTTTTATCAGGTATTGCTTTTTTCACTTTTTCAACTAACTCTTTACGCTCATCATCTGAGAAAAAATCTTCAAGTAAATCTATGAATGACTCCTGTGATATCTTAACTATTTCACTATTAAATGAATTATCTGCGAAATGCCCTAAGGATTTTAATTTTCCTTGAATTCCTTGTTTAACATATAAGTCTTCAATAACCATGATTATTTTTGCTGAAGCCCCCTGTTTACTCTCACCTTGTAATTTCGCTCTATGTAACAATGCAAAAAATTCACCTTTAATATAATTATCAGCATCATCATTGAGCAGAAATTGTAATTTAGCTTTATGTTTTATTGATTTAACTCTAGCTTCTGTAATTTTTAACTTTATACTTAGTTCATAATTTTTATCATTTTTTAAATCATCACAATATTGCATCAATAAATGCATAACTAATGTATCAATATCACTCTTATTTAAACTACCAAATCCACCATTTAGATAATATTTTAAAAATGTATCTACGAAACCATCTTTATCTTTTATATTCAGTTCACTCATACTATCCTCGTTTAATCTAAAATAAATATTTTAACTATAGAGCAAAATTTCCAATAGATTGCCTAATCTTTAATTAATTAGAACAAGCTCAAAGAAATAAAAAATTTCCAAAAAAATTAATTAGATAGTCTCTTATTTTATTGCAATAATATTCTCACAATTCAAATCTTGTCTTATATAATTACTATTATGGTCATTCGTCCTAATCAACACTGGTTCTTTCGGTTATTTGATTGGCATGGTTCTGTGCTTTCAAAAATAATCTTTCGTTTATGCCTTAATGTTATTATGTCAATTATCGCTATTTTGATTTATCAATGGTATGAACAATTAGGAATACACTTAACAGTTGCTCCTTTTAGTTTACTCGGTATTGCCATCGCAATATTTCTTGGTTTCAGAAATAATGCAAGCTATAGCAGGCTTGTGGAAGCCAGAACCCTATGGGGTAATATGTTAATTACTCATCGTAATATATTAAGAAATATAAAAGCATTATTACCTGAAGATAAACAATTTAATCGAGATTTTTCTAATTTATTAATTGCTTTTAGTTGGAGCTTAAAACACGAGCTAAGAAAAACAGATCCAATGGTTGATCTTTACCGCCTATTACCTCGAACTTTATTTAATGAAATAATGAATAGCCCTTATCCCACTAATCGTATTTTATTACATATCGGTTTAAAAATAGGTGAATTGAGAGATAACAAGATGATAAGTGACGTTATTTTTCAATCAATTAATAAAGATATTAATAATTTATCTGATGTACTCGGAGGTTGCGAACGGATCTCAAATACCCCAGTTCCATTTGCTTATACTTTGATATTGCAACGTACTGTTTATTTATTTTGTACATTATTACCTTTTGCTTTGGTAGCCGATCTCCATTATATGACACCGTTTGTATCAGTTTTTATCTCTTATACTTTTTTATCTTGGGATTCATTAGCTGAAGAATTAGAAGATCCTTTTGGTGTATCTGCAAATGACTTACCCTTAAATGCCATTTGTAATACAATTGAAAGAAACTTATTAGAAATGCAAGATATTTCCCCATTACCGATAACTGTAAGACCAGATAAACATTATAATTTACTATGATCAATAAATAATAATATAAAAAAACAGTGTAAAAAATCACACTGTTTTTTATTGTTACTGATCATTTAAAAGCTAATGTGTTCTCATTCCCGCACTGTACATTAATAATTTAAATAAAGAAGCAATAATTGCTAAACTTAGTACACTTAAAGTCCAAATAATTATCATCCATCCTATTTTTTGATACCAATGTGCTTTTTTTTGAATAGGTTTTATTATTAAAAAATGACTAATGTTTGTCCCAAATTGGTACGCCATAACGAGTCCCGATACGACTCCCATACCAAAATTGATATAAAGTGAGATAACTCGACTCTTTTGTTTTTAGCCAAAAACCTTCTAATAAAGCTAAAAAGCTTGCTAAGCCTATTGTAATGGCAGGGAAAATAATATGAAAAGAGACAGTGAAAGCAAATTGTATTCTAGCTAAGTGAAATGCATCTAATCCAAACATAATGCCCCACCTAGTATAAATCTATTTGTCATAAATTTATTCATTTCTATTTTCCTATTTTCCTATTTTTATTTTTCTCAAATAAATTATTCTTAATTTTTAATTATTAATACCAATTACCTTTATTCCATTTTTGGAAAATTAAAAATAAAAGTATTTAATTTATATTTATATATTATTCATATAATCATCTTTATCTTTTCTAATAAAAATAGAAATAATAATCAATTTTATATATTTAAATATATATCGATAATAAATTTGCACCACATTGATTAACAAGTACATTTTAAAAAATGTAGAGTTGCAGAGTGTATATTCACTAACGTGTTAATATTTTTAACCAGCCTATAACAGTTAGTCAAATAAATTGATTTTATTGAGCGATAGATATGCTCTATCACGCCTTAAAATATAGCGATAAAGCACTATTTAGAATGTTAGCTTCGTTGACAAATAAGACACATTGTTTTAACTTTTTAAACAACAGAAAATTCGTATGTTTATATAACTTCAGGATTACATACTTATTAACCATTAATGTTGATAAATTTAAATATATTCTTTAATTTAGACATCAATATATATTTAATTATATAACCATTTTAATTTTCATATTCACCTGCCAATATTTTTATAAACAAATATTATTATTTACGTTTTAGGAATGTATATATGAGTAAAAATAAATTGCCTATTCCTGGAGTAAAACCGTATAACGGACCCGCTGGAGGATGGGGAGCATTAAAAGCAACGGCAATCGCGGTACGCACTCAAATGGATGCATTTATTGCACCTAAAACATTGCTTAATACCAATCAACCTGATGGCTTTGATTGCCCAGGTTGTGCATGGCCTGATAAAGAGCACCACTCAACTTTTCAATTTTGTGAAAATGGTGCCAAAGCCGTAACTTGGGAAGCAACCAAAAAAAGAGTCACACCTGAATTTCTAGCTCAGAATACGGTCACAGAATTACTGAAAAAATCAGACTTTGAACTTGAAGGTTACGGTCGTTTAACCCACCCACTTTCTTACGATCCTATTACTGATACACTTATTTCTGTCTCTTGGGATCATGCATTTAGTCGTATTGGTGAACTATTAAGAGAAATTCCTTCACCAGATAGTGTGGAATTTTATACATCAGGTAGAGCCTCAAATGAAGCGGCCTATTTATTTCAGCTTTTTGCTAGAGAATATGGCACTAACAATTTTCCTGACTGTTCAAATATGTGCCACGAACCCACTAGCGTAGGATTGCCGCAATCCATTGGCATCGGTAAAGGTACAGTTTCTTTGGATGACTTCGACAGTACACAATTAATTATTGCTATCGGCCATAATCCCGGCACCAACCACCCTAGAATGATGGGAACACTACATGAAGTGGCTCGCCGAGGTGTTCCCATTGTCGTCTTAAACCCATTAAAAGAACGTGCATTAGAGCGCTTTACAGATCCTCAAAACGTAATTGAGATGGTAACTTATAGCTCAACCAATATTGCATCATCTTACTATCAAGTTAAGGCGGGAGGTGATGCGGCGGCTTTAAAAGGCATAATGAAAACCTTATTAACATGGGATAATGAGCGTGGCGATATTCTTGATCATGATTTTATTGCAGAACACACTCAAGGATTTGAAGCCGTTATTGACGATCTAAATCAAACGACTTGGCAAGATATTGAAAGCGAAAGTGGACTATCACAAGATTCCCTTGAAAAGGTTGCGCGACTCTATGCGAATTCACCAGCCACCATCATTACTTATGGTATGGGTATTACCCAACATAATAAAGGAACCGCAAATGTTCGCTTAATTGCCGATTTATTATTAATGAAAGGCAATATCGGTAAAAAAGGAGCAGGAATATGCCCACTACGCGGACACTCTAATGTTCAAGGTAATCGAACTGTAGGGATCACTGAAAAACCCTCTACAGAATTTCTGCAAAAAATAGAACAAACCTTCGGTTTCAAACCACCTTATAAACATGGTCATGATGCTGTTAATGCCATGCAAGCAATGGTTGAAGGTAAAGCAAAAGCATTAATTTGCTTGGGTGGTAATTTTGCTGTGGCATTGCCTGATCCAGAGCTTTCCTTTTCAGCAATGCGAAAATTGGATCTCAGTGTTCATATTGGAACAAAACTAAATCGCTCTCATTTATTAACCGCTAAAAATACCTTTATTTTACCTTGTTTAGGTCGTACTGAATCCGATATACAAGCATTAGGACACCAATCAATCACCGTTGAAGATTCTATGTCGATGGTACATGCATCATCAGGTAAATTAACACCCGCATCTCCCTTGCTAAAATCAGAACCCGCTATTGTTGCTGAAATGGCTGCCACTACGTTATCTAATAGCAAAACGCCTTGGATGAGATTCACTGAAAGTTATGAACTTATTCGTGACATGATTGAAAAAACGATCCCAGGTTTTGATAACTATAATCAACGCATTCGAGTACCTGGTGGATTTCGTATGCCACTTCCTGCGGTGGATAGAGTATGGGATACCCCAACAGGCAAAGCGATGTTTTCTGTTTTTGACGGAGTTAACGAGAATGAACCTGTCGCTGGAGAAGATATATTACGCCTAGTCACTATACGTAGTCATGACCAATATAATACAACAATTTATGCATTAGATGACCGCTATCGCGGTATTTTCGGTAGACGTGATGTGCTCTTTATGAGTGAGGTTGATTTAATCGCAAGAGGTTTAAAAGAAGGCGATAAAGTAACTATTGAAACCGTAAGTCAAAATAGAAAGCTACAGCTTAATGATATTACTGTTGTTTCATTTAGTATTGCACCGGGTACTGTTGCAGCTTATTACCCTGAAGCTAATGTTCTTATTCCACTGGACTATATTGATAAAGAAAGTGGAACACCTTCATATAAAGCGACCCCCGTTAGAATTTACGCTCAAAAAATGCAAGTTGCCTAATGTTTTAATTCAACTAAAAAATAAAAAGCTGGGTCTATTTTTAGGCTCAGCTTTTATTTTTATCTACAAACTCATATCAACTAAATAATTACGCATTTCAGTAAAGCATTTTTCAATAAGTATTGAGCGAGGCTCTTCTCGCCGAATAATAATACCAAGAGGAGAATTTATTGTGGCATCAGCAATAGGAACAACATCAAGATGTTGACTTAATTTTTCTATTCCTTTTGAAAGAGGAACGATAGAGGCACAAAATCCTGCATCGACTGATTGCATAAGATGAAGTGTAGAACTACTTTCAACTAATACTTTTGGGTGCAAATTATAGCGCTGGAATGCCAGATCAACCGATTGTCTAAAATGATTTTCTTTATTAAGTAGTGCCAATGGCAATTTAACAGCTTCATCCCATGAAATCGTTTTTGCCGAAGGCATAAAGTGATTACGATGAAATAAAAGCCCCAATGCTGTTTGCTTTAACGCATAAATTTCATGTTGTTGAGCATTCGCTTTCTCTAAATAACAGATACCAATATCAAGACTATTGCTATTAAGGCAATCGATGATCTTCTCACTATTACTAGACATAACTTGAAAGCGAATTTCAGGAAAAACAGATGATATTTTCTGCAACATTTGCATCGAATTCAAATTGGTTAATGGCACAATACCTATACGCAATTGACCCAATAACTGTTGCCGAAAACTAGCTGCTTCTGCTTGTAATCCATCATAAGCAGATTCCATTGTTTTCGCCCATTTTAAAATTTTCTCGCCTTCTTCCGTGAATCCTTCAAAACGAGAACTTCGCTTAATAAGCACTACATCAAGCTCTTTTTCTAAATTACGTAATCGCATAGATAAAGTGGGTTGCGTAACATGACACATTTCAGCCGCTTGACCAAAATGTTGAGTTTTATCTAATGCAATTAAATAAAATAACTGTTTTATGTCGATATGCGATAACCTCGTGATAAGCAGGTGAATAGAAAAAGTCTTCTTTTTATATTATAAGATAAACGATACGCGTAGTTCTGTTTATCTACCAGCCTTTTATCAATGAGATAATAAGAAGAAAAGAGCAAAAGTATTTTAAATAATAAAGCTCACTTGAGTTTTACACTCAGAGTGAGCTTGTTTTGAATACAATATTAACAGACTAACTTAACGGATTAATATTGTTCTTTAATTTGAAAGACTGAAACTTTATCCGTTAAGTTTTGTGCTTTCTCATCTAAGATCATTGTTGATGTTGCACCTTGTTCAACCAAGGCCGCATTTTGCTGTACAACAGAATCCATTTGGTTAATTGCGACAGCAATTTGTTCGATCCCGACTTTTTGCTCTTCTGATGCAATACTAATGCCCTGCATAATATCGCTGACTTTAGTAATAGAAGAGACTATCTCTTGCATATGCTCACCCGTTTTATTAACTAACTCACGGCCATGAGCCACATCAGCAACGGATTCTCTGATAATTTGATTAATTTCACGCGCAGCATCTGCACTTCTTGCTGCTAAATTTCTCACTTCTGTTGCAACAACAGTAAATCCACGGCCTTGCTCACCTGCACGCGCCGCTTCAACGGCTGCGTTTAATGCCAGAATATTGGTTTGGCTTGCTATGTTATTAACCACATCATTGATTTCAGCAACTTTTAATGTTCCTACCTCAATTTTCTTCATTGAGTTAATCGCATCATTCATAATGTTAGAACCATCAATCGCTAAATCGCGTGTTTCTGCGGTAATGGAGTTTGCTAAAATCGCATTATCCGTATTATTCACTACTGCGATTTTTATCTCTTCCATACTTGCTGCTGTTTGTTGTAAAGCACTTGCTTGCTCCTCAGTACGAGAAGAGAGATCTTGGTTGCCAGAAGCAATTTCTGCCGAACCTTTTTTGATCTCTAGCGCTTCTTCTTTAACAAGTTGAATAGTCGATGTTAGCGAAGTTTGCATATCCCCTACATTAGAGAACAAAGTTCCAAACTCATCATTTCGTTTCTTAGGTAGAGTGAAACTTAAATCTCCCTCCCCCACTTTTTGTAAAATCGAAGACAATGTATTGAGATTGAAGATAAAAGTTTTGTTTATCCAACGAATAACCATATAAAGCAGAGAAAGGATAATGGCTAACGCAATAATCGAGGTATAAATAGAAAGATGAACCATCCAAGCTTGCTGTGTTTTAATATCATCATTCACAGCTTTAGTGATCATAAGATATTCATCAAAGAGATCAGATAAACGATTAAAGTCACCAGAGAGGTTTGATTCTGTGTAATCTAGCGTATCGATAGGTGCAATAAGTTCATCTAGAAGATAATAGAATAACACTGATAGTTGTTCTGAATTACGTTGAGCGTCAGGACTTATCTTCTTCACGCCTACCCAATGTGCGATAGTCGCTTTTGATTTTGTCGCCAACTCTTTCGCTTCAGCAACAAGTGATTTAATTGTTTCTTGCTTATTCTCATCCGTCATTGTTTTCAACAACATTAGGTAGTTGACGTGAGAACGAATGGTCGCTAATTCATACCTTGCTTCTTGAACACTATTCAATCTGGTATTCAAAGAATCCAATGATGCGAAGTTCTCTTGCATTCTATAAATAAAAAATGACGACAATACAGATGATAATAAGAAAATGGCTAATAATATGATAGAACCTACTTTAGCTGATCTTTCAATACTCATGAAATAATCCACCCCGGTAATAAAGTGATACAAATGTACTCATTTATCGGCACGAAATAGATTTTATTTACTTATTAATCAGAATTATCGATACAAACACTTATTACAGTTTTCAATCAATGATTACGACTAGTTTTTTATACTGATATTCATATTTTAACTTTGATAATATATCACAATGAAATAATATTTTAGTGTTATTAATAAGTTAAAAATAAAACAGCGCACTTCAATACAATAATTCAAAGTGAGCTGTTTTAATCGTTATTACATCGATTCCTCAATCTGAAATACCGCTACATTATCCATCAATACCTGCGCTTTTTCGTCTAACATCATCGTTGAAGATGCGCCTTGATCCACTAAAGAGGCGTTTTGTTGCACAACCGTATCCATCTGATTAATCGCCACCGCAATTTGTTCAATACCAATCCGTTGCTCTTCAGAAGCGAGACTTATCCCTTGCATAATATTATTTACTTTTGTAATTGAAGAAACGATCTCTTGCATATGTTTTCCCGTTTTATTAACGAGAGCGGTTCCTTCTGCGACATCTTTTATAGATGCTTTTAATATCTGGCTGATCTCTTTTGCAGCATCTGCACTTTTGGCTGCTAAATTTCTTACTTCAGCCGCAACAACGGTAAAACCTCGCCCTTGTTCCCCTGCTCTCGCCGCTTCTACTGCTGCATTTAGCGCTAAAATATTCGTTTGACTCGCAAGATTATTAATCACTTCGTTAATCTCACCCACTTTTAACGCGCCTTGCTCTATTTTTTTCATCGATGAGATAGCTTCTTTCATTACACTAGCACCATCTATAACGATGTCATTGGATTGATTAATAATCTCATTGGCTTCTTGAGTATTTTCGGTGTTATTGGCTACTGCGGTTTTAATCTCTTCCATACTGGCTGCGGTTTGTTGTAATGCACTAGCTTGCTCTTCAGTACGAGCAGAGAGCTCCTGATTACCTGATGCAATTTCAGAAGCCCCTCGTTTTATCTCTAACGTTTCTCTTTTTACGGTAAGAATGGTAGAAGTTAACGCTTTTTGCATATCACTCACATGTGAAAATAACTCACCAAATTCATCTTTTTTCATTTTAGGTAAATCGAAAACTAATTCCCCTTTACCAACTTTATTTAACACATTAGACAACGTATTAAGGTTATAAATAAAAGTTTTGTTTATCCAACGAATAACAAAGTATAAAATAACGGATAGAATTAATAAGGATATGAGAGTGGAATAAATAGAAAGCTGAACCATCGTATCTTGTCTATTTCTGAGCCCAACACTATTTTTGGCTTTAACAGAAACATAGTTATCAAATAAATTATTTAATCTATCAAAATCATTGGCAAACTCTGTATCCTTTATATGTATTGCTTCTGAGCCATTTGACGCAATCAAGAGTCTATCAATTAGGCTATAAAATAACTTTGCTATTTCATCTGCACTTTTTTGTGCTTCTACTGTGACTTTCTTTTCTTTTACCCATATATCCATTGCATGTTTAGCACTTACCGCAATTTTTTTGTTTTTCTCAATAATTTCAGCATCTTTAGCATTTGTTTCGGCGGTATCTTGTATCAGAAAATTCACATTAGAACGCATAATCGCTAATTGATAACGCGCCATCAAAACATCGGTGTAACGTGTCAATAATACTTCAACTTGAGTAAAATTATTTTTCATTTTATAGATGAAAAATGTAGATAATGCAGAGGATAAAATAAAAATTAATAACAGTAAAGATGTGCCTATTTTAGCACTTTGTTTAATACTCATAATAAAAATACCTATATGTACATATCGATAAACTTTATTTTTTATCGACGAAGTTATTTTTTTATTTAATTATCGTTGATACATATAAGTTAATAATTTTTATTTAAAAATTTTTATTCTATAAATAACCACTAATCATATTTTAAATAAATCACGCTTTATTCTTATTTTATAAAATAATGCAACCAATAATGTTAATAATAAATACGCTATTTTTTATCAATCACGCATTACTTTATTGGGTAGCCAATATCTGCTGATGCTTTTCATCGATTACTCCTACACTCTATTATTCATAAAAGTATAAATAGTTTTATTTTCAATAAGTAACAACCGTACTATCTCATTTTGAGAACGATGATATAATATGCGCCATGACCTTAAAAAACTCTGATGATTTACGGAGCTTAACTTTTTATGCAACCTCAGTTTGAAAACTCAAAAAACACCGTAAAAACATTATCAGTGTTTGATTTTGATGGCACGCTAACCTATCACGACAGTTTTATTCCTTTTTTAAAGTTTGCTTTTGGTAAACGTAAATTTTCACGCCGTTTGATTAAGATGGTATTGCCCACATTACGTTGCTTTAGACGCAAACTCACTCGTGATGAATTAAAGGAAGTACTTATTAAAACCTTTTTAACCAACATTGATGAGAAATGGTTAAAAGAAAAAGCCGAAGCCTTCTGCCAACTTTACTGGGCTAAACTAATGCGCCCTACCGGTTTATTAGCCGTTGCTGAAGAGGTGAACAGTCACGCTGAAGTCACCATTTGTTCAGCATCACCAGCAATGGTATTACAACCCTTTGCTGATCGCTTAGGTATTAAATTAATTGGTACAACGCTCGAAGTTGTTGAAGGTGTATTAACGGGGAAAATTATTGGTAATAACTGTCGCTGTGGTGAAAAAATTAAGCGGTTAGAAAGTGTTTATGGGGATCTCACTCAATATCATTTAAGAGCTTGGGGTGATTCTCGTGGTGATCATGAACTGCTTTTTGCAGCGCAAGATCCTCATTGGCGCCACTTTCATACAGGTAAAAGTAAATCGAAAAAATCACCCATAAAGATAGAAACAAAAAAATAATCTTACCCACAAAATTGAGCACAAAAAAACCCTCGATTAACGAGGGTTTTTACTATGCACTATGTACTATATGTACTAATAGTGTAGAGATTAGATATTCACGCCGTGTTGTGATGCTAATGCACCTAAACCACCCGCAAAACCTTGACCTACAGCTTTAAATTTCCACTCTGTACCATGGCGATATAACTCACCAAAGATCATTGCAGTTTCTGTAGATGCATCTTCAGAAAGATCAAAGCGTGCAATTTCAGTATTATTGTCGTTATTGAAAACGCGCATAAAACTGTTGCTCACCATACCGAAGTTTTGTTTACGATTCTCAGCATCATAAATAGTGACTGCGAATACCAATTTTTTCACTTCAGCAGGGACTTTTGATAGGGTGATTTTTACTTGCTCATCATCACCATCGCCTTCCCCAGTACGGTTATCTCCTTGGTGTTCAACGCTTCCACATTGACTCACTTTGTTATTAAAGAAGATAAAACTTGCGTCTGAAAGTACTTTTCCATCTTCACCTACCATGAACACTGACGCATCTAAATCGAACTCTGCGCCATCAGTCACGCGGGCATCCCATCCTAGACCAACCATAGCAACCGACATTGTTGGTGCTTCTTTAGTCAGAGAAACATTACCGCCTTTAACAAGGGAAACTGCCATATCAAAGCTCCTACTTTATTGAATAAACTGGCAATCACATCTTATGACTGCCAGCGGTTAGTGTCTTATAAATCCACTATCAAGAGGCATTAATACCGTATTGAGCACAAACTGAACCTAAACCACCCGCATAACCTTGACCAACAGCGCGGAATTTCCACTCCGAGTTATGGCGATATAGCTCACCAAATAACATTGCTGTTTCTGTTGATGCATCTTCCGTTAAGTCATAACGAGCAACTTCAATTTGGTTGTCATCATTGACTAAACGAATAAATGCACCTGATACTTGGCCAAAGCTTTGGCGACGAGCTTGTGCATCATGGATAGTCACAACGAAGATAACCTTATCGACATCATTTGGGATCATGTCTAATTTGATTTTCAGCGCTTCATCATCACCATCGCCTTCACCAGTACGGTTATCACCCGTGTGAACAACAGAGCCATCAGCAGATCTTAAGTTGTTATAAAAAATGAAATCGGCATCGCTACGTACTTTTCCATTAGCCGCTAACAGAAATACAGATGCATCTAAGTCAAAATCTTGACCATCTGTAGAACGGGCATCCCAACCAAGTCCGACAAGGACGTTTTTCATCGTTGGGGCTGCTTTGCTCAGAGAGACATTACCACCTTTAGAAAGAGAAACGCTCATTTTTTAACCTCTTTAATTTAGTTTTTGATATTCTGATTTCTCAAGAATACTAATTATTCTGACTTACCTTCATTATCCTTTTTCTCTGGGAATAAGAAACTTGCAATAATACCCAGAGCAAGAACACCAAGCACAACAAATAGGCTGGTTGTCGCGGAGATGCTGTATCCATGTTGCCAAATATGATCTGTTGCATTTAGACCCAGTTTTACAGCAATAAAGAACAACAACACAATAACCGCTTTTTCAAGGTAAACGAGATACTGTTTTAACGCTTCTAACACGAAGTAAAGCGTACGTAAGCCTAAAATTGCGAACATCATTGCACTATATACAATTAAAGGTTCACGGCTTACTGCGATAATAGCGGGAACCGAGTCGAAAGCAAACATCACATCAGAAAGCTCTACGACTGCCACACACAGCATCAGTGGCGTTGCATATAGCGCAGCTTTTGTACCACGACCGATAGTAATATCTTTGTTTTCAGGTTTCGCTAACTCTACATCAACTTCTTTTTGTGTTAGTAAGAATGCATGTCCAGTGATTTTTGGCCATATAGGGAAAAATCGTTTTACTAAGCGATAAGCTAGATGCTGCGAATAGTCTTCAATTTCTTCACTATCATCACCGCTTTTCAGCATCATAACTGCCGTCCAAGCCACGATTAAGGCAAATACTATCTCAACATATGGTCCTAAACTTAACAGTCCTGTACCTATGGCAACAAAGATCCCACGGAAAACAATAGCACCGATGATACCCCAATAAAGAACGCGGTGACGGAAGCGATCAGGCACTGCAAACCAAGAGAAAATCGCCATCATGACAAACAAGTTATCAACCGAAAGCACTTTCTCTAGCGCATAACCTGTTACGAATAAGCTCGCAACCTCTGCACCATGGTGAATATAAAGGAATCCTGCGAATGCCATTGCAATAGCAACCCAGAATATAGACCAAAATATGGCATTCTTTAATGTTATCGGCTTATCTGAGCGATGCATAAATAAGTCGATAAAAATAGCGCCAATCGCAAGTACAACAAAGACAATGACAGTTTCTGTCGGAAAACCAATATGTGTGGATACCATAATAATTCCTAAACGGTTCCCTATATTAAATTAATTACAAACCAAATTCTGCGGGCTCAAAGCCTAATGCAATGGCAATAGCGCGCACAGCTTCTTTTTCATCATTGTCAAAATCACCATCACTTTTCGCAACAGCAATACCGACACGAATAGCTAATTGCGCAGCTTCTGGCTGATCTTTCATTGCCAGAATATACTTCATGGTTTCGCCTTTACCGACTTCAGTATCGAATTCGAAACTCAGGATTAGCTTATTAAAGAATTCGATAACTTCAGAAGTATCAAAAACTTTAAGTTCATCCGATGCTTTTAAAAAACCGAGCATCTTCTGTTTTTCTTCAGAACTCACTCCACCGCTGGCAATGGCAATACGTGCGCAAACAGCAACAGTGCCTTGCATAAATTTTTTGTTTTTAAAGCGACCAACTTGCTTTGCTAACTCAGAGCGACCTGAATTAAAACCATCTTTTAATTTGTTAAAAAAACTCATGCTATTTTTCCTTATATCAACTTGATCACTTAGAACCCGCTGTCCAGCGAAATCCCCACCCGTAGGCATTATCCATATCACGGTGACCTTTAAAAAACTCATTGAGACGTTCAACTTTTATCGAACCATTCTCATTAACGAGTCGTGCAATCGCACACATATTGCGACCATTATTACCGTCAGTTAAACGGGTTTCGATAGGAGGTTGTTCTGGTACATGAATGGTGACAACACCATCTGTTTTGCTCCAATTCGGTACACCTTCATAAATAAACGCGAAAATCAGCACTTGCTTGATATTTTTCCATTCACGTCCATTCACAAAGATCCATTCACCACCAGCAACATCGCCAGTACGATCATCGCCTTGCAATTCAACATAAGGAATACGATTGAAATCACCAAACCCGTTTCCTAATGCTTGAATAACGGACTTATGTCCTTGCTGAAGTTCAACAAAAGCACCGATATCTAAATCGATACCTTTATTGCCACCGAACAATCCACCTAATAACCCAGAACCCCCACTTTTGCTTTCACGATGCCAATCAAGGTTGATCCGAATTTTACCGAAGTCATCTTTCTTCGTTAGGCTAATTGCCGGTTTTTCTTTAGTTAAAGAAACCTTACTTAAGTTCACCGAACTTGGCGCTGGCGCCGGTTTTGGTGCTGGTGCTGGTGCTGGTGCTGGTGCTGGTGCTGGTGCTGGTGCTGGTGCTGGTGCAGAGTCTGCAATATCAACACCAAAATGTTCAGCTAATGGCTTTAAACCACCGTTAAATCCTTGAGCGATAAAACGGAACTTCCAACTACCATTACGAAGATACAATTCACCTAAAATTAATGCCGCTTCAGGGCGGCCGTTAATATCAACATTACCGTTCGCCACAACTTCGTTATTAGCATCAACTTGAATTGATAATCGTTGTAAATTTGCGATAGTTTGTTGACCTTCACAAGTCGCCGTAAACGCAATTTTTTCAACATCTGGACGTAAACGCGTTAGATCCACCGTGAAAGATGTGCTGTTTCCTGCTGTCGCATAAATAACGGTGCGATCATCATTAGCTGTCTGTCCATAAAACACCATATCGGTGTCGCCATTCACTTTACCTGACGCATAAAGTCTAAAAGCAGACACATCAACTGGTGCACCTGATTGAATTCTAATGATTAATGTTTGATTAGGAACAGGTACGTTCCCACCTGGAGTCATATTCATTTATCGCACCACCGTAGCCACAATATCAGGCATCATGTCATTAATAACACGGCCTTTACAAGGCGCACCAAACGCAGTGAAATCCCATTGACCATGATTACGTTGTAAAGAAGCAATCACGATACCTGTATGAGAGCCTTGCTCTGTTAAGGTATAACGCACCAGCTCTTTATTCGTTGTTTTATCAACAACTCGGCAGAATGCGTTTTCAACTTCATTAAATGTTTGTCCACGGAAACTATTTACTGTAAATACCAAGTATTCAACATTTGTTGGTAAACGGTTTAAATCAACGAAAATTGTTTCATCATCGCCATCACCGTCACCCGTTAAGTTATCACCAGAGTGAATAACCGACTGACAACTTGATTTTAATTTTCTAAACCAAATGGTATCGATTTGATTACCACTTGCGTCAAGTAATACGCAACTTGCATCTAAATCGATAGAACCACCACCACCAAAAAGACCGCCTAATAATCCTTTTTTCTTAATCGGATCCCAGCCCAAACCAAACATTAAGTGACTCAGTGTAGGTACTTGTTTACTGAGAGAAACTGTTTGATTCTTGCTTAATGAAACCATAATTAAATTCCTTCAGAGGTAGAGTGAAACAATAACGCCATTTGTGATTAATTCCACATCATGAAAATCATCATATCATGATGAAGTACACGAGCAAGACTATTTTTCTCACTTAAACTTAAAGTTTTGTCAATTTATTGATATTAATGATATTTTTATTGTAAAAAAATGTTAAAAACACAAGAAAATCATAATAATAACTTGCTAAACCATCTAATTTAAAAATCAACTCAAATAAATCATATTATGATTGACACAGTTCTTCGAAATCTTCATGATTATAGGCATTGAACCCTACACTTTTATTTCACGGTATACAGAGTAATGAATAACACAATTTGGTTTATGGAAGGTTTATCATCACAACGCGATATAATTCAAAGTGTTAAAGACTTTGCAAAACAGCAGCACCAAGAGATCTTTGTGCTAGCATCTCATCGTCATACACGAAATGAGATTTTATCGCTTGCTGATGGGGCTTTTTATGAACCTCTTGAAGAGACATTACGCTTACAATTTATCGATGATGTTGTGAGACAGCATCAAGTCAGTGCCATTCACACCGGTCGTAATAGCGCATGGTTTGAATTACACCGCCAAGAAATTGAGTCATTTGGGGTAAAATTAACAACTGGGGCCACACAACTTGAACAGCTTCAGTTAGCTGATAATAAAGTTGCATTTGCACAAGCGATGGAACAATGTGAGCTTCCAGCAGTACCTTCTATTTACATTGAATCTATCGATGAATTAGAAACGCATATAAAAGAGCCTCCTTTTGGCGAAATACCTTTATGCATTAAACCTGTAAAAGGGATTTATGGTATGGGTTTTTGGCGCTTTGATAATCAAGTTTCACCGATAGCACTGTTTAATCACCCAGAAAATCGTCAAGTCAATCCTCAACAATATCTTGATGCATTAAAGGCGGTTGAACATTTTGAACCTTTAGTCTTAATGCCTTATTTGCCTGGCCCTGAATACTCTGTTGATATGGTGGTTGAACAAGGTAATGTTATTGCAGCTGTAGCTCGACGCAAAGAGGGTGCAATACAACATCTAGAAATCTCAGGCGAGGCTTATGAATTAGGTAAAGCGTGCGCAACGGCGATGAAAGCCGATGGTCTTGTGAATGTGCAAACTCGAAATAATCATCAAGGCCGCCCACTCTTACTTGAAATTAATATGCGCCCTTCTGGTGGTATTGGTTATACCCAACATTGTGGAATTAATCTTGCAGGTATTTTTGCTTTACGCCAATTAGGATTAATAACTATTGAAGAAGCTGAAGCCCAAAATAACCATTTTACACCAACAAAAATACGCTCAATCACCGATTCTATTGTTTTCAATTCAGCGTTAACAAACTTAATCAGTACGGATAATAATTAATAATGGAAAATAGTATGAGTGACTCATCCGTTTATCGTCGCCTTCTTTCTTGTGGCACATTAAGTGTGACGCCAAATTGTTCTATTGAGTTACTTGATGAATTATTTGATATTGCAGAAAGACGCAATCCTAAGCGTGCATTTCTATTTGTCAGTAAAGTATTAGGTCGTCATATTCCTGTTTCACCGAAAAAAATGCGTGAAACCTACCAAAAACTTGCCCGTCAATTTCCTGACTCACTTGAAGGTCCTGTACTGTTTATTGGTATGGCAGAAACTGCGGTGGGTTTAGGTGCTGGCATTTTTGATGAAGTGAGAAATCGCTATCAACAAGCCATTTATTTAACATCAACACGTCATCCTGTTGATAAAGGTGAGTTGCTGTGTGAATTTAAAGAAAATCACAGCCACGCGACTGATCACTTACTCTATTTACCTACAACAGCAGAGCAACGCCAGTGGGTACAAAAAGCAAAAACCGTTGTATTAATTGATGATGAAGCGACTACGGGTAATACCTTTATCAACCTGCTTTCAGCACTACGTGAAGAAGGTGGATTAATCCATATTGAGCAGGTTATAGCAGTAACCTTAACCGATTGGAGTGGCGATTCTATCGCTGAGCGCTCCCCATTACCGATTAAAACCCTCTCTTTAGTTCAAGGAAAGTGGCAATGGGATGCCGATCCAAATGCGCCTTTACCTATTATGCCTAATGTTAATATCACTGCATCAGGGCAAGTTGCTATCACTGGTAAACAGAGCTGGGGTCGATTAGGGATGACAATACCCGCAAGCGATCTGGGTTTATCCATTAATGCTTCTTTAGGTGAAAAAATCCTTGTTTTAGGATCGGGAGAATTTGTTTGGGAGCCGTTTTTATTAGCTGAACGTCTTGAAAAACAAGGTGCTATCGTAAAATATAGTTCGACAACGCGTTCACCTATTTCAACTAATTTTGCCATTCAATCAACGATCACATTTACTGATAATTATGGTTTAGGTATTCCTAACTTCGTCTATAACGTGGCGCATCAACAATTTGATCGCATTTTGCTTTGTTGTGAAACACCAGCTGAAAGCATTGATAGCCAACTGATTGAAGCCCTCAATAAAGTTGCACCTATTGTTGAGGTAATTAGTTATGACTAAGCCCGTTATTTTAACTGATCTCGATGACACACTATTTCAAACACGTCGTAAGATGGTGGATGAATTAGCACTAGAACCCTATAAGACTGGCGCGCTAGATAGAAGCTTAGAACCCCGTAGCTTTATGACTCAAGAGCAAGCCATGCTTGTAGATTGGATGTTAGAGCACGCGGATTTAATTCCTGTTACTGCTCGTGGAACAGAAGAGATTAGCCGAGTCACCATTCCTTTTCATTCTTGGGCGATTACTACACATGGTGCGGTGATATTAACGCCAGAAGGCAATGCTGATACACAATGGCAAAACCACATCACTCAGAGCTTAGCACCATATACACAGCGTTTATTGACTCTGCAACAATCAATCACGCAATTAATGGCGGAACGAAATATTGATGGTTGGGCGCGAATTAACTATGAATACGGTGATTTGCCTATTTATTTAGTCATGAAGCATAACGATAGCACCCGATTAGACGAGCTATACACCATAGGTGATGAGATAGAAAAAACATTCTCAACTGAAGGTTTTTATATTCATCGTAACAGCAACAATATTGCTTGGTTACCTGAGCCTATCGAAAAAGGCAAAGCTGCCACCTATTTGCTCAATAAATTAAAAGCTAAGCGTGGTGTTTTTCCTGTGATTGGACTCGGTGACAGCCTAAGTGATCATCGCTTTATGAAATTATGTAGTTGGTATGGACTTCCTCGTCAAAGCCAATTTGCGGATGCGATCAACACAAAAATTTTTGGAGAATAAACATGATGGATCATAAGCCTTTTTCTGGCTCTTATGTATCAGGAGATGTCGATTTCTTACTTCAACCGGTTAATATCGAAATGACGCCCGTTGAGTTAAAAGAAGAGCTGATACAATCGGGTAAGCGCCACTATTCTGACATGCTAAGTCAAGAGCCAGAGCCAACAACATGGCATCTAGATCTCTTTGAAAAAGCGCTAGAAACAGGTGCTACACGCTTAGCAACTGAAGTCATAATGTTGGCTAAATCACTGATTGAACGCTTTGGTGATACCCCAATTATCTTGACAAGCCTTGTTCGTGCAGGTGTTCCTTTAGGTGTCATGTTGCAACAAACATTACGTAAAATGGGAAAAACCTCTTATCACTACGGCATTAGTATTATTCGAGATAGAGGCATTGATAGCGAAGCGCTTTCATGGATAGAACAACGCCACGGTACAGAAGGTATTGTGTTTGTCGATGGATGGACAGGAAAAGGCGCTATTACAGGTGAACTTATTCGTTCGTTATCCGGGCGAAAAGGCTATCCAGCTCAGCCTCGTCTTGTCGTCCTTGCTGATCCTTGTGGCTGTGCATGGTTAAGTGCCAGCGATGAAGATTGGCTTATCCCATTTGGGATCATGGGAGCGCCTGTTTCAGGATTAATTTCACGTTCAATTTGGACTGAAGAAGGCTTTCACGGTTTTGTGGATTGCCAACATTTAAAACAGTATGAATGCAGTCGTTACCTTGTTGATACTGTTGGAAAAGTCGTTGATGCATTAATCGATAACGATATTCCACTAGCTACATTTAAAGAACAACAATCAGACTTAAAAAAGCTGAGCGAAAACGTCGTTAGTTCACTTGCAAACAAATATGATATTTCAAATATCAATCGTATAAAACCTGGTATTGCTGAAGCCACACGCGCTGTTTTACGCCGTGTACCTGATCATGTTCTTGTGAGAGAAATAACCGATCCTGATGTCGCGTTACTGGTTTATCTTGCGCAGGAAAAAAATATTGCTGTTATTGAAACAGGGCAAGCGCTTGGTCAATATCGTGCAGTGACTATCATTAAAAAGGTGAAATAATGATTGAACGATTATCCCCATGGAATTTAGGGGCAACGCTTTATATGCCCGCGACACGAACAGATATCGCACCCACAATCATCAACCAGAAAATTGAAGGGTTACGCTCTTTAATTATCTGTTTAGAAGATGCCGTGAGTGATGCAGATATTCCTGTTGCATTAGAAAACTTGGCGGCCTTATTAAATACCTTAGCAGAGCACAAAAAAAACAGCGATTGTAGCCATTGGCCACTGCTGTTTATTCGCCCTCGCCACACTGAAATGGGTCAATGGATCACTGAAAATCTTGATGTCAGTGCCATCGATGGGCTTGTTTTGCCTAAGTTCACACAAGTTTCTCTGCCAATTTGGTGGAATATTATTGAAAATACGCATTTATGTATGATGCCAACACTTGAAACAGAAGAAGTGTTTGATGTTATTCAAATGACAGAGCTTGCAAACCACCTACTGACTCACCCTTGCCATAACAGAATTATTGCATTACGTATTGGTGGTAATGATTTAATGAATGTCATTTCTCTTAGACGTAATCGCCAATTAACACTTTATGATGGCCCAATGGGTTACGTGATAAAAATGTTAGTTGCTGTCTTTGGTGCTCGCCAATTTGCCCTCACAGCACCTGTTTGTGAGCATATTGATGATCACCATATTATGGACAAAGAGCTGGCGCTTGATATTGCTAATGGCCTTGTAGGTAAAACAGCGATCCATCCAAAGCAAATTCATAAAATTGAACAAGCTCTCATGGTGTCTCAATCCGATCATTCAGATGCATTACGTATTTTAAATTCAACACAAGCCGTCTTTAAATCACAAGGTGCAATGTGTGAACCAGCAACACATCGTCGCTGGGCATTGAGTATTTTAACCAGAGCTAAAATTTATGGCATTATTCCTAACCAACAAAATAATGCTCAACGTTTTAACGCAACATAAAATACTCTATAACTGGTGATGAATTCGATAAGATAAAATAATTATCTTATATTGATTTCGATTTATAAGTTTCTAGTTAAAGCATGTTATCTTTAACTAGAACTTATAAGAATAACGTGAATCTTTTTATTTAAAAAAGTGTATTTTTTTTATTTCAGTTATTAATTTATACTACATTTAATAGGAAGCTTATTTTATTTATCCTTGTCAACAGAGAACAAGAATAATAGAAATTATTGCTGAATATTTTAACACACCAATGACAAAACAAGTGGTAACTAAGCATGCAATTAAGCACTCGTCAGGTCAGAGTCTTTACACTGGCAACCCTTTTAAGCTCAGGAAAAAAGGTTCCAACCATTAAGATTATTTCTGCTCTTGAATGCTCAGAGCCTACGTTAACTCGCGTATTAAAAGAGATAAGAGATTCTTATGGTGCTGAAATAAAATACAGCAAAGCCTCTCGTGCATATCAAATGACTGAACGAGGTCAACTCGATAGTAAGGCGTTACGCCGTATGCGTGAGGCATTATCCGCCAGCGAAGATCTACGCCACAATGGAATGACAAGCCGAGTTTATCTCGATAAAGATAAGAAGAAATCTGTTTCACTTTCATTAAAAATGTCAGCATTACGCAAGATTGATAGATTATCTTATTTAAATAATTCTACACGTAGTGAAGCTGTTGAATTATTAGTTGATCACTATATTGAAAATTTAATTCAATCAACACTCGCTGAAATAGCAGAGAAAGAAAAAGAAAAAAAGAATTCGAATTAAATAAAAAAGTAACTTGATACTTCGGTATCAAGTTATTTTATAAAAAATAACAAAACAGAAAATATATAGAAACAGTTATCTAATAGACTTATTTTATATATTTCATTACACTCTTTCTTTATTTTAAATCACTTTAAAAACAAAAAAACACCGATTAATTAATGCTTTGAATTTATTGACTTTTATAATTATTGTTTTTTAATTAAAAAGAGTATTTATACCTAATCACTATTAGTCATTCATTTAGCATTACTCTTATTAAGAGAATTCAATAAATATATTTTCTTTAATAAAAGAAAATCGCTCCATCACTCAATTTAAGGGTGACAAACAGGCTAATTCCTCTTTTATTTTACTTTTCATACTATCTTCATTCAGATTAATAATATTGGACAATCATCACTGCGTTTTGTCTCTAATTTAATTAAACTAAGCATAATCTCAATTGAACACCTTCATGAGTCGGTTAGTATATTAATCGCTTATTTCTATCTCACTCACAGGATAAATGCATGAGAAGATTGCCAGTTTACCTTTTGCTTGATACATCGACTTCCATGTATGGAGAGCCTATTGCAGCAGTAAAAAATGGCGTTGAAATGCTCTTATCAACACTACGCCAAGATCCTTACGCATTAGAAACTGCTTATATTTCTATCATCACCTTTGACTCAACCGCACAACAGGTTGTGCCACTCACTGATTTAATCAATTTTAAAGTACCTGATTTAGTCGCAAGTGGAACAACAGCATTAGGTTCTGCGCTCACTTTAGTTTCTAGTCGTATTGAAAAAGAAGTACAAAAAACTACAGCTGAAACAAAAGGAGATTGGCGTCCGTTAGTTTTTGTGATGACAGATGGTGCCCCTACAGACGATTGGAAAAAAGGCGTTGAGAAATTTAAAGCGGCACGCACTGGCGTTGTTATTGCGTGTGCAGCAGGACAATCAGCACAAACTGATGTACTAAAAAATATCACTGAAATTGTATTACAGCTAGATACTGCGGACTCCAATACCATTAAGTCATTCTTTAAGTGGGTTTCAGCTAGTATTTCTGTCGGTAGTCAAAAAGTCGATTTAACTAAGAAAGATATTAGTGATCTTGATGACTTACCACCACCACCTCCTGAGGTTAACGTTGTACTTTAAATAAAAAAGGAATGAATATGTCTATTAGTTTAAAAAAAGGACAAGGTGTTAGTTTAAAGAAAAATGAATATGACCTTTCCTCTGTCACTATCGGTTTAGGCTGGGATATCAACGAAGAAAAACGCGGATTCCTTGGTGGGCTTTTTGGTAAAAAAAGCGAAGAATACGATTTAGATGTTATTGCCTTCTTATGTGGTGAAAATGGCAAAGTAAACGATTTAGGACAAATTGAAGGTGGGCAACCTTCTCTCGTTAATGGCGATATTATTTTCTTTAATAGCCTACAACACAAATCAGGACAAATTTGGCTAACGGGTGATAACCGAACAGGCGCAGGTGATGGCGATGATGAACAGATCATCGTGAAATTAAACACACTTGATCCTAAATTTACCAAAATTGTCTTTATTGTTCAGATTTACAATGGTCGAGAACGACAACAACATTTTGGTAAAGTACAAAACGCCTTTATCCGCGCTGTTGATGCGAAAAATGTAGAAATGGCTCGTTTTGATTTATCTGGAGGCGAAGCCTTCAACAACCAACGTTCAATGCTGTTTGCTGAATTAGTCAGAGAAGATAATGGCTGGAAACTGAACGCCATTGGTGAGCCTTCAAGTTCAGATAGCTTTATTTCTTACTTAAAGGATTTCGCCTAATGAGAAGACTTCCCGTTTACCTGCTGATTGATACTTCAGGATCAATGAGAGGTGAATCTATTCATGCGGTTAACGTTGGGATACAAACAATGCTTAATGCATTGAGATAAGATCCTTACGCATTAGAAAGCGTGCATATCTCTATCATTACCTATGATAACGAGGCTCGTGAATTTATCCCATTAACTGCATTAGAAGATTTCCAATTCTCAGATATCACCGTACCTAGCTCTGGCGGTACTTTCACGGGTGCTGCGCTGGAATGTTTAATCAAGTGTGTCGATCGTGATATTAAACGTTCCGATGGTGACCAAAAAGGTGACTGGCGTCCTCTCGTTTTTTTAATGACGGATGGCACACCGTCTGATGCTTACGCCTATGGTGAAGCGATTAAAGAAGTGAAAAAGCGTTCATTTGGTTCGATCATCGCTTGTGCTGTTGGTCCTAAAGCCAAACACGATCACCTTAAAGAGCTTACATCTCAAGTGGTAGCTTTAGAAACGCTAGACTCCAATGCCTTCTCTGGCTTTTTTAAATGGGTTTCTGCCAGTGTCGCATCCGGCAGTTCAAGTGCAGGAGTGAATACGGATAAAGACACCCTACCGCCACCACCTCCTGAAATCCAACTGGTACTGTGATCTACAAAAGCAAAGCGCTCCAAAAGGCTTTGCTTTTATTTTATTCAGGCTTTGATTTATCCATCACAATACATAACAGCCACGATAAAGTGATAAGGTATAACAATGAGAAGGCTACCCATTTTCTTTGTTTTAGATTGTTCAGAATCAATGGTCGGTGAAAACCTAAAAAAGATGAATGACGGTCTAACAACTATTATTAACGATCTGAGACGAGATCCGCACGCCCTTGAAACGGCTTGTATTTCTGTTATCGCCTTTGCTGGCGTTGCAAAAACGATTGTTCCACTCACTGAAGTCGTCTCTTTTTATCCTCCTCAACTTCCTTTAGGCGGAGGCACTTCATTAGGCAGCGCCTTACGAGAACTTTCTCACCAAATCGACACACAAGTAAGAAAAACCACACTTGAGCAAAAAGGCGATTGGAAACCTGTCGTTTACCTTTTAACTGACGGCAGACCTACTGATGATTACGCGCAAGAGATCAAGCGCTGGAAAGCTCACTACGCCAACAAAGTTAACTTAATTGCGATTGGATTAGGCTTAAGTGCAGACTTACATGTGCTGTCGCAATTAACTGAAAACGTGCTGTTATTTACCGAAGCACAAGAAGGCGATTTTACTCGTTTCATTAAATGGATAACGATGTCAGTGGTTTCTCATAGCCGAAGTGTTGGCGAAGAGCCACCACCACTTTTAAATCAAACAGAGTATATTGTTCGTCTTGCGAAAGATGATGTTGCTCGTGCCTATGATGAGTCTTGTGTCACTTTTGTCGGGCGTTGTAGCCACACACGTTCACCTTATTTAATGAAATATGAACGTCCGCCAATGAAAGCTTCAGGGCTCGATTTTAACCTCAATCTTAATGGTTTTAACTTAACGGGTTGCTACACCTTAAATGAAGATTACTTTACATGGAGTGATCTCAGTGCCACGGCATATCAAGTTAACACCAGCGAACTTCATGGTACACCTGGCTGCCCTTATTGTGGCAATGCTACTGCTTTTGCCGTTTGCCAATGTGGTAAATTACTTTGTGTGAATGGCCCTGAAAGCGTTGTTTGCCCTTGGTGTGATAACAACATCACCTTTGGTGATAACAGCAACCAATCTGACTTTGATGTCACACGAGGTAAAGGCTAATGGATAAAAAAGCCCTACTCACAAAACTGATTATTGATGACACGCTGACACAACATCGCATTCCTGTTCATGAAGAGCTCGTTATTGCGTTGTATGAAGATGTGGAAATCGCTCAATACATTGATTTTATTATTGATAAAATCAATACTAAAGCGGCAGAAAAAATAACACCACAAGACAAAATCCCCCCTATTCTTCTGTTATTGCCACCAGCTCGCAATTTAGCTGCTGAAGAAACATCATTACCAGAAGAGTGTCCATTAAAGCCAGGTCAAATTCCAACACACTCATCACCAATGCCAACAGAAAAACCGATTATTCATCGCCCTACGGCAAAAATTACCCTTTCTAATGCAAAAGTAGGCACTGCATTCAATTCTACGCTCAGTATCGAGCTAAATACCCTCGAAATTGCCGAAATTGAAGCGGTTGATGTCCCTGAAGGAGTTGGAATAACCTTTGATCATGAAAGTTGCTGCTTAGTAGGAATGCCAACAAAAAGTGGCAATTTTACATTGGTTGTCCATTGGTCTGTTAATGCTATTCGTTATCAAGATAAAGTCTTATTAATCATCAATCCTGATCCGCGTAGCTTATGGCAAATCAATGAACCTCCCGCTGATAGCCTTTATCCCAAAGCCCACATCGATAGCCAACTTATTCTTGAAGAAGACATTCGAATTGTAGGAGCAAGCCGTCGTGGACGTTCTCATGAACATGCAGGCACATTCCGTGATGATGATTTTTATATTCACCACGATAACCAAAGCCAATGGAATATTTTAATTGTCGCTGATGGTGCAGGCAGTGCTCGCTATTCTCGCGAAGGCTCACGCATTGCTATCAATACGGTCAGCCATTATTTAAAATCACAATTAAGTTTGGAAAATGAAGCAATTAAACCTCATCTTGAAACCATCCATCAATGGAATGACAACAGCGCCATTAATCAAGTAGGAAGCTTCTTTGCACAACTCTTTCGTAATGCCGCCCAATTAGCGATTAATAACCTCAAAAATGAAGCGATTCATATTAATGAACCCGTAAAATCATTTTCAACAACGTTATTAGCCACGGTTTCTTTGCGTATCAATGATGAGTTATTTGCTGCCTCATTTTGGATGGGAGATGGTGCGATTGCCGCTTATGGCCCTGCCGGAAAAGTGCGTATTTTAGGTATTCCTGATAGTGGTGAATATGCAGGACAAACCCGTTTTCTTGATGATAGTGCGCTCAACGATGCTGAATTTAATCGACGCATTATTATTGGTAAGTGGAAAGAAATTTCACATCTTATTTTAATGACTGACGGAGTGTCCGATCCCGTATTTGAAACGGATAATGGCTTACAAGATCCCAATAAATGGGCTGCACTCATTGATGAAATATCGCCTTGTTTAGCCTCTCCTGAAAATGCAGCTAGCGCATTGGCTGAATGGCTGAATTTCTTTTCAGCAGGCAATCACGATGACCGCACTCTGGTTGTGGCTTGGTAATCATAAAAGAGAGAATGGGTGAGTTTCATGGCAGAGATCATTACCTGTACAACGCAAAGTGGAAAAATAGTTCAGTACGTCAATGAGATCATTGGCTCTGGCTCAATGAAAGATGTCTATTTTTCCCCTGACCGAACCTACGTTGTTGCCTTCTATAAAACAAAACAGAATGCACAAGCCAAAGATAGAATCGATATGATAACAGGCTCTTATCGACATAATATCTTTGAACAAAGTGGTGGAGAATATTGGAAAAATCTCTTTTGCTGGCCAACGGATGTTGTCGAACATCAAGGCAAAATTGGTATTGTTGTTCCAACTTATCAATCCCACTTTTTCTTTAAATATGGTTCTAAAAACAATGACTTTCTTGCAATAAAAGGTCGAGAAAAAGAAGGTAAATGGTTTGCAAGTGCCAATAACCAAAATAAATTTCTCGATCCTCGTGAAAGAGGTAATCTATTAAATTACCTTAAAGTTTGTTTATTGCTCTCTCGCGCAGTACGACGAATGCATGCAGCAGGCTTATGCCACAGTGATTTAAGCTATAAAAACGTCCTTATCGATCCTGAGCAAGGTCATGCCTGTGTGATTGATATTGACGGTTTAGTGGTTCCCGGTAAATATCCGCCTGATGTGGTGGGAACCCCTGACTTTATTGCGCCTGAAGTAGTAAAAACCAGCCATTTACCGAAAGAAGATCCTAACCGTATCTTGCCAAGTATCACGACAGATAGACACGCACTTGCGGTATTAATCTATATGTATCTGTTTTATCGACACCCATTACGGGGCGGTAAAATTCACGATCTTGACGATGAAATGCGCGATGAAACGCTCTCTATGGGTGAAAAAGCATTGTTTATTGAGCACCCAACTGATCGTAGCAATGCGGTAAAACTTAATCAGGTAAAACCTTCATCGCTACCTTGGGCTGATCCTGAAAAAATCCCTTATACCATTATGGGGCCGTACTTAACGCCTCTTTTTGAAAGAGCCTTTATTACAGGATTACACGATCCTTCACAACGCCCTACTGCTGATGAATGGGAAACGGCATTAGTCAAAACGGTAGATTTAGTTCAGCCTTGTCAAAATAAAAATTGTGAACAACAATGGTATGTTTTTTCTGGAAAAACACAGCCCGTTTGTCCTTATTGCCATACGCCTTATAAAGGCCAATTGCCGATTTTAAATCTCTACTCTTCGCGCAAGGCAGGTAGCTTTAGACCTGACGATCACCGCTTAATGGTATGGAGTAATCAATCACTCTTTCCTTGGCATGTTAATCGCCTTATTGCGCCCAATGAACGCACTACTGATGAACAGAAAAAACGTGTCGGTTATTTCGTTTTTCACAATTCAACATGGTGGCTGGTGAATGAACGTATTGAGGGATTGATGGTATTGCCAGAGAAAAAACAGATAGCCATTGGCGATAAAATTGCGCTAACAGATGGGTTGCAATTTGTATTATCGACAGAAGAAGGCGGACGACTGGTTGTGGTGCAATTAGTCTCAAATTAACGATAACGAGAGAATAATCCGTTTAATTTATCGTGGGTTATTCTCTTTGCTATAAGCTATTTTTAAATCAACGTTTAAATTCCATTGTTAAATTTAAATCTTTTGTCGGTTTTCCTGACTCATAACGCCATTTTTCCATAGCTCGAATAGTCGATAAACCAAAAACCTCCACTAAAGGGGAATCTAACATCCTAATATTTTGCACATATCCATTTTCATCAATATCAAATTTAATATTTAACGCTCCCTCAATGCCTTGAGAATACGCTTTTGCAGGATAATTAGGAAATACTCGTAATAAATTCTTAGGGTGATTTTTAACCGTAAGATTTGACTCATTTATTTCACTCTGAGTTATTTTCTCTGGTTCATCGGCTAATTTTGCTTTCAATAATTGCACATCCGACTGTGTTGATTGAATAGCACATCCATTTAATAAAATGGTGCTGCAAAGTAAACTTAAAATAGCTAATTTTATTTTCATTTTTCTTTTCTGAAATAAGATTAAATATAAAGATACAATAATATATCTCATTATCATTTCTATTCTCAATTAAATATTTAGTTAAGAAAAACTGTGCAATTAATCATATTTCAGCCGTCCTATTTAAATCAAAGTCAGATCACATATTCACGTCTCACCCTTGCTATTTAGCGCTAACGTTCAATATTGGATATCAAGATCCCAGTTTATTAAGCCCCAGTATTTACAATACCGAACAGTGATAATTGGAGGGACTAATGAAAACTAAAAATAAAATCAATGTACTAGAACTTATTTCACCAGAAATGCAGCAAGTTATGCAATTTTATGCAGATAATCCTCAACCTGCGCCAGAAAGTAATGACTACCCTTCTATGCGCCTTGCTTACAATCAAGACAGACGTTATTGGAATGCAGATGCACCCGAAATGTTTAGCATTCAAGATATTTCCGTTAGCACGTCTTATGGCGAGGTACTAACACGCCTTTATCAACCCACAGAAAAAACACCCGCAACACTCTATTATCTTCATGGCGGGGGCTTTATTTTAGGGAATTTAGATACCCACGATCGCATTATGCGTTTACTCGCGTCTTATACAGGTTGTGCTGTAATTGGTATTGATTACTCACTATCACCAGAAGCACATTATCCACAAGCGATTGATGAATCAGCGCAAGTCTGCCAGTTTTATGATCAACATGCTGAACACTACGGTATTAACACTCAACACATTGGTTTTGCAGGCGATTCTGCGGGAGCCATGTTATCGCTTGCTACTGTACTGTGGTTACGCGACAAACAAATCCACTGTGGCAAGGTAAGTGCAGCTTTATTATGGTATGGATTATACGGTTTACGTGATTCCACCAGCCGTCGGCTTTATGGTGGTGAATGGGATGGGTTACGCCAGCAAGATCTAGAAGAATATGATAATGCCTATTTAACCGCGTTAGGCAATCGTGATGCACCTTATTATTGCTTATTTAATAACGACTTAACGCAAGATATTCCCCCTTGCTTTATCGCCAGCGCACAATACGACCCACTTATTGATGATAGCGTGACTCTCTTTAAAACCCTTGAAGCACATCAATCACCTTGTGAATATAAAATGTATCCAGGCACATTACATGCCTTTTTACACTACTCACGCATGATGAAAGTGGCTGATGACGCCATTCGAGATGGCGCTCATTACTTTGTAAAACAACTTAAGAATTAAAACTCAAGATTTCGAATAAAACGATAATCCGCAGACGCCTCTTTAAGTCGATACAGACTTGCAGGGCGTCCTCTCTCTGCCCGTTTTTCTCCTGTATCAATCAATAAATCAGCTTGTTCGATACGTCGTCTAAAGGATTTTTTCTGGATCTCTTTACCAATCAGAATTTCATGAACATGTTGCAACTCTGGCAAGGTAAAAACTTCTGGCAATGCAAATCCGGGAACAATCGAATAGAGTGATTTTTGCTTTAATCGCTCTCTTGCTTGTGTAATTAATTCATTGTGATCAAAAGCTAAGCTTTGTTGTGTAATCTCATCAATAGGACACCACATTACCGAATCCACGGTATCAATATGTGCTTCACACACTTGATGTGCAATCAACGCGGTATAACAGACCGTCACAGACCAACCTCTTACATCACGCAGGTTATTTCCCACTGAACAAAGTTGCTCAATATAAGGAGGGATCACACCCGTTTTCTCTTTTAATTTTCTTAGCACAGTATCTTCAAGGCATTTGTCCTGTACTTCATCGACAAATCCACCAGGTAAACCCCATTTTCCTTTTTCAGGATGCTCTCCTCTTTTCACTAACAATACTTTTAACTGCTCTTCATGATAAGTAAACAGTACCGCATCAACAGTAATCAGTGGGGATAGGAAATCACGGCGGTTATAACTGGCTAAAAAATCTTGTTCATTCATGGCGTAAGCTTTATTAGAAAACGATAAAACTATTTTAAGCCTAAACAGCAAAAAATCAAATTTTGTCATAAAGACACTAAATCAGTTGACAAGCATAGTGTCGATAGGACACAATCCAGTTATTGTCATAAGGACACTAACTGGAGATATCCTATGTTTAACTTAAATTATTTCAAAGCAGACTCATCAACATTCATTATTAAATCGGTAAACGGCAAAATTCGCCAGCAAGGTAAAGGATTGAGTTTTTGGTATAACTCAGCCACAACCTCTATTGCCGCACTACCTTTAAACGCCCAAGAAGCGCCGTTTATTTTCAACTTCCAAACCTCGGACTTTCAGGGCTTACGCATTCAAGGACAAATTTCATTTCAGGTCAAAACACCTGAAAAAGCCGCAGAAGTGCTCAATTTTAACTTGAGCAAAAACGGCAAATCTTATGCATCAGAAGATCCACTAAAACTCAGTGATCGTGTTGTGCGTATTGCACAAACCTTAATCCAAGCAAAGATCCAAAGTACACCACTTAGAGAAGCGTTATTACTCAGCCAATCATTAGTTACTTTGGTGATGGAACAATTAATTGAACACCCATCATTAGATGCATTAGGTATTGCGATTTTAGATGTCTCTATTGCGGCAATCACTCCATCACCAGAAACCTTAAAAGCACTCGAAGCCGAAGCAAGAGAATCCTTACTGAAAGAAGCCGACGATGCCATTTATGCTCGTCGTAAATTCTCGGTAGAACAAGAACGCACCATTAAAGAGGCTGAATTGGAAACCGACTTATCTGTTCAACGTAAACGACAAGAAATTGAAGAAGCACGTTTAGAAAACGAACGCACATTATTACGAGAACAGGCGGAGATTGAAAAAGAGCGCCTTGAAGCCAAAGTAAATGCTGAAGCAAAACGCAAAGAACTGGTCGCGTTAAGTGCTGAAAATCAGCGAACACAATCAGAAGCTGATGCTTATGCTATTGAAGCGACCATGCGTGCTTATCGTGAACTGCCAGTTGAAAACCTAAAAGCCATGGCACTAGCAAAAATGGACTCTCAGCAATTAATGGCAATGGCATTTGAAACCTTAGCGCTGAATTCAGGGAAAATTGGTGAGTTAAATATCACCCCTGATTTATTTAGCCAATTCATGAAAAAAGGCAATAAATAATGGATCGTAACGAAGATTTTCGCTTTGTGCTGGTGATGAGAAAAAGCCGCTTACAGGAATTAATTGAGCGTTTTAATACGTGGTCACAAGCCAAATTCTATTTAGAACATAACAATGTTGAGGTAACGGATTACCTCAACGAACACAACTTATATCAAAAACAGTTAACACAAGCAGAGCTGGTTTTAAAATCATTGGGACGTTTTCAGCTATTAGAAAGAAACTTATTACCTAGCTATCAATTCTCACCCCACGATATTGTGGTGGTGATTGGTCAAGATGGGCTGGTCGCCAATACACTGAAATACCTTAATGGGCAGCCTATTATTGCCATTAATCCCGATCCTTCAAGGTGGGATGGCAAATTACTTCCTTTTGAAATAGGTGAATTAAAAGAGACGGTGATTAATACCATTAATCAGAAAATGCCGTTTAAATCCGTGACTTTTGCACAAGCGACAACCAATGATGGCCAATCACTGTTAGCCGTTAATGATCTATTTATTGGCCCCAAAAGCCACACGTCTGCACGCTATATTTTACAATGGAGTGGTGCTCAAGAAGCACAATCTTCATCAGGAATTATTGTGTCTACGGGACTTGGCTCGACAGGTTGGTTTCAATCTATTCTCGCTGGCGCGATGGCAATCACAGGAGAAGCATCACATCCCCTGTTACAAGGATTTAGCTGGGGTGACAAAAAGCTGCAATTTAGTGTGAGAGAACCTTTTCCAAGTCGAACAACAGGCGTAGCTCTAACCTTTGGAACAATTGAGCCTGATTCACCTTTACAATTAGAATCTTTAATGCCTGAAAATGGGGTTATTTTTTCTGATGGCATCGAAGATGACTATTTACAGTTTAATGCAGGCTGTATAGCACATATTGGTATCGCGGACATACAAGGCCAACTGATTAGCCCTAAAGGGCGTCAGCGTATTTAGGCTTGATGAGGGTGAATAAATAACAATAAAGACATGACAAAAACAGAATAAATCTATTAATTATCAATTAATTAAATCGCCACCAACTTCACATTGTGTATTATTAAACACAGTAATAAAGTCAGCATTGGCACACTGATTATTTAAACTCAATTTCACCATCTCTTGATATGACGGAGAAAACCGAAGTGAAGAAGCGTGTTCTAGTGATTTATCGCCAAAAAAAGAAGAAAAAAGTTGAAGATCAGGGCAAGCATCCATGCTCACCTGATCTTCGATTGCCGTTATTAACATCCGTTGTTCTAACGTCATATTGTCTCGATGCCATCCTTGAGCAATCCAACCCAAACTAAACGCCATGAGTGCAATCCATGCATATAACGCTTGTGTGTTGAACATGACCTAGCTCCTTAGTCATTCGAGACAAAACTTATTTCATCGACTTTTATTATAAAGATCAGCTTTTAACACTTTTCACTTGAACGCTATGCGAAATCCTTTCACACTCAGTCCTCAACTATTGAAAAGTATTTTTACTCACTTCCTTGTTAACTTGTAATAGACATCCTTGTCTATTGCTTTCTACTCACACTGAAAAACAACAGAAAAAATAAATAATAAATTCAATATGTTGCTCATCTCCGTATGATTTAACGTGAAGCCATTATCTACAAACTTTGTATTTTAGGCTAGTAAGTTTGTTCGGTTAACATCGGTTATGTGTGTTTATCCGACAATAACCGAACTAACCCACCCATTTAAAACAATTTTATTTGTTTTTGGCACCTTTAAATCGCTTCAAAACAATTATTTACATCAAAAAACAATAATAAGACTGGTTATAATACAAATTTAAGCTAATATAGAAAGCATGATAGAACTGATAACAAAGAGAAAAATAACATGCGTGTCCTAACTATTTATTGTCCTGAATGTGGCGAAAAAGCGCTTATAAAGAAAAGTAATCGTAAACACAAAGAGCTGTCTGATCTCTATTGTGCTTGTCGTGATCCCGAATGCGGACATACCTTTGTTTTAAACCTCACGTTTAGTCACACTCTTATGCCAAGTGCAAAAAACAAAGATACGTTGTTATTAGATGTGATTAAAAATCTTTCTCCAGAGCAACGAGAGAAAGCACTTACTCTTTTGCAAGGCATGTAATCATCTCGAACAGACACTCTTTTTTTCATTTATTTTTATGATCTTGCTCCCATTCTGACAGGTTATTTGACTAACCTATTCTTATAGAAAGATAAATGATGTAGATTCATTTTTAAGCTAAATAAAAATAATTCTTATGTTTTAAATAAAACAAACGTCGCCTATTGATGCCGTGTTTACCAATCCTTTAATAAATAATGTGTCAGCCCCCAAACCAGAAACCTCATTTCTGGTTTGAAGACTAAACACAAATTTCAAATGGAGCATTTAAGATGAAAAAGCTGATTAATCGAGTTGATGATGTGTTATCTGAACAACTACAAGGCTTTGCAAAAGCCCATCCTGAAATCAAACTTCATCCCTCCTCTTTTTATGTCACGCGAAAAGATGCTCCAGTAAAAGGTAAAGTTGCTCTATTGTCTGGCGGTGGTAGCGGACATGAACCCATGCATGCAGGTTTTGTCGGTAAAGGAATGCTTGATGGTGCATGTCCTGGTGAAATATTTACGTCACCAACACCTGATAAAATGTATGACTGTGCCAAAGAGATTGATAGCGGTGAAGGCGTTTTAATGATCGTGAAAAACTACACCGGTGATGTGCTTAACTTTGAAACAGCGACAGAACTGCTTCATGACGATGGTGTAAAAATTGCAACTGTATTAGTTGATGATGACGTGGCGGTAAAAGATAGCTTATATACCGCAGGACGCCGTGGTGTTGCCAATACCGTTTTAATAGAAAAACTACTGGGTGCGGCAGCAGAAAGAGGCGACTCTCTTAATGAACTGGTTAAATTAGGTCATCACATTAATAACAATGGTTTTTCCATCGGCATTGCCTTAGAAGCTTGTACCGTTCCAGCCGCAGGAAAACCTTCTTTTACTTTACCTGAAAATGAAATGGAGTTTGGTGTCGGTATTCACGGTGAACCAGGTATTGACCGTCGTAAATTTTCCTCTCTCAATGATACTGTTGATGCCATGTTTAATACCTTGATTGAGAATGGTCACTATCAACGAGTGATACGCAATTGGGATCGTGAAAGCGGCACTTGGATCGAGGAAAATCAGGAAAAACAACCTTTAAAATCTGGCGATCGCGTCATTGTTTTAGTTAATAACCTTGGTGCCACACCACAATCTGAACTTTATGGTGTTTATAACCGTTTAACTCAATGCTGTGAAAAATTTGGCTTAACCATCGAACGTTCTTTAATTGGTTCTTATTGTACTTCGCTCGATATGTCAGGGATCTCAATTACGTTATTAAAAGTTGATAACGAGTTACTTACCTTATGGGATGCCCCTGTGAATACACCTGCGATGGTGAAATAAGTCTTTAATAACAAGAAAAGGAACACAAAATGGCTTTAACTCACGCTCAAATTATTCTTTGGTTACAACAATGTGCACTACTGTTTGAAAAAAATAGTGATTATTTAACGGATTTAGATCGTGAAATTGGTGATGCTGACCACGGTTTAAATATGAACCGTGGCTTTAGAAAAGTGCAGGAAAAACTACCTGAGTTTGCAGGACAAGATATTGGCACTATCCTCAAAACTACGGGCATGACATTGCTCTCAAATATTGGCGGTGCAAGTGGTCCTTTATTTAGTACCTTCTTTATTCGTGCAGCCAAACCTACAGCTTCATTGCAAAACCTAGAACTAAATCAACTTGTTGAAATGGTAACAGAAGGTGTAGAAGGCATTGTAAGCCGAGGAAAAGCAGAGCCAAATGACAAAACCATGTGTGATGTTTGGTGGCCTGTGGTTGAGTCATTAAAACACGCTAATGAACAAAACCTTTCTATCAAAGAAGCCCTCTCTCAAGCACAAGTTGCCGCTGAAAAAGCCGCTGAAAACACCATTGCGATGCAAGCTCGAAAAGGACGAGCAAGTTACTTAGGTGAGCGCAGTATCGGACATAAAGATCCTGGCAGTGCTTCTGTGGTACTGATGATACAAGCTCTTGCTAATAGTATTAATGCATAACTGACCAAGCAACCAATACAAGCAACCAATAAAGGTCTACCATGATAAATATTGTTATTGTTTCTCATAGTAAACATCTCGCTGATGGTGTGGCAGAACTTGCCAGTCAGATGCTTAATCCGACTCATTGCCAACTTGCGGTTGCCGCAGGTATCAACGATGAAGAACATGCGATTGGTACTGATGCCGTTAAAATTATGACGGCGATAGAATCACTTTCACAAGCACAATCTATTGTTGTGATGATGGATTTAGGCAGTGCAATCTTAAGTGCAGAAACTGCGATTGAGTTACTTGATCCCGAGCTAGCTGAGAAAGTCACTCTCTGCTCTGCGCCTTTAGTTGAAGGTACACTTGCAGCAGTTGTAGCAGCATCTTCTGGGGCATCACTAGAAAAAGTGATTGAAGAAGCTTCAAATTCTTTATATCCAAAGAAAATCCAACTTGGTGAAAATTTCGTTCAACCTAAAAATGATATTAATGCCCCTGTCAAAATTCACGGTAAAGAGGCAAGTTGGGTAGTTCGTAATCCTCATGGTTTACACGTAAGACCGGCGGCAACGTTAGTTGAGGTGCTTTCTACTTTTCAAGCTGATTATCAATTAGTTAAGGGGGATAGACGTATTAATCCTCTCAGTTTAAATCAGCTTTCATTAATACAAATTCGCCAAGGCGATGAGATAACGCTAATTGCCTCTGGTGAACAAGAAAATGAGGCGATTGCGGCTTTTCTTGAACTTGCCCGAAATGGCTTTGGTGAAGAGCTACCTTCTGATTCTAATACCATAACATTAAACGGTATTTTAGCCCCTGTATCTCAAATTAAAGCACCCGCTTTTGTTTGGCATGAAATAGAGCTCTCACCCGTCGAAAACTTATCAGAACCGATTGATATTGATGCTCAAATTGGCAAACTTAATTTTGCAATAAAGAGTACGCTAAAAGCACTAAAACAGAGTGCCAATAAAGCTAGCCAAAAATTAGGTGAGCATATTGGTGCTATTTTTAACGGTCATATCATGATGTTAGATGATGATGAGTTAATAACAAGCGTGATAGATCGCATCAAAGCAGAGAAGATCAGTGCCCAGCAAAGTTGGTCGGATGAAATGCAAGAAAGAACACAGATGTATTGCGCACTTACCGATCCCTATTTACGCGCGCGTGAACTCGATCTTCGTGATCTACGTAATCAAGTGCTTTACCATTTACAAGATAAAACTCGCCCAAGCTTTACCCCTTCACAACCCGCTATTTTGGTCGCAAAAGAGCTTTTTCCTTCCACATTAATTCAATTAGTTGATAGTCAATTAGTCGGTATTGCTTTAGCAAAAGGTGATAGTCGCTCTCACAGCGCCATTATCGCGGCTGAAATGCGCTTACCGATGTTAGTCAATTTAGGTTCCGCACTATTAAAAGTCACTGAATCCCAAAAGTTAAAATTAGATACCAATAAGGGCGAATTAGTTATTGAACCGATAATGTTATAAACCGCTTTTCAAATTAGACACATAAAAAAACCCGCACAATAATGTGCGGGTAAGTCAACGAAAAACGCTATCAAATCTAGGTCATTATTGACTCTTATAATTTTATTAAGGTATTGATAATACCAATGTCGTAGTACCACTAAAGTTACCTAATGAAGGAGTGCCATTAGTTTGAAGTTTTGACTTCACTCTTACATAGGTGTATTCATTCATTATTGCGTTAACTTGTGTACCAATTGATGCAGGTGAACCATTTAACGTTAAAAAAGAACGGATGCTACCATCTGGTTTTAAGTTTAAAAAATGATCTTCCATCGAACTGGTAATTTTTACTGGCATAGTTTCATTACAAGTGAGCGCAAATTGTTCTTCCGCCTCATTACCATCAACTTGTGTCACATCAAGTACACCATGTGAAATAGTAAGATTATTAGAAACAAATGCACATTTACCTTCAGGCGGTGGAGCAATACCACATACGCCACCAGGTACCATTCTTCCGCTTCCTCCCGTTGCACTACTCGTCATAAAAAAAGCAATACATTCATCAACAGTAACAGATCCAGCATGAGTACTATAATTCACATAAGGGAAAGTCAACCCACATTGATTAACAGCCACATCGCGTATTTCAGCCATAGAGCTTAAATGTTGTAAATCTACATCACACCGCCATCTCGCTCGATGCTCAGTACCCGTTCCTCCCTTATTAGGTTTTGAGTGGAAGTGGTTTAATTGAATATAACACCGACCACTCAAACCTAAACTTTTACAAGGGTTTGGCGTAAATCCCATTTCCGTCCAATATTCCAACACATAGTCATAACGAATATTACCTTTAATTTCTGGAGAAGGACCTGATTTAGTAATATAAGTAAAATAACCTGCTTGTACACTAAATAGAGAAAAACTGCATAGTACAATTAATAACTTTAAAATTTGCTGTATTTTTTTCATTATCTTTTACTCATATTTCAAAGAAAACACGGCAGTAGCAGAAAAATGCCCCGGCTTAATTGATTTATCTGCGATCGCTTTTGCTGTCGCTTGCAAATAAGCAATAAAATTAAGCTCAAAAATGCCATTATTAGGAATATTATATAAGCTGGTGTAATCACCTAATTTGATAGGGACACCTTCTTTAGTCGTAATTTTTATTCCTAAATCAGGATTATTAGCGTTATCGTCTAATGCTAATAATCCGGCAAGTTCATTATGAGTTGCCCCTTCAAATTTGATTTTCACTTGCTTGGCAATAGAGATATCGCACTCTGATAAAGTAATTTTGAAATCCTTTTTCTCGAATTCAAAATAACTTTTATAAATATCATCCAAGCGAATTTCATCAAATACCACATCAACCTGAGAGTGTTCAGGTAGAACTTTGCAAGGTGCGATAATTAATGAACCAAAGATATTAAGATTTTCAGCCGCAAAGACAGAAGATGAAAACAATAAACAACCACCAATAATACAACCAGATAACATTGATTTATTCATTATTGGTACTCCACAAACAAGGTGCCACCCGCGGTAAAATTACCTGGTACCAGTTCACTATTTTCTTTTTTCACCAATACTGCCCAAATTTTTTCAGGGTTATTTAAATTAACCGAATACTTTTTATTTAAATCAATAATAGAATCACCCATCATAAATTTTACGGTTAATTCATTAATATTGGTTCTCAGCCCATTAGGATCGAAGCTACTTTTATTACCATCAATTGATAAATACATATTCCAGTTATTTAAATTTTCTTCACAGGTAATTTGGTAATTAATTTCTCTTTTTTGGTCATAGCCTTTAATTGTTTTTATCGCCACAGGACCAAAATTCACCTCAATCATATTACCGTCATTCACTTTGCAAGGTGGTGGCGTTAATAAATTACCTTTAATCAGCACTTGTGTCTCATTATCTTTCGCTAGACTAGGTGAAGATGATATTGAAAATAAAAATAACATCGTGAGGAATGGATAATAACGCATACTGTTTATTCCTCCGTTAGTTGTAATAAACCTGCATAGTTGCAGTCGCCGTAAAGGAGCCAGTTGGTAGCGCGGCGCCACTTTTTTTCACAAGTACAGCATAAAGCTCAGGTCGAGTTTGATAGTTAAACTTAAACGGCTCTGTCATATAAACATTGGTGTCAGCGGTTTTAAATAACACTCCTAAATCTGTCACGCTTGTTTTTAAATAACGCGTATCAAACCCAGCGCCGTCACCAGTAAATTTCAGTGACATACTTGGGTCACCTGTTGTTTTACAATCCAAGGTGTAATCCATTTTTTGTTTATAATTTTCGTTTTCTATTCTTGTGGTCATCACATCATTAAAGTTCACTTCAATAGGTTTACCATCGTTAATCTTGCAAGGGCGTGACTCCACACTCCCACTCACAGTCACTCTTAAAAAGCCAGAAACAGCCCATACAGAAGGAGCGAGAAAACTCATACAAAGAAAAAGTATTACACCTCGGAATATAAGCATAATATTACGCCTTCTTATCTTTGATATTTGCTGAACAAATATCTCCACGACATTGGAATGTTAAGTCAACCAGCCCACCAAAATCATTGAGATATTCAAGGGTAGGTGTCGCACCTAAATCACCCACTTTTGTTCCCAGTGAACGTTGACCAAAAGGTTCAATCATCACCGCTTCAAAGTCTTTTACTTCCGTATTGTTCTTTCTGACTTTGGTAATGGTTAAGTAATAAGGCGACGGATTTTTCACATTGTAATGGTCACTTTGTTTTTCAATCACAATGTCTTTTTCCATTGGATTAGCCTCTAAACGGCTTGGTGCAACAATGCTTTTTGGTCGATAAAACACTTTAATTTTTGTCTGTAATGCAATCTGTAAAACATTAGGAGAATCACTACGAGGTGGAATTTCACGAACATTAAGGTAATAAATACTTTCTCTGTCTGTGGGCAACATATTTGTTGCTGGTAATGCCTGTATTTTAATTTGGCTTTTGCTACCGGCTTCAATACGCTGAACTGGCGGTGTTACCACAAAAGGAGAATTGATTTTTTCATCTTTACTATTCTCAAGCCAAGACTGTGCTAAATAAGGTTTAGATTCATTTTCATTTTCTAAAACCATACTGACTGAGCGCTCACCTTCATTATATAAAACACGAGTTCTATCTAATGCGATAGCGGAATAAGCGGATTGAGAAAAAAGGCAAAGTGTAACGATAGCGCCAAATGTTTTTGTATTGATATATTTCATTTCATTCACCGTTGACTTAAATTTAATTACTTACAAGGAAGCAACAACATGTTGCTTAAATTATTTTCTAGCACTTGAGGTAATTGGAATTGGCAAGTTTCGCCATTCCAAGCAAGATCTAATGTTTCACCTGCTTTTACACCTGATAAATAAACAAAACCGTCATCCGAAATAATGCCGACTTCTAATTTATCTTTGTTATAAACACTGGCGCCAAAAGGAGGATGTTTCTTATCAGCCATAGTGATCACCGCTAAGACTTTCTCACCTTCAATCACGTTAAATTTACGGTAACCGATCGCCCCTTCTGTCAAGGTAGCGTATTGCGATGATTGAACAGCATCAGCATTTTCAGGAAGATTATTGATATCAATCGTAATATGGCTACGAGAATAGTTTTGCACACCCATTAAAACGGCTTTACCGTGACGGTTAGTTTCAATTGGTGTTAAACCTGTTTTAATCGGAATATCTTCAACATTATTGGTATCAACCAATATGCGTGAATTTCCCATTGAAGTGACTCGGTGGAATGCTCCCCCTTCTGGGGTTAGCGTTATCCCCCCCATTAATTGCATCGATAAAGCGCTTTGATTATTTTGGGTATAAGTTCCACTTGTCGTCAGTTTTGCTAAATTACCGTCGTAATTATAGAAACCTGACAGATTCACTTTATCGCTATCCCATGTACCCGCAGATAAGTTATAGGTACTTCTTTCATTCAGTCGCTCATAATAGTTAACAGAATTACTCGTATTATGGCGATTAAATGATCCCGAATAACTAATATTGGCGTCATTACGCTCTAGCGGTACACCTAATGACACATAAACCCCTTCGTCATTATTATGGCTAGATTCCACTTTATACGCGGATAAGTTAATGGATAGATTTTTAAAATTAGCCCAATCAAAATAACTAGAAACCGTAAAACTGTAGTTATCAGTTGAAGGTCGATTCCAATAGGTTTGGCGAGAATAGTTTAAATACGTATTGATATTGTAATCAGGGAAAGCTGTACCAAAGATGGCGGTATAAAGCTCTTTACCACTGTCAATATGAAGCCCACGATAACGACCATCTAAAAATTGAGTCATACTTAAATAGTCTCGTTGAGAGAAGCGATAACCCGCAAACGTGATCTGGCTATTTATTTGATCAAATTGTTTTGAATAGGTAACGTTATAAGAAGTACCAGATAGTGTCTTATCATCAAAATTACTGCCCATCTCAGCACGCGAAGCCGAAATATTAAAAGAAAGCACCCCAAATGGCGCTAAGTCTTGCCCTAGACCTAAAGCAATATTTTGATATTCAGTTGAGGCTAATAATCCGCCATAAATCGTGGTGTTATTCGCTGCCCCCCATGAAAAGGAGCCTAATGAAAATGCAGGACCTTCAGTGTCATGTTCATTTTTAGTTGGCTTACCCATCACCAACTTATATAAAAACTGGCCAGGTCTTGTCAGTGTACCTAAACGCGAGGTTTCTACTTTAAATGTTTGAACAGAACCATCTTGTTCTTCAATAGAAACATCTAAGGTACCGCCCCCAAATGTGTTGACGTCTTGAATTCGAAACGGCCCTGGACTTACTTCATTTTGATAAACAATACGGCCATCTTGACGCACAATAACCGTGGCGTTAGTTCTTGCAACTCCCGCAATTTCAGGTGCATAGCCCTGTAAACGAGGAGGGATCATCGCGTTATCACTTTCTAATGAAGCCCCTAAATAGCGAAAACTATCAAAAAGTTCTGATGATAAATATTGTTCACCTAACGTTAATTTAGCGCCTAAAGATCGAATAGCTCGGAAAATATAAAGCTGGTTCCAACGCCATGATTTATCGTTGCTATTTAAATTACCGCCAGAGGCTTGCCAATCTGAACGAAAACGCCAAGCGCCCATATTAATGCCCATTACACCACTAATATTGGTTCCCGTTTCGGTCCTTTTATCGTTGTTTTCATATCGAATAAGGCGATTACTCATATTGTAATCAAGAAAGGATCCCGCAATACCATCATCCCAACGTGATGGAGGATCCCAACTCGGATCTTGATATTCCATAAAGGCTTGAGGAATGCTGATATTTAAAATACCAGTGTAAAGATCACCCACGGCATTCATATTTGGCACGGAGCGGAAATCAAGACACTGGGTATTATTTGTTGTTAACCAAGTGACTTTTTTTTCCCATTCAGATTTTAAACCTAAAATGGGATAAACCTCTGGGGTGATACAAGGAATAGATAATTCTGCGTTGTAATCTGGGGCAAAAAATAAAATAGGCTCTTCGTTTCTTACTCTTTGTTTATTAACGTCGGTCGCCAGTAAATGAGTGCCCGGCTGAATATAATTTGCGTAAGAAAATTTAGTAAAATCGGTATTTTCAATACCCTTATCAGTTAAAAAGTCGGTATTGAAATCTACTGCTTCTTCTGCAAAAACAGGCAACGAAAAAGGAACAAAGAATAAAAGCATTACTTTTGTGATCTTATTTATTTTCATGCTTTTCATTTTGCTATGCCATCCTCAGCATTATTAACAGAAGATAATATTGATGAGATGCATGGCGCCTAAGCGCCACACATCTTATAAAAAAACAACAATTATTCGTAAATAACTTTGAAGTTAGCTACTGTGTCGAAAGAACCCGTTGTTGCTTTCTTATCAACAGCTTCATTACCTTTCACGTAAGCTGAGAACTGCAATGTTGTGAGAGAGCCGTCACCATTATTTAAAGCGTGACCTGCTACTGGGAAACCTTGACCAAAAGTAATTGGATTATTACCACGGTCAGTGATAACGATACCTGCATTTTGTACTTTGCCACCTAAGCCCAGTAATTCGCCAGTATAACCGTCAAAACCACTTACAGTTGCACCAGTGAATGATACTTTTGCAGTTTTGTAAGTTTCAGTTGAGCAGTTTTTCAGAATAATATCGAAGTTTTCGCTATCTGAACGGAATTTATTGCTAGTCAGTTCATGCAATGCGATTTCACCAAACTTAACAGTTTGATCTAAACTTTTATCATCGATTGAACAAGGAACATCATTGATAAAGCCAGTAAAACGCACTTTACCTTCACGGCTTTCCGCTGGATCTGCTGCAAAGCTAGGAGCAGCAACAACTAAAGATAACGCAACACCTAAAGCTAATTTAGTAAATTTCATAAAATTTCCTTTATATACAATAAAGATAGTGATATTTCTTGGCTTCTGACTAAATAAGCGATAAATAATAAATACATCGCCCTTCTACAATTTAAACTTCTTTAAACTTCACAGATCCATATAAAACCAAGATAGGGGATATCCTACGAATGCGTCCTTTATGCATTCATATTCAAATTAATTCACGGAATAAGTTAACCGTATTAACTTTTTTAAACGTCGTTTTTAAATATTTTAGAAATTAAGTTCCTTAATTAATAAAAACATCTTAATTTGATATATAAATAAGTAATAAATTTTAATCAGAAAGTAAGAGTAAAAAATTAAAGAAAAGAAACGATTTAAATAATATTTCTTTACTTGTTTTGCAATAAAATACTCTCAAAAGGCGTAAATTAAGTCAAAAATCAAAAAATGATATTATTAGTATAATTCGAGGATAATTATCAAATGAAACAATTCTTTAAATGACCAATTAAAGTATCTTAAACTAAAATCACATATAGATTAGATATTATTACTTAATAAAAAATAAAGTCGCCATCATTAATACTTACAATAAGTAAAATAAATATAAAAACTAAATAAATAAAACAAACCAGTTTTTTATAACGAAAACATATCAAAATATAGAAAATAATATCTTACTGACACGATAAAGCCAGCATATATACAAAAACACTTAGGATTCATCTCAATTGAGAAATTATATTATATTCTTTAATTTAACTAAAAATTAGATAATCTAATTATGACAACATGTTTAAATATCGTTAATTTGTTTTCAACAAGAATTAAAAATAAATTATAAATACAAATTAAATATGATACTCTTTTAAAGAATATTCTTTTTAATATAGTCAATTATGGAATAATAACAATAATATCTCGTAACTGTTATATAAAAATACCATTATTAACGTCAAATAAAGACACCCAACTTTTATATTTAGCTATTAATAAGATTTTAAGAAAAATAAATTTAAAACAGCTCACTATTTTGACTCGCAAAAGGTGTAAATATTGAATAAAAAAAATAACAGAGTTTTTATCCACAACAAGACCCATTAAAATATAAAAAATGATAAACTCTATCTTTTTGCGATTACAGGTAAAATAAAAGACAAAATAAACTTAATATTAAATATTAAATATTAAATATAATAATAACAAAAGAAAACTGTGAAAGAGCGCCAGTATGGCGCTTCTTTGTTATTGAATAGCGGGTAAATCAAACTTTTGGTTTATAGCTATCTTTATCGAGATCATGTTTTTTCATTCGTAAATACAGCTTCTTACGTGGAATACCCAAATAATCCGCCACATCACTAACACGTCCCGCAAATAAATATAACGCATCTTCTATTAATCGACGCTCATATTCATCCACAAGATTATCCAAAGGGCCTTCAGGTGGAATAATGGCGCGATGTTGTTCACTATCAACCATTTTCACAATACCTACCGCATATAATTCAGCAACATTTCGTAACTCACGAATATTACCCGGCCAATCGTAACGCTTTAAAATATCGAGATAATTACGATCAATTTTCGGTACTACAATACCGAGCCTCTGTGCACTTTGTCGTAAGAAAGCCCTAAATAACGGAATAATGTCTGGACGTCTGGCACTTAACGGAGGCAGTGAAAAAGTGATTTGTGAAAAATAGTAATAGAATTCAGGGATTAATCGCCCTTCTGTTACCAGTTGCTGTGTATTATTTTCTAAAATTGCAATCGTTCTAAAGTGGCGCTTTCCTTGGCGTTCCATATCTAATAGATAAGAACTTAACCAGCGTTGTGCCTCAGATGATAAATCATATGGAGAACGTAAAATCAGTGTTCCGACTTCATCTGCTTCAATTTGGGCAATAACCTGTTTTATATCCGCTAAATTTTGGCAATCGACGGTTTGGATAGCTTTATCACTATGCGGGCTTAATTCATGCAATAGTTGCGCAAGAAGATGTCGCCCTGTTCCCATCTCACCTTCTATCATTAAATCTTTATCGATATCGGCAATTTGTTGTACTTGCTCTCTAATCGCGGTGATTTGCGCACTGTCTCCCACTAATCGCTCTTGTGTGGTACTTATTACCGCATTCCTAAGCGAAAGAATGGATTGACGCTCTTTGTGTGCCTTCGCCACTAACTCTAAGAAAACAGGTGGATTAATCGGTTTTTCAATAAAATCATAAGCGCCTTTTTTTACCGCTTCTACGGCTAACGGTATATCGCCATGTCCTGTGATCATGATAACGGGGATACGAGAGTCAATTTGTTTAATACGCTCTAATACTTCCATGCCATTCATTGCTGGCATATAGATATCAAGTACAACAGCACCCTGCCATTCTGGTGTTAAAAGGCTTAATGCTTTTTCTGGTGAGTCGGTTACTCTAGCAACCATTCCCGCAAGATTGAGTAAATGGCGATAAGATTCAAGAATATCTTCATCGTCATCAATTAATAAAACGTCGATATCAGGCATGTGTGATTGTGTCATCTGTAAACTCCAAAACAACCATGGCGCCACCATTTAATGTAGAGGCCAAGTAAATTTCATAACCAAACCGTTGCATAATTGAACGGCAAATGGATAACCCTAACCCAAGCCCCACATCTTTTGTGGTTGTAAATGGGGTAAATAGTTTTGGTAAAACATCTGAATTGAATCCTTTTCCACTGTCCGCGATCGCCACTAATTTTCGTTTAGGATCAACAGATAAAAGATCAATTGTGATTTGGCTTTCACCAACACCCGCAATGGCATCCATTGCATTAACAAACAAATTAACCAAGACTTGCTCAATTTGTGTCGGGTCTGCGCAAATGGTTAATTCATCAGGAATATTATTCGTAATAATGCACTGCTCTCGTTTAGAACGGGACTCCACCAGCACCATCGCACTGTCTACCAGCTCTTTTAATGGCGCTGAAACAAAACTAATTTCAGACGAAGATTTACGTGAAAAATTACGCAATGCAGTAATTATTCGATTCATTCGTGCGCACAGCTTTTCAATGCGTTCGATAGAATCAGGTAATTGATCATATTTTTCCATCTGCATAGTCAGTTTTGCACTGTATAGATAGGTGTTGATTGCAGAGAGTGGCTGATTAAGCTCATGTGCAAGGCTTGTCATCGCCTGCCCTACAACTGCCATTTTAGCTGCTTGTACTAACTCTTCTTGTGTCTGAATTAAATGTTTCTGTGCCTGTTCACGCCGTAATATCTCTTCATTCAATTGCTGGTTTTTATCCTGCAAATCTTGTGTTTTTAATGCCACCAGCCGTTGAAGCTCTAATCTGCTTAGCTCTTGGCGCGTAATATCCGTGATAGTCACAATATATTTGTGTTCATCTTTATGCGGATATTCTCGAATATTAAATTGTAAGAAATGAGGCTCACCTTCTTTTAACATTCTGATCGTGCATTCACTCTGCCCTAATAAGTAAAGCTGACCACTTGAACTAAATTGCACTTTAAGCATGGTGCTCGCCTCACCACTAAACAGTAACCAGAGTGGCTTATTGTTTTGCTCTTTTCCTGTGCCTAATAGTGTTGCTGCACTTGGGTTTACCGTTTCTATTCTGCCATCGTGGTGACAGGTAATTAAACTTGCATCGGTATTATTAATAAGATTTAACGCATTGCTGGTTTCAACTTCTTTCATTTGACGCCAAAATCGACGAAGTCGGCGACTTAACAGGCCAATTTCATCTTGTCCTTCAATCAGTACAGGCTCCGTTAAATTACCTTTGGCTACATGCGCTAAGTCATCACTTAGTTTATTCAATCTTGCGATAAGTCTTCTATCAATCAAGATTTTCATCACAATAATACTCAGCAATAGTGATGCAATAATGATGACAACAATAACGATTTTCCCTGTTGCCATTAGTTTGCGGGTATTATCATTAAGTTTATTTAGCGCCTCACTTGTAGCAAAAACATTACCTCTGACGGCATTATCAAATTGTGATAATTTTTCATTTAATTCAGGGGTTAATGCTTTGAGCTTTTTCTCGTTTTCCACATCATCAATCAGTGTTTGATAGATATCACCGTCATAACGGGTGATCGCAATAATCTCTTGTAATACCTGACGATGGGCAATAGTCGATGGATAGCTTTTTAGTTTCTGATTTAAAGCAATAATTTCATCAATTTTGACGCTGATATAGTGGAAAGCGACATCAATATCACGGCTATAACGTTGATGTGCAATTTCTTCAACCAAGCTGATTAATTCATTTTCTGTCGTAAACAACTCTTGTAATAAGGTTGATTCCAATAGGAGTTGTAGGCTGTTTTCCTGTACATTTTTTTCATTGATCATTTGGCTGACATGCCACTCAATTTCATTAAGGAGTGGTTTAATGTCTTCACCAACGGCGTCATGCATCCACGCTAATTGCCCTAATAATTGTGCAAGGCGGTTTTCTAATTCACGTCGTTTATCCAATAATACATCTTGTTGATTAATAAGCTCCGATAACTCATCAACAAGTTGAGTATAAAAATCACGCTGTGGCTTTTGCTCAATAGGAAACTTACGCAAATTATCTAATAACTGATGAATTTCCTGCTGTTGTTGCTCTGAAATCGATTTTCGTTGAGTCTGTTCTCGCTCTTTTAATAGCATCTGTAAATTGGTGCTATAACGCTCCATGGTATAGCTGGTGGTTAACATCGGTAGAGACTCTCCCACTGACGCGTTAATTTGTGTCGCCAGTTTTCCCCACATAAAAAAGATAACCACACCAATCAATAAGGTGAGTAAAGAACTAAAGATAAACGCCATATACAGGCGTCTACCTAGTTTACCAAATTGTTTAGGCACTAATAATTTCATCCGTAATACCTTTCATAAAAACAGCGCTTCCTGCTGTATATTTGAACCACAAGGCGGTTAGGGTGATTTTGTCTCTTTCAATAAAACCAGTGCTTGTTCAAGCCTTTCAGCTTCTAATGTGCGCCATTGATACAGCACAGCTAATGCTTGATCAGAGTATTCTCGCTGATCGGCTTCTTTCATAAATAACGCTTGTAATGTCGGTGAATTAGCCTCTTTTTCGCTAATAAGCACTGAACTTGCTATTTTTCGCGCTTTACTGATCGCAGAAATACGTTCTGGCGTTTTATTTTCCTGTCTTTCTGCTTCGTGGATATCATTCCAAACTTGGCGCATTAAAGGAAAATTATGGGTGATCATTTGATCAAATAACGCATTAACGACTTCACTACGGCGATACGCCTCATTGCTGTTTAAAATAAATTCCGTGTTATTAGCAAGTTCATCGTTATTACGTAAAATCTCTTTACTTAATGGGATCTTTGCCATATCACTTTTATAGATGATCTCTTGTCCTTCATCCGATAAAAGAAAGGCAATAAATTTAGCTGCGGTGTCTCTTTTACTGCTTTCGGCAACAATAGCAACATAAGCTGGTAAAATAATCGACTTATCAAAATAGCTAAATTCGACAAAATCAAAGCGTTTCTGATGATTAAAAGCGTAGTTATCGATAATTGGGCCTGCACCTACAATACCTCTGGCGATAGCATCACTGACACGGGAACTACGTGCCGAAATCGAGGAAAGATTACCACTGGTTTCAAGTAAGATCTGCCATCCACGCTCCCAGCCGTACTCTTGTAGCACATTTTCCACCATCAATTGCATCGTGCCAGAGTTTGCTGGAGTGGTCATAGTTAAGTGCCCTTGGTAAATCGGATCACTTAAATCAACCCAGCTTTTAGGTGCCGGAATACCCAATTTTTGTAGGTATTGCGTATTGCTCATAATACCAATACCGGAATAGCCAACCGTGGTTATCTTGTCGTTTAAGATATCACTATGGCGCGTTAACCATTTTGGCGTTTCGTAATTGACGGGTAATCGCGCCAGTAGCCCTTCTCTATCTAGATGATGGAAAAAATTAGCCGATGACGACATCACAATATCAACTGGCTGTGTGGGATATTGTTTCATCATCCGTGTCGCAATCGCAACGCGACGATAAACCACTTGCACCTTAGTATCTGGATAACGTGCACTAAAAGCCTCTGTAAGTGGTCGCATTGGTGTATCTGAAAGAGTCGTCAGTATAACAAGTGGCTGCTCATCACTACGCACGGGTGTGATAAACAGCCAACTAAACAGTAAACAGACGAGGCTCAGTGTTATTTTTATTCTCATGGACATACCCCTGGTTTTGTTTTGAATAAACATAAAAATGTGTCGAACTTCAAACTTCTGATATTTAGCAATATTTATTATTTTTGGCTAATGAGTCCTTAATGACTCATTTCTAACAATGATACGACGATATCTTCACTCATTTTTAAACCAACGCCTAATAGCGATGTTACAAATTTGACTCACCGATTCAGCAGAATGTGTCATCGATGACTCAAATTCCCTCTTTTGCACCAAGATGACCTAAATGAATAGCATCAGCTCTGAAAACCAAAATCAGCTTCAGACATGAATAATATTCGGAGTCATCTCTATGCTAAGTTTCTTTAAAACCAGAAAGGATCTGCCGCTAATAGAAGCGTCAAGTGAAAAGATCCGCGCAATATATAAAAAGCACCAATGGCAGGTCTTCTTTGGTCTTGTTCTTGGTTATGCCATGTTCTATGTGGTTCGTATGGCACTCGGTGTGGTGAAAAAACCTATGCTGGATGCAGGTATCGTAACCACCGCTGAACTCGGTTTAATGGGTTCTGCGTTCTTCTTTACCTATGCATTTGGTAAGTTCTCTAACGGCTTCTTGTCAGATTATGCCAATATTGGACGCTTTATGTCCATCTCGTTAATTGCCTCTTCCTTTGTTTGTATCTTCATGGGAATGTCAACGGCGAGCCTGTTCTTTATCCTTTTATGGGGTATTAACGGTTGGTTCCAGTCTGTGGGTTCAGCACCTTCTTGTGTCTCTATCTTCCAATGGTTCTCACCAAAACAGCGCGGTACAGTTTATTCCATCTGGGGTGGCTCGCGTAATATCGGTGAAGCAATTACGTGGATCTTAACGGCAACCATAGTGAGCTTCTTCGGCTGGCGTGCAGGTTTTATCGGTGCCGGTATCGCAGGTATTGCTGCGGGTATCATCTTACTGATGATTTTGAAAGACCGTCCTCGTACTTATGGCTTACCTGATCCAGCAACCGCATATGGCGAAGAGTCAGAAGCCGTTAAATCAAGTGATCCTAAAGAAACACGTCGCGCTCAGTTATTCGTATTAAAGCAACCAACAGTGTGGATCATCGCAGCAGCATGTGCGGCTATGTATATCTCTCGTTATGCAATCAGTTCATGGGCAGTTCTTTATCTACAAGGTTCAAAAGGCTACTCACTGATTGATGCGGGTTTCGCAATGTCTACTTACCCAATCGCTGGTTTCTTCGGCGCAATCTTAGCGGGTATGGCTTCAGACAAACTGTTTAACGCTAACCGTCATATTCCAACTCTAATTTATGGTATCGCCAACATCGCTGGTTTTGCACTGATGTTCTGGGGTCCACAAAGCCGTGTTATGGATGCTGTTGCATTAAGTATGGTTGGTTTTGCAATGGGTGGTCTGGTTGTGTTCTTAGCAGGTTTAACCGCTTGTGACCTGATGCCGAAAAACGCAGTAGGTGCAGTAAAAGGCTTTATCGGACTGTTCGCTTACATTGCAGCATCGGCTCAAGAACTGATTTCAGCATCACTGATTAAAGTCACACAAGTTGGTGATATCACTCACTACGACTTCACCACAGTACAGTATTTCTGGATTGGTTCTGCCATCGTTTCCATGATTTTAGCGACGCTAGTCTGGAATGCGAAAAAAGTTACCATGGATTAATGAATTAATTAAGTTGTCATCAAGGGATACCTTTGGGTATCCCTCTTTAAAAAGAGAATGTCATTATGCGTAAGACAAAAATTGTTGCGACTCTTGGCCCAGCTAGCTGCTCAGAACAGATGATTGAAAAGCTGATTATCGCAGGTGCTAACGTATTTCGTTTAAACTTTTCACACGGCACTCGCGAACAGCATCAGGCCACAGCCGCAACTATCCGTCAGGTCGCAGAAAAACATCGTGTATTTATCGGGATCTTAGCTGACCTGCAAGGCCCGAAAATTCGTATCGCTAACTTTAAAAATGATTCAATTCAATTAAAACAAGGTGATAGCTTTATTCTGAATGCAGATTTAGACAGCACATTAGGCGACGAGCAACAAGTTGGTTTGGACTACCCACAACTTGTTCAAGAAGTCACACCAGGGAATATTCTGCTACTTGATGATGGCAATATTCAATTACAAGTCAGCGCCGTCAATAATAATAAAATAGAGACTGTCGTTACTGTTGGAGGCAAATTATCTAACCGTAAAGGCATTAACTTACTTGGTGGTGGTTTATCTGCTCCTGCATTAACAGACAAAGATAAACAGGACATACACACAGCAGCCGCTATTCAAGCAGATTACATCGCCGTTTCATTCCCACGTAATGGTGCTGATATTGAATATGCACGAGGCTTAGTGATTGCAGCAGGAAGTCACGCCAAAATCGTTGCTAAAGTTGAACGAGCTGAAGTGGTTTCTTGTGAAGAAAACATGGATGACATCATTAAAGCATCTGATGTCATTATGGTGGCACGCGGTGATTTAGCAGTAGAAATTGGTGATGCCAGCTTACCAGGCGCACAAAAGCAACTGATTGCACGTTGTCGCGCATTAGGTTGCCCTGTTATTACCGCAACTCAAATGATGGAATCGATGATTGAAAGCCCAATGCCAACGCGTGCTGAAGTGATGGATATTGCAAATGCCGTAGGTGATGGAACGGATGCTGTGATGCTTTCAGCGGAAACGGCAGCAGGGAAATACCCTGTAGAAGCCGTTAGTGCAATGGCGCGAGTCGCTGAGGGAGCTGAGCGTTCTTTTGCAGCAAACGCAGAAAACCCATGGCAATCACCGTCTTACTATTCACAAACAGGTCGTTGGATTGCATTAGCAGCGGCAACCACAGCATTCCATGACGACAAGCATTTAAGTGTTGCGGCATTAACAGAAAATGGCAAATCAGTGACCTTATTGTCACGCTTTATGCCAAACAACAACGTATATGCATTAACCGATAATCCCGCACTTGCAGGTCAATTAACTGTATTACGTGGTGTAACACCTGTGGCTTATCAACGTCAAAATAATAATGACTGCGATGAAAGCATCATGCAAAAACTGCAAACAGAGGGATTATTAACAGACATGAATTCACTCTTGATCACCCGTTTATCAACTTTTGAGAAAACCGGTGAAAGCGATTGTTGTCATCTTGTTCCTGTAAAACAAGTTGAAGCAGCGACGGCTTGAGTGTCTTCCATCAAGGGGCTTATGAGAGAGGCAACCTGAAGTAAATAACAAGAAAAAGAGCACACCAAAATCATTTTAGCCACAGGGAGTGTGGCTATTTTTCTTTCTACTTATCGCAAGGATAAGCATCTTGTAATGCAAGAATATAAACCAATTCTATGGGTGCATTTTTTTGTTTCTGCTTAACAATGGGATTTTTATCTAAATAAGCATCAATATGCTTAACCATAAAATCTCCATTTTGTTCTATTTTAGGCGGTGGACAATAAAGAGGACGAAAATCATCGTTATTTTGATTCTCAATTTTCACAGCAACAGCATAAAAATTCAATCCATTCGCAATACCGTTTAAATAAGCTTGTGTCACGGACTCTAATTGTTTATTGGCAGGATTATCTTGGGTAAGCAATTGTTTAACTTGAAGATAAGCACTCAGCGTTATCGCTTGTGAATACACAGGGAATAACAATAACATTCCTATTACCCCCTTTAATAACATTCCTTTTTTCATTCTGATGTTCTCTTTATTTCAATAGATATGGATTTAATTCTAGTCGTTTTATTGCGTTAAGAATATGTGCAGTGAATATATACACTGAAGATCTTTTAGAGGATCACATTGTGCAAATCAAACTTATCAAATTGTGATCATAAACTCATTTAGGATGGTTTCTAAACTAATTAGTTTATTTATACTTTACAAAGTAAATAAAACGGTGCATAACTATCAAACACAGACGATTTTATATAAAAAAAACATCTTTTAGTTTTGTTTCTAAACAAATGGAGTAGTAACGTGACACCGAACGTACCCAATACATTACGGCAAATGAATGCCTCGCTTGTATTAAATGTCATTCGTCATCAAGGTCCTTTGTCACGGGCTCAGATAGCCAAAGTTAGCGGGATTACAAAAGCGACGGTGTCTGAAATTATTAACGATCTCCTTGAAGAAAAAATCGTTTATGAAAGCGGAGTCAGTTCGCCAGCAGGACAAGGCAGAAAAGGTATTTTAGTTAACTTCGATCCTCAACACAGTTTAGGCGTCAGCATTGACTTAGGTGGAACCAAGATAGCTTATGCGGTTTTTAACTTAGATGCCGAATTGTTGTATGAATATCAAGAACCTACCTTTGATACTGACGACCGTGATGACTTTATTACGCAATTTGCACAAAGTATTGAAAATGTGATCGAAAAAAGCGGCGTAGACCGTCAAAAGATCAATGTTATCGGTGTCGCCACACCAGGGATCATCGATATCAAAAATGGTGTTGTGCTAGAAGGCTCCCCTAACTTACCTCAATGGGATAACTTACCTTTAGCACAACAGCTTACAGAAAAACTCAATGTACCCGTTGTACTCGAAAATGATATTCGTGCCGCACTTGTGGGTGAAATGTGGAAAGGCCGCTGCCGTCATACGCACAGTTGTGCACTGATTGGTATTGGCACAGGATTAGGCTCCGCCTTGCTGATGGATGGAAAAGTTATCCGCGGCGCAAACAATGCAGCTGGTGAAATCGGCTATATGATGTTTGCTCGTGATCATCTTTTTCGTAATTGGCGCAATAAAGGGTGCTTTGAGAGTTTCTGCTCCGGCTCAGGTTTAAGTGAGCGAATGGCGAGCTTGAAAGGGGAAAATCTTAGTGCGATTGAGATTATTCAAGCCTCACAACAAGGTGATCCGCTTGCTCAATCCTTAGTTGAGGAAATGGCAGATTATCTTGCTATCGGCATTATGAATTTAGTCGCCATTGCAAATCTGGAAAAAGTGGTATTAACAGGCGGGATCACCCGTTCTGCTGACACCTTTTTACCGCGTGTTCAGGCAAATCTAGATAGACATTTATTTGCTAACACCAAAGTGAATATCGAGCTTTCTGAATTATGGGAAAAAGGCCCGCTTTATGGCATTGCTATTCTCGCCTTAGCTACGGTTTATCCATCAATTCAATTTATGCCCGAGATCCAATTGAGATAACCCTAATAAAAAAGTCTTTAAACGAGATGGGAGCGACTCATGGCAGGAATACATCTTCACCCACATGATATTTTAGACGAAGGCATGCCCGCTATTCTTCAACGCCTTGACGGTATGAAGCATGTTGAGCATTTATTTGTCGAAATTAATACGATTTTTGAACGTAACCCTTACCCTGTTGGCGATCTGCCTCATAACCCTATTCATAATGTGGTTATGGGAACTGGTACACTACACATCAATACTCATACTGATTTTCCTCGTCTGAGCCAACGTGTTGATCCCACAATTTTAGCGGGTGCAGATCCGCTAATGACGATAAAAAAAGCCACTGATGGTGGAAAATATAAAGTCATCCCATGGGCTAATATTCTTAATGGCGACTTCATAGGGGATGTAGAACATAATCAAGTAGTGGACTTTAAAGGCCGTCCACAAGCGCATTGGCTCTGCCCTAACGCTCCCGATGTTGCACAACTTTGGCAAAAGACATTCACAGCATCAAAACAAAACTACGGTTATGACACCTTTTTAATTGATCGAATTCGATTCCCTGATTGGGCAGGCAAAGAAGTGAATCCAGCAGGGTTATTTACCTGTTTTTGCCCTCACTGCGAAAAGAAAATGGTGCAACAAGGTTTACCCGTTAATGAAATCAAACATCGCCTTGCTGCTTTAGCTGATTCATTAAAACAAGGGGATTTCGAAACACCTGTTACCGCATTAAAAGAAGAACCTCTGTTAAAAGCATGGCAACTATTTCGCCAACAAAGTGTGACTCAATTGGTTGAGAAATTACTGTCTGATGCAAAACAAACAGCAGGTGGAATTACGTTATGGCTCGATTTGTGGCCACCTGCTTACAGTTGGATCTTAGGTCAGAACTATCATGAATTAACGCGTTATTCTTCAACACTCAAACATTTCCCTTATCATAAATTAGGGGGTGGTGCAGATGTTCAAGGGTTAATTAATCATTTTGCTCATGATAGTGAAAGCCAAGAGCGTGCATTTACTGCGTTTAAACGTTTATTTGAACTACCTTATGATATTTCATATGAAACCTTTAAACAGCAAGGCTTCCCTATTCACTTTGTTGCAGAACAAAATAATAAAGTTCGCCAGCTTTCACAGCCAAATACCTTTATTTATAGCGGTATTCAAATGTGGAATTTACCAGCCTCTCAATTAATTGAAGCGGTTATTGCTGCCGAAGAAAGTGCATGTGATTCTCTGCTCTATTATTGCTACGGATGGGCGACGCAAGAGTTATTTGATGCGATTGGTGAACACAATACACCTAATAATAACTCTTATAATAACAACACAGTTAAAAAATAATACACCGTGGAAAATCAGGATCAAATTATGGCTAAACAACAAAAATGGAAAGTTTTTTTCCTTCTGTTTGTCACGATGTTTTTACTCGGTGGCATTCAAAATACAAAAGGGCTTATTCTCGAACAGGTTCAACATGATATTTCATTAAATATGAGCCAAGTAGGCTCATTAATTACCTTTTTCCAAATCGGCTTTTTAGTCGCCAGTTTATTAACGGGCTATTTTACCGATAAGAAAGGGTTAAAAGTCATGATGTTTATTGGCTCATTAATGATGGCTGTCGGTTTAACAGGAACCAGCCTTGCTTTCAATGTGATGCTATTTTTTGGCTTTTATCTGGTGATTGGTTTAGGGATTGGCTCGATGCTTGTCTCTATCGTGACTGTTATTCCCACTTTCTATAAAGAGAAAGCAGGGATGATGTTTAACGTCTCTAACGCCATGTTTGGTGTAGGGATGATTGTCACCCCACTTATTTTACAATATCTCTTCTCACACTCTATTTCATGGCGTACCTTTTATGTGGGTGTTGCCGTTATTGTTGCTGTGATTATTTTAGTATTAAGCACCTTAAAAATAGAAAGTAGCGCACAAGTCGATATGAAATTCAGTGACTTTTTAGAGTTACTGACACAAAAGTCACTGTTACTGGTTATTTTATTTATCACTTTATATGTTGCCGCCGAAGCCGCGTTCTTAAACTTCTTCCCTATTTTCTATACCTCTATGGATATTGGGAATATGAGCAATGCGCAAAAAGCAGAAACAGCGGCTTATGTTATTTCTAGTTTTGCTTTCTTATTTACTATCGGTCGCTTTATTGGTGGCTTTATTAACCTTGCATTAGGTGATCGCAAAACGCTTATTCTGTTCTCACTGTTCTCTCTGATAGCCATTATTGTTAGCCGTATTTTTGTGCAAGATGTTGTTTATCTATTTATGGTGTTTGGTTTTGCATTATCTGTTCTATTTCCAACAGCCGCAGCGGTTGCTACAAAATTAACCAGCAAAAGTGGCTCGGTGATGGGACTTATTTATGTTGCTTCAGGATTGGGCGGAGCCTTAGCGGGTTCATTAATTGGTCAGGTTTCAGAAAGCTATAATGTTTCTGTTGGCTTTAACCTAATTATCGTATTCGTCGCCCTCTTCTTTATTATTTCTCTGTTTATTAGAGAACAAAAACAATAACAACGACGTATTATGCCTCTAAAATTTACCCCTCTGCATGAGGGGTTTTTTATTTCTCTTGCAATATCCTAAGACGCATTTCTCCTTTCCATCTGTTGATTTTTTCACCAAAGCCCCAATAATAATGTTTATATTCACTGTTAAAGTAGGAGAATATGATGGCAAGTGGATGGGCTAATGATAGTGCTGTTCAAGAGCAAATCGATGCCACCATTGATGATGCAATTGCAAGAGCTCGCAATCAAATGACACAAGGCGAAAGCGCTGCGTTTTGTGATGAGTGCGGTGATCCAATCTCTGTGGCTCGGCAAAAAGCCGTTCCTGGCGTACGTTATTGTTTAAATTGCCAAGAGGTAATTGATAAAAAGAATAATACCTTTAGTGGATATAATCGCCGTGGTAGTAAAGATAGCCAACTCAGATAATCTGCAACTATTATCATATAAAACAAAAACTGTACCTTAATATGAGTTTCCTCTATTAAAGTACAGTTTGTTTTATTTAATCAGACAAGGGTTTAATTAGATTTTTGCAGCCTTTTTCGAGCTCATATTTTGACTCATTTCAGTTAAAATCTTCATGAAATTATCAATATGTGCGCGTTCAGTATTTGGGTTCATAAATACCGCTTTTTCACCTGGAAGATAAATATAACGGTTATTTTTTGCATATTTAGAACAAGCAATAGAATCAACCCAGTTAGTAAATAAGCCTTCTCTACCACGCTGTAAGAAAAGTTTTCTATGCCACTGAGTATTGTGAACCATAAAATCATACGCTTCTTTGTCTGTAGCGCACGTTAACTCTATATCAAAAGCAACATTAGGATCTTTCACTAAGTTTGGATCATACAATTTAAAGCCAACACTTGGCCCTTGGTTTTGTGGCACGATCACTTTTGCATTGCCCATCTCTAATAACTGATGGCGCATATAGTTCGCGTTTTGCAAACAGTGGGCAATAATAGTTTGGTAACCTTCAATGCCCATATAGTGCATCGCAGAATAAGCACCAAAAATACCCACACCACTACGTGTACATTCAATAGTTGATTGTAAGTGGGTTTGACCTTCTAATTCGTGCTCAAAATAGGTGAAGTTTTCAGGATCGTTTTCCAGTGCAACGAAGTCATTACCATTTTTCACTAGTACTAAGCTTGAGGTGTAAGGTACATATCCCCATTTGTGGAAGTCTATAGTGATAGAGTCGGCATATTTCAGATGTTTGAATTTCTCAACGTTCTGGCGTAAGCCTTCTAAAGTAACATCATTAATTGCTAGAGGGTTACCGCTAAAGTCATATTCTAAGAAGAAAATAATCGGCCAACCAACGGCAGCATCAACGTGGACATGTGGCTTAACAGGGATCTCAAATTCTTCACATAAGCGGTCACGTAATTCACAAACACCTTTCACATCATCGACACCAAAGGTATCTGTTGTGCCTGTGGTTAACATGATAGTTGGCACTTTACACTTAACAGTAAAGCAGGCTCTTAATTCACGCTCTAAGTGTTCTAGATTAATAGTATTATCTTCAGATACTTTAATGCGGATCGTTTTGTTATCGACATCAACACCTAATAGTGCAAGGTTGGTCATGTTTGAATAGTGACCACCTTGAGAGTTAATAATGCGATAGTCTTGATCTGCTGCCATACCTAAATGCTTAGAATTTGGCATAGATTTACGTAAACCAAAAAGATAACCATATAAGTTACACATGGTGCCACCTTGAGTGAATACACCAGAGGCAACTTCAGGATCGTATCCCACTAATTTTGCGACTTTTTTGATCGTCACTTTTTCTAACGCATCAGCAACACCTGAATATTCGCAATACACCATATTAGGATTGCCCATTAATCCTAAGATTGATCCATAAACACCTGGATCACTTGGCATCGCAATAACGTTTTCAACGGCGAGTGGGTTTTCCCAGTTTTTACACAGTGTCGAAACTAACATCAGTAATTCATTAGGATCGTTTTCTGGGTAATTAATGTTTTGTTGGATTTGTGTATCTGCCATTAAACGTTCAAATAATTGTGGCCCATTAGAATAACGCTGTAATTGGTCATTATCATTAGTCGTTGTTTTTCTAAACTGTGTAATCGATTGGATGGTTTTATCCTGAAATATCGGCCAATACTTCGGATCTCGGCTGAAAAAGTGAGCAATAACGTCGTGGTATTTCTTCTCAAATTCCGCATTTAGAATGTTATCAGAAGATAGACCTAATAAATCTTGATTTTTCACTATATTCTCCAAATAGAAACCGACAAAATTTTAAATTGATTGCATAGCAATACTATACATTTTCTAATTAAATTAGTTAGTGCTTCACGCGATCGCATTGGTTCTGCTGGCAACCACATAAAACAAAATATTTTATTTAATATCAATATAATAGAAATCTTCGGAAAGTTAAATTTACAGATATGATTATTTCATTTATATACTTATGTGACTGACATCACAATGAAAATAAAGATAAAAACAAAAATAATCACCTGCAATACTATTAACTATTTGAAATATAATCAAAATATAACAATAGAATGCTAACCAACTGATATTACTGAACTCTTAATTTAATTAATTGAATTAATCTGTTATTTCTACAATTGGCACAGTGAAAATTACATTTAATTTAATTAAAAAGAACAAAATCAAACGAAATCACTATGATATTTTTCATAATTAGCAAATTAATTCTAATTTTAACTATTATTAGGTATAAAATATTGGATAAGGCTGATTTGGCAGATAACATTCAATGAAAAAATAAACAAAGAAATTATCGCAGTTGATTATTCTGGAAATAACACAAATATTGGTTAAAATGAAAATTAGTAACTTGGCTAAATAATCAGAATATTTACTCTACATATTTTGTTTTCTTTGCCGATACTTAAAGTAATAGAGTAGGTAATTAACGGAGAACACAATATGAAAGCACATATAGCTGTTGTTGCTGTATTCGTATTATTATCCGCAAGTGTCCATGCTGAAGAATTTACCTGCCAACTTGAAAATGGTAAGTATGTCAGTGTATCCGCTGAACAGGGAAAACCCCCAGTGTATCGTTATGGCACACTTGCTAAAACAGAGATAACACTACCAGTACCTCAACAACCCAATAATAATGTCTTTTATGGACATCAGATGTTTGTTGCAGGGGCATCGACTTATGTTCGATTTAAGAATGGGAACTACAGCTACGTTGTTTACGACGGTGAAGGTAGAGGATGGCAATTTAATGGTGTTATTGTTTATAAAGACAATAATATTCTCAGTAAAAAAGAGTGCAAAGGGCCATTAACACCAAGCCTGGATAATTTAAAAAATTACTCAATTAAAATGGATCCTTATTTAGAAACCTATATTTATGCGCCTTAATTTGCCATATTATTGATTAGACATAAAAAAACCCAATTCAAAGAATTGGGTTTTTACTATTATTAAGCAACATTAAGCAACGAGATGTATTGATTAGTCTTCTAATAACAGAACAGATTCTAATGCAATTTCAATCATTTCGTTAAAAGTCGTTTGACGCTCTTCTGCTGTAGTTTGTGTCCCTTTTTTGATGTGATCAGAGACAGTACAGATAGTCAGTGCTCTTGCACCATATTCAGCAGCAACACCATAGATACCAGCAGCTTCCATTTCAACACCAAGGATGCCGTATTTTTCCATAACATCAAACATTTCTGGATCTGGAGAGTAGAACAGATCAGCAGAGAAGATATTACCAACACGAACTTTAATATCTTTTGCTTTAGCTGCAGATACTGCATTTTGAACTAATTCAAAATCTGCAATAGCAGCAAAATCTTGGTCTTTGAAACGCAGACGGTTAACTTTAGAGTCTGTACATGCACCCATACCGATAACAACGTCACGTAGTTCAACGTCTGGTAATACTGCACCACATGAGCCCACACGGATGATCACTTTTACGCCGAAATCAGTAATTAATTCTTTTGCGTAAATTGAGCAAGAAGGAATACCCATACCGTGACCCATAACAGAAATCTTACGGCCTTTATACGTACCTGTAAAACCTAACATACCACGAACGTTATTTACTTGACGGACATCTTGTAAAAAAGTTTCAGCGATGTATTTAGCACGAAGCGGGTCGCCCGGCATTAAAACGACATCAGCAAAATCGCCCATTTCTGCGTTAATATGAGGGGTAGCCATAACTCTTCCTTTTAATTGATCTTTTTACTATTTAAATATTATTCGGTAGGTATATTGCTATACCTACCGAAATAAAATTAGAACATCGCTTTACCGTAATCGACTGGTGATAAACCGAAGTATTTCACGACAGTTTGACCGATATCCGCGAAGGTTTCACGATGACCTAATGAACCTGGTTTAACTTTAGGACCATAAACCAGAACAGGAATGTGCTCACGAGTATGATCAGAACCTGGCCAAGTTGGGTCACAACCGTGGTCTGCTGTTAAAATAAGAATGTCATCTTCTTTTACCAGTTCCATCAGTTCTGGTAAGCGACGATCGAATAACTCAAGTGCTTCACCATAACCTACAGCATCACGACGGTGACCGTAAGAGGAGTCAAAATCAACAAAGTTGGTAAAGACGATAGTGTTATCACCCGCAAGTTTCATTTCTTCAAGTGTCGCATCAAACAGAGCATCAATACCCGTTGCTTTCACTTTCTTAGTGATACCTACGTTTGCGTAGATGTCAGCAATTTTACCGATAGAAACAACGTGGCCTTGTTTTTCATCAACCAGTTTTTTCAACATAGTTGGTGCTGGTGGCTCAACCGCTAAATCATGACGGTTACCTGTACGAGCGAAGTTACCTGGTTTGTCACCGATAAATGGACGCGCAATAACACGACCAATGTTGTAATCGCCTTTGTTTAGTTCATCACGAGCAATTTCACACAGCTCATATAATTCATCTAAACCGTAAGTTTCTTCATGACATGCAATTTGGAATACAGAGTCAGCAGAGGTATAGAAAATCGGCTTACCGGTTTTCATATGCTCTTCACCCAGTTCATCCAAAATCACTGTACCAGATGCGTGGCAGTTACCTAAGTATCCAGGTAATTTGGCACGTTTAACGATGTTTTCTAACAGCTCTTGTGGGAATGAATTTTTCAGTTCTTTGAAGTATCCCCAATCAAATAGAACAGGAACACCTGCGATTTCCCAGTGGCCTGACGGAGTATCTTTACCAGAAGAGATTTCACTCGCGTAGCCATAAGCACCGATAATATCTGCGTTTTTGTCTAAACCGATAGGGAATTTACCTGTTGATTCTTCCGCAGCTTTACCTAAACCTAAACGGCAAAGATTAGGTAAATGAAGAGGACCTTTACGACCGTCTCTATCTGCTTTACCGTCAGCAAACGCTTGTGCGATATGCCCTAAAGTGTCTGAACCTTGGTCACCGAATTTCTCCGCATCACCGGCAGCACCGATACCGAAGGAATCTAATACCATGATATGTACACGTTTCATAATTCTCTCTCCAGTGTCATTCTCCGTAGGCTACGGATATGTCACTTATAAATCGTAATTGAGTTCTTATTCGCTGATTTGGCGGTACACCATTGGTGAAGCTTCGCGTTTGCTGTCACCAATTACCATCGCTTTACGGACTTCAGCCGCAGCTTCTTGCCATGACTTTTCACTGTTAGCATGGATCATTGCTAAAGGTGTATCTGTATTGATCTCAGCACCAAGTGCTGCGATGTCGCTTAAGCCAACACTGTAATCAATAGCATCAGTCGCTTTACGGCGACCGCCACCTAATGTCACAACAGACATACCTAATGCACGTGTATCCATCTCTGTGATGAATCCTGTTTTCTCAGCGAATACAGGTTTACTTAATACCGCAGTTGGCAGGTATTTATTGTAGTTTTCAACAAAATCAGTTGGGCCTTTCTGTGCTGCAACCATACGACCAAAGACTTCTGCTGCTTTACCGTTATCCAACACATCTTGCAGTTTTTGGCGAGCTTGTTGACGCTCATCCGCTAAACGACCCGATACTAACATTTCAACACACAGCGCCATAGTGACTTCAAATAGACGTGGATTACGATATTCGCCTGTTAAGAATTGAACCGCTTCACGAACTTCAACCGCATTACCTGCGCTAGAAGCTAATACTTCGTTCATATCAGTTAACAGTGCAGTGGTTTGACAGCCAGCGCCATTTGCTACTTGGACAATTGACTCAGCCAGCTCTTCCGATTTTTGATAAGTCGGCATAAAAGCACCCGAGCCAACTTTAACGTCCATCACTAATGCATCTAAGCCTTCAGCTAATTTTTTACCTAAAATAGATGCAGTGATAAGCGGGATTGAATCAACTGTAGCAGTAATATCACGGGTAGCATAAAAGCGTTTGTCAGCAGGTGCTAATGAATTAGTTTGTCCAATGATGGCAACGCCGACATTGCGAATAATGTCGCGGAATTTCTCATCATCAGGGAAAATATCAAAGCTCGGAATTGCCTCAAGCTTATCTAATGTTCCGCCTGTGTGGCCTAATCCACGACCAGAAATCATAGGAACATAACCACCACAAGCAGCAACCATTGGCCCTAACATCAGTGAAGTAACATCACCCACACCACCGGTTGAATGTTTATCAACAATTGGGCCATTTAAGTTTAGGCTTTTCCAGTTCAGTACTGAACCGGAATCACGCATAGCTAATGTCAAAGCAACACGCTCTGGCATTGTCATGTCGTGGAAATAAATAGTCATTGCTAAGGCAGCAATTTGACCTTCAGAAACAGTATTATCTCTGACGCCATTAATGAAAAAACGAATTTCTTCCTCAGTTAAAGGATGACCATCACGCTTTTTACGAATAATCTCTTGGGCAAGAAACACTGCAACCTCCTGGTTTTATAGCATTGGTAACGCCCACAATAACGAAAAGCGGGCGTATTTCACGAATGGATTAGTAACCACTAGACGATTTTTGTTCGCCATGACCTAAAGTAGCTAATAAATTACCTAACAGGCTTGACGCACCAAAGCGGAAGTGACGGGCATCAACCCAGTTGTCACCCATAATGCGGTTAGCTAATGCAAGGTATTGAGCAGCTTCTTCAGCGGTACGTACACCACCCGCTGGTTTGAAACCAACTTCTTTGCCAACACCCATATCGTGGATCACTTGGATCATTAACTCAGCGCTTTCCAGTGTTGCATTTACAGGTACTTTACCTGTGGAAGTTTTAATAAAGTCAGCACCTGCTTTGATTGAAATTTCAGATGCTTTACGGATAAGCGCTGGATCTTTCAGCTCACCCGTTTCAATAATTACTTTCAGTAAAGCACCCGCGTCTGCGCAAGCTTCTTTACATGCTTTAACGATATCAAAACCGATTTGCTCGTTACCGGCCATAAATGCACGGTAAGGGAAAACTACGTCAACCTCATCTGCGCCATAAGCTAATGCCGCGTTGGTTTCTGCTAATGCGATATCTAAATCATCATTACCATGAGGGAAGTTAGTTACGGTTGCGATACGGACTTCTGGAGTACCCTGTTCGCGTAACACTTTACGTGCTAACGGAATAAAACGTGGATAGATACAAATAGCGGCTGTATTCCCTTCAGGGCTTTTAGCCTGATGACACAATGCAGTCACTTTTGCATCAGTGTCGTCATCATTTAATGTAGTTAAATCCATCAAAGACAGCGCAAGGCGCGCTGCAGCGGTTAAATCTGTCATAAAACTCTCCAACGATGTTTCTCAAGCCCTTTTGGGCGTACGCTTAAGATTAGCGATTAAATTTGTTGGCGAGCGGACTTGGTTCCTTGAAGATGTTGTTGTAACTTGCGCTACAACGACAGCTGAGCTCCCTCTCACCGCGCTATGCTCACTTCGGCGACCCGTCATTGAGCCTTCGCCATTCCATGAAGTTTCAGCACATCTTATTTGAACACGCTAAGGAACAATTAGATGTGCTTTACGTCACACTAATCAAATGCAACTTGCAAACAATGACATATAAGTGTGATCAACATCACAATTAGGTCATTTTCTGGTTTAATGTTACTCGAATAACGCCTCTAAGTCGTCTTTATAACGCAAAAAAAGCGAGATCAATATGAAATGATATCGCTATTGACCCTATTCAATACAAATTGCGAAATATCTCTCACAATAAAAGTAGTTAACATTACAGCAGAAAACAAACATAAAAGAGCAGACAGGCAAAACCCATCTGCTCTTTATAATCAAAATCAATTAAGCAGCAACAACAGCCATTGCGGTTAATGCAAAGAAGAAACCTGCAATCGTCGCACTCATTAAGTTAGAGAGTGTACCAGCAAGTACGGCTTTCATCCCTAAACGAGCCACGTCTTTACGGCGATTTGGAGCCATTCCACCTAAACCACCTAGCAGTACAGCAACGGAAGAGAGGTTAGCAAAACCGCACAGTGCAAAGGAGATAATTATCTTTGTTTGTTCTGATAAGATGATTAAGCCTGATGCAGCAACTTGAGCTTCATCTTGTAGATATTTGCTAAATTCAGAGTAAGCATAGAATTCATTAATAACCAGTTTTTGACCAATAAATGAGCCAGCAACGGTCGCTTCACTCCAAGGTACACCGATTAAGAAAGCAATAGGTGCAAAAACCCAACCTAATACTAATTCTAATGAAAAATTCTCATAACCAAACCAGCCACCAATGCCACCTAAGATACCATTGACTAATGCAATTAACGCAACGAAAGCAAGTAACATAGCACCGACGTTAAGAGCAAGCTGTAAACCTGAAGATGCCCCAGCTGCAGCTGCATCAATAATATTTGCTGGTTTTTCTTCATCGGTCATTTTATCCAGCGCATCTTTTTGATCGTCTGGCGTTTCTGTTTCAGGGATCAACAGCTTAGCAAAGAGTAAACCACCTGGTGCGGCCATAAATGATGCCGTAATCAAATACTCTAATGGCACGCCCATGCTTGCATATCCAGCAAGAACAGAACCAGCAACAGAAGCAAGGCCACCACACATAACAGCGAATAACTCAGAGGTTGTCATTCTTGCAATATAAGGACGAACAACAAGCGGAGCTTCGGTCTGACCCACAAAGATATTGGCTGTTGCAGACATCGATTCTGTGCGTGATGTACCAAGGACTTTCTGTAAACCACCACCAAGAATCTTAATCACAATTTGCATAATGCCGAGGTAATACAGCACAGCAATTAAAGAAGAGAAAAACACGATAACAGGCAGTACGCGTAGGGCGAATACGAAACCGCCACCACCAAACAACTCGAACATTTTATCTGATACTAGGCCTGCAAATAGGAAGCTCATCCCATTATTGCCGTAATCAATAACATTCTTAACACCATCAGAAACCGCAAGAAGCACTTCGCGACCACCGTCGGAATAAAGAACAAATGCACCTAAGCCAATCTGAATAAGGAATGCGCCACCAACTGTACGTAGTCTAATTGCACGTCGATTGCTGGAAAACAGAATGGCTATCAATATTAATGTTGCCATTCCGACCAAGCTCATAATGAGTTGCATTGAAGGATCCCTGTTCACATAAAAATTTAATGGATTATCAATAATGCTCTAACCTGAGATTATTGACTCTTTTTGCCAGATAATTATACCTAGTCCAGAAAAAGAACCCTCTATATCCATCACAAATAGCGCTTGGAAAAAGCAACACAAAACCCACAAATGAGAAGTAGATCACATAAACAAACCTAAAAAACGCACTTATTGAATAGGCTAATTTAAAAAAAATATCATTCGATTAACAAATGATGGCTTTAATCTTAAATAGCAGAAATAAATGAACGTTTTATTTGTATAAGTACAATTAAAATAAGGCGTATTTTTAATCTTTTTGATTAAATAAGTTTAAGATAAAGACGAGGTGTTATCTTTTAATTGGAATAATTGTAGGCTATTGAGATAGAGTTGCTCTGCGATCACCTCTGGTGATCCTTGACGCAGATCACAGAGTTGGGAAAAAACGTTCTGAATACGCTCAGGGCGATTAGGTTCACCTTGAAAACCACTCACAGGCATATCAGGAGCATCTGTTTCTAATAACAGACATTCTAGTGGTAACGAGGCAATTGCGCGGCGAGTTTTTTGTGCTCGCTCATAAGTAATAGTTCCACCAACGCCAATAAAATAGCCTTGCTGAATAAACTTTTCTGCCTGTTGCAGACTTCCTGCAAAACCATGAATAACCCCTTTGCGAGGCACATCATAACGGCGTAAAAGTGCACTTAACTTATCGTGGGTTTTACGTGAATGTAGGATCACAGGCAAATCAAATTCAATCGCTAGTTTAAGCTGTGCAATTAAAAACGCCTCTTGCTTCTCAGGCTGAGGATTATCCATATAGTCATCAAGCCCTATCTCTCCGATGGCAACACAACGAGAAGCTGTTTTTAATTTCTGTTTTAATTCCAAGAGATGCTGTTCAGTGTGCTCTTCAATATATAAAGGGTGTAACCCCAATGCACAATATAATTGATGATGATTATTCGCTAACTCTGCAACAACATCAAAATTCCAACGTGCAACGGCGGGAATAATTATTTTTTCAATATGAGCTTGATGCGCTAGTGACAAGCTGTTGGCAATATCATCATAAAAAACCGGAAAATCAAAATGGCAGTGAGTATCAATAAATTTATTCATTCTGAATTTGCCTCACGTCAGGATGTACGCTTCGAGTTCCTTGTTGAATAATAGAAGCATTCTCTGCTTTATCAGCCTTCGCTTCTTGTTCAAACAAGCTAAAGACTTTTCTATCATACTGTTTGAATTTTTTCTTAGAGAAATGCTGGCCAATTGTCGCCAGAAAATAACGCCCGCAACGTCTCCCCACATGATAATCATGATTTAATGCATTTAAACGACTTCCTAATGCACTAGATTGCAATGTAGTTGGTGGATATATTTCAATAACAACAACATCTTCTGGGGGAGATTGGATAAATTTAATTGTGTCGGTATAGGTTTCGATATGTACTTGAGCCATCGCCATAAAGCGCTGTAAACGGCTATTTTCAAACCATTTTCCCATACGCTCAACCCATTCTGTTGTGTATTGATATTCAGAAGGAACGGTACGAACAACGACAATAGTACGACAACCACGTCGATAAGCTTCTCTCACAGGAATAGCATCGCTGATACCACCATCATGATAAACAACATCATGAAATAAGACACCATTACGATAAAAAGCAGGAATGGCACTGGATGCTTTGATTATCTCAAGCCAAGTCGGTTCATCGGGCTGAAAATAATTTGCCTGAAAATTATCAGAACGACTTGCCACCATATAAAATTCGCGACCCGCATCAAAACGGCGTAGTGCTGTTGGCATATCAAGAGGCATTTCTTTAGCCGTTGTTTCTATATACCAATCAAGATCGAGTAAATTGCCGCCACGAACAAAGCGAATAGGATTGAAGAATTGATTATTAGTTGTATAGCGATTAATAATTTTACGTGCATACCCACGCTGACCACAGGCAAAAGCAGATAAATTTTGCGCTCCCGCAGATACCCCAAGTAAAATATCAAAGGGATCAAATTGTGATCGCATAAATTCATCAAGGACACCCGCAGTAAAGATCCCGCGTTGTCCCCCGCCTTCACAAACTAAAGCAACTTTACCTTGTGGCAGTGATGATTGAAATTCGAGTGCCGTAATATTATTTAATGTGACAGGTATATACTTCCCCATAATGTCTCCTTTATACAACTTAACAAAGGATACCCTCACATTTTTTTGACGTCATTCTTTTTACGTATTCATACAAATAATTTAGACAATATCTTCTTAGAATATGACGAATATAAAAGAAAATCATGTTTATGATTTGATATTTACATCTGAGTCTACGCTTTTAACTCCTTCAATTTTTTCAATAACTTGCAATATTTTTTCTTCTTGCGCTTTACTATCAACAAAACCTGAAAGAAAGACATGCCCAAATTCAGTACGAATAGAAATATTGTCACTATCGATATCTTGCATTGGTAATAGCGTACCTTTAATTTTATTAGAAATAGAAGTATCGCTTAGATTCTGCCCTGTGTTATTCGTTACAGTATTAATTTCGCTATACCACGATGTTTCGGCTGACGCGCCCATACTGAAAAAAGTTAAGCCCATTGACATTACTAACGCTAATTTTAGCGTTTTATATTGTTTCATTGCTCTCCCCCTAATCACAATAACTGCGATAGGAAATATGTGTATTTTTAATATGTGTATTTTTATTAAGTACTAAAAAATTTTAACAAACTAAGCTATTACACTAATAATCTATTGGCATTTAATAAAGCAAAAAATAACAAATAAAGACTAATCCTAATGATTTTATTCTATTAATAACCCATAAAACTATAAAAAATTTTACATTTATTTATAAATAAGTATAAAAACGAGTATAATTTTAGCAGAAAAAAAAAAGAGTAATTCCGAATGAAGAAGGGTTTTTGGGCAGGATATTCAGGGTATACAAAACGAATTTAATAGAGAAATCGAGTATCTCACAGAGTGTTATTGTTAAATAATGTGCAATGACGTAAAAAAACAAAAAAGGCTATATTAAAAATATAGCCTTTTCATTGAGTTAAATACTCAAAATAAGTCTAGATGCAGCTTCAGCATGCTTACTTTAAATAATTCGAGCTGCAACTTGAAACATAACAGCACTCTTACTCTAAATAATTCAAGGTGCAGCTAGGCGACAAGTGAATGAGTCGCTAGGAACATACAAAAGTATGTGACTAGTGCGAATGAACATAGTCAACAACGCTGCAACTTGAAACATGGCAAATAAATACTCTAAATAATTCAAGGTGCAGCTAGGCGACAAGTGAATGAGTCGCTAGGAACATACAAAAGTATGTGACTAGTGCGAATGAACGTAGTCAACAACGCTGCAACTTGAAGTATGACGAGTATTTAGTGTTCACGGGTCTGATGGAACTCAACCTCAGGATAACGCTCACGCGTTAAATTCAAATTGACCATCGTTGGTGCGATATAAGTTAAATTATCGCCGCCATCAAGTGCCAAGTTTTGTTCATTTTTACGTTTAAACTCTTCGAGTTTTTTCTCGTTATTACATTCAACCCAGCGTGCTGTTGAAACGTTAACGGATTCATAAATCGCTTCAACGTTATATTCACTCTTCAGTCTTGCAACAACCACATCAAACTGAAGCACACCCACGGCACCTACGATTAAATCGTTATTCGCCAATGGTCTAAAGACCTGTACAGCACCCTCTTCTGATAACTGTACCAATCCTTTAAGCAACTGTTTCTGTTTTAACGGATCACGTAAACGAATACGGCGGAACAATTCTGGGGCAAAGTTTGGAATACCTGTAAACTTCAGGATCTCACCTTGAGTAAAGGTATCACCAATTTGAATGGTTCCGTGGTTGTGAAGACCAATAATATCCCCAGGATAAGCATGCTCAACATGAGAACGGTCACCCGCCATAAAGGTTAATGCATCTGAAATTACCACATCTTTTTTGAGACGAACTTGATGCAGTTTCATGCCTTTATCATACATACCAGATACAACACGTAAGAATGCAACACGGTCGCGGTGTTTAGGATCCATATTTGCTTGGATCTTAAAGACGAAACCTGTGAAAGTTTCTTCAGAAGCGGTAACTTTACGCACATCGGTTTCGCGAGGCATTGGTGCTGGCGCCCATTTTACAAGGCCATCAAGCATATGGTTAACACCAAAGTTACCTAATGCTGTACCAAAGAACACTGGAGTTAATTCGCCAGCTAAAAATGCCTCATGATCAAATTCATGAGAAGCACCTAATACTAATTCTAATTCATCACGTAATTGACTTGCTAAATCATCGCCAATAGCTTCATCAAGCTCAGGGTTATCTAACCCTTTGATGACACGAGAATCCTGAATAGTGTGACCTTGACCTGTTTGATAAAGATAAGTTTCATCTTTCAGAATGTGGTAAACCCCTTTGAAGAGCTTTCCGCAACCAATAGGCCAATTAACTGGGCTACACGCAATTTTTAATTCTGTTTCAACTTCGTCCATGACTTCCATTGGATCACGAATATCACGGTCGAGTTTATTCATAAAGGTCAGAATTGGGGTATCACGTAAACGTGTTACTTCCATTAACTTACGAGTACGATCTTCGACCCCTTTAGAGGAGTCAATAACCATTAAACAGCAGTCAACTGCGGTTAAAGTACGATAAGTATCTTCAGAGAAGTCTTCATGCCCCGGGGTATCTAATAAGTTAACTAAGCAATCTGCATAAGGGAACTGCATGACTGAGGTTGTAATAGAAATACCACGTTGTTTTTCCATTTCCATCCAGTCAGACTTTGCATGCTGATTTGAACCGCGACCTTTTACGGTTCCTGCACGTTGAATTGCTTGTCCGAATAACAACACTTTTTCAGTGATGGTTGTCTTACCCGCATCGGGGTGGGAGATGATAGCAAAGGTCCTTCGCTTATTGATTTCATTGAGAAAATCTTGGTTTGCCATGTATAAATTCTTTTAGTTTGTACACGGATTTGTACACACTTTTGGAAGTACTCTCTTTTCAGTTCTTCGCTTGTCAAATCCGTCGTGTTAATCGTAATTGGCCGCTATTTTCGCTGATCTTGACTTTATAAACAATCAATGGTTATCTAATCGGTTACCATTTACTCTCAGCGTGCGCCAATGCTCAGTTGTAGCTGTTTGCAATCGTTGCTTCTTCAGCTCATGAACAACTGTGGCTAAACCACAAATTCCTTCGCTACCAGAAATCGATGATAGCTTGTCGTACTACACCGATTATGGTGCAGTTGCCGTTGATCGGTATTGCCGGGTATTGCGGGTTCAAAGGTTTTAGATACTTCTGTTCACCATCAATAACCAACTGCTTAAAGGTTGCTTCTTTCGAATCATCCAAACGCGCAACAACCAATGAACCTGAAGAGTAAGGTAACTCAGGATCAACAACGATCACTGCTCCCTCAGGTATGGATTTTTTTCCGCTTGGATTTTCCATACTGTCGCCTTTTACGCGAAGTGCGAAACAACCCTCATGTGCTTTCCCAGTGACTTCACGCCACTCCTCAGCATCTTCATGGGCAAATCCCTCCGCTATTTCAGTCCAATCACCGGCCTGAACCCAGTTAATGAGAGGAATTCTTCCCTTAATGTCAGGCCCGACTTCTACATTACCGACCCCCAAGCCAATCTCGCCATCACCTGTGGCGAGCCAATGAGCATTCACGCGAAGCGCTTCCGCGATCTGCATGGTGTAACGAGACCTAGCCGATTTACCAGAGCAAATCTGGCTGATCGACTGCTGTTTGATACCAATGCGGCGAGCCAACTCAGACTGAGTCACCCCAGTAAGCTGCAAGGCATGGTTTAGTCGTTCGGATAAAGTTTTCATAAGCCCGTATTCTACAAATAAAACTGTAGCCTTTCAACAATTTTAACTGTTGACTAATCTACAGTTTAAACTGTAACATTCAATCTTGTAACAGTTATTATTGTAACAGGAGACGGTATGGAAGTGTTCAACACAACACAAAAACATCTCCGCCGTGCCATTGACTTGGTCGGCGGGCAATCAGCATTAGCACGAGCCATCAACTCAAAACAGCAAAACGTCTGGTTTTGGTTGAATAAATCAGGGCGTGTTCCCGCTGAATTCGTTTTACCCATCGAACAAGCTACGCAAGGACAGGTAACCCGATCCCAGTTAAGACCGGACATCTATCCCGAATGCCCAAGCGAGCTGAAAGCCAGTAACCAGTAGGATTAAGGGCAAATAATGGTCAGCATTTTACGTAAACACAAAAGCGAGTTCCTCCATGCGTGATTATGGCAAGGTCTATACCCGCTTTTGGCTAAAGCAAAATGTTTTGTCCTGGAGTGACTCAGCGAAGTTGCTAGGACTGTATTTGCTTACATGCCCACATTGTAATTTGCTTGGCTGCTTTCGACTGCCGATTGGTTACGTTGCTTCTGACTTGAACTGGGATGAGCAACAGGTTGCCAAGACGTTAAGTGAGTTAGAACAAGATCAGTTCCTGATTCGTTGCGAGGCATCTGGTTGGACTTTGATTCGAAGCTTTCTGAAGCACAACCCAATCGAAAACCCAAACCAAGGTAAGGCAGCCTTTCGGTTGCTTAAAGATGTACCTGCCGACTTCATTGGTATGGCATCGCTTTTGAAATCTCTTGCCGCTTTTCAAGCTCGGCTACCAGAAGAATTTTCATCATTGTTTATGCCTGATGGCAACCCGGTAAGGGACTCTCAACGGTCGGATGACTCTGAGAGAAGCAATAAACCAACAGTTAAAACTGTTGACCACATACAGTTTGAAGACTTCTGGGATGTACAAATACGCAAAGAAAAAAAAGCGAAAGCCAAAGAAGAATGGCTACGCATGGGCCTCAATGAAGACCATGAACTCGCCTTGGAAGTGCTAACACGCTGGAAAGAGCAACGAGACAACCGATTACAGTATCAAGATCGGACTAAGACCCCTATGCCACATAACTGGCTTTTAAACCGGCAATGGGAAGACGAGTACGTTCGCATTGATGAAGTACAGCAATCATCGACGAGCCTAAAGGGCAGCAATCACCAATTGAATATTGAAGAAAGCAATCGCCGCATTGCTGAAAGCTGGGCCGGACCAGGTATTCGGGAGGTTCGTTCAAGTGCAGGAGGTTGATAAACGCGTGTTTGCTGAAGTTTGGGGAGCAGCTTGGGCCATGTATGGCAAAAGCGTATCACCACAATTGCTATCCATCGCATTTGAAGCCCTTCGTGCTTATAGCATTGAAGAAGTGCGAATCGGTCTGACTCGGCATATTCAATCACCGGATACTGGGCAATTTTTTCCAAAGCCCGCTGACGTCATCAAGCATATCGACGGCAACTCAGGTTCAAGAGCCATGGTTGCTTGGAACAAAGTTGACAAGGCTGTTCGTCAGGTTGGCGCTTGGACATCCGTGATGTTTGACGATGCGCTTATCCACCGCGTGATTTCAGACATGGGTGGATGGGTTGAACTCTGCAAGGTTGATGACAGGGAATACCCCTTTAAGCAAAAAGAGTTTTTAACACGCTACCAGGCTTACTTGCTACGGGACGAAGTGGGTGAATACCCAAGGCTATTACAGGGTATTGCAGACCATCAGAACCAGCAAAAAGGATTTGATATGCAAGCGCCTGTTGCCGTAGGCGACTGGTCAAAAGCGGCACAAGTTTATACGAGAGGCATCGCCGACTTTAGCGCAGTGCCATTAAAAAGAATAAGCCCGAAAGCCATTCAGGCGCTTCTCGGAAATCAATTAGAGGACAAAAATGAAAACGATTAAAGCAAAAACCATTGCCCTAGTGATAGCCATGTCCGCAAGCACTTCAGTCTATGCGTTTCCGGGCTATCAGTGGGAAAAAGCAGCACAAAGCGTTGGTATTGATCCAGTCATGCTCTACGCCGTTGCCTTGGCTGAGTCGGCCTCACATCGTGGTCTCAACATGACCAGTCCATGGCCATACGCAATTCGCAATGGTTCAAACGCAACCTACGCCAAATCTAAGACAGAAGCAGAGCAACTGTTAAACCAGGCACTGCAAGAGACTGAAAAATATCAGCTCGATATTGGCCTTATGCAAATCAATTTGCATTGGCATGGGCATCGGGTGAGCTCAGCAGCGGAACTGCTAGACCCCATCACCAACCTTACGGTCGGCTCAAGTATTTTGGCCGAAGCAATCAAGTCTTCACCAAATGATTTAGAGCTTGGCATAGGCCGCTATCACAGTTGGAACGAAGATCGTGCACGCTGGTATGGGCAAAGAGTGCTTTCTATCTATCGCAATATTTTACATGAACTGGAGGTCCGTCAATGACAACCAATCAACAAGACTTCTATCAATTAAATTTGGCGTACCTACACGCAGCACGAGAATTGGCGCGAATTGATCCGCAAGAGGCCGTCTTGCGCTTTGGACTTACACGCGACGTGGTTGATGCTCTGATTAATGCTGGTGTTGACGACCTGCAACGAGTGGCGACCTCATCATTCATGCTGTTTCAACCAAGGGGTAACCAAAGCCAACTGATTGAGATGGTGAAGAGCAAAGGCACAGGTATCCCAAGAATCGCTTATTTATTATCAACCCTAAACAACAAGGGGGATGCATGATTGATAACCTGTCCAAAAGTGAGCTATTTACCCGAGCCTCGCTGCTTATTAAATACGGATTTCGAACAACCATTATCGCGCTCGATACAGGTTTGCCAATCCACATTATCAGAAGGCTCCACAAAGAAGTGACTGGCAAGTCACCTTGTCCTGGTCAATTGCCAGAATCTGATGCCATCGTCAAAAGCAGAAGAGCATTAGTTGAAGGCTCCCTGCTTATGGCGCTTTATGTCAATATTGGTGGTGATAATGTCTACAAGCAATTAAATATCGATGCTTTGATGAAGGCTTACGATGCGTATTTGGTTGCAAGAAAAGAAGCAGATCTTCCAGCTGAAATCCCCTGGAAAAAACTAACCATCAATGAAGGTTGGGTTCTAGCTCGTGATTTAAGATCACAGCTTGCATCCTTACACCGGTGTCGGTGCGGCAGTCTGTATTTGACGGTATCACAACAGCGCATTCAGCTTAAATGCCCTGTGTGTGAGATTATGGCCGAGCAAACCACTAGAGCACTTTTTGAGAACTAACATGGTGATGCATGATTTGATTGTGCACCGCCCGTGCACTTTGAGAGTACTAAGAAGATGACAAACTTACTTAAATCTTTACCAGCACGCTGCTGGTTTATATCTCTGGGGCTTTTTCTGGCGACTTTGGCTGCGGCTCATTTTTTTCCATCAGAAATATTAACAGCATTTGCCAAGTTAGCGGCTTTGCCATTTCTGATTTGCACCATCGTTTTTTTCAGCTACTTGGGATTCAAAGCGACCTGTAATCCCATCGGACTTATAGCCATCATCACTCTGCTTGTAGCAATCGCATATTGGCAAGCGAGTTGGACAATTGTTGGATTGGGACTCTTTTTCTTAGCTATTTGTACTGGAATTAGATTCTTGAGCAGCCAAGTTAAAGATTCGGGTAGAACTTTGAGCATTGAAGAAAAATGGTATTGGTATAAGCTCCATTCGTTTTTTGATGGCTTTTATCCAAGGTATCCCAAAAAGCCAAAAAAATAGCCAGCCAACCACAAGCTGGCTACCTTCTATTTTCAGTTCCTTCCTGATGCTTGGTTATAGGCCCTAATATCGATCAAGTTGTTCTGAGCATAATCTCCCGCAAGCGATGCATTTGAGATCACCGCTATCTGCTTATCCACAAATGCTTTATCTTCTTCGGACACACTGTCAGGAATGTAAGCGCCACTCTCATCCTTTTGACGATACTCGTTTAGCATTTGCTCCCTTAGACCTAGCATTTCAGGCGACCAACTCGATGAGTCTTCAGAGTTGAATACGCGCCCCGCCAAACCTTCATTGAAAGCTTGAGCGAACACTTGACTTTGAATCGGGGTCAATCCCATTCTCTGCCCTTCGCTGTATGCTTCCTGTTTAAAATCATCGGCGTACTGTTCTAAGAACTCACCGTATCGATTGTTAACTGCCGCACCGAATGCCCCCGCCAACATGGCTTCAGACTTAGTGCCCCAGTTAACTTCGGAGACATACTGCGAACTCGATCCACTGTATGCATCATTAAACGCCGTCAAAGGGTTCTCCAAAGAGGTTCCGGCATCAACGGCGGCTTTTAACCCATCCCATGTTGATTTGCTGGCCACCGCTGCATTGTGCAAGAAACCTCGTGAGCCAGGTTCTGCAAGGGCTTGCTCCTTGTAACTCTCATAGTCCTCGCCAAAATGATTCAAGGTATGCAATGCTGCATCAGTATGCTTGCCACTGAAATCACCAATAGCACTGGCGCTGTTGAAGAACATTTCAGCACCAGAGACTCCGCTATCATCAGCCATAATGCGAGATCGCCACTGAGAGCCAGCTTCACTGTTTAGTCCAGATTGATAGGTACTTGTGTCAGAAGCTACGGCCTGCTGGGCTTGTTGCTGATGCGCATTCAGCTGTCCATCTACACTGGACAGATTGGCTTGGTAAGCTGATTGAGCTGAGTTGAACTGCGTTTGAACTGTTGCAGCATCCTCATAGCCTCCCAGAACACCGGATTCAACTTGGCTTTGAGTGCCTCCAAAAGTAGGTGCTGTTGATGACAAGCCTTCATTAGAGCGCGGTTGAATAGATCGTAAATCGGCTCCGGTAGCCATAGCCATAACAGTCATTGCTGCTTGATAATCATTGTCTCGTTCAGCGGGCGTTGAGGAGTTGCTATAGGTTAAAGACTCCATAGCTGCGGCCACATACGCCTGATTATCATCAGGTAGCAAGCGCTGATACATTGGAAGGTTTTCACGTAATCGGTTACCTGCTTCAACATGCTGGTTCATATAGCGACCTAAATAATCCATGACTTCAGGATTATCCGCTGCTAATCGAGTTAACGTCGCACCATCCGTGTTCCTTTGTCCTGATAGACTGTAGCTGGCCTGATCAAGCTCACTAAAGCGGTTTGATGCCGTTATAACGTCTTGTGCTGAACTCTGAAGTGACTGATAGTCTTGATTAGACAACGACATCTCAACGCCAGAGCGTCTTGAATCTGAAAGGTCCTTAACCATCGCATCGCGAAACTCAGCACGTCGTGAATCACTCGATGCCAAGCTTTGCATCTCCCCAGTGAGCGTATTTGCCGTCGTAGACCGAGAACTGCCTTCTGACGACTCAACTTGGCCACTAAAGTTACCACCTAGATCCAACCCAGCTCGTACCCTTGATAGTTTTGGTACACGAGATGAATCTGGCTTATCAACTCCAGGCAAATTACCCTGTGGAGAATCATTGCCGCCCGTTCCAAGAAGCCTCCCAAGAAACCCCTTATCGGCAACTTCTTTCTCACCGGGATTAGTAATGGTTCCATCGCCTCCAACCCTTAGTCCGCCAGATAACACGCCCGATACCAAGCCACGTACAGCATCTTTTTTATCGTCTCCAAAACCATACCGAGTTTGTAGGTCATCAGTAACCTGATTAACAACGGCGCTAGATGCGGAGTTAGATGAGCCGATCTGACGTCCAACCGAAGACAGGTTGTCGTAACTTAGCTTTTCACCAAAAGTTCGACTCATAGTATTCCCAACCTGACGACTAAAGGCTTGGGTTGCCTGAGTCATGGATTCTTTTGCAGAGCCGATCATTGAACCCACTGCGCTTCCTACAGAGAAACTGCTTAGTAGGTTTGACGCTCCGGTCATAGCAGAACCCGTAAGGGCTGAATTCTGGAACATTGACTGTGATTGAATTACCGGGGCATTTTTCGCGACGTCTGGACTTGCCATCTTTTCATCAATGGCATCACCGTTTTGAAGACGTCCAGCCAAGTGGGTTGCAGTTATTGCTGAGCCATACACGAGCATGAGCGAAATTGCCGGAACACTCGACGCCAACATGCCGCCAGTAGCTATCCAGGTTTGCAGCACTGAATCCATCTGCATCATCCCAGCAAAAGATGGCACTTCTGTACCTGCAAAGGCATCAAGAGCCGACATTTTCCCTGCAACGGTTAAATGAATATACAGGTTAATGATAGCCATGACAGGCATCCAAAGTTGAATCCAAAGCAGGATTAACAAGTACTTCCCAGCCATTCGCATCCCGATTTGGCCAAGGGCTATCACAAAGGCCATCAAAGGGGTGATGGCGTAAATGAAACCCTCAAAAAACGTCATCATCGGACGAACGATACTTTGGAAAAGAGTCTGCTCCGCCGCCCATTGTGTATTGCGCTGTTCAATCGCTTGATTAACCATAACGGCGGCGGTGAAAGCTTGATCATCCATATACTTGCCCGTCACGCTTTGCTCATAAATAGGCAAAAGCACTGAGGCGGTCATGTACTCTTGGGTGTTAACCGAAGCCAAACCAAGGTTATTCAGTGCATTTCGGATCACGTCATCAGTGTCAGTGGCGGACGAAGTCCCCAATGAGGCTGACAGAACCTGTTTAAGCCTCGGAATGAAGGTTGATTCTGTCATGAGTTTCAGTTGGCTATAGGCATCGGTGCAGTCCAGATCGCTACTGCTACCACTGAGCATGATGCGTGTGCCATATATGCGCGAATCAAACCTAATCGCAGTCATCGGGTTAGGATCACTCAGCACCTGATCTAGGTTCTTTTGGCCGATGTCGATGCCAATCAAGGTGCATTCTTTGATGTAGTTAAACCACGATTGCTCGATATCTGAGCCAGCGACACGATTTGCATCACCCAACCCAGAGCGATCCATCACCTGTTTTCTCACTTTAATCAGTGACTGTAAACTGGATGCAAAGCCGTATTCCGTCATGGCGGGAGTTGAGAACGCCGTTTCAAACAATCGCGTGATTTGAAAGCCAACAGTCGAAATCGTACTACCTGCGGCAGCAACACCGATGGGCACATTATCAACCACTCGAACTTGTCCCGTGTACGCATCCTCAATGCTCACTCGGGTACTGGGCCCAAACATGGTTGCAAAGACTAGCCATGAGACTAAGACGTGTTGAAAGTTAATCCCACGACCACCTTGCATTAAGGCCTGAACAGAGACCATCAATACCCCAATGAGCAAGCCAATGCGAACCATTGAAGTAAAGTCGCCTGTACCAGTGATCATCGCGACAGCGTTCAGGACCTGCTCTAAAAAAGCCGAATCCCCGATGGAATAGATTTCCCACATGACCTATTCCCCCAGCGCCGTAGATTTAACGGTGTAATAACGCTGTTTGCGAATGGTCTGAATCACCTGGTTAAAATGCGCCAGCAATTCTTGCTCTGAGCCGTATCTTCGCTGCAACGCAGCGTACTCCTCATTGATTTGGCGACGTGCACGTTCAAGGTCTTCAGTTAACAACTTCGCATAGGCATGATCTTCTACACCAGAGGTGCTTCTAGCTGCATTGAGCATGTCTTCAACCAATGCCCGGGCCATCTCAACAGCAATAAATGGTGCAGCTCTTGAAGCAAACGACCTAGCAGCCCCTTCATTTAATGCAGAAAGTGTTCGAATCATGCCGCCAATGCTCGCGGGAGCCGAGGTCATAAAAGCCTTTTCGGTGGTGCTAGCAGCCCCTGTATTTCGAGCAAATTTAAAAATAATGCCGTTACTAGAACCTGTACCAAGAAGTAAATTTTCGACCTGAGTTGATAACCCGGTTAGGGTCACGTTAGTGATTGTTGGATTCAGACAGCCGTCTTGTGTCACTGTGTCACATCGGTACATAGCGACGTTACCGCCATGAATTAGATGCTCAATAGTCACTTTATTGCCATTCAGTCTGGTCAGTTTTGGGGCTTTACCTTGACCATCAGCCGCATTAGCCAAATCACCAACGATGATCGAACCCGTCACCGACATAACCGCTTCAAGAAAACGATCATCCCCCGATGCAAACCAGCTTGATGCCGAGTGACGTTTCAGTGCTCGCCAGACCAAGTTACCTTTAATTGTTTTGTTCACATCAGATGCCGCGACACTTGAAGCGTTCTCATAAGGGTTCTTACCATTGGACTCACTCCAACTGGTAAAAATGTCTCCAGCCCCTTTAAGTGAGCTCAACATGCTGGCTTCTGTTTGCCCCTTTTTACCAAAAGCAGCCAGGGTATCGTTCACGACTCCCTGAGCCATTTGACAGGAATTGCCAAAATACTCGTTTAACTGCTGGATTTTCTTTTGCAGTGTCTCCATGTGCTGAGAGCATTTCTCACACATAGCACTGAGCGCTAATTGGAATGCGTATCCCTTGGCATTTGCCGCTACAGAGCGAAGTAATTGAACAAACTGATCTGCATTAACAAATGACAAACTTCCAGCGAACATATCAATGCCGCCACAACCTGCTTGGAATGACGGAGGCACCATTGAGACGAGGTTCTCGTTCATGATCCTGTTACGGACAACAACGCTTCCACCAGATATAACGCCACGCCGCTGACTCTCGAATACACCAGGCGCAGTGGTGTTGGTCATTGAACCAAACAACTGATTCAACTCCTGTTGCAAGCTTGCTTGGCTCATAGACGAAAAACCAATCGAACAGGCGATTAGCGATACTCGGAATACTTTTTTCATTGTTATAACCCTCCTTGTGCACGCAGATAGCGAACAAGGAACTCAGGGTCCTGTAATATCTTTTCGTTAAGCTCTTGGGCTGACATCGCGAGTGACACGCCGGGTTGAACAGGTCTTGTGGCAGAGTAAGTTTGATCATCAATCCAACCGGCTTGATGGGCTGCAAGAATGATTCGATTATTGAGCTCATCAAGGCTCATTGCGCCTTGGCCAATCGGAGTGATGACATTAGGCGGATCAACTAAGAACACGGCAGGGACAGTCGTAACGGACAAGGATTGTGCTTGTCCTGAATCGACTTTGTAATTGGGAAACTCTCCACCCGGTAAAGGCATGCCATCGACAGCAATAGCAAACACCTCGAAACCGTAGTTCAAAGCCATGGATTCGATGATAGGCGCTTGAGCGTGGCAGTAAGGGCAATCCGAACGATAGAAGAAGAACAAGCCAGCCCGTTTTGCTACTTCACCTAAAGCTACATCACGTTGAGCGCCAGCTTCTCGATCCATCCGATTGGCAGCATAGGTCGCCAAGGGTCTGCGACTGATTTCATCCAAAACTGGATCGCCCATGACCACCTGCTGACTAACATCAGCAAACTGTGAGCCCTTATCCAACATGACGCGCTGGAGATACAGATAGGCTCTGACGTTCTCATTCGTCGGCTCATCAATTGCCTTGTCCATGAAAGACTGCATGTGCTCACGAAACCAGGCAGCACTAAAAGGCTTTAGCTCGCTCTGACTCGACTCTTCCGCACCAAATTCCGGCTTCGTAAGCTCATCAGGCTGTTTAGGTTCAGGAATGACCTGATACCAAAACCAGCCTTCCTGACCACGCTGATAGAATTGCCCATCACTAGCATGGGCGGGTAAAATGAATAGAAAGAAAATAATGATTGGGATGGTCACCCATAGGATGAACCAAGGTAACAAGGGGGTTCTCATTGTCAGCTCCAGAATTTTTCATAGAGCTAACATGCTAAAGATCCCCGAAAGTTCGATTGACCAGATAGATGAATGAATCGTGTGTGTTTCTGACTAGCTGTTGTGACCAGTAACAACAGCTAAATTTAACGAGCCAAATTTATGATTGGACCGCTTTGAGCGAAAAACGGACATTATCGCTTCAATCAGCCGACGCGTTAGCGGTCGGCTGCATTGGTTTGTTAAGTTGCTTTGCTCGTTTCTTATCCTTAACCCACAATACAGAACCATTTGTTTTTTTCATTTCAAACAAATCTATTGCCATGAATAGATCACTCAGTTTTTTGAATCCGTAATTTCGCTGATCAAAAGATGCATGGTTAGAAATATGAGTGCCGATAGGCCCAAGCATAGCCCAACCGTCTTCATCTTCCACTGCTTCGATAGCCTGCCGTAGCAATTTAATTAGTTTAGTATCGCTTTTAATATTCCGGCTTTGTTTCTGAATGGGTTGTTCAACCTCTGCTTCATCGTCTAAATACAGAAAGCGAGAGCAACTGTTCACAAAAGCTACTGGGGCTTTACGCTCACCAAAACCAATAACGAATTTACCATCAGCCAGAGTCCTCGTTACCAAGGGAGTAAAATCGCAATCGGATGATACAAGGCAAATGACATCGACATTTTTCGTATATAGAACATCCATGACATCAATCACCAACGCCATATCAGTCGCATTTTTGCCTTTTGTAAGATCAAATTGTTGAATCGGTTGAATAGCAAACTCATGCAGCACATCTTCCCAAGCTTTCAGGTTTTGATTTTTCCAGTTCCCATAAGCTTTTCTGATATTGACCACACCATAGCGAGCAAGCTCAGATAGCACTTTATCAATCTTTTTTGCTGGAGCATTATCAGCATCAATGAATACTGCAATTTTTTCTTTATCTTTCACTTATGCCTCCTTGCAACTTAACGCCCGCAGCACGCGCGGCTTTGTAGTGGAGGCGCAGCCGAAACGAAAAAGCCGTCGCCGTGCCTGCGATTGTTAGATGCCTGACTGCTCAATGAACGCTAGTCTTGGATAATAGGTTAAGAATTGCCACACCGCTCACAATAAACCCGATACCAACAAAGCCCCAAGCGTCCAACTTCTGCCCATAAACACCCCATGCAATCAAAGTCACCAAAGCGATTCCCAAACCTGCCCAAACCGCATACGCTATACCTACAGGGATTGATTTAAGAGATAGCGAAAGAAAGTAGAAAGCAATTCCATAACCAACCAAAACCACAAGGGACGGGCCTAGTTTAGTAAACCCATTGGTAGATTTTAGTGCAGTAGTTGCAACTACTTCTCCAAATATTGCAATAGTTAAGAACATCCAATTTTTCATAAAAATTAACCCCTAAGCGTCAAGAAGGAGCCAAATTTTAAGGAACATTTTTTGAAAATGTCAGTCTTGTTGTAAAAAATTATCTGTGAGCAAACAACATCTAACAGTTGTATATTGTGCCAGCACACTTTCTCTGGTTGAACCAGATGACACAGCAACGTTAACATATTGATAAAAATTAAATAATTACAAACGACGACTACGAGCTGCGACCCAAAGCGTGCTGGCACATTATTACTTTTCTGTGGCCTGTTATTTTTAAGTTGGTCCGCGCTAAGTAACTAAATTAGTGTGTTTTTCCTTCTTCAGCAACAGATAAATGAGCCTGTTGATCTGCTCAAAGTGTGCCTATCTTATGGTTAACACAAATAACACTGTGTATTTGTCCACGTGTACGACTAATGTCAGGTTTTGGCACATAAGTAATATTCAGAAAGTGCGAATACTACATTAGCTTACTTTACTGCAAAAACCGTAACCAATGTCTTCATTGAGTCACCCGTAATCATAACAAAGTGCATTTTGCTACCAAGATGCTGCCAGAACTCGGCCTCTTGTGCATATTTTTTAGCTTTTTTAGTAGCGACGCTTTCTGGTAACTCGGCTTTAGTTAGCGCAGAACATAGCAGCTTTGAGCATAAAGCCTTCCAAGGATGCTTAGGTACGCCGTCTGAAAGCCGTTCCACGAACCTTTCAAGCGCGTGACGAGTCACCACGACAGGTCCAATGTTCGGAACGTTGATGACCTCATCGATTTCTCTCACTGTAGCATTATCGACGCTGTATTCTTCGAAGGAATGTGAGAGCCAATCGTCCCGCTTCTCTACCGAGATCTGTGCTTCCTGGTATCGAGTGAGCAAAAACCTAGTCAGGCTGTAAAGTGAATGCTGAGTTGAGCGTTGTTTCTGTAACTTTTTGATGGCTCCTTTACTGACTCGGATTTGAAGCCCATTGCCGCTTCGGTTACTCCCGATCACCTCTTTCACTGACAATAGGTGATGAATCGCATAGAGCTCAGCTGCAATTGGCTTTTGCTGCTCAGAAAGCATGTCGTACTGCTCACCTAAATTGACCTTTAGCTCGCCACCTCTTCGAATGCCGGTCTTCCAGTAAACTGTAAACTCACCTTCAATCTGCTTTGTTAAAAGGGTTAATACCATCATGTTTATTTCTCCTATTGGTTATCTATTTTTCATTCTCCATGTTTTTTTAAATATGCAAGGCGCAAAAAAAGGGGCCGAAGCCCCTTGGATTAGATATGAACTTTAGGAAAGCCCATGGCACCGTAAACATTCAGCACATCATTCCAATCCCAACTTTTCACGCCAAGTGACGTTGGTATCGGAGGGATCAGGACTTGTGTCAGAATGCCTTTCTGCCAAGCTTTTTTCTTGAGTTCATTCGCTGCATTCAGGCCGGTCTCAGAGAGATCGTGATCTGCCCAGATGTACAGCATTTTCACATTACTTGGTGGTTCAAACCTAGCCAGTAGCGTTGCATTCACAACCGACCAACATGTTTGTCCCGTTGCTCTGGTAACCGCTAAAGCTGTCTCTATCCCTTCAGAAACACCTAGTACCTCACCAGGCTCACCAATCGGAATGGCACCGCCAGTGATTGTTCTGTCACTTGGTATCGGCATCATCTTTTTAGGCTTTTCAACCGGTGCTTTGAATCCATCTTCACTTAGGTAGATCCGATGAAATGTGGCCGAACGCCCTTGCTGAGTAACGATTTTACCTAGCAGCGCTGGGTAGCTATCGATAAACAGACCATCTTCATCATGGTAAGGCAAGTTTGGATGAAACCTCAGCACCGAATCCCATTCAGGACGAAGCCGGGTAACAATGCCACGACGATGCAAGTAGTTCCAAACTGGTTGCGCACGAGTATCTGCAAGAGATAACGTTTCTCCCCAGGCTTGATTCAAGCGATGGATAATCGCTTTGTCCTCGTCCTGCTTTCTAGCCTTCCAATCAACAGCGTTACTCGGTATTGCCCGAGATGGTGCTTGTATTTGTCCGGGTTGAATACCTAGAACTTGGCCAATTGCTTCAACAGACTGGGCAAAGTTCCATCCATTAATCCAAGACAACAGTTCAAAGCCATCATGAAAGATACCGCAGGTATTACAAACGCCACCACCGGTATATTCAGCATCTTTGAACAGCCTAAAGCCATCACGACCGCCATGAACAGGACAAGCCACATGACGGCCTTTTCGAGCAATAGCGGCATCAAGTTTTGGCACCAATGCCGCCAAGACTTGAAGCCATTGGCCATTAAGATATGGCCTTACTGTTTCAATTTGTAAAGGTAACGCCATATAACCTCCTTAAGTAAAATGCCGACTCCTACCACAGGTGGTAAAAGTCAGCTTAGGTCCTGCATTGAGCCGTTTGGTTAATGCAGGAACGTTAGTCAAGCTGGATACCATGTCGTCTTAATAGCCACATGATGGAATCACGAAGCACATCAGGATCGACAACCGCAGCCATCGCGCAAACACGAAAGCAAAATGGCGCTATTTCGTCATTTTGAATCCACGACAACACATCCTTGCGCAATCGAGTACTGACACGACCGTCCAGCAATACACGGATCGCATCCAATAAAATGCCTTCGCGTAACTGCCAGATTTCCGTGTCAGACCAAGTGACTGGGCCATCATCAAACTCAAATAGAAATTCGAGCTGTGATGATGTGTGTTGATGGGACTGCTTTTGTGATGTAGGAGAATGGGCAATGCGCCCATTCATTAAAGATAACCGCGTTCGGCAAGCGAAACGCAGCCCTCGGATGCGACCACAACATGGTCAAGCGTTCGAATATCAACAAGTGACAAGGCGTCACGGAGTCGATGAGTAATGCGTTTATCAGCTTCACTTGGCTCAGGATCACCCGATGGATGGTTATGAACCAATATCACTGCTGCTGCATTAAGTTCTAGCGCTCGCTTTGTTACTTCCCTTGGATACACGCTCGCCGCATCTAAAGTGCCTTTGAACAGCTCTTCAAATCGAATAACGCGATGCTTTGTATCAAGAAACAGTACGCCAAAGACTTCGTGCTCATACTCGTGCATCAGTGTTTGCAGGTATGAGAACGCCGACGATGGCTGTTCAATTTTTCGACCTTTACTCAATCGACCACGGGCAAGCTTGAGCGCCATATCTAAGATATCCGCTTCAGTCACTTGCTCAGGAACGATATAAGTACCGACTTCTTCGCCAGCTAAGAACTTTTTGTTTTTCATAGGAGTCTCCCCAAAGAAAAGCGGAGACGAACCCATGCCCTGAAGGGGACGGAATCGTCCCCGCAGGGTGGTAAAATTGATGTGGTTACTGAATTAACAGTTGTTGTGTTACTTCGAATAACTCACGCTTCAGATCTTTGACGTCGTTAATCACGATGCTTTGTGGAAAGAATTTCTCAACACTGCGTGTTTGAATCCCGATCCCCAGCAGCTCAAAGCCACTGCGTCTGCACCGGTCAACAATGTCATGCGTGGCAGCCCAATCATCTGGGTCACCATCCGTTAGCACTATCATTAGCTTTCGCTTCTGTTTTTGCGCTAACAAACTGTTTGCCGCAAACCACATCGCTTGTGCCATAGGCGTACAACCTCGTGGTTTTTGGTCAAAACAGGCGGCCCGATGTCGAACCGATTGCTTGGGCAATAACGCGATAGATACTTCCTGATGAATACCAGGAAAATAACTGACCGCAGGTACAACACCCGGTATGCCTTCCAGTGCCATGGCCAAAGCCAAAGCGGCTTCATTGGCAACATGAAAGTACTTTCGATTACCTTCTCCAATGGGTTTACCCATTGAACCCGATATATCGACCAGCAAGTGCACAGCAGCATTAGGCGCAATGCGAGGTCGCCTTTGAATAAACAATCTCGACTCACCTGCTTGTGAAGCGGCAAGACGATGGGTTGCAACTCGAAGACCGTGCCTTTTGGCATGATTCCGATTGTCCTGACTGGACTGAACCATGCCCCTAAGTCGGGCTCGAATTTGAGCGGACTCAGACGCCGATAAGGTCAAGATGGCCTCATCACCCAACATAGCTTGCTCTGCTTGGGGCAAACTGAGTGGAGTGACACCCTGATGTCCTTCAGCTTGTTCCGACAACACTTCTGCCACTTGTGCAAAGGTATCGGATTCAAACTGAGCGGCACTGGCCTCTAAGGCTTGTCGCAAATTGTCAGCTTGCTCAGAGTTATCAGAATCTCCCGTTTCAGCAGCATCCACCATTGCAGACGAGTCTGCTTCCGGGGTTTGACTGTCACTACTGTTATTGCTGTCATTACTCGCATCTTGTCCAATGTCATTACCGTTATCAGCATCCGACTCACCCTGTGGTGGACGAGATTCGTCTTCCAACATGGCAACGATGGCATCGACAAGTTTCAGCACTTCACCTGTAGAGCCTAAGCTAGGCACTGCTGTCAGCATGGCGCTTAACCGGCTCATCGCTGCGGCAGGAAAGAGTTGTCTCACTCTTTCATCAACTGCTTGATACAAAGGCGTCAGTGCTTTCTGACCGAGAAAATGGCATCTCAAGCGGAACAACAACCATGCTTGCAAGTTAGATGCAGGCTCAAGCTGTTCAGGTACACACATTTGCTGAGTGTCCACCATGTACTCAATCACTTGCGAAATACTGCGCCGGGTTCCGGGGTAATCCTTTGCCAATTCGTTTTCAATTCGCACATCCTCAATGATATTGAGAAGTGCCTTACGGATCGGCTTGGACGACGCCTTCTGCACCATGTCAAAATTAGTATGCCGAATATGCGCCGCTTCATGAGCCAGATAACCCCAAGCTATCTGTTGATAGTGTGGGTCGTCTGGGTTTGCTGTTGGGATCACAATCCGCTCACCATCGGTAAACGCATCTTGTCCTTGAATAAGCACCTTCACACCAAACTTTTCGCCATAAGCGGCGGCAACGATTGGCAGTGCGTTTTTTAATGGATGATTCATGGGAGTCTCCTAATCATTAGGGGGAATACTCCCTCAGCGGGAGCGTTTCCCCGCTGGTAATGTAAGTGTTTAAACCTGTGCTTTTAGCTTATCCAGGTCGTATTTTTGACCTAACCAAGCCACCAATTGAGCTGGACTCTCGTGCTGTTCAAATGACGTTTTAAGCTGGTCTAAACTCAGGATGTCATCTAATGTCAGACCGTACTGGTCTTGTAACTGAGTAGACACCTCGTGTTGATATTGCAGCCAGGCCCGCTCATGAGCAGTTTGCTGCAATGCCATGTTTGGAACAAATACCATGGCCGTTACCCAAGCTCCTTGTGCGTCCGCATCTGCGATCAGCACAGGGTTCTTGGGGATCACGACACTATGTGTTGAGTACGACCGTTGTGCTAACGTTCGACAACACGCCACTTCTGGTATCGATTCACTTTCAACCGCATCAGTCACACCACGAAAATGTGGTTCAAACTGGTTCAGTTGGCTGGGGTTATGGATGGTTGATTGCATAATTTCCTCTTACATAGTTCAGAGGACATGCGCCCTTCAGGGCAACATGCCCTCAAGGACGTTAGAAATAAAATGAGTTTGGTAAAGTCGAACCAAGGTTTGGTCTGACGGTTGGTTGTGGTATTGCACGTAAGTTATCTGCCTGAGCAGATACTGGCTGTGCGGGTTTAGGTTCAGGTTTGGGCATCAGTTGTCTGATATCCAATTGACCTTCACCGTGCATTCTCATCTTGTCTGGATCAGACAAAATTAAAATGGTCGCCATCAGTTCGTGATAGAGATTGTCTGTCACAGGGCCGGTCTTCGGCAGACGAACAAATAAATTGTCCATCGCTTCAACCATCGGCTGGACTCGATGATCCAGGAATGACAAACCATCCAACTTGTCTCTTAACCGTTTCAGAGGATTAAGGGCTCGCTGGCTGATTTGATTCTTACCTGCAACGGAACGCTCAAACAGTTCATTGGCATCACGAGCCACCTCCCTAAAGAGGGTGTGTCCCATGCCATTGACCTTGTCATCTAAGCCACCAGCTTGTTCAGCCGGTTGCATTCGATAGATGGCATAATCGAACTGAAGCCGTTGTTCCACGTCTTCGATGGGTGACAGCGCACGCCGGATTGCATCTGCAAATTCCGGGTGTTTTGCAACCCAGTCAAACGTCACCTGGTCATAGTTGTCCAAGAACAACTGCTTGCACTGCGCAAACTCCTGACCGATCCGGTCAAGCTCTGGAACAATCTGATCAATTCGGTCCTCAGGGACGGCATAGCCACCTAAAAACCGCACACCGACTTGCTCACACAAGCGCTGCGCTTCTTTCTTAAGCCTTTCAAAGTTCGCCAATGCCTCTGGGTCGCAAATTTTTTTACTACCTAAACTGGCAACATCCTTCGGTGGAAGTTGGCTGCCATTAGCTAATCTGAAATCTTCAGGCCTTAGTTTTTTTCTACCGCTCCAGATGGAACAGTCGATGTGACAAATCAAAAGTTTGTCGAGGGTTTGAATACTCATAGTGCATCCTCATGTAAGATGGGGACGCACCACTCCCAACAGGAGCAATGGCCCCCGTTTGGGTGGTAGTAGTTGACGCGCTAATGGCAACATCACTATCAGAAATAGTAATTTTGCGAATCAGGCGACGATTGGTTGAGATCGATTTTCACAGGCATTAAGTCCAGTGCTTCAGCTATCGGGCGAACCCGCTCTAAATCACTGCCTAGCAACCGCAATACATCTTTTTCCAACTTCAGTTGGTCGGATACTTCTATCCCTTCAGGACTCGCTACTGTGAGCGAACACAATGCTGGTAATTGACGCTTAAAGGCCAGTAACAGCAACAATGGCCACGGGCCATCATCAGTGTTAACAATGCCAGCGCCTTCACCTGACACCATGCTGATTTGATTGGTACTAGGTAATCCGCTTTTGCAAAACCCTAATGACCATTCTCCAATCCTGACCTGGTTATCATCAATGACAGCCAAGCCATAGGCTTCAAGCAGCTTTGCCATATCGAACAACGCTTTTTGCGCCAGCGAGATTTGGCCATTGACGTCCTTGCGAGTACGAAACTCCCAACTGACGTTATTGGCGCACGCGACGCTATCTAGCGCATTTGAGAGTTCAAATGGCCGCCCTTGATGATCAATGCCGACTTGTCCAACAAATCGATAACCCTTGTTGATTTTCTCATTGATTCTTCGGTCTGCTTCTGCGTTAGGATCAGTCGAGTCAATCAATCGCTGCTGCGACAATTGACCAGATTTTCCAAACCGAACTTCAATCGCCCGGGTATCTGATCCAACGTAAATGGCCCATTCTTTGGCTGTCCCATCAGAATGACTGTAACGGTAAAGAGCAAAGCACTTTTCCATCATCAATCCTCCCAATGGTCACCGAAGACATCAGCGGCAATACGGTGAATGGCTTCTCGTTGCTCCAACTCAGCACGAGCCGTCAAAGACCGAACCAGTGCATATTCCACTGCGTTAGGAGCGCCTTTAAAAGCAAGTGTTAACTTTGCCCAGCGCACTAAGGTTCGAGTAGACATGGTGATACTAAGCTCAGCACCGCCATCCGCTCCCCCAATAAAAAGACGACGAATGTCACCAGCCACCTTCACCATTTTTTGGCGAAAGACTTCTGGCAAGCCAGGCGCAACGTTCTCCAGAATGGCTTCCTCTACAGAAGGCTCTGCATAGGTCGCTTCGATGATTCTAAAGCGATCAAGAAAAGCCAAATTCTGTTGGAGCACACCTTGATACAAGCCCGTTTGGTCACCGCTGCCCGCACTGTTGCCGGTTGCGATAAAACGAAACTTGGTATGTGGCATGATGATCTCTCCGCCATTTTGTGCAATGACCAACGGGGCACCTTCCAAAATGTCATTGAGCCCAGCCAGTTCAGCAGGCTCAGCAAGATCCATTTCATTAATGATCAGCAAATGGCCATGCTTGACAGCCAGTGCCAGCGGTCCATATACAAAAGTCATGTTGCCATTAACCAGCGTGTGGTGACCGATAAGATCGGACAACTCCAATCGACCGTGCGCAGTAATTTGCTGAACAGGCCAATTCAATCGAGAAGCAACTTGGCAAATTAGCGAGGTCTTACCGCATCCCGTGGGGCCTGTAATATACAAACCGTCACCGTCTGGGTGAGACAAGAACGCCAATACATCACGTAAGTCTTCTTTTCTAAAAACATACTCGTCCTTGCGAACGGGAATGTTTGGATGGGTAGTGTCGGCACTAAATCCTTCCAGAACGAAAGCATCAGGAGCCGGGACATTAAACGCTTGATTCACTTGAACCAAAAATGGGGATTGTTCAGTCATGGTAAACCTCATCAGTTTTGACGAGGCCCCATGCCCCAACAGGGAATGAAGTCCCCGTCGGGTGGTGTGTTGATTGTGGTATGGCTGTGTATGTAAGAGTTCAGCTCGCTCTATCATTCGTACCCAGCATTGGCTACGAGTGAAACTGCTTTCTGATGCACTCGATGTAAGCGCATGAGAAAGGAGCCGAAATCGGCTCCAAGTGAACGTTAAAAATAAAATGAGCTCAGCGAGTCACCTGGCAGAACCAAGTTCTCTTGCTCAAGGCTGATTTTGATTGGTGTTTCAACGGGCTGATCTGGCTTATTGGTGCTGATGCGCAACCGCTCTTGTGGCGCTTTTCGGTAAGCGGCTAAAACCTTTTCATCCAGCTCGCCTAACTTATCGGTGGCCAATTGCTTATAGTCCACCGTGCCCGCCATCATGTAGCGGCTGAGTTTGACCCCAGCATAATCCGCATGAGCGTAGTTACCCATCATGGCGACCAATTTTGACTGAGCGTCTCGCATTTCCTCTTTCAAAGATTTAATGTGATTTTCCAGTCGGACCACTTCGGCATGTGCTGAGCAATACTGTCGAGACAGCGATGTCCAACGGTATTGGGCTTCACCCTTGGGAACAAAACAATCTTGCTCAGGGCATTTTGACGGTTCTTTTTTGGTCTGTACTAACTCCCAAAACTGTAGCGCTGTTTCTTGCAACTCAGTTAAGAAAGCCGCGTCTCGTTGTATTTCAAACTCAATCAGTTGATCCTCAAAATAGAATACCAACCAACCACGCGTGCTATTGGCGACCAGTATTTGATGCTGTACTTGTACCCAATACAACTGGTACGCCTCGCTTTGTTCTCTGTGAGCTTGCACATCCTCAAAAACTGACTGGCTAGGACATTTCAGTTCAACGGGTTCGCCCGCATCGTTGATGCCATCAAAGCTGGCTCGAAAGATTGCGTTATGATCGGCTTCTGCACATAACGGCAGAAGAAAGTCATTATGCGCATTCTCAAATGCTCGCCTTGCTTGAGGCTCCAACCGTATACCGCGAAGCACATTTGGATTATTCGACAGGTCTTCCGGTAATACGAATCCGGTTTTTTCTGCCCATAATCGCCAAGGTGTTTTGTAGGGTGAACGCCCCATAATAATTGGGGCTTCAGATGCCGTAACCCCTGCAATGCGCCACTGGTGCCATGCAGGAGTACGCTGTGATAGGTCGATAACCTTCATATTGCCTCCTTTGAGGGGAGACTCCCCCGAAGGAGAGAACTCCCCTTCAGGGTTAAGTGGTTACTTTGCAGCTTGTGCTAACGCTGTTTGGTGCTGAACAACACTTGCTTGAACCGAATCAATTGCCGCTTTACCGGCTTGAATCGAACCTACGACAAGGGCAACAACCAATACCAAGCGAAAAAGTGAGACTGATTTAGTCATGGAAGATCTCCAAAAAAAAGACGAGACCTTCCCCCTGACGGGAGAATAATCCCGCCAGGGTTAGTAAAATGAATGCGTGGCGCTAAGAAGCTAAAGGCTGTGTGAGCGCTTTGACTGCTTGTTGCTGTGCATTAAATATTTCTTGTTTCGCAAACGTCAGTTCAACACCTTGAAAATGTTCATTGGCATATTCCAATGCACTATTCCAAGCGTTTGAAGCTTCCGCCCGCTCTATAAGCTTGTAAACAAGCCCTCGGGTTCGATCATCAACTTGCTCGGGTGGAATCACTGATGGCTCAACAACGTGTGTTGCTTGGCCTTCGATAATTCGCTCCGCTTCGTCTTGATCGAAAATTCCCACAAAGCCAAACGCAATGCGGGAACACTGGATCATGGATTTATGTCTTAGCATTCGCTTAGTGTGCGTCTGCCATGGACCATCTACACGGTAAGGGCCATTTTTGCCGTTACCTTCAAAAGGCGGTCGATAGACTTCATCCAGATACTCAGTGATTTTAACTGGGTGCGAACGGTCGCGCCGGTAGATGATGCATTCCATCCATTCCGGGCATTCTTTCGCGCCATCCAGTGAGACTTTGTTTTCTGAAGTCTTAAACTCCATGCCATCAAACTGGTCGTGTTGATTAATGATGCGAGACCATCCATCGACACCTACCACTGGAATAATCCCAGCTTGTTTATCAGGGAACGCAAAAATCTCTTTGGTGAAAGGGTTCAAGCCGTACTGATCTGCAACCACCAAAAGCGCCATCATCTGCTCATTGGTAGGTGCACTACCGTCACGTTGCTTGAATGCTGTTGCTTTTAGGGTATCGAACAATTTGTTTGGATCGACACTAAAGCGCTCAGCAAAGCGTTGGATTAGCTTTGGTTTTTCCATTATGGACTCCGACAATCAAAGTGGGAGTCTGCCCCTGACGGGAAAGTACTCCCGGCTGGGTTAAAGCGTTTTCGCTCGGTTAAAAATCTGGTTCAGGATATGTTTGTGCCCAATTACCTTGGGAGCCCGCATCATCTGCCGGTGATGGCTCGGATGCTTTGTTCACACTATCAAGAAGCAGAAACTCGTCCGCGTCCACTTCGGTCAATCGATGCTTAATGCCATCTTTCTCCCATGAGCGCGTGCGCTGGGGCCCTTGAACAAAAAGCTTCGCTCCTTTTTGGATCAAATCTTTTGCCCTTAGCCCTAACTTAAATCCACCACGATCTCGAAAAACAACCCGATGCCATTCCGTATGCTCTTTGAGCTCATTGGATTGACGGTCGCGCCATTTCTCAGAAGTGGCCAGCGAAATGCTGGTCACCAAATCACCTGATGGATAGGCTCGCGTCTCTGGCTCAGAGCCAACGTAGCCTATGAGTGTTACTTGGTTTTTCATGATGTTCTCCTCGTCTTAGTTGAACTCTGTGCACACAGTTGCTTCTACCCGGCTGGGCAAAGAAGACTGACGACGCAGATAGGTTGGTATTTCGAGTAAAGCCATGTCGTACTGATGTGGCTCTTTGTAAAACGCAGATGTCAAACGGGGCATACCAGGAGCTTTAGGCACTGCCATTGGACGACGTTTTGGTTTTGGTGTGAGCAATCGCTTGATTTGAGTAAATACAAATCGAAACGGGCGCACGCTTTGACGAGCAAGCAATCGCAAAAGCGACCAGCTCAGTTTTGCAAGCAACATAATGCCTGCGATTTGGATAATAAATCCGAAGATATATTCCATTGGTGACTCCTTATGTTGGTTTTGAAGGAGTCACCCCCAACTGGGGAAAACTCCCCCAGTTGGGTGGTGAAAAGGCGAACCGTAAGGAACGCATGGTTGAGCATGTAAAAACATGCAGGCTATTTGTTTAAGGAGGCTAGCTACCTCTTAGTACCACTGAGAAAACTCAGCAGCGGGCTTCCTTTGAGCTCATGCTCTCAGGCGCAGATATCACTGAAACAGATCAGCAATATTTGATAGTCAGTGTAACCGTCTTATCCAGACAGGATAGTCAGAAAGATGCTCAATTCTTCCACCTAGCTGAAAGGTCATTACCTCACAGAGGATTAGGCTAGGGACTGATTATTGTCATATCAGGAGCAAACTTATGGCCCAAGAAAAACCCAATTACTCAAAACCCATCTTTGAACAATCATTCACAATTAACAGCTTACAGGCGCAACGTGTCGTTGACCGTGTTTTTAGACGGACGGTCAGTGCGCTTTACGGAATCGATGTCATCCTACGCATCATTGGCGATGAGACCGAAATTGATGAAGTGGAACAGATCATTAGCCAGTTGATCGGGGATTGCGCTAAGGCGGTAGACAACGAACAAGCTCGTTTGGACAAACTGATGGAGTCCAACGGCATCGATGAAGTACCTGACTACACCGACCCGATTACCTTCAACGCCAAAATCAGCTCGCCTCAGGTTGGCCAGTTTGTTGGCTTAGTTCGCAAACTCGATGCATTGATGATCTCAATGGACACCCTCTGGTTATCTAGCGTGCTTAGTAACAAGCAACGTGTTGATGGCAACTACGCATGGCAACAGCGCATCATCAAACTGGCTCGACGCATAATTGATATCGAAATTCGAGCACGAAAATCAGCCCAAGCTAAGGGTAAAGAAGCAGAAGTTGAGCAAGCGGTGCCTTCAAACGATGACGATATCACTGAAGAGGAAACGGATAACCCCGCCAACTAGCCAGCTAGGCTCCCATCACACAGCCCCTCTCGAAGGGGCTATTGAAATTTAGTGTTGTGGATTTTGAAACACAGTTTTGGACATAAATGAGTCGCGGTTTCGCCTAATTAGCAGTTAACAATTTAGCAACGGTATCACAAAAAACCAAATGGGGTGGCCAAATTCACTATGACACTACACTTGGTGGAATCACATACTCCTGAACACCAGCGGCTTCCAACAATGCATAGAAGTCTGCGACATTCGCTCTTTGTCCTCTTTGCTGACAATAGGAAAATATTGCCCTTTGTTTTGCACGAGACAGTGCTACAAAAAATGTCGATAACCCTTCGGAATCGCCAGGTCGATAGGACCACCAAGCATTATCATCGATCCCCATGAAAATAGTTGTATCGAATTCCAGTCCCTTGCTTTTATGGATAGTCATCAGAGGAATCTGATTTGTACCTTCAAATTCTTCCAGGAAATTTTCCCAGGAACTCTGGGTATCAACACAGTTTGTAAAAAACTCTTCAAGCGCTGTCAGGTTAATTTCAAGCAGATCTCCAGTAGCATAACGAGCAAATGTTTTCCGAAGATCATTCAAATCAATAAAGGTAATAATTCGTTCAAAAACGAGACGAGCATTGTCTGGTGTAAGCGATTGTCGCATCAACTCCTTGAGTTCAGAAATAAATAATGCTAATCGGCGTTCAACCTGTCTCAGTGCTTTGTCATCTTCTGGCGTTGTGTTACGAAGCAGCTGTACATCTGCTGATAATTGATTCCAAACTTGCGCATTTCGATGCCCAAGTCCCAGCCTTAGAAGATTAGTAAACAAAATAGTCAGCTCCTCAGCAAGTAAATCCTGAAGAGTAGTTTTACCTATTTTTACGCTTTCATTTCTCAAGCGAAGCCCGTACTGAGTTAAATATGAAGACAGCTGCTCTTCGTAATCCTCAGGTCTTTGACGCACCAGAACGGAATAGTCCCTTGGATTCAATGATCTGCTTCGCATGTCACTCGCAATCCACTGCGCCAAGTAATTGGCCTCATGATCTACGTTACGACTAAAACAAATCCAAGCTGCATCACCAGAGACCTGACTGTGGTTACTTGTTTGAACCTCTCTAACCTCATGGTCAATAGCTTGTGCAATAACATGTTGTATCCTGACCAGTTCAGGAGAAGAGCGGTGATTAAGCAACAGCGGATATCGTTGTGCCGAAAAATCGGCCTCAAACTGATGAAACGCATCACCTCGGGCTCCTGCCCAACCCATGATCCTCTGCTTATAATCCCCCACAACCGTTACAGTTGTTTCACTATAACCGAAGGCTGACAACAGGAAATCATATTGACCATAAGTCGTATCTTGGAATTCATCCACAAAGACATATGGATACGTTGCTCTCAGAGCTCGCCGCACATGGTCATTGGTACGAATTATATATTCAGCCAGCCGATTTATTGTCATAAATGTCAGCTGTGATGGCTCTTCATCTCCGCAACTTACTTGTTCGGATAACCAATTATCATAAAGAGTCCGTTCCCCTATGTCGTGCGAAGCTAAACCAAGTCTCCTTGAGCCAACAAATGTAGACTCAAAAGTTATTGGGTTTATTCTGGCTATAGCATTCAACAATCCAGAGATATGACTATTTTTTTGCCGCTCTCTACCTAAAAAACAAGTTATCTGCTGGCGAGTTGCAAAAGTGACATCATATGGTTTTGTTGGTCTCCATTGTGGTGGCAACGCCATACGAAAACGGTCAACTATATTTTTAGAAAAAGCGTCGAAAGTCATCGAAACAAATCGCCTACCTAGCTCTTCTGGACACCGTTTTTCCACCCTATCTGCGAGAATTTTTGCAGCGTCGGTCTTGAATGATATGGCTAGAATTTTCTTGTTTGGTGGGCATAGGCCTGTCTCAAGTAGATATGCAGCCTTTTGCGCTAAAAACTCTGTCTTTCCCGCTCCAGGTCCAGCTATGACGCTTATGGATTCTCTTCGCCTTAGTGCTTGCCATGCATTTGGCTCAAGATCATCGATACCCTGGGGCTGCCAGTGCTCAGATTGAATAAACTTCACTTTCCCCCCTATCTCTGAAGGGCTGCGTGAATAGACTGAACCAAAGACCGCAATTCTTCTGGCGCGTTCTGAGCCAACTGAACTGACGGAATAGATCCAAGCACTCGGATGTGCGTGCTAGGCTTACCTCTTCCTAAAAACAGGTACCTGTACCAGCGCAAATTTTGCAGATCATCTGCATAAAATTCAGGACTTCCCTCGTCCCCCATAACTGCATTCCCAGGCTCACCACGATTAGATGGCCCGTTAGAACTTTCGTCTGGAGCAACGCAATATTGGTCAGGAAATGCCTTCAACATCGAATAATCAATATCTAATGGGCTTGAGAAGTAAACAGCATAGTGCCTGAGTGCGTTAACCCAAGAGCTAATGCTAGTCCAATCAGCAGCAGACCCGGTATCAAATGCAGCAAGATTATGCTGGTATCCTAACGGGTTGAGGTATTGCCCAAATATCTCACTTGGTTCTACCCCATACTCTATCAACTTGGAGACTGCGTTCTTAATCCTACCCCAGCCACCGCCGTGCCGCCCCCAATCCAGATCGAGTAATGTAATAAAAGGAATCTGTAAATCTGTTAGTAGACGCCACATGTGGTTTACATGGCGGCCCCCTAATGGAACCATGGCAACAAAAGACTTATCAATTGGTATTCCCATCGCTTCTGATATGGCAGGAAGAATTACCTCTTCTGAAGCCCCCTCCCCGAGAACCACGACCTTAGCAAAATACAATTCTGGATAGGCTCTCACCGCCTGCTGAATATACTTTGCAGCTTCATTCTCTTCATCGGGTAAAGTAAGTTGACGAACAACAGTGGTGTTTGATTCTGTTGCTAGCCTGAAGTGTCTTACTTGCTTTGGTTGGATCCTGGCGAGAATACTCGGCGAATGGCTAGATAGTACTGCTTGAGCTCTTAAGCCATGCACTAGGCTGCTGATCTGGCTAATAATTCGAGATAGATAGTATGGGGCTAGGTTATTCTCCGGCTCCTCAAGTGCCAAAATAGTCAATGAGGGCAAGGGCAAGTCTGCACCCAGAAAATCTTCACTCTCTGGTTGGGCTAAGATCTCGGTTTCAACATCAAGAGTGGCTGAAGTCATGGCGATGTGAAACAACGAACTTTGGCCATCACTTAGCTCATCAATGCTCCGATCGCGACCACTTTCATCAGGGTGCAGCAGTACCTCTACCTTACGAACAAATTCTTCAAAACGTAGGTCGACCGGACGAAACTTCGGTGTACTATCAGTTCCAGCAGAATGCAGCTCCTGCCAGCGGCCTGTGAGCTTTTCAGTAACGATACTAATCGCATTTTCACCCTCAAAGGATTCATTCAGCTCTGTAGCCTTTTGAGTAAAAGATGACCGTACTTGTTCTGACCAGTTAATAGCTTTCCAAAGCCGACCTTTCAGAAAGGCTGATACCTGGGAAGCTGCACATCGTGTGGCAGGTACGTAAATTAATTGGATTCGAGAACGATCCGCTGGGCGCACATTGTGAAAATCAGCATCTTCTGGCTCACCCCAGGTTGTAACCGCGCGGAACTGGCTCGTGATGTACCCATCTATTGAACCATCATCTTCCCATTGTGCGTCCAAACGCAAACGGCATTTCAGCTTGCCCCCCTCATCAGTCACGCTCATATGGTGAAAGAAGTCTGGTATCACGGAGTGGTCTCCGTCTTCATCATCCAGTTCAGGAAAGGCGACAATGGCTTCAAGCGTTAGAGTCCGCTTACTGGGGCTATCTTCTTCAGAAGAGGGAATGTGAAAATCCTGACGGCGAATCGTCCGTTGTTCATTTGAGATGCCAAACATGCGCTGTAAGGCCTGCATCAAGACCGTTTTCCCAGCACCATTTGCTCCAACCAAGGTGGTTAGATCCGGATCGACAGCTATGCTCTGGACCTCTGGTCCGAAGCTTCTAAAGTTCTGTAGTTTTATCCTCTCGATATGCACAGCAGATCCTCTCTCCTAAATACCCATATATTAGATGGGGTTTCTATTGCAAACTTTCAACTGACAAAGCACGGCCATGTGATCGCATATGGGGTACTGGATCAAATACGTCCACCTAACCTAGGGAAGACTATAATGAAAGCAACGTTGAAGTCGCTTCTAAGCAGTGTTATCAGGTGAGTTATGTCCCTGACAGCTGTTTGCAAACTTTATGAGAATCATCTTCAGATATCGAAGCACTGACATCGTATGCCAAGCCATCACACTAGCTCTCTCCTAATGGCTTTATCTACAATTGGCGGCATCAACGCTTCTAGCTCAAATGAAGCGAACATGGGCACCATATTCTTCTCACCAAATATTAGAAAAAGTAAGGCAGACTGCCTAACGCTGTTTGAGAGGTTATGCCTTGCTGGCACGGAATGGGGCAAAAGCGCGTTAGCTGAAATATGTTCGATCTGTGATCACAAAGTGCAAAAATGGTTACTTTAAAGCGGAAAAACACATTAAAGTAACCAATATGGAACATTATTGGCGCAGCTATTTTAGAAGGACGTGCTCAATTATTCCCCGAAATTTCTTCCGTCGCATCCTGACGCAGTTTCTGTGCATCCATTCCGTTTAGCCTTTCAATAGCTCTGTCTGCGGCACTCTGACGGTTTCCATCCACGTTTAGCGTACTTCCTGAGCCAGTGAGTCTTTCCAGATCCAGTGACGGTACTTCGGGTAGGTTGCCCGTGATCGACAAGATACCTATCCATTCATCGAGATTGACTTGGCTCCAATCTACCTGGTTTAACTGACTCGCGGTCAAACCTTCACAGTTTGGTGACTTCGCACTGCCCCAGCCAAGGCCCAATTGAGGACGTACTTGTTCTTGAATGATCCGTGAAAGCGGCGAAGTAAAGCAGCAATATGACTGCCGTTTCTCAACACAGGCACCCAAGAACTTAGACTTGCAGTAAGAGCCTACATAATGGCAACTCTTCAATACCCGCTTAGCGTTCATTTCAAACTCACTCTGCTCACATTTCCAGATAAGCTGAATGAGGATCATGGTGACTGAATAAATCATGTAGGCCGTCATAACCGTACTCAGAACCGCGCCCGCAGCGCCACCCAGCGCAAAGTTACCACCCGATACAACACCATCGGCTCCAACCGCGCCACCAACGTTACTAAACAGTGCCGATTGCGCCCCCGAACCAAAGGTAGAGCCTACCCACTCAGCCGTTTTGTTGGTCAACACCTGCATAAAGCCAGTCGCAGCTTGCTCCGCTCCCGCGCCAGCAGTCGTTGATGGCCCAGCCCCCATGAGAGAGTCCCATGCAGACACAAAAGGCTCTTTAACCGCACTCCAGGTACTCGTGATCGGTTCCCTAAGCGTATTCCACGAACCATAGATTGCAGAAGACGGATTCATGGCCATGACTGCCGTATCAAGCTTGTTAACCGCCACTATCATCGTGATGTAGTCCGATAACGACACGCCACTTGGCTTTTCACAGCAATCCACTATGCCACCAACGGCTTTTTTGCACTGGCCAGCATTACCTTTAAAGACCGTACACTCGACGTTATCTTGGCCATCAGCTCCCGTGCATGACATATCATTGGTCATAAACTGCGCAGCATTGAGCATCGCAGCGGCCTCTGCAAAGTTAGCCTGCTTGATTGACTCTGGCTCTAAACAATCAGTGCCCATACAGCGAACTGGCCCCTCACAGTTGTATTGAGTTTCCATTCGTGCATTTTGCACTTCAACGCTTTGTCCGCAGTCATACACCAAACTTTGGATATAACAGAAGCCTTCATGACCAGCCCCGCCTTCAGTGCATTCGGTTCTGACATACTGGCAGGCAGGGTTTTGCTCTAGCGCGGCACACGTATTGGTGGTCGTGTTTTGTCCGTTATTGACGATGGTTTGTGTATTACCATTGGCATCTACCCAGCTATCTGAGCTGCCCATGTTGAACTCTGGATGAGCAGTCGAAGCATTGTAGGTTGCTCTTGCCCTCCAGCATGAGAGCCCCAGTCCATCAGAACTGCCGCGACTGGTTAAATGAGCAGGAGACGAAACTACCGCCGGATAAAGGCTTCCAAGATTGGCCAACTCGCCACTACCAACCGTTAACCCGTCGATTCGTTTTGTGCCCGTATCCAAACACTGCCACTGCACCGCAGTGAACTGATCTGTTTGCATCAAGCATTGGTCTATGCCGGGATCACTTGATTGATGAACAATGTCCTGTTCTAAGTACTTGCCGGAGAAGGTCAATGAAGCTCTCAGTTTCGCAGGCGCCAAACACTTCTGAACTTCTCGGCTGCAAGTATCGAAATCGACTTTGTTCCAGCCGGACTCACATCTGGAACGCGTGACTTCCTGCGGTTCATGCCACGAAATAATCGACCCATTAACGACCTTGCACAATGAGCCAACCAAGGTTCCTTTTGGACAGGTCATTTCAGGGTATTTAATGGACGGTTTCGTCTCAGTCACCGTTTCCTTATTGCCCGTCAGTGAGAGTGTCGTTTTCCAACCATTTGCCTTGGATGGCGACTCGGTGATTTTTATCTCAGTATTTTGATTATCAAACACTCTCAGCGTCGCGTTTCCAGTTTGCATAGTGCTGCTGTGCTGTGGAACAAAGCTGAGCGTTTCAGAGCTAAAGCAACCACGCTCAATGGACCAGCTTTGTTGATGGGTTTCAGCGGATACACGTCGCTCTAACTGACACTCAGTAAGCGTGCTGATCTTCTCGCACACCTGGTAATCCGGTACATGCTTGGTTTCAGTAAATGGCGTAATCGTCTGAGTAGGCTCACAGGCCTCAAAACTACTCGGCATAAGATTGGATACCACGCACTTTGGATCGCTGGTTTGTAATCCACAGTCATAGGTATCGGTAAAACGAATGCATTCACCTTTATCATTGGTCTCGGCACATTCTGACGACATGAATCCACAGGAAGGATTCGCTTCAAGCACTTGGCAGGCCTGATTTTCAATCCCCTTATAGCTTTCATCATCCACACTGACTTGTACACGCCGACACAAAGGCGATATGCCAGCCACTGGGCTTGGGGCAAAGTAGGATTCACAAACTGAAACACCATTGACCACCGTACATCCGTTGGTTGAAGACGGCTGATCCGTGCATTGAATGCTGTAGTCTGAAAACTTCGTCGGGATATCCGCTGCTTGTTCGATACAGGACTGTGGTGACCAACTATCATTCATCACCACCTTGGTTGGATCAAAGCGCACCTTGATGCGTGCATAGCCCTCACCACTACCCGTAACCGATACGCGAATTTTTACCGGCACTTCTAAACCGGGCTCTACCGCTTTTAGCTTGGCGGTGAGGTCAGTATTAGGATTGCGTTCCCAACTGGTACTGAGCTCGCAGCGACCTGCCGTTTCTGGTGGAAAGTTATTGTTCGGCCCAGACCAGACTTTCTGATCGCCAAGCCACACTTGCATGTAGTCATCCCATTTTGCGTACTCAAGTACGGCTGAGGTAATCGCATCGGGATTCACAACTTTGAGTGTGATGGCCTGTTCAAATACTTTACAGTTGCCACTCCAGTAGTCGTCTCCCATACGACCAATCCAAACTTCAAGGCATCCCTCACCACAAGAGCGAAGGTTCATCGGCCCTGAAACATGCTCAATAATGCCTGCTTTGTAATCGTGAGTAATAGTGCAGCTATTAACCGCTGTATTGAGCCTGTCGCATTGCTGGTAATTTGGGCTACCTTCACCTTGAGACTCACAGCCTGGGAAGCTTTGTGTTAATAGATTTGGGTCAGTTTGAACCGCATCGGTTAATGCCCAAAGCGGATCATTGACCATATCTGGCCGCGACCTGTCTTTGATTTGCTGTAGCGAACGAAATGCTTCACCCGTAGCGCCACTTTCGGATGCCAAGCTCTCTTGGCGCTGCGTCCCCAATTGATTCATACTGGCATCAGAGCCATAAACGCCCGTTAAGACATCCAATGAGCCCTGATCCATACCGGGGAAAAGCTCTTGCAAGTTAATCGTCTCATTACCACTGCCATTCGGCACCGACAATGTATTGCCATTGAGTGCGGGCATCGTCCAGTTTTGCAGCAATTGCTTACCTTCTTGTTGTCCGCTTAAGCCGGATTGGCGCTGCACATCAGCGGCGACACCATGTAGGGGCAAGCACGCCATAGTGATAGATAAAATACCCGCTAACACTCGGGTAAAAAGTGTTGGTTTCATGGTTAACCTCCCGAGTTACAGCAGTCTTGCCAGCGCCACAAAATGTAGAGCGCATCTTCACCGGCACCAGGGATTGTTCGCCACTCTCCCCATTTCATGGTGCTTTCACCGATGACATGCGCACTTTCAGTTTCCGGTACAGGGAAGAACATACTCATCTTGTATTGGGATTTCGGTAGCATGGGTTCGATAACAGGTCGGCATAGCGCACTGTTCCCCATTGTTCGCCTAGCAAGACCACGCCTGTGTTGAGCCGCGATTGCACGCGCCGCTAAATGGCTGGTGTTTTCTGCTAATGAGCCGAAGGCTAAGGTGTGGCCAGATAACGGGTAGAGATGGCCCCAACTGCCAGCACACCAAAACAACTGGTCTATGGGTTTACCAAGCGTTGATGAAGCAGCGTCAGCGGTACAAGCAGATATAGCCAATGGATTGGCAACGGCAGCCGCTTCAGGCTGAGTAAAAAAGGCCAGTTCATCGTTCAGCCATGTTGGGTCCAATTCCGACAAATACATCAAGTCAAAGTCCATGTAACCATCGGCATTGCAATTGCCATCCATGAACAAATCGAGCATGACCAAAAGCGGAAAGGCGTAATAATGGTAATGGTAGAAAGCAAGATCACCGGTGTCGTATTCACCCTCGCCATGACCACCTTGCAGTCGCCTATCACCTAACGGTAAACGAATCCCTCCCAGTGAAGGCGAACAACCTGGCGTTCTGACTAGTTCAATCAGACGCGCTGGCTCCCACATGCTGGTAACAATACCTGGCCTTGGCACACCTAAGTTGTCTTCACATAAGCAAAATGACTTGTTTGATGCGCCGCTTGGGACACTGCCAGAGCCAAGAGGAAGACCCGCAACTCGGATAGGAAAAATGCATGACCAGCAAACATCCGTCAGCAACTTGCCGGACAATAACCCCGCGTCTGGGCAGGTCAGTTCGGCTTTTGCAGGAATAGATGCGCCAAGGACAAACATTACAACGAGAGTCCGCAACAGACGATACGTATTATTGAGCTTTTTCATGAACAAGCTCCTTTGCTGGAATTTCTTCTATTTCAAACGCGAGTCCCTTTGCTTGAACAAACGATGGGGTGACTTGCAAATCAAAGCGCTGCTTTAGCGAGGCATTGAGAAGATAAACCGGACTGTCCAATGTCTTTTCGAGCGCATTGAGGCTATTCCAACCTTGAGCACGGTCGAGCTGCGTGGTGATAAGCGTAATGCGGCGCAGCGTCCTATCTTGGCCCTCAAGCCAATGCGCTACTGCGTCCACTTCTTCAGCGTTCGACGCATTAAACACCACGAGCTGCTGAGTAAATGGCAAGGCTTTTAGCGGGTTAATACGCGTTCCTGCTGGGATCAATGTTCGGCCATTGGCATCCAATAGTGGCCGCTTCATGACGATGGTTGGATCAACCATTCTTATCCGATACTGCGTGGCTTTGGGTAAGTCAGTGAAAGTTTGGCGAGACCAGAAACGCTCAATGGCTTTTTTCTTTAACGCGCCCAGGTCAAGCGACTGTAAACGCTGCATCGCCACTTGCATCAAATCCGGTTCTAAAATGGAATGAATCGGACCGCGTTGACCCAAAGATCCGGTATTGCCTGTTTCAATTTGACGTTGCAACCAGTCCTTGCTGTAAACCCCTAGTGCACTTGCAGTCACCTTGTCATCTTCTATGCGGAAAATGGCAGGCACGCTAGTCACCCGCCAGTGCACAAAGGCTTTCGGATCGATTCGAACCTGAGGAACAGGATCAAGTCCCGCCATCAGGGTATGCCAATCACGGATAGCCGCCCCCAAGGTCTTTCCTTCAGGAATTCCCCGAAACAACACAATAGCGCCGGTAGCACTGGCCTCTTTAAATAGCTGCATCAGTGAGGAATCCCCCAGTGAGGACGACGCAAATATCAACCATTCATCGTTGTGTTTGAGCGACTTAGGTTGTTCAATCGGTGAAAAAGGCTCGATAAATTCAGATGAACCATCCACAGCACTTTGTAAAATGCTGCGGCTCATTTCGACGATCTTTTTGTCCTCGTCAGACAACGGATAAGGCTCTTGTGCCCAGGACACTTGACTAAAAGCCAATGGCGCAACCAACAAAAATAAGAGGCATAGTCTTCTCATCTTCCACCTCCTACCAAAGCGGCCAAGCGCGACCAACAATCTGCTCGCGCTTAACGGCATTCCAATAGCGGGAGTCGAAACTCGTAGCAGCCTCGCCGGAAAACCAATATTCGTTTTCTTGCAGCGTCAATGAGCGGCTAAATTGTGATTCCGCCGCACCAAGACGCTGGGCTAATGCCATGCCGGTAGAAACTTCAGCACCGTTCACCAGCACATGCTCAGGCGTCACATTGACTTCATCCCCAGGCATCCCTGTTAGGCGTTTCAGCATCCGAGTACCGTCGTTATATAACGGAGCGAGTCCTTTTGAGTGGAAGGCATACAAACCATCCTTAACGGGCTCTTTATTCCATAGGTCAATCAGATACACCGTGGTATCAGGCAGGCAGCGCTCTTGCTGGGTATCAATACCTATTCGGTAGCGCATCATGGCGTAGGTGCCTACCAAGGCCATGATTAACGCAAGAACAGTCAACCGGATGAGGTATGGCCGCCAAGGCATTCTTTTACGGAGTATCTGCATGAGACACCTCCTTTGAGCCTACTGGCACAAATACGGAATCATCAGCACCCACCACCGCTTGGGCATCCAGCACGATAAAACCGGCTGCTTTTAATTTTTCAATTTGCTGATTGGTCTGAAGCAACCTGGATTCGATGTCTTGTTCGCTGGCATTGGGGCCCAGTGACAACACCGCCTCCCCAAAATCCACGACTGCAATGGGCGTACTTAACGCCAACTGGCTGTGGATGGGTTCGAGTGTTTTCATTAAAAGCCAGCTGGTCATTAAACCGCTGCCTGCAATAGACAAAGTAATAGAGGCCATAAATGGCCAAAGCGTGGACTTATTCATAGCCTCGCTCCTTCAACAACTGAGAGATGGCATCAGCAACAGAAAGGCCTTTGCGCGTTAACTGCTTAATCGCGTTTACATCTTCTGCACGGGACGAGTACAACAGCTTGTGAAACGGATCGACGATGAGGCGGCCAATCCCGGTGCCCATCTCGGTAATAAAGAAAATTTCGGAATAGACACCCGTGACGGTATGAACCGTTTTTAGGTATTCGTAGCCGCCTTCACCTAATGGCAAACGGCCTTCTTTTTTGAGCGCGTTGATGGTTTCGGCTTTTTGACCAAGCAGGTACATATTGGCCGAGTTTTCAGCGATGGCTTTACCTGTAGGGCTGTCATACAAATCGTTGACCGACTGCGTTACCGTTACAGCGCTGCCGCCATATTTTCGAAATCGACGGTAACCCGTCTCGATGAACTTACCGACATCACCTTGAGTCAGCAGATCCCAGGCTTCGTCAATGAACACAATCTTGCGACGATCCCGCTCACCTAAGTACATCTCTTGTTGGATTTGGTAGATAAGCTGAAGCAACACCACTTGTTGTAGATGCTTACGCCCCTTGAGCTCTTCTAACTCCAGAACGGTGAATCGGTTTTTGAAGCGAATATTGTTGTGGCCATTAAAGAAGCGGCCATATTCGCCCTGTGTCGTAAACGGATAGAGCTGCTCACCCACGTCTTGCACACGACGGTCTTCATGATTTTTTAAGGCCTCTGCCACATCATCAACCAACATGGCACGACCTTTTTTCTCCCACAGTTCACGGGTCTGACGCTTTAGGTTGGCCATCTGAAAATCGGTTAATGACTGCGTAGGTGCGGCCATTGCGGCCAATAACCCAACCAACACATCCGCTTCTTCGTCATAGTCCTCAACGATTTCAAACGGATTCAAGCAAATGCCACTGTCCCGCCCGAACTGTAAGAACTCACCGTCATAGACTTCACACAGCTTTTCATAAGAGCGGCCAACATCAATCACCCAGCATTGCCCGCCTTCAGATAAGTAGGAGGAGATGATTTCGTTCACCAGGAAAGACTTGCCCGACCCCGATTGCGCCGCGATGCAACAGTTGTAATTACTGCCCGAGTCATAAAGGGACACACTCATGATCTGACCATTACGGGAAACAAAGTTAATCACCGGCGTGCCAGTGCCTTTCCAATCCGCAAACAAAGGCAACAGAGGGATGACATGCCGTGTCGCCATGGTCTTGAATCGAAACAAGTCGTTCATCGCCTGGCGGTCAGCACCAAATGGCAGGGCATTCAGAAAAATGGGCAAACAGAAGTACTTGTCTTCCATCAGCTCAAATCCAAGTTCTTTGAAATAGGTTCGAGCATTTGAAACAGAGCTGATGGACGCCTCTTCCGTCGGGGAAAACAGCGTTAAGGTCATATTTGCCCGAATAGGACGATCACCTTCTTGCAAAGCTTCAAAAAGAACATCAAACCCCTTTTTCTTGGCTGCAAGCACCGGCACAAACTTGAGCATCGGGCCATAGGCCTGATTGACCGCCCATTGACGCTTCGTCTCTAAACGAGATCGCATCGCCTCGGCTGAAGGAAAGTGAATGGTGACATTTAGCAAAAAGCTGCCGCGTAAACCGCGACTGCCCGTCATCATATCGCCCGCAAAACTTGCGGCATGACCAAACCAGATCCGCTCAGGCAAGCGCTTAAACGATAAGGTTTTAACTCGGTAATCACCCAGCATCAGACCTTGGCTATCCACCTTGATAGCTCGGTCATAATCCAACACTTGCTCTCGAAGTGGTTTATCTGCCTCACTGCGGATTGGTGATGGATTGCGCCAGGAAGCATCTTTTCCCCAGTTAAGCTGAGCACTTAATGCCGCGAGCCAATTTCGGTCAGTCATCTCAGTGACGCGAAAACCAACCGTTGCCAGCGCTTGCGAGAAAGAAGCCCGAAGCGCGGATGCTCGACTCAACTCACGCTCCGTCGGAATAGGACTTTCCAAAGGCAATTTGCAGGTGACGATCAGTTGAAAGTTGCGAACCTGAGTCTGGGTCGATTCTTCTATCGGTTGAACCGTGCCCCCATCGAGAAAATCCGCACGTTTGCGTATCGACGCCCTGAGTAATGGATCGGATTGACGATGCCGTAAGCCCATCATGCGCTGAAGGTCGGTTTGAATATCAGGCGAGGCGTACAGGCCAAATTGCAGCAAAGTGTCTTTTGGCCAGTCGTTGTTGAGTAGAACATTAACCCTGTCTGCAACAGACTCATCACCACCCGGCAATGGGTCACATAGAAAACCAAAGCCAACACTTTGGTCTTCCATGAAAAACAGTTGCTCATCGTCTGAATAGGCCAATACTGGCAATAGCTCTGAAGCGCGTTGCCCTGAATACAGAGAGGCTTTCATTAACGCCCCTCCAACCAAGCAGAAAGATCATAAGGACGGCCTCGGCTGATGCGACCATCATTGGCGACGATGAAAGGCACACCTTGAATGCCCAGGATTTGAGCCGTCACCAAGGTACGCTGCATTGGCTCTAAGTTGCAGGCATCATCCTGCTCTAAGTTACTAATTCGACCATTGAGCAATGCATCGGTGGCCGCTTTTTTGTCACGCGCACAGCCAAGCTGGCGAACCTGACGCTCTGAATCAGGACCAAGCACTGGCACAGGGAGTATTTGGAAGGTGTATTCTTTGGTTAGCGGTAAAGCTTGTTTCAAAAGCTCATGGCAGTGCGGGCATCGTGGATCAACAAAGACCACCACTTTCTTTTTGCCTTCACCCAGCGTCAGTGGATTCAAATCATCCATTTTTAAGCCAAGACGACTTAAGTCCAGCGTGTTTCCCGCTTCTCGAATTTCTTCAAGGCTGGTAAGCGGCTTTTTCGACCAGGCATCATAGAGCGTGCCATCAATGACGAACCGGCCACTGTCTGACATGAAAACAATACGGCCATTGCTTTCGACCGCTTTCATACCGGTGACCGGCAAAGAAACCATGCCGTCAATTTTGCCAACGGGCGACACTTCAGACACAGGTTCAGCTTGAACCAAAGGAGACAGCGCAAGCGCCAGAATAATAGGAGATAGTTTTCGCATGAGGAGTCCTCGTTAATGTAAATCGAGGCTCCAGTCTATGCAGTTGTCCTATGTGGACTCGGTTAGATAGATTGAAGAAATCGCAATCTAACTAGGGGTCTTATAGCTCGTTTAGGTTTGTTATAAACGAATTACTTGGCGTTTGCGTTAACAAGCCAATCATCAAGCACTTGCTTCAATTTATCTAATTGCTCTTGATGTTTTGCTTGATTCTTTGCCAATTTGTTAATGTTCTGCAACTTCCAACGAATCGCTGGCAAGTCTGCTGCATTAGGATAATCAAACAATGCCCAGTCAGGCTGCCCTCTTTTGAATGACATGAGGAAGGCATGATCCCTTTCTGTGAAATGTTTTTGCAGTTCAATTAACATCATGGGCCTAACAGAGGCTAAGTCTTCGCATTCAACTTTTTCAAAAGTCATTCCGTCAAATTCTGCCTGAAATTTCTCATTTAGAGGCTGCCAGTTTGGCGACATGACTTCATTAATAGGCCGAGGGTGACTTAATGTATAGGTTAAAAAACCCACCAAAATCTCTCTCGAAATCCCTTCACTGCCAAGTAACATACGCACATCAAATAAGTCGCGAGGATGTTGGCGATCCATTGCAGCACACAATTTTCCACCATACAGATCGGGAAGACTGACTACCTGAATCTCAGCATAACCAAACTCGTCTTCAACAGACTCTTGAACTGGCATTATTTCTGCACTATGCAATGTACCTCTGGCGACGGGCGACACTTCAATTTTGATCGTCGCAACCGGACTTGATACAACGATTCTCAGTTCATCAGCTTTATTATCCTGAAATGCCGCTCTGATATCTGGTTGAGTATTGATTCTGTCTGTAATGCGCTGCAATGCAGCCCTGACATTAACCAAAGCCTCATCTCTTGGTTCAAGTGGAAGATAAGCAAGATCAATATCTACAGATAACCGAGGAAAATCTCTCACAAATAAATTAATGGCGGTGCCGCCTTTAAGTGCAAAAACCGTCTCTGTGGCTACCACAGGAAGCATTCTTATGAGCAAGGAAACCTGTTTGTAATATGGGCTGTCTTTATCCATTATGTTGTTCACCTTTTTTGACGCTTAATATCTCTGGCACTGTGATTTGATATCGCTCATCAAAACGTCCTTTTTCGACAACCTGCCGCTTTCCTGCACCTAATTTAATTCTTGTTTCATCTACGCGATTGACCCACTGGTGATCGTAGTATCGACCCAGAAATAGAAATATTCGGTTTGCCTGAACAGAGCTGCTTCGTTCAAGAATATCTTGTACTTTTCTAGGACTAAGATTGACTAAACCCTGAAATAATTCTGCGACATGCTCAAATGAAATCAGCTTTCCAATCGCGTCTACCACTTCATAGGCAGCAAGTTCTGCACAGCTGACAGTGAGTTCTTTCTCTTTGACCGTGATCCTTTTCAAATCTTTCTCGGGATTCACTTCAAGCTTATGGTTTCCACAGTAAAACCAATTCTGATAAGGGAATTCACGAAACCATTTCGGTAAGGACGACTTGTTTTTAACGCAAATCCAAACTTGCTCTTTGTTCAGCTGTAAATAGTGACTCAGTCCCTGGTGAGTTAAGCTGCTCAATCCAGCCAAATGAACTGAAACGCCCAATTGCACATCCAATGCTTGAATGGCATCAACCCAAGTTGGCTTTATATCGCCCTGCGCATTTGGACGATAGTACACACCAGAACTAAGCTTCTTTAGCCAACCGTTCTGCGCGTACTTTTGAGCCAACGAGTAGCTCACGCCGTTTTCAGTCAGCCATTGCTGAAGTACTAGCGCACCAGGAGAAGTATGAGCAACAAGCCAGTTTATTTTAGATGACATTTTAACACCCAAAGTATGAATATCACGAACAGTATAAACCATATAGTTTATTACGATAGGAATTTTAACACTTTAGGTATTAATATACCAAATACTGTAAACCAAGTTCGTTAATGTGGCGTCGCTGAAATGAAAAGGTCTACACAACATCACCAATAACCCGATGTTGTGTAGACCTAAGTTTGATTGCCTTAAGTGAACTGCCTACTGTGGTTCACATTCAGGTGCCCAGTAAAACGGCGCTGATTGCTGGAACTGTTGTGCCAATGACTTCTTGAGTGCTGGCAACAACAGGTAAAGTTGCAGACATAACACTTTCAACGACTGTTGGCGTATTGTAGAGACCCATACCGCCACCAATGCCCAAGGCAAAAGCCATCAAGCTTTGGCGAGCGATACCGCCCACAATACCCACCAGTACCATGGCTCCCGCTACGATCCGTCCCAAAGTACCTTGGGTCCAATCTTTTAGGGTATCCCACACATCAGTGAAAGCATCACCACCGGTGCCCGCAAATGAGGGCTCCGAAATCATTAACGCCATTAAACCAAGCGCACCAATGGTCATTAGGCGCTGAGTTTGAATGGTGCGAACTGCATTTGTCATTCGTTAGTTTCTCCGTAGATACTCAAGTTATCGCGCTTACCATCAGCTCCCGCTGAGGATGAATCGCTTTGAGTCTGAAGTGGACGTAGCACTGGCGAAACCGTTCGAGGTGCTGACACCCCAATATCCCACCGGCGCGGTTCAATTTCGGTAAACACGTAGCTGGATAAATTCAGATCTCCACGGTCATCCTCCCAAGGCGCAATCCAAATTCGCATCACCCTTGAAGGAATGCGAATAGGTGCAGATTGCTGCGTCTCAGGTAATGCTGGATGGCTCAGCAGTCCTGTCTCTAAATCCGATTGTGAATACCCAGAGGGAGAACCAATTCGAGTCGCCACAGCATCAATCGTCTTGGGTGCAGCGCCATTACTGGTCAGCTCATAGACTTCACGAGCGGATAAACAGCGCACACCGTCAGGCATACCTGGGCATCCATATTCACTACTCCCGAGACCCAATGAACTACAGCCAGACAATAAGGTTGAGCCGACTGCCAATAAAAGTAATCCAGCTTTAGACCACTGTTTTGACTGGTGCTTTGGGTTGTTCTGCATTGATGTCGTCATGGTTAACTCTCCTCTGGATACACATCTTATTGTCTGAAACGGACTTCGATCGGTTAGCAACATGCAGGATTTTTTCATCTTCTTGCACCTCCCCCTTGCGAAGTGGCCAACGACAACGAGGCACCACGAGTGACTATGACTTCAATTTTCCTTGCAGCGTCTACCTCTATGACTGGGAACATATTTTCAGCCATGTCCAAATAGAACTTGGCCACTCGATCCAATGCTTTACCGGTGCCTTTAATCGCAGCACCTTGTAATGCTTCTTGGCTCATGACTTGCTGGTACAGCTGGGTATCACCTGCATTACCCGTCTGAATCGTCGGAACAGGATTTACATCAAATGCGCCAGCCAACCCCTGAAGGAACCCGGCCATCATTGATTTGGCCACCAGTTGGCCTTGTTTCGACACTAATCGGCCACGAATACCGGCTTTGCCGTCTTCACCCACAGCATAAGAATCCAGTCGTGTTTCAATGACGCCACCATCTTCTCTCACACATGAAATGGTCTCGCCTCGCAAATAAGCACGCTCAGAGCTTAAATCACCGTAACCTGCGGCGATCAAGAAACACTCTTTGATATCCGCTCTAAATCGGTTGGGTAAAATGGCTTCCTTTTGAATCCTCAGCAATGCAGGAAAAGGTTCGCGTCTTGCGGACTCGTGAGTAGGTGCATCCAAACCTGTGATCAAAGTACCTGAGATGATGCTGCCCGCCGGTAAATACAAAGGCGGCGCTTCTTGCACAACAACCTCTGGTTCAGCAACCACTTCAGGCTCAATCATACGAATCGTGATTGGCGGCAATGGAACATCCCGTGCTCGTGAACCTTGGCCACTGGCTGGCTGCTGATAGAGCGGATCTGGCAGCGGCGCATTGGCAAAATAGTCGTCTGGGTTAGACGGCAGTGGCTTTTCTTCTTTGGGCAATTCCATGGCAGATAAAGGCACTTCAAAACGACTATTTGTGCCTTCAACTGCTGCATCACCTCCAGCGCGAACATCATCAAGTTCCGCTCTAAGGCGGGCCAGCTCCGCATTGACCTCACTTGGTATAGAAGGCGAACCTGGGCTTAGCCGTCCTGAATCGACGTCACGACGCAAGCGCTCAACTTCACGGCGTAACTGTTCATTGCGCTCACTGAGTAGTTTTACGTTTGCAGCCAAACTATCGACCCCAACATCACGAGTATTGGTATCCGTAAGAATGTGCCGGATCGTTTCCTGTCGGTTCCGACTGTTCGCGCCATCATCAGGATTAGGTGAAAACACCATAACCATAAGAATGAGACCACCAGCAATACCAGCAACCGATAGACCCCGCTTCATGTTCGGGCTCATTTGTTCCCATTGTGCTTTCATCGTTATTCACCTCCCACAAGAAGCGAAGGTCGCTGACTTTCCACCGCTTCTTCACGATGATTGCGAACAACCACATACAACTCAGTCTTTTCACCCGGCAACAAGATATTGCGAGGCCAGTAGGCGCTTGCCACTATATCTGGTGCATGACAAGCTATTTCACTGGCTTCTATCGGCTCATCGGCAAAGCTTTCAACCAGTCCTACATAGACGGTGAAGTAATGTCCCGTCACAATTTGCCCCTGCTTAAAACCAAACTTTAAGCCCGGCTGAAAACATTTCGGGCTTGTGTCAGTTTGGCCAGCCAAACGGATGTCATAGCCTTGTGGTAGTTCATTTAGTGCAAGTCGTCTGAGTAAATCACGTAGGCTATCGACGTATGGCTGAGCCGTTTCCCAAGTGGCGGCTTTTCGGTTCACGACGCCCTTAATAGGCCACTGCTGACCATCAATAGCTAAGGTGATTTCACGCGGTGGAATACGACGAGGTACTAAGGTGACAGATAACGCAGGCGCTTCCTGACCAGGCGGAGTGATGTAAAGTGAAACCGGTGATTCTTTGTCCGTGGCCACATATACAACATTCCCCTTGATTTGCGTCTGAGCATCACTGGTTGTTCTCACCTGAGGCGATTCAAACGGCGTCACAATCCGATTCAGATGGCCAAGTGCTACAGGGATCAGTTCATTAACCCCCGGTGTCATCAGTAGCGTTGTTGGCACATCCGTTGAAGCCGTATTGGTTTGAGTCGGTGGATTTGCAGTAGCAGACTGCTTCATCACACTGGCTGGCACAATCGGCAATTCCACGTCTGCATACGACGCTTGAGATAACAGGACGCCACTCAAGCTCATTGCGATTAAGCTTGGTGTCATCCATCGACTAATTTTGGTTCGCATCATTCACCCTCCGGTTTTGCTCTTGGGTCAACTTTTCACGAACGCGCTTCGTTCTAGCTTGCCCCTCATACGTATCCATCCAGCTAAGTTTTGGACGGTATTGCTCAATATCGATGTCAAACTCATAGGTGCGAGTTTGGCGCTGCTCATCTCCAGATGGCCCAGAAACCAAGGAATAACCGGTCACAAAGACATGGCCGGTTTCATACTCATATTCCACTTGTCTGGGTTGGAATTTGAGCGTGACCCGGTCTTCGCGGATTTGTCTTGCCTGAATCTCCAGTGCATCGACCACTTGCTGGTACACCGCTGGAGAAAGTAGCGGCTCAATGGCAACCCGGATGAAAGACACATTACCTGGCGTCACGTTACCCATAAGCTCAGCCAGGTAGAGTCCCCAGGATTCAAGGTAAGGTTGAGTGGCTTGGTTTCGTGACACTTCAGCCGGTTCAGACAAAGTTGGTGGTTGAATGGCTACCACGGTATTGCGAGAAAATGCCGCTACCGCAAGCAGCAAGTTAGATAGCACCAGCACCGCAATCAGGAACCGTTGCCATCGGTTCTCTAATTGCGTGCCTTGCCATGATTTTAAAAACACGTCGAACTTCACGGCAGATAGCTCCTGATAAATGGGTTAGGGATCGTCTTGGCTTTGGTTGGCAACAGTCCGGCCCAGTAGATGGCGTGAAGAATAAAACCATCCGGGCGACCATCACGAAAACGCCGATAGAGCTTGGTTGTCACCAACCCCAACAGGCATAAAACCAAGGCATTACCGGTAAAAATGCCGATCACTAGCCCCAACAGAATGGGAGCCATCTCGTCGGCACTCCAAAGCAGGAAGTGCGGCGGGTCATCGATATAGGACGGAATACTCACAGGTTCCATAGTCACTCCTCGTTGTTTGAATTGAGAAGTGAAGGATGCCTTGGGATTGGCAGGTTCAGTGGTCAGCTAGATGCCGAATTCTTGAAGGTTTTGAGGGTTCTACTCAGACAATACTAACAATTGATCTTTTTGATGCGGTTGATATGATGGAGATATTGGTCGTGTCGAGACCAGCTGCCCACTTTAGCAAACCCGGACGGGACGACATGCATATCAAATTTATTTTTTGCTTAGGTTTTTTCTGCGACCTCGGCAGTGGGCACCGTATTCGCTAATAGGAGAAACTCAATGCAAATTACTAAAATCATTTCCTCTGCCACGGTTGAACGTTTAAAGCAAAAAGCACGAAAGCTTAAACGTGAAAAATCTATTCCACACACTCAAGCACTCGATGAAATTGCAGTAACTGCTGGTTTTAATCATTGGAATCAGGTTGTACAAGCTAATGACGTACTGAAACCATCAGAAGTGGCATTATCTTCTGGATGTGTCATGGCTTTTGATGTCAAAGATGGTATGGATGTCGATACTAGTGATGGGGTCTTAATTGAAGACCACTTCTTGGAGATGCTCACTGAAAAGCAGCTATTTGAAATTTATGCCAATTCCCCTGATGAGGACGACGAACAAAACAGACCGCTAAAAGAAACGCTATCGGATTCAGAGCTTCAGGAGTACTTTCGAGATTATTGCTCATTCATGTACTTCCGTCTTGCCGAGCCTCATGCAAACAAACCGTTAAAAGAAGTATTGGCTCTTATACGACAGTACTCTTTTTGGATGCCTCAATATATTTGGCTTCAAGGCCACCTTATTGATACTTACCATTTGCCTGCTGAAGACGAGAACGGCAATACCGTAGGCGTGAGATTTTAGCTCTACAAGATGAGGCCTGACAGGCCTCATATCTTCTTCTGCAAGTGGCTTAACGCCAACCCCGCCATCAATGCCAAACCGATGATCAGCGACGGTAACACCACCGGTGGAATAGCCAGCGGGGCGAACAATCCCATAAACAGCAAAATGACACCTGAGCCCAGGATAATCATGCTGTAGCGGTGAATGATTGGGCTCGAAAAATCAAAGGTTGTCTTCTTAATCTTCCAGGTCATCAAACCGTCCCACAACGCCGGTAACATGAGAATAAGCGCAAAGGGCAACCAGACTATCAGCAAAGCAAATCGAGTGAACACCTGGTACAACACATCAAAAAATGCCTGAATACGATCTTCCACCCAAACAAACCAAAAGCCTCCCATGTTCTCCATCCCTTTAGAGCGCAGTCGCTGCTCTTCAGTGGGGATTAGAAAATCTCGCACAGATTGCTCCATCTGCGTATCCACAATCCATGACTGATACCAGCGATGGCTAGTTTGACCAATCCAATAGCTTGTTTGTGCGCCCAATTGATTTTGGATCATCTGCTTCTCTTTACTGATGACCCGGCCAGTCCAATCACCGGGCACTAACACGCCAATGGCAATAATCTCCAGCATCAGTGCCAGACACAGCAGCCAAACCGACTTATGCTTGCTCATGCCAAACATCCTCTTCGACTCGCGCCAGCATGGCAGCAACGGTTGGCGTCATAATCCGGGCTTTAATCACTTGTTGAAGCCGCTTTGTCGTCGTATGACCACTGACATAACGCACCTCGATGCGTCCTTCAGCCAAATACGTCATCCGATTTGGACGATTACGAATCCAGGAGTAGAAATACACACCATCCACGGCGGCCCACTCGAAATGATCAGGATCACGCAGGCGAATCCCCGTTAAAGCACTGGCGGCAGTCCAGGTCAGCGCCTCAATGAAATGCCAAAGGCGTACACTGTCATCATCACAACTGACTTCTTCATAACTACCCAAGCCATTGCACAGACACAAATCAAAGATGGAATGGCCATCTAACGTGAACGCATCCGTTAAGTAGTCCGCCAAGCAATACACCGAGGCCAAAGCATGAGGCCAGTCGGTTTCAAGCAGTCTTAAGGTTTCCTTGAACTGGGGGTTATGTTGCTGCCACTGAGCGAGCATTTCTTTACTGATAAGTGTTGTCATTTTCAGACAGACTGAATGATGCATGCAGACTCCTTATGCTGCCTGTGTAGAGCTGGTTAAAATAGGAATGCGGCCTTTGATCACGCGGCCACCTGAAAGCTTGGCGATGTACTCCAGGTTGGGAAGCTGGCCTAATAACTGCGGTGGAAACATATCGCCTTCTTCCTCCATCAAGCGTTCGCCATGATTGCCGGTAAACAACGCGGGGCTGTCCGAGTTGGACGACATACCCTGAGTTTGCATGATGTACTGCAACCGAGTCTTTGGCAGATTGTCAGTAATGTACTGCTGCGTTTCGGCATCCATCACCCGAAGAGCTATCAAGTTATTGATGTTACCTAACACCTGGCGAGCCTTAGCTTCACTGCCTGTTCGAGCTGCAAAGTCAGCAAAGGTCTGAGTAGCAATCACACAACGCATTTTTGCGCCACGGCCTTTGTTGAGCAGTTGAATGAAGGGATCGTTGACGACTTCAGCCGCCTCATCGATGAAGATATTTACGGGACGATTTTCAACACCATAGTTATAGCGGTCACCGGCCACGGCGGTGAGATCGGATAAAAGCAACGAACCAATAGCGCTGCCAACCATGGCGTCGGTCAATGAATCCAACCCGATATAGGCCACTTGGGCATTGTTGATAATACGGCCAGAATCCGTAATTAACCGGCTGTCATCCACGTCGTTTGCAATCGGTGATAGCAATGGGCCTAGTTCACTTGAGGTGAGCATATTGAGCACCGGCATCAGTGAAGCCACCATCTTGGAATAGTGGGTTCTGTCATGTTCAAACATGCTCAAAAGGCCTTCCAAATCGGTATTGGCGGCAACGGGCTGAATGCGTTCGTAGTAAAAAAGCAGCATCGCCATAGCTTGTTTAGCTAATGTGTTGGCTTTTTCGGTAAAGCGCTTGATCTCCACACTAAAGCTTGGATACACCTGCTCACCCCAAGCCGTGACGGCTTTTACTACCAAACCTTCTGGACCGCCTTCCAAGAATCGTCTCAGTGTTTTCAGATCAGGACGTTGTGACGTAAGCAACAAACCTTGCACGATGTTATTCAGTGCCATTTGGCCAAAGGCTTTAAATGGATCAGCACCGGTTTCAGATGGGATTAATGCCGCAATTCGGCTGGCGATTTCAGTACCCCGGTTAAAGTTCCTCAGGGGATTAAGACGTACTGAATGCTCTGGAAAACCCGGATGAAAATACACAAAGCGCTCAGGACTACCGGCGGCAATACAGGCTCGCTGCGCATTATCCTTAAGTTCTTTGTCTCCCTTAGGATCAATAATAATCACGGCTTCATTGCGCAAAATGGCCTGAGTGATCATCGCATCAAAGCATCGGGTTTTTCCGGCACCGGTCGTACCGACAATTAAGGTATGGCCTTCTGTGTGACCAACTGGCTGGTACACATCTTCTTCTTTGGGCTCAACACCATGAATCCAGGTTGAACCCATTTGTTTGCCGTGACCTTGATTAAGCAAGGTTTGCTTATCCCGCTTTAGGATTTCATAAGCGCGTTGGGCATGACGTTGGTCCCACTCAAAGCCATACCCTAACCACAATTCATCAGGATGTTTTGCCATCACTTTTTGCAAATGCGACAGCTCCATAAAAGCCAAAGGTTTGCCTTTTAGTCCCTTCTGTAACTTATGAAGACGGTAAGCCTCAGGCAGGCGGTACAACGCCATGCCCGAGGAAATCCCTGTCATCCACCAAAATGGCTCAGGTGGTAGCTCAGTCAGCATTTCTGCGGCAATCGCCCCAGTGGCCCCAACCAGCCAACCTGCTGCTGCCATGGCTTCATAATTCGTGCGCCAAGGCATCTCATATGCATTTTCTTTCATTCATGCTCCGCAAATAACCGTTTGCAATCCGATTCATTTCAAATGGATTAACGTTTAGCGTGAGCGGTAAACAGAACCGTTTCCCCCTCATCAAACTGGCATTCGTCACTGGCCGAGATCCCCCGAAGCAGTTGTCCGGCTGGAATGCCATGCGCATTGGCGACTTGGCGTAAGGTTTGAATCGTGACGCGAATACCATCGGCACTATGATCCACGTCTGGGTAATCACCATCGGTCAGTAAGATGGGCAAATCTTTCACAAAATTAACCATCTGTTGCCGCTGCGCGTGTTTGGGGTCTGTACTTGAGTTCGCATTGGGCGCAATCGGCTTTTGCTTACGCTCCGCTCTTGTGGCGAGCTCTTTTGCTTGGGCATTGGCTGTCTCAGTTCGACTCGGACGCTGTGAAGCCTCTTCGTTCTGAATTGCTGTCACTGATTCTGCGTCTTGTTTGGAAAAGTCTATCAGTGCAGTTAGCCCTTTAGAAATCGATACTTTCAGCAGTAACCCTTGCTCATGAACTCCATCATTTGTAGTCACAGTTCTGGCTTTACGCGTCGGGTTTGCCGGATCTAGTTCAAGCCAATCTAATCGACTGAGTTCAGCAAGCAGTTTTCGGGGGGCACACCAAGGTCTTACGGCATCGGGATAGCGGATCAGTATCTGTTCACCAACCATAACCAACGCACTGCTGGCCTCTGGGAGCCACACCAAAGATTCAGTGAGATTCAATGCCTCTGCATCGTGCTGGTTTACGTTATTTGAGATAGCGCCATCATATGAATTGTTAGGCTTTTCACATCCATCACCTGGAGCATTTTCAGTTGCCTGAAGGTGATTAACATCACTGGCATGACTAAGTTCATCATCTTGTTCGGACGAGTTTGTCGATGGCGACTCAGACGAATTGCCGTGTTCGATTGATGATGACGCTTCAGGCAAGTCTGAATGCTCACTGGAGCGACTCTGTGACTCTGCTTGTGTTTGCTGTGTAGCTTCCCACTCAGATTTGCTAAACAGTCTCACGCTACTTGGTACATTCGAGCTGAACAATAAATCGGCCTCAGATATATGCAGCATGGGTAGCCAGATTGGCTTGTCGTCTTTGATCAGCACTTCAGGGGCAAGGCTTTCGTATCGCTCATTTGAGGCGGATTTAGTGGCCAATCCTCGCTCAATAAGGATGTCCGCAAGGGTATCAGGATCTCTTGGAATGCCAGGTATCTTGTCTTTGGCCAACAGCTCAATGATGTCCTTAGCCGCGCTTTTCCAAACCAGGTAAAGATGGGTTGATTGATTCGATTTTCGTATCCAAACTCTGGCATCCCGCTGATTAACTAACCACTGGGAACTGGCAAGTAAACGCCTCATGGCATCAAGTAGATAGCGTTCAACTGGGACACCAAGGGCATTGTCGTCAACGGAAATTCGTTGAGCTTTAAGGTCTCGCTGGACACTGGTTTGGTCAGCTTCAATGACCAGTTTAGACAGGACATGCTCGGGATCGGTATTGCCAATTGCTTCCAGCATGGCTTGCAAAATTTCAGGGCCCGGCTGGGTTAACCAGGCGAGCAACTCAGGTGTCATCACCCGGTTTAACACCAGAATTGAGAATTGCTCGTGCCGCTTGCACCGTCCGTCGCGCCAGCGAATAAAATAGCGTTCAATGCTGTTATTAGTGGTCCACTGAGATAAGGTTTCTAAAAAAGGGTTCCACTGATAGCGTCCATCTTCATCAGTGATGGACAAGTCTGAAACGGGCTTACCAATATCATGGAACAAACCGCCTAATGCCGCCGCAACACGCCACCTTGGCTCTAGCTCTTTTTTCTCAACCGGTGTGCCACTGGCAACAAAGATGATCCCTTCCGCTGCTTGTGCCGCCCAGAAAGCAACTTCCAACGAGTGACGTAATAAACCACCAGCGCCACTGTGATGATGATGCTCAGAAGCTGGCAGCAAGTGGACATAAGCAGCCAGATGATCAATGCAGGGCTGAATCAACCGTTGAAAATCACGCTGGTTGAAGCCAAGTACCTGGCGAAGTTTGGCAATTAGCTCGTCTTGTGTGGACTGCAAATCCTTGGGTGACGCAGCAGGCAACCCCTTCAGAAATGGAGGATAGCGTGGAATGTCCGCATCCAGTTGAGATGACAGCTCTGGTATTGCTTTGGCTTGAAAAAATAGGTTTTTGAACATGATGAACCTCCGACACGATAGTGTGAAGGTTCAATCTGCTGTTGCCGGTTGATTAGACTCAAAAATCCGATATGTATTAACACATATGCCATAAAATGCCCGAGAGAGCTTATCAAGCTAAGGCGTATTTCTACTTGGCCTTTTAGTTTTTTTTCCAACTATCCTTTTGGGTTTTTCAATCGGTGTAAAAGCTTCTTGTAGGTGATCGCGAAACCATCGGCGTCGCTCAACTTGGCGAAACTCGTTCAAGACAAACCGATAGTCACACGAGCCAAGACGATCACCACAACCACATGGACACGGTAATTTATTTGCCTCGCGCTTGCGCAAACCTAACGCTTTCAGTGCCCGTAGCACTGATGCTTTACCATTAACATTGAACAACTGAGAATAATCATCAATCAGCCCTTTCTCACCATGGTCCAGTTCGCCATAGGGAAAGTTGCCAAATTCAACCCTATGGGACACCGAATAAAGAAACCTGACAACAATCTTTTCGAAAAAGGTTGTCAATGACGAGTCGGTTTTCAAAATTGACTTAATTTTCAGGTCTGAGCCAAGACAAAATGATCCATCAGAGTAAGTATGGAAGTCCTGATTACGAGGAAAGTAACCAGCGGTATCAAACACCACTGGTAAAGCCCTAGGATAATCACTTGGGCATACAATCCTTAGAGAAAATGTTCGCTCTATAAACCGACTTCCAGCTAGCTGTGCTTTTAACAGATACTCTCCCTGCAACTCAACCTTATCTGCATGGACATCTACTAATCTAATGTTCGGATAGGTCGAGAGAAAAGCCTCTAGGCCTACAGCCTTCCAGTGCTTCATCTATTGCTTAAACCATGGCTTTGGATCAGATGATTGAATTGCAAACGTTGGTTTTGCTGTCACCGCCGGAATCCCCAAGAGACGTGCTACCGAACTTGAATCAAGCTTCAGATCCAAACCATTTTGCGCCGCATTTACTATTCGTTGCGTATCATCACTTGAGCAAAGAGCACTAAAATCAGCTCTAGCTTGATACAGCCATTTATAAAAGTTTTCTTGTAATCGGTATTGAGCAGATTTTTCGTCATACCACTTGTCTGCAAAATCTTCGGCTGGGTTAACTGGGTTCGGAATCATTGGCGCTTGTGCAGAAATATGGTCATCCATCTCGGAGAGCACCGTATTCAACGCTGAAGCCAAATCACTTTCACCTTTATATGATTTAGCTGCCAATGTAGTGATGATTACCGATATTGGCTTACTATCCTCATTGTTTTTGAACATAGTGTCACGATGACGCTTCAATAATTGGATCACCTGTTGTAAGGGTGTCTTCCATTGATAATATGGCAGACTATCTATACTGGCTTTAAATCGCATTTCACGTTCGTTTATTACTAACCGTGCCGTCTTCATGCGCGTTTCAAACCATCGAGCATATCCTTCAGGATTGCTGATACGCCAATTTTCATCCACAACTGCATAAGTGGAATCTGTGTTGTCGGTAATCGAAACTGCAAGCTGAGACACGTTTTGAGCCAAGTTTTCATCAAACTTAGAGTTTTCGACCATCCGCTTTTTCAACAGTCCTCTTCCTGTATCACTCTCTGGCACACACGGAACTATGTCCATGTGGAAGCTAAGCCCATCGGCATACTCTAAGCGCCAACAACGTTTCTTCTCGGCAAGCTCTTCCTTAATGCCTCTGGCGTTTCGATAAAGCTCTAATTCATGACCGATTAGGTGCTTTAGTTGCTTTTGAGTGATAGACGTTTTATCCAGGCCACGCCGAAGATTGCACCCCATGTCTAGGTCATACTGTTCTTCTGAATCGGGCCTAATCGCCGTACCTAGACGAAAGGAACCTTGAGAAAACACGTGGGGATCAAAATTCACACATGTTGACTCTGGGCGATGTAACCAATCACCTAGATCCTTATAGCGTTTTTCAGCCTTTTCATAAGCACTGTCAGGTAGCTCAATTTTTTCGAGAATTGTGTTTAGAACATCGTTACTTTTGCTATTACTCATATAGATCTCCCCGAAGCTCGATTGCCATTACAAATTGTTGTGTTTTTATGTCGTGGTCATAAATAAGCCATGGCATATCAGCCTTAGGCATTCTGGCCCGTCCTAATTCGACGGCACACGATACTGGCATCACAGGAAAAATTTGCAGTGGTGTCGCATCCCCGTGTGTATTTTTGATTTCAACAATCAGCTTTCTTATGCACTTTCTGAACAAGGAGAGCTGCTGCTTTGACTGCATGAAATCATTATGAGGCTGCTTGATAGTCACTTCCCAAATCGATGTATCTGGCCCTATAACCCCAGTAATTCGCTCATGCGACACATGGTCACTCAAAGAAAGTAGCAGGGCTGGCTTTCCCTCCATATTTTGAGGTCTGTTGATGATGTACTCAAAATCATCTGAACAATCTTGCCAAAACCAGCCTTTAGGCTCTCGATGCAGCTGATAAGTCTCGACGTCAATTTTGTCGGTGAGCAAAGCGCCAAGTTTTATTAACAATGGTTGAGGAGCTAACGCGAACAATGAAAAATGCTTACAAGAGTCCTCTTCGATGATTGATGAAATTTTACTTTGAAAACGTTTCGTTAGGTGTTGCGACTCTGCTTGCCAATATTGTTCAGAGTGATCTTTCAGCTCTGATACCATGGATAGTGTCACTGGCTTTTCAGTTGCCGGATACCAATTCGGAAACATTGCCTCAACACAACTGTGATAATTTATCGGTGATCTTTCAGTTCCAATATTGGCACCATATAAAACAACATTTGATTTGCGATCAGGAGCAATGCCCGTGAGGATTTCTATACGTTGCTCATGCTGCATTTTCCAACTAATCAAGAGGTCGGCTGGATACCTATCTCCGCTGCCTTTTTGGTCAATTTTTTTGTGACAGTCGTAGCACAGCAACATAAGGTTGCTGACGTCATTCAAACTGGTTGGCTTGGTTTTAAAGAGTCCCCAACCACGAGGCCCATTCTCAGAAAATGCGTAAATATGTGCATTTTGAGAGACATTGACCGATTCCTGGGTCACCGCTGATTTGTATAACAATTTATTGCACCCGCTAAACTGACAACGAGCAGCTGCGCGAGCCCAAAGCTCCCGCTCAACAGGACGCTTAATGTGCCTCGTGACTTCAACGACCATTCAAATCTCCTATAGTTTGCCAATTAAAGGAAGTGAGCGCGGTGTTGTCGCATCACAAAGCAAATGGCTGACATAAGCACATCCGGCAATTAGTCCCAGCCCGCGAAGACACTTATCAATTGCCTCTTCCGGTTGCCACTCATACAAATGTTTAAGACCAACACCTAGTGCAGTTAACACCAATAGACTGTGGCAAAACTGGCGATGGTGAGGGTTACCCAAAGAGGGTTCCAAAATATCTGGAAGCTTGCCAAATAGAGAACCAACCGTAATGGCAGTTACAGGATGGTGACTGACTGCTTGTTTTTTGTTGTCCGCCAGAGCAACGGTTAAACCAACCGCAGCCCCGACGACCAAATGGGTTTTACCATTAGCCAAACTATTTCTCCTTCCTGACACCTTTAAAAGGTGTTTTGTCGGATGTCTTTACATCCATGAATCGACCAGTATCAGCATCTCGCTTTACCCAATGTCCGCTTGGCGTCTGAGTCTGAGATCTACCTTTAACGGCACCGTTTCTGTGTCCGTCACCTGATGGGGGATTTGTAGCCATAAAGCCTCCTATTCTGCTTAACTTAACCACATTTATCAGATATTAATAAAAAAGATCCGAAGGATCTGATCAAATAATAAACATCAATTCTGATTAACGCAAGCAGATTAACCAGAAAATCAAAAAAAACTACAAAATTGATCGGTAGACAAATTCCAGTCCACCTGACTCTGCCACTTCTTTTTGACCTAACACAAGACCTGTAGCATGAAGCTTCTTCAATCGACCACTGGCATTCTGTGCTGAAATGTCAAAGTGCTTAGATACATGTGACGAAGTCACTGTCTTTTTTGCAATAACAAAATCTAGAAGCTCTTTGACAGTCGCACTAAGTTTCACACCGAGCACTTCGTAACCGCTATCGCTCTTGACTAGAAGAGGTTGATCCTTGGCTGTAGCGCCATAAGACCAATTGTCCAGAAGGTCACGACTCGGTACATTAGAAAGGTAAAAACCTTTTTCCCCTTTCAATGCTTTAGCCAACGAGATTACACTTTCACGAGGAAATGAAGCATCAGTGAATCGAATCCCTTCCAAGCTAATAGCAAAAATATCGCATGATGGGTGACCATCAACGATCTTTTTAATCTTCACATAGGCTTCACTACCTTCATCGTTACCAAAGGCATGGTCAGAACCTACGACTTCTGAAAGAAGTATTTTATGAGTTAACTGTTTCATCTGCTTAAGTTGACACTATTTATCAGAAATTGTCAACATAGAAGTCAAAACAGATATGTGTTCCTGTGATAGGGACCAACCCTCGATCTTCAGAAACATTGATTAGTTGACCCTTCGCATATTCCAAAGCCAATGAGAAAGTTAGCTGCCTAATAACAATGATAACTTTCTCTTTGCTAGCGTGCTCTCGACTACTCTTAAAGCCTAGCCCCCGGCCTTTACCAAAGCGACTAACCTCACCAGATGTAAATGCTTTTTGAACGAGCGCAATGTCATTCTCAACAGTTTCCGCTGAAAACTGTGCGTACAACTTCGGATGTTCACTTTGTAACGTTGTTCTCAAGGTAGCGGCAATACCTAAACCAGAGTCGGATATGACTGTTTGAATATGCTTTGGTTTATTATACGGTCGATACACTTGCAGACCTGCTAGCCCAGGTATTTTGGATTCACTGTGATCAGTAACGTTGCCTACAAGCTCTGAAAAAACAGTCTTAGCCGCTAAGAAATAGCTGGCTGAAGAATGCTCTACAAACCTGTCGCCCAAACGAATTACAAGCTCCTTGTTTTGGGTTGGCTGTGCAATTTCTCCTAGTTCGACCAAGGTATCGCTATTATCCCGATAAGTTTTAGCAGCTGACAAAACGGGCCTTTCAGGAAGACAAGTGACACTTTGATTAAGATAATCAAAGAAGCCATTTCTGCTGAAAAAACCGCGTGTATTAGGACATGCTGTAGTATCCATCACCACATCCTTACCATTCGCGGCAAGCTGATTCGCGAGAGCAAGAAAACGGGCCAATGCTATCAGCAAAAACTTACAATCGATGCCGAATCTAAATGTTATCTTGTTTGCATCTTTTTGATACGCAAGCTTACCGATAGCACTCTCAAAGGCTTTATCATCAATCCAACCTGTAGCGAAATCAATTTCCACATGCTGAGCCCGTATCAAGCACCATTCATGATTTGAGTTTTTCACAAACGTATCTTGGTTTTTGTGAAGAAACGAGTTCACTTGAGACTTATCCAGCCCCAGCTCCTTGGCAATTTGACGTCCTTTCAGTCCTGGTGACTCATCTAATAACTCTGAGATTGCCTTCAGCAAACCATCACTCCTCTCTACCTAAATACCAACCATTCGCTGCATACTTGCTTTAAGTAGAGGTCATCAATTTATCAAATGTAACCACTTATTATCTCCTTTGTCGTTTATATGCTAGAAAAAGAGCACTATCTTTTTTATAGACGCCCAATTACCAAATTTGATCATGGCAAGCTCAACTAAATGAAGTAATAAATTAGTCTTGCTCTTTGAGCATCAGCTCAAAATCATCACAAAGTTTATCAACCAAATCTTCAGTCTCTTTAAAGAAATAGTCACCGACTTTGGAACGATAGAGCGCACGATACTTACGGTAAATTTTTGAAAAATCATCATAGATTTCATTTTCTGAAACATGCGACTTAATCTTAACGATCAATCGCTCACCTTCAGTAGAGCTGTTTACATAGTTGAAGAAGTCAGAAATTTTTGATTCGAATTCCAGAATGAGTGAGCCGATTTTCTCTTCCTGATCGTTGCGTGCAGCAATAATCGCTAAAATGTCATATTGCCCACCAGGCCCTGGAGGTGCTCCGGTTGCGACTTCTGTTGGTTTCTTTTTCTTCTTTTTAGGTTCTTCTGCAATTACTTCAACCATGCCTATTTGGTTGTCAAAATACACTTCAATAGGGTCTTTGACGTCATCGCTTCGATGAAGCATGTTATATAGGGTGTTGAATTTACGCCAAAAAAATAGAAAGCTTGGTTCGCTATACTTGGCATCCAAGGCTATTACAAATTCAATGCGATTTAATATCGTAAAATATTGTGCTGCTTTAGCCTTGGTATCTGCTGTGCGCTGAGGGTTCGCTTCAATGTATTTTTTAAGACTGCTTTCAAAATCAAGATAGGATTCAGGCTGATCTCGTTTGACAGGGTCCCTATAAATTCCCATAAACACATTGAAAAACTTATCGTACGTATCAGACTTGTTGAGCTCAGCAAGGAGAATATCGAGAACCTTTTTATCTCCGAAAGGATCAAAGTCGCTGACAACAACATCAGAGAAATGCTCAAACGCATCTTTGATGTTCTGAACGTTTACATTGTTATAAGAGAAATCAACAATTTTACAGTCGTTTTTATACTTGGCCGTTCTGTTAACACGTGAAATCGTTTGTATGGCGCTAATACCACGAATTTCTTTATCCAAAAACAGCGTATGCAGTTTTTTCTCGTCAAACCCTGTCTGAAGCTTCGCGACAACAATGATTAAGCCATTTTTCTTTAGGGCAAAGTTCTCCAATACTTTTTCTTCAGATAGGCCTTCGTTTAATCCCGTAGCACTTTGCTCGTCCTGATTGCTCGAATAAACAATATGAATTGGAGCCTCTGCATACTTCTCATATTTAGGAAGCTTAACCAACTCGTTAAAGTATTTAGTTACGGCTTCCTTGTAAGCGATGGCCGATTTAATGGAATACACGGCAAGCATGGCTTTACCTGTACCACGTATTTGACGGTAAACATCTTTTACCAGAAGGTCGGCAACATACTTGGATATTGCGTCAATACGTTCTCGGTTCTCATACACCTGCTTTTTCTGAGCATCTTTAAATTCCTTCTCTGTGAAACCTTCGAGTGGATTTGAAGGCAAATCAAATAGCATTTTAGATGCCACAGGGACAATGTTTTTAAGTGGGTTGAGGATGAAGCCATCTTCTATCGCTTCTTTCATGGTGAAACTATCAAACGGCCGCCACAGCTTTTCGCTTTCTGCATAGCCGCTAAATTCACCAAAACGTGCCAGCGTGTGATCATCCGGTGTAGCGGTGAAACCGACAATTAAGTTCTTCTTCGTTGCCTTCCCTGCATAAGCTTCGCCATCAAAAGGACTTTGCAATTCGTCGAAGATACTGACCATTTCTTCATGTTGATCGCCACTATTAGAGCGATGTATCTCATCGATGAGAAAAACAATACGCATTTTTGCAAGCTTAGCTAAAACATTCGCATCCATCATCTCTTTAACTGCACCGAACTTCTGTAAGTTAACGATCACAATTCGGCTATCAGATGCTAAAGCATTTTGAAAGGTTTTCTTGTTCGTAGCTTCAACCACCAAACGCTTATCAATATTCATGTTAAGCATTAGTGAGTCTATCTGGCTACGCAGCTGCAATCGGTCAACGACTATCATGACCTTGTCGTACACGTACTGCATATTGCCATTTTCGTCTGGGCGTCGAAGGTCTTTTAGTTGTAGTGCCGACCAACCGATAATATTTGACTTACCAAAGCCTGCTGCATATTGCATTAATAGCGAATAAACGTTTTTGTTATTCGAATAGGCTTTACGCTTTTGAAGGAGCTCGGCTTTTTTCGCCTCACTAACACCAATTAGCTGCTTCTCAAGGAGATTGTCAAAATAATTAGGGTCTTGCTCATGGTCTAAAAACTCATCAATCTTAGCCATGATTTTATCTGTACCAAACTTCTGTTTTGGCCTCGGCGAAATTAAGAATCCCGGCTCATTCTTAACCTCTTTAATACCTTTTTTGACGTGTACGTCGCGTTCAATAAAGTTGTAGTATAGGATTTCTTTCTCAACCATGAACTTACTATAAAGAGCATTGAATAACTCTTTTAGCTTGGACTTTTTATCAGCATCAGGTTTAAGTAGAGGATATAGCTTAAATACGCTATGCGCCTTTTTTTCTATCTCTTCTCTGTCAAACTTGCCTTCACGACAAGTTGTGAGTATTTCATCGAAATAGTCTGCAATGGTGCGAATAACATAGGTTTCACCAATATCTGTTGTGGTAATATGTATAGCTTTTTCGAAAACCTTTAAGAAATCTTTGCGCAGCGCAAGCTTTTCATTCTCGCTCAACATATCATTACTATCGATATGTTGGTGATAGGCTTTTACTGCTTCAAAGTAGTCTTTTATCACCTTGCCGCGCCCGTTTTTACTAGCGTTTTGGCTGGAATAGTTACTTTTCAGTTCGCTATAACCAAGGTAGATACCATTTACAAAAAGCACGATATCAGGGCGGAATGAGAATATCTGTTCGCCCTGAAACTTAAACTTATAAGGCAGCTCCTGTACAACCGAAAATATATTCTGCTCGAATAACTTGTTGCCGTGAATGACACTATCACTTGGGTAGAACAAGTGAAGCTTGACGCCTTGTAGGGTAATCGACTTATTTGCATTGATAAACAAAGCCATATTACGGCTACTACCGATGCGCTCTTGAATTAACTCAATGAGTTCTTTAAGCAATAGGGCTTTATCACCCTTGTACTTTTTAAGCAGTGTATCGTAAGCCTTCTTGTTGAGATCAGTTTCACTGATGAAAGCTTCTAAGTCCTCCTCGATAACCAAAGAGTTGGTCACCGTGTTAGCCTTGACTTCATTGTAGCTAAGGTCATTGCAGAAGAAAGGAATAAGGAACTTATCTTGTAAGTGAAGTTCATTCATGCGATGTCAGGCTCCATGATTACTTTTACTTTCCCTGTTGTTGCATCAGTAATAAATGCATTCCTAAGATTTGAGTACAAGTCAATTTCTTCTGTAACTTTAGCTATTAGATCATTAATGCTCTTTATCTTTATCTTAAGAAAATTTGCAATTCTATGCTGTTCATCTAGTGAAGGTAATGGCATTTCGAACCTGCTAATTTCTGGCCCAGCTACTCCCCAATATCCATCCCTTAAACCTTTTAGAGAAGCATTAAATAAGTCCTTAAATCGAGTAGTACTTAAATAATAATGTAGATATAGAGGGTCTACTTTATTATTGTTATAAAAACACATCAATTTATTAACATAACAAACCTCTTCGTCAATAAATGAAATTTTCTTCCCAGCACTTGCACCTTCTATACATAGTAGAGAAGAGTTCTTAGGAGCTCGCCTATATTTAGTTTCTGAGTGTGGAATGTAAATGCCATTTTTGGTATCTACTATACCTGTAGACTGGTCAATATCTTTAGTTGACACATAAGGAGTTGAATTGGGCTCCTTTATCGAAAACTTTTCTTTTAACTCTGGACTTAAACTGTCGCCAGTGCTTAGATAAGCTATATCTTTTATTCTCTTCACTTCCCAATCTATTGAAGAAGAAAAGTGGTTATTTTCATTTAGACCATTCAGGATACTTTCATTAATAAACGATAGTTTAAGCTGACTGTATATTTTTATTTTTTCCTTAAGCAGTACTATCTTTCGATCAATTTGGCCAGTTTTTAGATCAATATAATTAGCTATAGAAATTTGCTCTTGTAAAGATGGCAACGGTACAGTGATCGCACCAAGCTTGTCAAAGTAAAGGCGCAAGCGCATGTCCATAATGCCACGAGAATTTTTACGGAATATCTTTTTAGCTATTTCGGTTCTAAAAAGATAAGCGAAATACCTTGGGTCAATGTCTTTGCTTACCTGTCTCAATACGTCATAGGCCGGACTGGTAACACCATCATATTCCGACAAACCCACTGCCCCCATCCAAGCCAAAAGCTTGTTCACGACAATATCGTTCTTTCTGACAATCCAATATCCATCGGTCGAGCTGGCTTTGTTACCTCTGGCTTCCAAATCTTTGCGTGGCTTTACCCCAATGCCTGCATATAAAGAAAGTAACTCGTAATCATTGTCTGCTGGTGCTGCGTCGGTTACTAACCTAAATAGATCTTTTACGCGCTTTTCTTGCCACACACTAGGTATAGTTTCTGACCATTCGCCTTCGGCGTTTTTATACGAATCATAGGTTTCTGAATGCAACTTCATAGTGCGATAGCCTCATCCAGTTGTTTTAACTCTTCCTCTAGTGCTGCGATTTCCTTTAAAACATCTTCAACACTGTGTTGCGCCTCTGGCTTGTAGAAAATTTTGTTAAAGTTAATTTCTACACCCACAACATTTTCAAGATATTCAAACGGTTTACTGATGTATTTCGCCATAAAGGCTTCAATAGCTTGCTGATTAAGCACAGAATCTTTGTTAAATGGAATAACTTCGTAGTCTTTTTGATAATCCGGAGTCAACTCAACAGTAATTTCAATTCGTTCCGGTAGTTTTTTTGTGGCTTTCTTGAGTGCAGCCTTAATGATAATTTTCCCGCATCCTAATGCTTGAGCAGCCCCTGTTTTACGATCTTCTTTGATTAAGGTTTCTTGCTCGTCATCGTAATAGTAGGTGCTTGAATTGGTCGTGACCTTAAGCGGCTGTTCTTTATAGTTAAGACCTGAAACAAATGGTTTGATATCTTGTTCAAAATACTCAAATAAAGAACTGTAAGATTCACTACTAAATTCTGTAATAGAAAACTCATTAAGCATTCTCTCGCCGTCAGTCAAAGACGTAACCGTTAATGGTTTAGAGGCAGCTCTCTTCATTTCGCCAGTTTTTTTATCTTCTTTCATTGGCAGCTGCGATTCAAAACTTAACCCGTTTTGATCTACATTGGTTAGCATGATCGCTTGTTTATTGAAGTAAAAGTGTTCCTTTTCAAAGACCTTGGTAAATTCATTGTCCTGACATTCAACCAGTGCTTTCACTATTTCGGTTCTTTGCTCTTCGGCAACTTCACGCTTTTTGGAGCCTTTGTTTTTTATCAGTAAGGACCACTTTTCGCTCGCATTAATAACTGTTACTTTATCTTTTATATTCATGGGCTTGTTTTTATTTATTACCCATAGATAAGTGTATATAGGCGTGTTGAAGAACTCATCTGTAGGTAATTGAATTATTGCTTCAACTAAATCCTTATCAAGCATCCATTTTCGGATGTTGCTCTCCGCCGAACCAGCATCACCACTAAATAATGTAGAGCCATTATGAACAACAACACCTATACCATTGGCATCCAATTTTGAGATTAAGTGCTGCATAAAGAGCAACTGACCATCAGAGATCGATGGTAAAAATTTGAAGCGTTCGGTTTTGTCGTTTTGAATGTCTTTGGCATAGCCAGACCAACTTACACCATAAGGTGGATTGGCAATAACCACATCAAACTCTTCGTTGTCGAATTTATCATCAACTAAAGTGTTGCCATGTTCGATTTTTGAATCAGGGCGAAAACGACTTTCGATCTTTGCTAGTGCATAAAGCGCGTCGTTCCAATCTTGCCCATATGTTTGAGTTAGACGCTTAAACTTTTTGTTTATGCGGTCTTCAACACCAAATAGCATGTTGCCGCCACCGCAGGTACAGTCATAAATTTTAAGAAGCTTGTCGGATTCTTCTATTTTCGAAGCGACAATGTCACTAATAAGCGCAATTACATCATCAGGGGTGTACTGCTCCCCGGCGGTTTCTGCTGAGATGTCAGCCCATTTACGTTTGATATGCTCTTCTAGTGTGGTGATCTCAGAGTTATTAAAAGGCTTGAGGTCAATTTCAGCCCAAAGTTTGGTATAGCCAAGCAATACCTTTTTTGCTTTGAGTTTGGCTATTACACCTCGTATATCAAGAAACTTTTCGCCTTCAACGGCATCTACGCCAAGCAGGTCTTTCGTTTCACCATCAAAGCCATTAAGGTAGGCATCGAAGTCGATATCAAAAGATTTGTCGTTTTTACAAATATCGGATAACGATTGGTTTTTCTCAAAAATGAAGATGTTGTAGCCTTGGCCTTTATCTTTGATGAGATCATAGAGATCTTCTTGTTGAATCTCTTTAAATGCTTCTTCGCCTATTTCTGCCTTTAGTTCATCAAACATCCGTATAAGCCGGCTTTCAATCATCACAAGAGCAAAGAAAGGCATCATGAACGAAGGCCATTCTGATTCTTTAATACCACTACCACGTAGAAGGTCAGCAGTTGCCCAAATTTTTGATTCGTATTGTAAAATATTCATGTTCTTCCCTATGCTGTGACGCTATCGAAACCAGGAGCAATCGCAAGGTTACCGACACCGTATAAAGTTTGATAATTTTTTAGCCATAAATGGAATTCGGGTGTTTTTAGCTGAGCCTCTTTGGAACAATCGACATTCCAAAGCCGAAGCAAATACCCAGCGGTTGCCGCTCTAATCTCAACCTTTAGAACGCCACCCGTCATGCCATAGTCCAGCTCTATCGCTTCGCTGTGCTCAATACGTGGATGCGGCACTAACTCAAGCTCTACAAATCGGTTCCATTGCCGATCTTGGGTTTCGAGCTCACTTTCTTTGATAACAGAAGGCGACAAAGTGGAATCTTCAAGCACAACCGCTGCTTTAATTCGGGTCAGTACAAAATCACGGAACTCACCATGGTTGCGGTCAAAACCACGAACATGCCAACGCAAGCCATTGTCTACAAGCGTATGCGGCACAATTTCACGCGTGGTTTCACCGCTCGATAACGATACATAGGTGATACGTAAGGCTTTGCCTTTGTGTATGGCCTCGGTGACTTTCGCCACTATCGATAAACTCGGCTTGTTAAGGTGATAAGGCGCTTCACAAGCAAGGGGTGGTTTTACCTTTCCAGTGAAGCCATCACCGTACCCTTGGCTAATGGTTGCCAGTGTTCTCACAACGTCGTAGTCGAACAAGGATTCAAATGCTTCACCACGCTTATGCAACTTGAGCTTTTGGTCATACTCAATGTTGCCTGGTGCAAGCTCTCGGTACATTGTGAAGTCTTTCGTTGCTTGTGCGGCCGCTATGCTGAAGCGATCGACTAAATCTGCCCGTACCGCCTCTCCCTTAAACAATAAGGTGAAATCGATATGGGCAATGCGATCCCTGGTTGCTTGTGGCAACTGCGCTATCTGCGAAAGCCTATCTGACTTCGCCACTACCGTTTGTTTCAGACCATCATTTGTCATGCGTCTTGTTTATCCAATTCAACCTGTTTCTTAAAACTCTGTTTATAAAATACGGACCGACATCGCGTAATCACATTGAAAAGCGTCACTCAATGCTGCTCTTCATTCGCAATGACTTAGCAATCTCTACTGGTTGAAGCTGGACAGATGGCCATAAAACACTGAATAGGCTTCAACCTAATAAATTTTATTAGGTATCATCCTATCACAAATTATTTTGTAGGGAAGACTAAGCGGCAACTTTTTGATCTGGATTGCAATTGCCGCTCAGGTATGGGCGTGAAGACATTGTTTCATACCATTGATGATAGCCGCTATCAATGCGCTACCCGAACCAGTGGCACCACGATGTTACCGCGATGAGATACCCCTTTGTCCGACTCTGTAGACATCAGGGCTCGTTGCTCACTCTCCTGAATGCGCCTGGCGACTTCTGCCTGAGCTGGTAGCAATGGCAGCATCCCTTCAGCAATCGCGTCTGGGGCAGACTCTTGGCCACAGGACATCAAATGCTTCCATGGATCTTTAAGAAAGCGCTCGAATGTGATGCCAAATTCAATGATGCGGGCAGAGACGAAGATTTCGCCCCAGTATTCAATGTAGGTGTCTTGGTACATGGAAAGATTCCTCTTGTTGGTTATATACCCTTCCTACATGCAGCCGCAGCGGTGTTACCTGCATTCGCTCACCCCAATCACATAGAAGATCTATGCTCATGGGGACTCGCTCACTTGCCGCCTAGCTGCAACACCAAGTAGTTTGGGTATAACGTAAGTTCACTTTCCATTTTCCAGAGGTTTTCAAATATGCAAGGGGCTATGACAAAGCTTTAAATCGATTGCGGGCATCTTTGTAGTCATAGTGGGCATGTTCTGAGCCACGATGATACAAATCATCCAGGTAAGTTTGTTCCTGCGGCAACTCGTCTTCGCTGATTTCGCGCCACCAATGTTTGTTGGCACCTTTAACACCGTCATGCCAGCGGTAACCACGCTCTTTTAAATAGTCCTTTACGTCAAACGGTGCACCAAACGCACGAACTAACACAGTTCGTCTGTCTGCTTCAGACAACAAGTTTGCAACGGACTCGGGCAATAAATAGAACAACCAGGCCATCGCCAAACAATCGGTTGCGGCTCTGTGTCCTTCATAGAACCAACCTAAGCGAAGCAGCAGGTACTCAAGCTTTCGACTTTCAAAACCCAATGCTTTCCAATCTATGCCACTGGCTGAACAGGCCCAAGATAGATGGCCTAATGCGGCAAACCGCTTTTCAAAGAAAGGACGATCAAACTGTGCATTGTGTGCAACCACCAGCGGATCATCGGATAACCAACTCGCTACCAGTGAATCATCAATGTGCTGGCCTTGCACCATCTCATCAGTGATGCCGGTTAACTCGGTAATAAGCTCGGGGATTGGCTTGCCGGGATCTTCATACAGGCTGATCACATCAACAATCGACACAATCCGCTTAGCTGATGGGCTGTAAAGCACCTTAACCATACCAAGCTCAATAATGGACTCGTCATCGGCAGACAGTCCGGTTGTCTCTGTATCGAGCAGCACCATTGGCTGTTCATCGCCGACCATAGGAGAAAGTTCAAGTGGCCAAGTCTGCGGCTCACGCGTTAATGGAATCCGTTCCAGCAATCTAAAATCTTCTGGTCTTTCTGGGATATCCGCGAGGCGCTCTAGCGGAAATGGCGCAGGGACTCTTGTCATTGATGGTTCCTCTTCAATTCTATTGTTCGCTTTGGGTTATTTCACTGTGCCACAGGTAGTACAAAATGCACCTTGGATACCTCAGCGTTTTTTTAATCTTTCTACTGTGTGAACCCATGTATGAAGGCTTTGGCTAAGCCTTTCAGAAAGCCTTAGCCAAACCGTTTAGGTAACCCTTACCGATACCCTTTACGTATGGCTTAGCCAACCCCTTTTCAAACGGTTGAAAAAGGCTTGAACTGAGTTCGACTGAGCATTTTAAAGATGCTCCTGACTTCGCTTTAAGCCAGTAAATTCAATACGAAGCAGAATTTTACTAACTGTTTTTAAACCCTTTGCAAAGGGTTCAACAAGCCTTGTCTGACGGTTACTTGACCCATGCGTTAACCAGTAGCAGTAACAGGATCAGTAACAGAAACAAGAGCAGTAGGCAGAAGCAGTATTGTCCAAGCCTTGCAGGCTTTGACGAGGGCGAGTGATCCCCCACATCAAGCTTTTCAACACAAAAAAGAAATCACCCACGACACAACGTCTTACTCGAACAACTACAGTTTTACCTACAATTTTACTTGTAGAAATCAGCATAGCATTAGATACTGTATAAACAAACAGTATCTATTGTAATTTTTCGAGGTTCGTCATGAGTGTCTCGCTGATAGGCCGTAGCGGCGCACTTGCCTTCATCAAAGCCAAGCGCCTTCGTATTCCATTGTTCATGGAACGTGTTTCTGCTGGTTTTCCCTCACCAGCACAGGTTTTATGTTGAGCAAACGCTCGACCTTAACGAGCTTTGCATCAAACGACCGGCTGCAACGTTCTTTGTGCGTGTTGAAGGTGATTCTATGATTGATGCTGGGATTCACCCAGATGATATTCTGGTGGTTGATCGCTCTGTCCAAGCAGAACACGGTGACATTGTCATCGCTGGTATCCATGGTGAACTCACGGTAAAGGAGCTTCAGCTAAGGCCGTGCGTCATGCTGCTCCCAAGAAACCAGGTGTATGAGCCCATTCATATTCCTGAAGGGACAGAGTTAGAGATATTTGGTGTGGTCACCAATGTGGTGCGAAACATGCGCCGCAAGTCGTGAGTATCCCATGCCTGTATTTGCCTTGGTGGACTGCAACAATTTTTACGCCAGTTGTGAGAAGCTGTTTCGTCCTGATTTAAAAGATACGCCGGTTGTGGTGCTGTCTAACAATGACGGCTGCGTGGTTGCACGCTCACGTGAAGCTAAGTTACTCGGTATAAAAATGGGCGTACCCGTCTTTCAGATCAAAGCTGAAATGCAGCGCCATGGCATTTTGGCATTCTCGTCCAATTACGCGCTGTACGCAGATTTGAGCAGTCGAGTGATGCGCACTTTAGAAGAGATGGCACCACGAGTAGAGGTTTACTCCATTGACGAAGCGTTTTTGGATTTAACCGGTATTGAGTCGGCCATATCCCTTGTCGAGTTCGGACAAAAAGTGCGAGAGCGCATAGGCCACTGGATTGGGATCACCGTTTGTGTAGGCATTGCACCGACTAAAACACTCGCCAAACTGGCTAACCATGCCGCCAAAAAATATCCAGCTACTCAGGGGGTTGTAGACCTGACCAATCCAGATCGGCAACGTCGATTGCTCGCATTAGTCCCGGTTGATGATGTTTGGGGCGTTGGTAGACGGCTTTCTAAGCGTTTAAATGCGTTGGGTATCACCACAGCCTTAGATCTCGCCAATGCCTCTCCTAGAGCCATCAGAGACCAGTTTTCCTGAGGTATCCCCAGAAATTCTGTAGTTAAAATAAAATGTTAGTTGATTGGGGAACATTCATGGCGGTTCCTGATCTGATCATTCGCCAAAACTCCCACACCGCGGATGCTCACCATGAATGTAAAAGCTATGCTCGCTGATTTCCTCACCTTTGTCACGCCAAAATCAATGCATAAAGCCCGATTTTCGGTTTTGCTAGATGCGGTAACCGCCCTGGCAAAGGATGCGTGTTGCACCGTTACTGCGATTGGCCGGGCGATGCCTGGCTCTTCAGATAAGGTCAGTATCAAACGGGCAGATCGTCTACTCAATAATCCTAACCTGCAACGAGAGCTGCCATTGATTTATGCTGCGCTGACGGCTTCTATTGTTGGCCATAAAACTAAGCCGATGATTTTGGTTGACTGGAGCAATGCCGATACTGCCAAGCGACACTTTATCCTGCGTGCCAGCATTGCCGCTGACGGTAGAGCGTTGACTCTGCTACAGAAGATTGCCGCCGCAGAAGATTATACCTGCCCACACCTACACGGGGCGTTTTTAAAGCAGCTTAAAGCCATGCTACCCAAGGACTGTAAGCCCGTAATTGTCACTGACGCGGGGTTTAAAGTTCCATGGCTGAAACAAGTGCGTAAGCTGGGATGGCATTATGTAGCTAGAGTTCGAGGCAATGTGAAGCTTAAATTGGCAGAGCAGGACAAGTTTATCAGTGTTAATCAGCTTTATCGGCAAGCGAAGAAGGATCCAAAAAGTGTAGGAAAAATCATGCTTGCCCAAACACAACACTATGAAACGCAGGCCGTCCTGGTTGGCAAAGGTTATAAGCTATTGAAACGCGATAAAAATAAGACGTATAAGGAACCATGGTTGTTGGTGTCATCCTTAGCTGACTGCCATGGGTATGCGGATAAAATTGCTAAGTGCTACAGTAGCCGAATGCAAATTGAAGAAAGCTTCCGTGATCAGAAAAGTCACCGCTATGGCCTGGGTAGCGATTTGCATGGTACCAAGAAGAAATCTCGCTTAGAGATACTGCTACTACTGGCCGCATTGGTTAATTGGTTTCATTACCTGCTAGGTAGCGCAGCGGAGAAAGCGGGTTTGCACCTGCGTTATCAAGCTAACACCGTTAAAAATAGGCGGGTATTGGCCCTGAATTTCCTTGGGATATTACTTTGCAAAGAACCCAAACAGCGAATACGCAGGCAATATTATCAGCAGGGACTTAAACAAATACTACAGTGGGTGGTTCAGTGGGACTGGGCAGTAATCAAACAGGCTGATAGCTGATTGTATGAATGGAAATTTTGTGGGGATCCCTCAGCCAGCTAAGTCGATTTCTTTGCGGTCTTTATTAAAGGCATATTCCCCATTTAGATTAATGTGTTGCCAAGCAACAGGTGAAAGCCGAGAAATAACATCAACCACATCTTGCCTACCGTTCCTCTCTTGGATTTGTAAAAATGCCGATAGTAACGCGGAATTATAATAAATAATGCAATTTGAAATGAGTCGAGCACAATCGTTCCATTGTGGGGTTCTAGGGATTTTCCCCTCTAAAAAGACATAATCCTCTGTAGACCACACCAATAAATGGCTGCGGAGGTGGTTTACTTTCAGCTTGGAGCCTAATCATCCACTATCGGCCTTGTTATTTCGCCAATATTGGGCAATTTCCCAGTATTAGTGAAGTTATACGTTCCGCTTAAGTTGATATTTTGCCACGCAACGGGCGAAACAGCACGAGTGATACCCGCTTTCTCTTCATCTCCTCTCGCTTCAAAGTGTCCCAGAAGATGACTCAGTATCGCGGAGTTGAAGTAGATGATCGCGTTGGCAAGCAATCTTGCGCATTCATTCCAGATAGCGATTTCAGACTCGTTTTTGCCACGGAACTGATCACCATTCACCGACGCAATGGCTCGTCTAAGGAAGTGCCATGCTTCTCCCCGGTTCAGGGCACGTTGCACATACTGCCGCAAACTGGCATCGTCGATGTAGTCAAGTAAATATTGCGCTTTAACCAGTCGATTATACTCCGTCAGAGCCTGTAATATTGGGTGTCCAGAAGGGTAACCAGACAACTTTCTTACCAGCATTGCTTGTGTCGTCCGCTTTGTCTGAAGTGACAGAACAATACGCCTGATATCTTGCCATCCCGTTGTAATAACATTCGTTCTGATAGGCTTCTTTAGCGCCAGTATGGTGCTGCCTTGTTCACTTTCAGTCACATCAAACAGATCATTGATGACACTACTGAACTGCGCGTATCGCGGTGCAAAACTGTAACCGCATAGATCCAGTAAGGCGAAGTTAACATGATTGACACCGTGTGTATCTGTCGAGAGTACGTCAGGTTTGATTTCACTGCTGTTGGATTGTAACAGGTCATAAATATAGTGTGATTCGTGCTCGTTGGAACCGATGATCCGAGCATTGAGGGCGCTGTGGTTGGCCACCAGTGTCATGGCCGTGATCCCTTTGTTGGTGCCGAAATACTTAGAGGAGTACCGGGTTTTAAAGGTTTCCAGATGGGTTTCGAATTTCTGACCATCCGCACTGGCATGCAGCTGGTCCTCCTGAATATGGTAGTGGCGGAAGATGGGTAGCGCTGCAACCGCATTATTGATCACGTCGCTGGCGTCATGCAGCGTTTCAGGCCGGATATAGTTGGCCTGCACCGTACTCAGGTGTTCATAGCTTCGATCGGAGATCTGCGCCATGCCATACACACCACGGTGAGTGGCGTTGGCAATCAGAATGGCCAGTAAATCATCCTGATGAGTGAACCCTTGTTTTTGTATCGGAAGTACATGAGTCAGACATTTCATGAACCCGGTTTCGCGCTCTACATACCGCAGTACATCCGCGATACCGACCGGTTGCATTCGCTTAAAAAAGGGATTGTTGACCAGAGATGTAGCGCTTTTGGTCGGCAGACGCCAGCGGGTACCGGTACGATTTTTCATGATCACATTTCGATTGTCTCCCTCATCAATATGGAGAGCAACGTCTTTGAGTGCACTTTCCAGCCGGTGTTGTTTCTCCTGTAACAATAACTCTGCGGGCTGTTTTAGTCTGTCCAGTGTTGATGAGGCCAGCAAGGTATCCTGCGATGTCTGGGGGATCAGGTCGTCTTCCAGTGCGCGGTATTTGGTAACATTTGGCAAATAAATGCGTCCATTCAGTCGTGAGGTTAACTGCCGGTAGAGCAGCCATTCGTAACGTTGCGGGTTAACGTTATCCTGTTTAACCAACCATGGGAGGTGCTTTTTCGGGATGAGCGACGTATCCATCGTCTTCAGTGGTCCACCGAATGCGATTTCCGTCTGCATCTGTTGAAGTTGGGCGACGACGGCTTCTGAGCCTTTACCGGCCTCACATTCAAGGCACAAGAACACCTGCCTTAACAGTTGCTCCAGGAGATTGCATTGTTCATCGTAATGTTGCCACTGGTACTCTTCCACGGTCCGTTTCTGTTTTTTCAGGTAAAGGCAGAGGGTCTGGATATCCCTGTCATTCATGACCTTCAATGCCTGTTGTCTGACTACTGAGAAGGGTTGATTATCATCAATGTTCTCATCCACAAACAGATGCAGTAACTCTGCCGCTTTCGTGACATTGTCCGCGGCTGACTGCCAGGACAGGAACACTGCTTGTTGTGCAAAGGTGTTGGCAGCTTCTTGTTGCTTGCGGATATGGTAAATGAACCCATCAGTTAACCGTTCCAGTGCCAGTTGTATCCGCTCTGTCAGGTGACATAGCAACCATAGATGCTGCTGTGCGCGTTTGAATCGTTTGAGTTTACTACCGTAATAGTTGATGAGCTCACCGAAGTGTTGTCGATTTTTAAGAGACAGATTAAGCCCATCGATAACGCCATTGATTTGCGTGCGCCATGGCGCTAACTGATGATAAAGGGCAAGCTCTTTTTTAAGTTCAGGTACGGTCAGACTTTTTGCACCGCCTCTGAGCTGGTTCAGGCTTAGTCCGTCATCAATGGCTGTTATGCTGTCCAGAAAGACGTGAAGTTCAGGACTGGTGAGTTGATTAAGTTGGTGCGCCAGGTCTTTTCTGACCTGCTGCATCGCTCTGCTTATCAGTCTCTGGAGTACGGTGTACCTAGGGATAGCAATGCTGTGACTGGTTAGGAATTCAATAGCAGTATCAAAGAGGTAACGCGGCTCCAGCCAGGCATTGCCCACCTGAACAAGGTGGTCGAAAAGAGAATTGAAGTGCTGACTTTCGTCCCATTTGTGATAACCAGCAAGGTCTAATACTTTTGCGTAGAGTCGATCTTTTTGTTTTTGTGAGGGAGTGAATGGTCTGAGCCCCTTGCCGCCAAGCAGCTCTTTACTGATGAACATTAAATCCTTAGAAACCTGCGAGTAAGCGATATCTAGGATGACGGGCTTTGATTTGAAGTATCCCAAAATCGCGACAAAGTAACATCTATGAGCTCTGAGACGAATTGACCGAAAAACTGCCAATTCCGCATCGTTCAGAGAAAAGTACAGACGTTGTTCTTCGATTGAAAAAATGGGTGGGGAATAAAGATCTGCCTGTTCTGCTCTCGTGAGAATAGTAATTTCGTTTTTGATGGCCATATCAGGGCTGTTCCGTATTAAATGTACGATATTTACCTAATTTGCCACACTTATAAGTAGTAACCCACCTCCGCAGCCATTTATTGGTGTGGTCTACAGAGGATTAAGTCTTTTTAGAGGGGAAAATCCCTAGAACCCCATCTCCAAACATATCAAGCGTGTCTGTATCCCACTCTATTGTAAACAAGACATTTTTATCTTTTATATTCAATGGCTTATTTTCCTGCTAATTGGTAATACCATGAAAAATACCATGCTCAGAAAAGGCTTAACAATATTTTGAAAAATTGCCTACTGAGCGCTGCCGCACAGCTCCATAGGCCGCTTTCCTGGCTTTGCTTCCAGATGTATGCTATTCTGCTCCTGCAGCTAATGGATCACCGCAAACAGGTTACTCGCCTGGGGATTCCCTTTCGACCCGAGCATCCGTATGAGACTCATGCTCGATTATTATTATTATAGAAGCCCCCATGAATAAATCGCTCATCATTTTCGGCATCGTCAACATAACCTCGGACAGTTTCTCCGATGGAGGCCGGTATCTGGCGCCAGACGCAGCCATTGCGCAGGCGCGTAAGCTGATGGCCGAGGGGGCAGATGTGATCGACCTCGGTCCGGCATCCAGCAATCCCGACGCCGCGCCTGTTTCGTCCGACACAGAAATCGCGCGTATCGCGCCGGTGCTGGACGCGCTCAAGGCAGATGGCATTCCCGTCTCGCTCGACAGTTATCAACCCGCGACGCAAGCCTATGCCTTGTCGCGTGGTGTGGCCTATCTCAATGATATTCGCGGTTTTCCAGACGCTGCGTTCTATCCGCAATTGGCGAAATCATCTGCCAAACTCGTCGTTATGCATTCGGTGCAAGACGGGCAGGCAGATCGGCGCGAGGCACCCGCTGGCGACATCATGGATCACATTGCGGCGTTCTTTGACGCGCGCATCGCGGCGCTGACGGGTGCCGGTATCAAACGCAACCGCCTTGTCCTTGATCCCGGCATGGGGTTTTTTCTGGGGGCTGCTCCCGAAACCTCGCTCTCGGTGCTGGCGCGGTTCGATGAATTGCGGCTGCGCTTCGATTTGCCGGTGCTTCTGTCTGTTTCGCGCAAATCCTTTCTGCGCGCGCTCACAGGCCGTGGTCCGGGGGATGTCGGGGCCGCGACACTCGCTGCAGAGCTTGCCGCCGCCGCAGGTGGAGCTGACTTCATCCGCACACACGAGCCGCGCCCCTTGCGCGACGGGCTGGCGGTATTGGCGGCGCTGAAAGAAACCGCAAGAATTCGTTAACTGCACATTCGGGATATTTCTCTATATTCGCGGTTCAGCAGGCATGTCCCCTTTGAGGGCGACCCGACGACAGGATAATCGACCTTATGGTGCGCAAATATTTCGGCACAGACGGTATTCGTGGCAAAGCCAACGAAGGCGCGATGACGGCGGAAACCGCCTTGCGCGTCGGCATGGCGGCTGGCCGTGTCTTTCGTCGCGGTGACCACCGCCATCGTGTCGTGATCGGCAAGGATACGCGCCTGTCGGGCTATATGCTTGAACCCGCGCTCACAGCCGGTTTCACCTCGATGGGCATGGACGTATTCCTTTTTGGCCCGCTGCCGACAACGTATAGGAAGAATAAACGCCCTTTTCACCCAAGTCCAACAGCTTTGGACCGCAGTTGACTCTTTCGACACCCCTGCGATGCAACCCAATCCGGCTGACGGGGAGCCAGCAACGCTGAAAATTTACCCTCCTCTTTCCCACTAGCGGCTCCTTTTCCGACAACCAGCACGGCGGATCCCTGCCGCGGCGCTGTGAACGCAGCATTTTGATTGGTATCGTTGGCCTTCAGGCTCGTCAGTCAAACAGACCCAGGAGCAGCTCAGCCGGTGGCGCCCGGCTTTCGGGTAACGCCCTGGTCCCGCTGGTTTCGGCTTTGTGCTTCAGGTGATCAAGGATCTGCTTGATCACTATAGGGTCTTCAATGCAGGCGATGACTTTCATGGCGCCGCCGCAGCCGCTGCAGGTCTCGATGTCGATATTGAAAACACGCTTGAGCCGTTGCGCCCATGTCATCGACGCTCGCCGTTGTGCTGGTGTTGCCGGTTCATCAGCCACCCTGACCTTGTTGCCCCTGCCCCGTTTTGCCGGCGTGACCAACGCCCGGTGCCGACTGTTGGGTGCGAACACCCCGTGGAAGCGGGTTAGGTTGACTCTGGGCTTCGGTACCAGGGCGGCCAGCCTTGCAATGAAATCCAATGGTTCGAAAATGACGTGCGTGGTGCCGTCCCGGTACGGCGTCTTGAGCTGGTAGCGCACGTTGCCGCCTCGTGTTAACGACAGCCGCTTCTCGGATACCGCCGGGCGGCTGATGTACCGGCACAGCCGTTCGAGCTTCTTGCGTTCATCGGCCCTGGCCGCCACGCCGGCGTGCAGGCTGGACCCGGCTACCTTGCCAATCCCGTCACCGAACGGATCACCACTGGTCGGCAGAGTTTGCAAAGTGAACACCTTTCGCCCCGCCTGTGAACCGACAGCGATACGGTAAGTGATCGAGTGCCCCAGCAGGGGTGTCATCGGGTCGTCATCCACCGCATCCGAGGCCAGATAGCTGTTTTCGACATCCCGTTCCAGCAGGCCTTGCCGTTCCAGATAGCGACCCACCCGGTGGGCGATGGTGTGCGTCAGCTGGGTGAGCTCTGGGCTGGTCGGCGCCTTGACCCAGCGGAAACGCGCTGAGCCGTGGGATTGCTCGACATACACACCGTCGAGAAACAGCATGTGGAAGTGAACATTCAGATTGAGCGCCGATCCAAAACGCTGGATCAGGGTGACCGCGCCCGTCTTGGCCACTTGGTGGGTATGGCCCGCTTTCTTGACCAGGTGCGTGGCAATGACGCGGTAAACGATGCCCAGCACCCACCCCATGATCTCGGGCCGGCTGGCAAACAGGAAACGCAGCTGAAACGGGAAGCTCAACACCCACTGACGCATGGGTTGTTCAGGCAGTACTTCATCAACCAGCAAGGCGGCACTTTCGGCCATCCGCCGCGCCCCACAGCTCGGGCAGAAACCGCGACGCTTACAGCTGAAAGCGACCAGGTGCTCGGCGTGGCAAGACTCGCAGCGAACCCGTAGAAAGCCATGCTCCAGCCGCCCGCATTGGAGAAATTCTTCAAATTCCCGTTGCACATAGCCCGGCAATTCCTTTCCCTGCTCTGCCATAAGCGCAGCGAATGCCGGGTAATACTCGTCAACGATCTGATAGAGAAGGGTTTGCTCGGGTCGGTGGCTCTGGTAACGACCAGTATCCCGATCCCGGCTGGCCGTCCTGGCCGCCACATGAGGCATGTTCCGCGTCCTTGCAATACTGTGTTTACATACAGTCTATCGCTTAGCGGAAAGTTCTTTTACCCTCAGCCGAAATGCCTGCCGTTGCTAGACATTGCCAGCCAGTGCCCGTCACTCCCACTCAATAGTTGCCGGCGGCTTTGAGGAAACATCGTAGGTTACCCGCGAAATACCGGGAATCTCATTAATGATGCGGCTAGAAACCGTTTCTAAAAACTCATACGGCAAGTGTACCCAGCGCGCTGTCATAAAATCGATAGTTTCTACTGCGCGCAATGCCACCACATACTCATAGCGGCGGGCATCGCCCACTACGCCAACCGACTTCACTGGCAAGAATACAGCGAAGGCTTGGCTGGTTTTGTGATACAGGTCAGCGGCATACAGCTCTTCGATAAAGATGGCATCAGCCAAGCGCAACCTGTCGGCATATTCTTTTTTTACTTCGCCAAGAATACGCACACCCAAGCCAGGGCCAGGGAAGGGATGACGGTAAACCATGTCGTAGGGCAGACCTAACTCCATACCGATCTTGCGCACCTCATCTTTAAACAGCTCGCGCAGCGGCTCCACCAGCTTGAGCGTCATAACACATTGATATTAGCTTCAATCTCTAAACCGTTGATTTGGAAATACATAATACCCTATTTGTTCATTCTTTTGTTATTTGTTGTATGTTGCGTTATTCCATCAATAATTTTATTCCAATCTTCGAAATGTAGTTCGTGTCCGGTTCCATCAAGCGTTATTAGTTTTGAGCCGTTTATCTTTTCAAGTAAAACTGCTGAATTCTTAAAATGCCATATTTTATCGTCCGTTCCGTGTACAATTAAGGTTGGTTGATTGATTTCGCTCAATCTGTTCCAGTATTCTTCACCACCTTGCAGTGCCGCATGATTGAACATACTTATATAGTTATTAGCTCTTTTAAATTCGGCTCTAATCAGTTTTTCACTTCTTTGTTTGTCAAATTGTTTCCTGCCGCTCATCAATTCAGCACCTTGAATTAAATAATTTGCCACACTGTCTTCATTTGTCCAATCTACGGTTTCAGCTTTTCCGTGAAAATCTAAAATACGCGTATCCATTTCAGGAATTGTGGGGTCTGAGTCGCCCCAAGGACCTGATGAGATTAGTGTTATTGAACTTACCCTGTCGGCATATTTTATTGATGCTATTTGAGAAATCAGTCCGCCCAGTGAAATTCCCACAAAATTGGCTTTGACTATTTTATAGCCGTCCAAAATTGAAATAGCATCATGGGTTAAGTCAACAATATCATAGGGGGTTGAACCCGGTTCGTAATTAGTAGATTTTCCTACGTCCCTATTGTCGTAGCGAATAACAAAAAATCCCTTTTCAGATAGTTTCTGGCAAAATTCAGCATCCCAATACAACATGGATACCGTTGCTCCCGCAATCAAGAGTATTGCCGGATCTTTTTCACATCCAAAACTTTCGGTAAAAAGTCTTATTCCGTTTTTTTTAACTATTTTCTCTTTCATTTCCTCGCCTTTCTGTTTTATAGATTCATTAGTTTTTGGAAAGAAAAGTCGAGGCTGAACATTTCCGTTTCGTTTATTATTGATTCTGCCTGTGCTTCTCTTCCATAAGCAAACATTTGCTGTTCATAATTTTCAATAGCCTCTTCAATGCTGTTAAATTTCCCATTGGTCAGATTATCCGACAATATCAAGGCATCCATCAACCCACTGTTTACGCCTTGTCCTGCAAAAGGAGGCATCAAATGAGCAGCATCTCCAATCATCGTTATGGGTAATGGACGCTTACTTTTCCAAGACTTATCTAAGGGAAATATTCGTGTCGCTAACCCTACAAAAGATGATGTCAAACGAATCAGTTCTTTGTAGCGTTCGTCCCAATCGGAAAATTTTTTCAGGAGAAAATCAACGACACTATTTCTGTCTTGAAAATCTACCCGCGTTTTGCTTTTCCATTCATCAGGTGTTTTAAAACTTATTCCAAAATGCAATGCACCATTATTATTAGGATTCGCAAATAATAAATTACCTTGATGAGCAGCCATTAGCCGGTTTCCATTGCAAAGCTGAAAAAATCCAGGACAGTTCACCTCCGGTTGATGAATATCGGCTTGTATATTGAAAGTACCTGTTTCTTCAACTTCCGTGTCGGTAACAAATTTTCTTACTTTAGACATTCCACCATTGGCAATAATAACCAGATCTGCTGTTTCACTCGATTTATCCTCAAAAGTTAGTATCCACTTCTCCTTATCAGGTTCAAGGGTAACAAGTTTTCTATCCCAAATGACGGTATCATTTTGTAAACTATTTAATAGGATAGTCCTTAAGTCATTTCTGTTTATTTCAGGATTGTCAAAACGATTTTCGGGTCTTACATTTTTTGTGGTTAAAATATTGCCCTTTTCATCAACAATATTTACACCCATTGGTAAAGCTAAGTCATAATAAGTTTGTAACAATCCCGCTCTTTTCATTGCTTCCTGTCCCGAATCCCTGTGCAGATCAAGTGTCCCACCAAAAATCCTTGCATCTTGGTCTTTGTCTCTCTCGTAAACTGTAATGTCCACGCCGTTTTGCTGTAACAATCTCGCCATTGTTAATCCAACAGGCCCGGCACCAATTATTGTAATTTTTTTATGTTTTAGTAAAGTCATATTCTTGTTCGCTGGTTTTAATGTCAACTAATGTCTGTCAATTTAATCACTTTGTTTTTTTTAAATTCAAACACGGATTTTCCTGATAACTTTAGCTTTTGCCCTTTTTTTAAGCCGTTCGGAAAGTCAATTGCTAAAATTGCTGTATAATCAATTTCTATTTCAGTGCTGTTGTCAAAATGCCTAAACGATTTAACTGTCTGTGTTCTCTTTGCAAAGTATGTTTTTGCTGTTTCTGCCTGTTGTTTAAACGCTGTTAACCCTTTCAGCGATAAACTTATATCATTATTTTGAATGTTTTCAAAAACAATATTATCGTCAAGGTCTGCAACCATTTTTTTGATATCAAATTGGTTGTATCCATCGATGTAGTTATTGATGATGTTTACTCTGTCGGTCATATTTTGTAATTATTTATCGGTTACATATTGGTGTTGTCTGTAGGTTGTTCTACGATAATTGCCAACTTTTAACTTCTATACGAAGGAACATGTTGGGATACTTGAACTTTCGATTTAGCGCCAACACGAGCAAACCGAAGTTAGCACCTACTCTCTATTCAGCATATTTTTTAAAAATACTTGTGGCAATGTGTCCGCCAAAACCAAAAGTATTACTCATTGCGTAATTCACTTGCCGTTGTTGTGATTGGTGTAACGTCAAGTTAAATATATCCCTATATTCAGGTTCAATATCTACCGAATTGATTGTTGGCGGAACAATGTTATTCTGAACAACGTATAGGAAGAATGGGGTCGTTTGCGGGAGGGGGCGGAATCCTACGCTAAGGCTTTGGCCAGCGATATTCTCCGGTGAGATTGATGTGTTCCCATCCGAGCGGCGAAACATGGGCCAAGAGATCGGGCGATAGCAGCTTTCCATCGCGTTTCTGGTTTGCAACGACCTCGCCGAGCTTCATGGTGTTCCAGAAGATGATGATGGCGGCGAGCAGATTCATGCCGGCGATGCGGTAATGCTGGCCTTCGGCGGAACGGTCGCGGATTTCACCGCGGCGGTGGAAGCTGATTGCCCGCTTCAGCGCATGATGAGCTTCGCCTTTGTTGAGCCCGATCTGGGCACG